>CAYRDX010000012.1:0-80263 GCA_964423205.1 uncultured Saprospiraceae bacterium | reverse complement strand
TTTTATTCAATTAACCCATTCAATTTAGCTTTTTTTCAAAGTGAGAATTACTGTTATGACTATTAATTCATGTAGTTTTTTTTGATTTCAGATATCCGATTACATGATAATAGATTGAAGATTTTTTTGACACCAGAGAGAAAGGCGATCTTCAAACAACTCACCCCGAGTACTCGGGGCAAACAACTTCAAACCAAAGTATTAGTGGGTGTTCTTATAGTGTGTGGAGCTACTCCGGTTCATTGAAACAGGAGTAGCTTTTTTTTGGGGCAAGTTGGTTGAAAGGAAACCGGCAGGGTCAGTTCTGGTATGTCAATTCCGGCAATCGCGGAGTAAACGAATTCTGTGCTTCGTAAAATATCGTGTGAATTCTGCTTCTTACCGCTTCGGAAAAGATTTTGCTGTTACTGGCATTGGGGTTTACCCGGTTCGATAAAAACACAAAAATCGAATGGTTGGCGGGGTCCACCCAAACACAGGTTCCTGTGAACCCAGTATGACCATAAGAAAGTTTTGAGGTAAACCGCGAATAAGCCGGATAGCGGTGTTCAGCAGGAATGTCAAAACCGAGGCCACGTCTTTTGGAGCGTCTGGTGTAGGTAAATTCCTCCACCGTGGCTGGGTTTACATACTGTACACCTGCGTAGTTTCCTTTATTGAGCAACATTTGGAAAATCACGGCCAAGTCCTCTGCATTGGAAAATACACCTGCATTGCCACCTACCCCACCCAATATTGCTGCAGCAGGGTCATGTACGAAGCCATGTACCAAAGTTCTCCTCCATTTTCTGTCTTGTTCGGTGGGTATGATTTCACTCTTCTTAAATTTATTCAAAGGATTAAAAGTAGTGTGTTGCAAGCCAAGCGGTTCATAGAAACTCTTTCGCACGTAAGTATCGAGAGACAAGTTTGTTATCTCCTCAACCAATTTTTGAAGCAAAAAGAAATTAACATCACTGTATCGAAAACGCTTGTTGTCGTTCACCTTTGCCCTGAATACCCTTTCCCACAAGGAGTCCTGTGCCGATTTTTTGAGATAAACCTGGTCAGCTACCTGAACAGTGTGGGTCTTATTTTTCTTTCTGCAATAGAGGTCATTGCAACCACGGTTTGGGACGCTGTTTGTTCTTATTAAAGATGAAATTGGCATTTGCGACGGCAGGCCAGATGTATGCCGCAACAAACTTTCAATAGTCACTGCCCCGAGTTCAGGATTATTCTTGATGTTAAGGTAACTGCCCAAAGGTTTGCTGATATTTATTCTCCCCTCATCCACCAATTTCATGAGGGCGATTGTAGTCGCACTCACTTTGGTAACGGAAGCTATATCGTATAAATCAGAGGTTGCCACATCCACTTTATCTCGCGTGGAATGGGTTCCAAAAGACCTGTTCAAGATGATTTTACCATCTTTTGCAAACAAAACCTGGCATCCGGGAAAGACTCCGTTTTCAATGGCAGTTTCCGCTATGGCATTAATACCGGATAAGGAAGCACCTGAAATGCCAACAGTCTCCGGCAAAGCATATCCCATTCGGGTTTGGGGAATTGGGAAATGGGTTCCGACAGGAAATTCATTCGAAACTGAAACAGGTAATTTTCCGTGGCTGCTGACTGCACCAAATACTAATTGTGCTGCATAAGACTCAGTTATATCATTGCGCTCAAAAACCTGTAAGATGGAAACATCCTTAGGCAAAAACTTCAGGTTGACAGGATTTCCAAAATTCAATATGACGACACCATGTTCGCCAGACAACTTTTGCAGGTTTTCCAGAAAAGCAGCATGACGTATAGTGTCAATTTCGATGTTATCCAATAAAATCAATTGAACGAGCTCAGCCAATGGTTTATTGATGGCAGGAGGATAAAGGTAGTTAACCGGCCCCGGTGGGTAACGCTTCGATTCCAGTGCTGCGAATTTTTCAAAAGTATTCTGGAAAACAGTCATGTCCTGTGAACTGTGTACCGCCAAAAGGAACCTGCTACCTATAGAATTTGAAAGAGGCAATATTGACTTTGGATTGGAAGCAACTATTACAGAGCGTTCATAAATATGCCGAGCCAGAAACTCCCAGTTTTCATCTTTGAAATAATGTTCCAAATCCTCTGCCTTCGCCGAAATCGCATTGAGCTTCAGAGAATCTATACTGTCGGATTCATACTCCATCTGAGCCACTGGTTCAGCTGGTTTGGGATTGGGTATTCTCTCCTGGCTACCTGATTTTTCTGGGATACTGCCATTGTATATCCAGGCTTTAGCCCGGAGAATCAGCCGGACTTTATTATTCAGATCCGATTCAGATAATCGCCCCCTTTCTATTAGTTTCAAAATAGAATAAAAAGCCTTCTGTGCATCATCAGTAATAAACAGATCGGCACCCATGGCAATTTTAGTGGCTGGAGATTCCAAACGGTCGAGTTGTGCCACTATCAGTCCATGAAAGTTAAAACTTTCTTCCAGGTATTCTTTAAGGAATCGCTGTGACCTTTCTTTCAGACTATCGCTCTGAAATATTTTATCATCCAAAAATAAAGCACCCAAGCCTTGATTGGTAAAAGCAAAATAGTGGCTAAATAAACTATCTCTGAGACTGTCAACTTCTATGATGGCTTTATCGCTAAATCCTGAAGGAACAGAGAGAATCTTCTTCTCTTGAAGGCTCTGAAAAATTCTCGTTTGTGCTTCTTGTCGGAGTAACCTGTTTCCGCCAAATTCAGTCAATTCAAAGCCTGATTCTACATTTGGTTTTGGCTCTATTGATGGATGAATAACCAGATTTACGCCCAAAGCCTCACACTGTTGCAGGTAATGTTTTTCGAAAATCTTCTCCAGCGAAAAAGAATCAATTGAGGCCAGTGTGTAAGGAAGAGGAAACTTCAGTAGCTCGCTGAATTGATTATGAAGGGAAATCTTTTCCCTGCTTGCCAGAAACAAAGGCAGAGGTGCCAGTTTAGTGCTGCTATCGGCTGTTAAAAGGTAATCAAACACGCTGCACTCAGACAGCAGCAATCCACCTACTCTTCCTTTGGAAACTTGTTGAAAAATGACCTCTTTCTTTGATGAATCGATTGGAGAGGGTGCCCAAATGAGCATCTGCCCAATTTTTTCCTGAAGACTCATCGTGCCCAACAAAGAATCCACCTGTTGCTCATCCACTCCGGCAAATGGCAAAATGACACCCTCTTTGGCCACTTTTCTTTTGCATGATGACAAAGATAAACTCACCGCGAGTCCAAAAAGTATCAGTAAACCGTATAAGTGCTTCAAAGTCATTTCTTCAGTTTCCAGGATTAATGTCTATTTGGGGTTTTGATTTCATAAAAATCTGTCTTCATTTGACATAAAAGTAGGACAGGCCTTCTTTCCTGTCATCGTACGTGAGCAATTCTGAAAATTCCCGATGTTTTTCATAAAATGCCAGCATTGCAAAATCTCCGACACAAGCTCCACTATGAAAAAATAAAAGGCTGTAAAAAAGCCATTTCCACTCAGTCCCAATACAAAATAGTCCACCAATCAAAAGAGCACTAATGACAATAAAAGGCGCCAGTGCCACAAAAACAAAAGCAGGCCTGGATAGAACGAAACGGTCTGCTATGGCATAAAAGTAAAATTCCTGAAGGTTCATCCCGAAGCTGACTCTTTTAGCGCCAACCATCAGGTATGCCAAACCATGAACAGCTTCATGCAGAACGATAATCAGGGTTAGCAAAAGCAAAAGTGCCAATCCGACATTTTTCAACAGGATTGCCCAACTTACCAAACCAGAACTTATATCGGACCAACCCAACCAGATTAGTGCGAGCAGTAACAGTAGGTTTAATCCCCAAAATACCATCATGGTTACACTGCGTTCAAACACGTATTGCTGAATGAAAGGCAGCAAATTGTTATGCCGAAGTGTCAACAGCAGTTTATAATCAGGATCGTTTTGCAGGGTCTCCACTAACATTTCATAAGAATATTCCTGAGTTAAGAAGTCGCAGAAAAGTACTCAAAAAGAATTGCACCCGTTTTGCATTTCGACAATAAGCCATGGCTATGAAAAGACATTTGCTCATTTTCTACTTCCTTTTAAACTTCATTATATCAGACGCCCAAGTGGGCATTTCTGTTGCATCAAACATCAATTCTGTTGAACGCTGGCAGGTATTATTTGAGAATTATGTCAGTAAGAGGCATTTTGATTTCCTGAAACATGGAACCTCTGCCACCTTCGATTATAGTTTTCCTATAAACACAAGTAGGTTTTCTCTTCAACCATCATTGATTGCCAGCAAGGCTAAACTCAATTATTCCAATAAGGATTTCACTGTAAATCAAATTGGAGTCAATATCAGTTTACTGTACCAACCACTTACAGAAATGGTAAAAAATGGTGTTGGTCGCAAATTGTTTTTTCGATTATCTACCGGGGTTACTCAGGTTTCCATGCACTATCAAATTTCTCATCCTGATGGTTTTCCAAATGGTTCTGATGGCAGCTTGAAGGTTGTCAGATCCTTTACTCCCCTTTTCGGAATTGCCGTCATCAGAGAATACACACTTACCTCACTGCTGAGCTTATCACCTTTTGTGAGTTACGACTACCTTTCTTCCGTACTTTGGAGTGGCCTGACTGAGCGTTTGTCAAACAAAACTATGCTAAACGAATTTGATGAAACTGACTGGTTTCGTCTAAGTTTTGGCCTTCGGATTGGTTTAGATTCCCGGTCGCGAATTGAAGAACCATAAAGCAAAAACCCCGGCGGAAATGAATTCTACCGGGGTTTTTTATTCAGTTGCGTTGCAATAATTATTTCATTGCGACATGCTCCTGCTTTTTGGGAAGCAGAATCCACATTTGACCATAGTGATGTAATGCTGATGCCTTTGCCCTGCCCTTAGATGCTAAACCACTGTAAACATCGACATGTCCGGGTCCTCTTATTGCTCCACCTACATCCTGAGGCAACAGTATGCGATATTGGTGGTGGGTAACCTTTCCGCCTTCCGTTACAGGCATTGCGGCCAATATTACACTGCCAAGTGGAAAATAACGGCTGTCAACCGCTATGGAAATGTCTTCTGTAAGTGGAACCTGTGCCGCTCCTTTCACTTCACCGCTCTTTGGTGCAAAAAACACGTAGGATGGATTGTAGAAAAGGACGCTATCAGCTAAATGCGGATGGCGGTTTACAAAGCGGCGAATGCCATCAGGTGAAATGCTACGAATGGAGACATCACTTCTTTTCTTGAAGTAGTGCTCGATATTCCGATAACGATGACCATTTTCACCGGCATAGCGCAAAAGTACTTTTTCTCCTGTTTCCAAAAACTCTATAGTTCCGGAACCCTGGAGTTGCATGAGATATACATCAACTGGGTTGGAAGCATAAGCCAACTCAAGGCCCCTGCCTTTCAGTACTCCCTGTCCGTCGATTTCCCGTCGGCTCGGCATACGGCCCTTCATATCCTCGGGATAGCGATACAGTGGATACTTGTATTTGTGGTCAGGAGTCTTTTTTACTTTCAGCGCTGGTGTGTAGTAACCCGTGAAATAGGCATTTCCTTTTTTATCCTTGCCCCACGCTTTGTACAGCTCCAGTTCCTCCAAAATGGTTTCCGGTTGACTTTGACCGTATTCCATCAAAATCTGAATGGTTCTTTTGAGTTCTGTGCTCGTAACACGGAGGTTCCCTGCTTTTTGACCATCGCGGAGTTTGCCGTTTTCCAGTAAATCCAACTGAATTTTAAGGGCGGCTATCAGCTTGTCATCTACTACCGGAAATCCGGCGTTTGTCCAGTTATCTTCAGTAAAAACGTCTTCCAATTTGTCGGCGTCAGTTGCCCGGCCTTTTCTGTCAATTTCTGCAAAAAGCTCCGTAGGTATGTCGGGGCTGTCTTTTTCAATCGTTTGTTCAACAGTGAAGTTGTGGAATGAAATTCCCAATAGCACAAACAGAGTCAAGGTCAATGCAGGCTTGATTTTACTTGTGGAATATGGCTTGGGAAGCAGAAGCTTGAAGAATTGAACCAAGTTTGGCAAGTCACTTTTCAATTTCGGTGTCCCTTTTTGAAAAGATTTTCTTTTCGAATCTAAGTCCATCTAGGTATTAATCTGTGAAAAAATAGATCTGCGGCTATTCGTTATCGGTTATTTGAAAACTACCTCAGTCATTCATTTAGCCGCAAACCAGTTCACCCGGATTTTCGGGGATTACAAGGCCAAAAACGCAACCGGTGCATAAAGGTTGACTCCTGATTCGATTTATTTATCCACAAGCAATTTAATATCAACATCTTATAAAATCCTTCATCCAAACATCCATCAAGTAACATCCCTGTTTCATTACTTAAATTCTGGCAAAAAGGGCTTTAGCCAAACTATATATTCGGATACTATGGTGAACAACTCATATCTGAAAGTGGAAAAATAGTGGGCCCCAAAAAGGCTTTTTAACACTTTGGCAGGCATTCTTCCAGAAAAATTCGATGGCTTTTGCCTTAATTTTTCTGCATTGCTGCTGCTCTTTTTATCACATTTTCCCTGATATCGATGTAAAAGAGATTCAAATCGGCGATGTGATAGTTCTTCCTTCTAATCAAAAAACTACCCGGAAATTTAGGCTTGTGGGTCCAGAGAACATTGGCTTCAATCTTGGCATCAGCAATGCCGGGATAAACTGAGTCAAATTTGCGGAGCACTGCCCCTTTATGCAGGTTTTTAGGTGCAAGTTCCTCCGATGTTTTCCAGGTCAATGGGTTGGTAACGATGATTTCCCCCTTGGCATATTGAATTTTGGGTGAATGCCCCCACAGCCAGGTCCTCCAGGAACAGACACAGCCAGTTTGCACTTCATCCTTGCAAACAGGAATGTTCACAAATGAATTCGCTGGTACTGGCCAGCCAATCAGGTAGGCTGCTACCAGGCGTTCGCGGAGAGCTGTATTGTCAAAAAACTCTTTCAACAGTCGAAGTCCATGTACTGCACCCTGACTGTGAGCCGCAATGATAATGGGTCGTCCTTGGTTGAAATGCGTCAGATAATACTCAAAAGCCAATTTTACATCGGCATACGCCAGGTCGATGGCCTCCTTTGAGGACTTTTTATCCTCTGAGAAAAAGCTGCGCAGGTGAGCCTGTCTGTAACGGGGAGCATAGATTCTGCCGGCACCATTGAAAATAGAAGCCTGAAATTTTATGGTTGATTCATCGGTTTCCCTGTTCAGGCGCTCGTCCGCTAAAGAGGCGTTCCACGCGTTTGATCTTTTTGTAAATATGGTAGGGTGTATGAAAAAAACATCGGCGATGGCTGTAGCCTGTAAATCCGGAAATTTGGGGTCCGGACTTAGGTCTGCCATATCATCCATGCCGGGAAGTGAAGCCCAATGCCCGGTGTTGTTGTAATCCGGGGTGTCGGGCACAGAAGTATTTTGAAAATTTGCCGGACGTATCGCACAGCCCAACAAAGTAAACATGATAACTAAAACACTGAGGAGCCTCATTATCTGGATAGATTTTGAAAATCAAAGATTAAAACAATCTGGCATCAATTGTAATACTTGAAAAAAATGCTTTCTGGTTTTTAAAAGCGCCAAAACACTGCCATATTTGCCATCCTGAATTTAATACATACCTGAAGAGCAAAGGGTTTCAATTCTTTCCTTTTTATTGACAAATATTGAAACGCTGAGTGATTCATTTTATCCAAATTCTAGTTAAAAGATAAACATTCATACCCTTAATAAACCTGGCAACACACAGATAACAAGCTGGATGATTGCCTTCAAATAAATACCCATCATGAATTTAGCAGTAGTTGGCACCGGTTACGTGGGTCTGGTATCCGGAACTTGTTTTGCGGAAACTGGAAACCATGTAATTTGTGTGGATGTCGATGCCGATAAGGTGAAAAGAATGCAAAATGGTGAAATCCCCATTTATGAACCGGGGCTCGATGTACTCTTTGAAAGAAATACCAAACAAGGGCGACTTGAATTCTCTACCGACCTCAAACAGGCAGTTGCAAAATCACAGGTCATCATGCTTGCCCTGCCAACCCCACCGGGAGCTAACGGAGAGGCCGATTTGAGGTTCATCTTAGAGGTAGCTGAAGATTTATCTGAAATCATTACAGATTACAAGGTAATCGTGGACAAAAGCACTGTTCCCGTTGGAACGGCCGAAAAAGTACACGCTAAACTAGCGGAAAAACTGAGCGGGGAATTATTCAATGTAGTGTCCAACCCCGAGTTTTTAAGGGAAGGCGTGGCAGTGGATGATTTTATGCGTCCCGACCGGGTTGTTATTGGTACGAGTTCAGAAAGAGCTCGAAAAATTATCCGTGAATTGTATGAACCCTTTGTCCGCCAGGGCAATCCCATTTACTTCATGGATGAGCGCTCAGCAGAAATGACCAAATACGCGGCCAACTCCTATCTGGCCACCCGCATTTCATTTATGAACGAAATTGCCAACCTGTGTGAAAAGTTAGGTGCCAATGTGGATTCAGTTCGCATCGGCATGGGCAGCGACAACCGTATTGGTAAACGGTTCCTGTTTCCCGGTGTGGGTTATGGTGGTTCCTGTTTTCCAAAAGACGTCCAGGCATTGGCCAAATCAGCAGAGGATTACTCTTATGACTTCAAAATTCTCAAGTCGGTTATGCAGGTGAATGCCATTCAGAAACACAGGCTAACAGATAAGATAAAGGCCTATTTTGGTGAAAACCTGAGTGGAAAAACCTTCGGAATATGGGGTTTAGCTTTTAAACCCAATACCGATGACATACGGGAAGCTCCTGCCCTCACCCTCATTGAAGACCTTCTGGCTGCTGGCGCAAAACTAAAAGCCTTCGACCCCGAAGCCATGAAAAATGTGGCCGCATTGGGTTACAAAGACCTCACTTTGGTGCATGAACAATATGAAGCACTCATTGGCGCCGATGCTCTGGTAATCGTCACAGAATGGAGCGTTTTCCGCACCCCCAGCTTTGACGTCATCAAAGAATTGCTTAAACAACCGGTAATTTTTGACGGCCGAAACTTGTACGACGTGGACTCCATGAGAGAAAAAGGATTTCATTACGACAGTATCGGACGCGAGGTGGCAAATTAGGCCCTGATTTTGTCAGCCTAAAATCAAAGTCCGACTTGCCCTGCAACAATTCCTGGCCCTGGAATGTAGTTTTGTAAACAGGACATTTCAACTTTTAATCATTGTCAGGTCATTGGTTTGAATGGATGGCAATGATTCTAAATTCACTGAATTGAAAAAGACAGTACTTATAGTGGTGGTTATGGCGCTGTTGCCCGTGTTTTTGTTGGGACAGCAGCGTAATTTTTGGAGAGAGATTGGTGAAAATCAGATTTTCCTCAGTTCCAGGTCTGTGGAAATTGAAAAACCGAAAGTTTACAGGGCATTGTTTCTCAACTTCGAATCCATGAAGCAGCTCCTTCAGAATGCTCCAATGGAAGGCAGTGAGAATGTCCGCCGAAGAGCAAAAAGTGTCACCCTGCCCCTGCCGGACGGTAGCTTTGAAGTCTTTCAGGTATGGAACTCTCCCATTATGGAACCCGGACTCGCTGGCAGACATCCTGAAATCCAGACTTTTGCAGGTCAAGGCTTGAACAACCCGTCCTACACTTTGAGACTCGATTATGGACCAAATGGGTTTCATGCCATTATCCTTTCTCCAAATGGTGGTTCTGTCATTGTACCCTATGCAAGTGGTCAAAACCAGTACTACCTCTGTTATGCCTACACAACAGAGGATTTCCGCTCCATGGTTCATTCGGTAAATTCCTGTGGTTGGGAAGGTCATGTTGCTGAAAAAACGGAATTGGACAACAGGCAGGAACTCCAATTGCGCAGCACCAATACAGAACTGCGCAAATACAGATATGCACTGGCTTGCACAGGTGAGTTTGGTGCCCGCCTCGGCAGCAAAACTGCTGTATTGGCCGCCATGGTCACTTCCACCAATACCCTCAACAGCATTCTGGAACGCGATGTAGCCATCAGACTGGTTCTCATCGCCAATAACGATCTGATAGCTTTTACCGACCCAAATACCGACCCATACAACAACGCCACGAGTGGTGGGGGCTTGCTTCGGCAAAATGAAGAAGCCCTGAACAGCATCATTGGCCTGAGCAATTACGACATAGGCCATGTGTTCACCACCGGCTGTTCGGATGTGGGAGGTGTGGTGAGCGGAACCACCTGCAGCGCTGGCAAAGGCCGCGGCGTCACCTGCCACTCCAGTACCAACGTTGTGAACGTTACACTAAATATCACGGTACATGAAGTTGGCCATCAGTTTTCCGCAGGACACACCTTCAACAATTGTCCGGGTTCAGAGGGACAGATGTCTTCCGGTTCAGCTTATGAACCGGGTAGCGGCAGTACCTTTCTCAGCTATCAGAGGTCATGTGGAGAAAGCAATATTCCGGGCGCTGCCAATCTGCATTATCACGGTGGCACCATCGAACAGATTTGGAACTATTCCCGAAAAGGCGGAGGAAATATCTGCGCGACTATCGAACCGGCAAAGAATATCGCACCGGTTGTGAAAGTCGGTCTTGGCAATGGCTTGTACATACCCGTGAACACACCATTTGAACTACAAGCTGAAGCCAATGACGCTGATGGGGATAAATTGACCTATGGTTGGGAACAAATCAATCTTGGGCCGAGTACTCCTTTGGGTTCTCCATCGGGCAATTCTCCACTTTTCAGAAGTTATGACCCCAGTGCCTCCGGTATCAGGACTTTTCCCAAGATAGAAACCATTGTCAAAAACGGCAATGACATTACTGAGGTTTTGCCCAACTATTCCCGGAATATGAAGTTCAGGGTTACCGTCCGTGACAACAACGTAACGGAAGGTGCCGGTGGTTTGGTTTGGCAGGATGTTTCGTTTGAATCCACTGCCACTGCAGGCCCATTCCTCGTCACTTACCCAAACGCTGGCACCATTGTCTGGAAAGCCGGGCAAAAAGTCACTGTAAAATGGGACGTGGCCAAAACCGACAATCAATTGGTAAATTGCCAGACTGTGGACATCAGACTCTCAACCGATGGCGGTTTCACTTATCCCGTTATGCTTGCCTGGGCCACCCCGAACGACGGCCAGGAAACCATCATCGTCCCGGAAAAATTGAGTACCAAAGCCCGGATTAAGATTTCCGCAGCCGAAAACATTTTCTTCGATATTTCCGATGCTGATTTTAAAATAGAAGGGGCAAGTGCTCCGACATTTACCAGCATCACCAAGCCAAAACAACATCAACAGGTGTGTGTACCCAATGCAACACTTTTTGAAATCAGTACCGGGTCGATATTGAATTTCAACAAACCTATCAAATTTGACATTGTCAACGGCCTGCCGGAAAATATCGGCGTTAATTTCAGCAAGAATCCTGTTCAACCCGGAGAGTCGAGTACACTGAGTTTTGACCTGTCGAAGGTGACTGCTGATGGCCTTTTTAATCCACTTCTCAGGGCAATTTCCGGAACGGACACGGTATTGATGAGTTTAATCATGAATTTGGTTTACAGCGATTTCAGTGCCTTGAAAATTCTGGAACCGGCAAACGGCAAGTCCAATAACGGCTTGCTACCTGTATTCAGGTGGAGTAATCTTCCACAAGCTGATACCTACGATTTTCAATTGGCTACAAGTCCATCTTTCAGCGCTGCCACTATGATAAGCGAGGTATCGGGATGGTCACGTGATACCTTTGTACCAACTGTTGCACTAAAAGAAAGCAAAATCTATTTCTGGCGCATCAGGCCAGGAAATGAATGCGGAAAAGCCGAATGGACTACCACACATGCTTTTCAAACGTTTACCGTGAACTGCCAGGAATACTTCAGTTCCGACGTACCCAAATTTATCTCCGGAATCGGATTGCCGGTTGTGCAGTCTGTGCTGCCAATCCTCGATAACAGCATCATCACCGATATCAATATCATCGACCTGAAAGGCAATCACGATGCCCTGCCGCACATCAGCGTTTCGCTTAAAAGCCCGAAAGGAACAGAGGTGGAGCTGTTTTCCAAAATTTGTGGCAATGTGGCCCTCTTCCATTTGGGGCTCGACGATGAAGCACCCTTTGCCATCGCCTGTCCGCCATTGGGTGGTTTGAAATACAAACCTCAAAATCCACTGTCCGTTTTTAAGGGCGAAAGCACTTTCGGTAACTGGGCACTCACGCTGAAAGTAATCAATACGGATGGGCAGGGTGGCACCCTCGAAAAATGGGGCCTGGAGTTTTGCGGTCCGGTTTTCCCAAAGCATCCCTTCCTCGTCAACAGAGATACACTTCGCGTTCTTCCAAAAGGGACTGCGGTCGTCCAAAATCAAAACCTGTTGGTTCAGGATGAAGATGACACAGCCTTTCAGTTAAAGTTTACCCTCCTGAACAAACCTAATCATGGCAATCTGTTGCTCAATGGGATTCCGCTGAATAGTGGTGGCAATTTCACCATGGCAGATATCACAGCCGGTAAAATCAGTTACAACAACACCAATGCTGCAGCTATCCATGACTTCTTCACATTTATCGTCGAGGATGGTGGTGGTGGCTGGCTCGGCACCCCAAGTTTGCCCATAAAAATTGGGCCTCTTACGAATGATACAGAAGTGGCTTTTGCCAACCTGACGGCGTTCTCCATCTTTCCGAATCCCGCAACGGACAGGGTGGCTATTGAAATGAATAAACCCTACCTCAATGGCAGGATTATGGTCTCTGACATTCATGGAAGAATTGTCAAGTCTGAAGTCAGAAAGCTTTCGGAATTGAAGATGGAGTTGGATGTATCACAGCTTCCGGCAGGTTTGTACTCTGTTTTTATCGAGGCTCAAAATTGGAGTGCCGGAAGAAAGCTGGCCATCATCAGATAAGTAAAAAGTAAAAAGTAAAAAGGCAAAAGGCAAAAGGCAAAAGGCAAAAGGAAATTGGAAAATAACCAAGCCCCAGCAACCAACTGCCAACTGCCAACTGCCATATGGCACAAATACAGGGGCAAGCAGCCAAGAGCCAAAAGCCAATCGCCAGCAGCCAACTGATTCTCAAGTGGTTAAGAAAACAATTTGTCAACTTAATTTTTGATTCATTACTAAGAAACTAAAAGTCAAAACACTCTTTCCGTAATCCTGACTCCCATTTTTTTCATGTCGGAAAGCACCTGCTGTGGTTCCACTATGTTTCCCATCCGGAATATTCCAGGCTCTTTGAATTTTCCCTGGAGGTATTGTTTAACACAAGCCACCACTGCAATACCGGTGACTGCATAGGCATCCTCGGAATAGGCCACCAATTCGACATTTACCGCTTTGCCATTTTTTGTTCCTTTTGCTCGCAGCCGGAATTCAATAGCAGCCGGCGGCCGGAAGGAAACATTATTGCACCAAACCAGAAAACTGCTTAAAAATGAAAGGGCCAACCCATGCTTTATGGATTGGAAAACCATGATAATTGGAAAGACCACATAATCTACCAACCAGTTGAAACCGGCAGCGTAACAACCCATGTTTCGAATACCCAATTCTTTCTCCAATGGAATTAATTCAGGCATGTAAATCGGATAACAGTCCTTCAGGCCAAAGCGTTCTGAAAACCTGATTTTGACCACATCCTTATAAGTTGGGACCTTCCATACTCCATTTTTCAAATAAGAGGGCTTTCTCACTCCCGATTCGTACACGAGCTCTTTGGCAGAATCCGCTTTTTCGAACTTTGCCGCCATAGCCATGGAAACTTCCGCTGTATCGTATTCATCGAAGTGATGGCTGGCTGCCTTCACAAAAGGTGCCGGCAGTCCCGGATGAAAGCCGCCCTGCGGAATAAGCAAGCGGCCTGATGCTATTACTTTTGATTCTAATTCCATCAGTTTCTCAGCTACATCACTTCTGAAAAGAATGTCCAGGTAGTCTGCCCCGGATTCGACGGCAGTTTCAGCTACTTGTGTGGCCCATTCGGGTGTAGTTGCCGTCAGTAAAACCAGATGTATGTCCTCAAAAGCCTTTGACAGGCTATCGGGACGGCTGGCGTCGGCATAACGGTGGGATATTTTCCTGTCCGGAAACTCCTGGTTCAATTGAATCGCCAGGTCTTTAGCCTTTTGTTCATTTCGTCCGGCGACGATGATTTCGGCATCGGTTTCCTGCAACAACAGGCGGAAGAGTGGACGCCCTACTCCCCCGTACCCGCCCAGTAGGAGAATTCTTTTTGACATGACTTGATTTGGTTAGGTTGAAGTCAAAAGTAAAAAGTAAAAAGTAAAAAGTAAAAAGGCAAAAGGAAATTGGAAATTGGACCCCGAGTACTCGGGGGAAATTGGAAAATAACCAAGCCCCAGCAACCAACTGCCAACTGCCAACCGCCAACCCCGAAGGGGCATGCAGCCAACCGCCAACCGCCAACAGCCAACCCCGAAGGGGCAAGCAGCCAACAGCCAACTGATTTTCAAGTGGTTTAGAAAACACAGGCAACTTAATTTTTGACTCATTACTTAGATAAATGCACAAGATACGATTCATAAGAAGATGAGAGGACTGGAGGGTTTCTAAGTTTTCTGGAATCCTGGAGATTTTGGAAAACAAAAGCGTAATACGGAGAGAGGGGGTCTGACTCGGAGTCAGGCTCTCTCTTCTTGAATGGTGTGGTTAGTAACCAAAACATGAGTGCAGTAAGTTAACATGAGTGGTTTTACAGTGACAGGGATGACTTTTGGTTGCGAAGTGAAACTTCGCTGTACTGGTTTGCCCTGACTTTGTGCAATTTTTTAAAAAAATTTGCCTTGACTTTGTGCAAAAAAAGTGCAAATTTTACCCTGACTTTATGTAAGCAACGCAATCAAATGAACTTTAAAAGGCGGATATTGAAAGACTTGGAAAGCTGGGCAGAAAGGCCACAACGGAAGCCATTAATACTTAGAGGAGCCCGGCAAGTTGGTAAAACTACAGCTGTAAGAATTTTTTCGGAGCGATTCAAACATTTCATTGATTTGAATCTTGAAAAACAGGAAGACAGAGCATACTTTACCCGCTTCGAACGGATACCCGATTTGGTACAGGCCCTTTTTTTTAGGTACAACATCCCGGGTGATGAAACAAATGTGCTGCTTTTCATTGATGAGATACAGGCAGAACCCGCCGCGGTTTCCAAACTTAGATATTTTTACGAATACTACCCCAACCTTTGTGTCATTGCCGCCGGCTCTTTACTTGAAAGCCTGCTGGAGTCCCAAACTTCTTTTCCTGTCGGTCGGGTAGAGTACCTGGTCTTGCGCCCGGTTTCATTTGAAGAGTTCCTTACAGCCATTGGCGAAGAGGAGGCGGCAAAAATGCTTTCTCATATTCCACTGCCAGACTATGCGTACCCTAAACTTCTCGACCTGTTTCACCAATATGCTCTCATCGGTGGCATGCCTGAAATAGTGCAAATCTATGCCATGTTCAGGGACCTGACTAAGTTAAAACCAGTTTACAATACCCTTCTTACTTCCTATCAGGATGATGTGCAAAAATATGCTTCCGCTGGTGCACGAGCTGAAGTATTGTTGCATTGCATCAGGAATATCTTCTTCGAAGCTGGCGGCCGCATTAAGTTCCAAGGTTTTGGACATTCCAATTACGGCTCCAGGGAAATTGGCGAAGCACTACGACTACTGGAACAAACCATGCTGTTACATCTTGTGTATCCTACAGTGGAAACACAATTACCGGGAAAGCCCGATTTACGCAAGCAACCCTACCTTCAAGCTATCGATACCGGTTTGGTCAATTATTTCAGTGGACTTCAGGAATCCATTATTGGCACTAAAAACCTGCACGAATCGTATAGAGGGAAAATAATTCAACACCTCACCGGACAGCAGATTCTCTCCACTTTGCCCTACCCGACTGATAATCTTCGCTTTTGGGTGCGCGAGAAAAAGCAAAGTTCTGCCGAAGTGGATTTTATCCTCCCCTTTGGAAACTGGCTGATACCTGTTGAGGTGAAGTCGGGGCACGTTGGCAAACTCCGCTCCTTGAATCAATTTATCGAACAATGCGATCACCATTATGCGATCAGGCTTTATGCCGGAGATTTACAATTGCAGGAAACCAGTACACCCAATGGAAAACCATTCAGTCTGCTAAACCTGCCTTATTTTCTCGGTGAACGGCTCATTGAGTATGTAAAGTGGATGGTCGATAAGAAAAGTTATTGAAAGTGAAGTCATAGTTCCACTTCGGTGTTTTGAAAGGCAAAATGCAACTCCGCTTTACTGGACTTATTCTCCAGGCATCATTCCGGATGTACTTTGAACCACAAATGCCGGACTATCCATAGTGAATGGTTCCTTCTTAAAACTTCCAAAGGTCTTGATATTCACAAAACCGGCCTGGGCCAGCAGCATCAGCATTTGCGCCTGAGACAAAGGCAAAAGAGGAATGGAATTTTCTATGCGGTGGCCACTTGATTTTATGGTTAGCACAGTTTTGAAATCGATGTGTGGCCTATCTTCATGGAACTGGTAATTTCTGCTGAAAGTGATGAGTTCGTTATCCAGTGTTGGCAGGCCTGATAGTTTCTGGTTCAATATCCGGTCGTAGTTGACAATTTGCAGCAATAATTGTCCACCGGGTTTCAGAACTGACCTGGCCTGTTTGAAAAAGGTTGTGATGTCCTCTGGAGTGGCAAGGTGCACCAGCGTGTTGCCAAAGCAGATGCAATAATCGAACTCGCCAGTTTCAAAAGCCCCCTCCAATTCCAGCATACTCAGCGCCTTGAACTTGACCGGCCTCCCAGACTCCGTTGCCCGCTCCATGGCGCGATCAACCATTGTTTCATCCAAATCAATGCCGGTTACTCTTCTGTTATCGCGTTGGAGTGCCAAAGCCAGGCTGCCGGTGCCACACCCTATATCCAATATTTCGCATACCTGATGTCCGGCGAGTTGATTGATAAAATCAACCTGCACCTGGCTGAGTGGAAAAATGTACTCGTAATATTTCGCGATGCTTTTGTAAAAACTCATGGGTTGTCGGTTTCTATGGATAATCAATTTGGACGATTGGACCGATTCTCCTGTTGTCAGTTTCACGGCATACCATCCGGGCTTCAGTTGCTGTGCATCAATTGTATGTTTTTCCGTACCAGGCTTATTTAGTACTGATTCAAAAATAAAGTTGCCTGTGATTTCTTAACCACTTGAAAATAAGTTGGGAAACTTTATTTTTGACTCATTACTTAAATCAATTTTTATGAAAAAGAACATGGGCACAACCGACAAAATGATCCGGGTAATTGTAGCTGTTATCCTGGCTGTTTTGTATTTCACCAAGATCGTCACTGGTACTCTGGGAATTGTATTATTGGTTCTGGCGGCTGTATTTCTCCTGACCAGCTCCTTATCCTTTTGCCCGTTATACACTCCTCTTGGCATCAGTACCTGTAAAACAAAAGAGTAATTCCGGAAGATTGGAATGCTCGATACCGGAAGTGAAGCCAGGTTTTGAATTCAGACGCAACAGGACTCATACGCATCAATCCTCGACTTGAGCCTGTTGGCTAATACTGAGCTGCTATTTTTTAGCTCCTGATAAATTAGCCTGGCTTCCTCCCTGTTCGCTTTTCTTTTTACCAAAGCCCAGTAATAAGGTGGCGCATGCAGATTGCTGAAGCGGTCCGCCATTTTGACCATTTGCACTTCCCGGGGTTGTAACTTTAAGCGGTGGCGACAATCTATCATCTGCTCGGCTTTGCCAGTCAGGTTCTTATCTTGGTGAGTGCCTGTACACCCAAAGCTATTTCCTCCCCAAATTCCTTGGCCAAATCTTCTAATGTCAGCTGCTTATCTTCCAATGTATCGTGAAGTACAGCACAGAATATGGCGAAGTCCGCATTTATGTCCGATTCCTTCGGCAACACATTCATGATTTCGAATACAACTGAAGCAATGTGGTTGAGGTATTCTATCTTGCGGCCGGTTTCATGGCCCCATATTTTTGACCATCGTGGTGCCGTGTAGCAAGATGCCATGCTTTTACCAGTTTTTCGATCGACCAGGTTGTTGTCATTACTTGTAGTTTTTTGACAATTAATTATTCGTGGGTATTACTGATTCCACGGCTTCTGGCCATCTATTGAGCATAAATTACAGATCCGGAATCCTCATAGGTATAAAGTTTGCTTAATATCTTCTTCAGGTAATGGTAAAAGTTGGTTGATAAAAAAATAAACTGGTTGGGCCTGAAAGAAGTACACAACTTTCACCCCAGCTCATTTTCAACAAAAAAATATCGTCCCGATTATACTTAGGAACAAGTAAAAAGTAAAAAGGCAAAAGGCAAAAGTTTTTTGCCTACTTGCCCCTTTGGCCCTTCGGGCTTCGGGGTGTACTTTTGCCTTTTTACATACCCAATCTGCATTTCCCTGAAGTGCCGGTTACAAGAATCCGGATTAAAACAATTCAATCATGTTATCACGTCTTTTTCTGTTGCTTTTGCTGACGCAAAACATACTCCTCGCTCAACCAACCTGGAAAGCGGCTTATTCCCCATTATCCACTGTTTACAGCATGGGTTATCGCCCAACCGAAGTCCTGCCCGAATACCCACGTCCTCAAATGACCAGGGAAAATTGGATGAATCTAAATGGACTGTGGGATTTTCAGATGCAAAGTGAAATGTCACAGCATGCTTCCTATACCGGAAAGATTCTGGTTCCATTCGCTGTGGAATCCGCGTTATCGGGAGTTAAGGAAAAAGTTGAGCCATTCAACATCTTGAAATACAAACGGACCTTTCAGATTCCTGATGAATGGAAAGGCCAGCGAATACTTCTGCATTTCGGCGCTGTGGATTGGGAGGCACAGGTTTCTGTAAACGGCAAACCTGCAGGCACACACAAAGGCGGATACGATGCATTTAGCTTCGACATTACAGACCTTTTGGTGGATGGCACCGATCAGACTATTGAAGTAACTGTGAAAGACCAAACCAATATGAGTGGTCAGCCAACCGGCAAGCAGAAACTAAATAGTACGGGCATTTGGTACACCCCTGTTTCCGGCATCTGGCAAACGGTTTGGCTGGAACCCGTCCCTCAGACTTATATCCGCTCGATTAAGATTCAGCCTCAACAAAATCTCAGGCAGATTTATATGGAAGTGCTGACAAACATGGAAAGATCGCCTTTTCACCGCGTCATAACCCGTGTTTACCACATGGGATTTGTTATTTCTGAATCAATGGGGAGGGTGAATTCACCTCATATGCTTGGCATAGGTGAGCCAAAACTTTGGACACCTGAGGACCCCTACCTGTATCAATTGGAAGTGCTTATTCTCGATGAAAACAACAATGTCGTTGATAAAGTCAAAAGCTATGTCGGCATGCGTTCGGTAAGCCTTGGGAAAGACGAAAAAGGATTCACCCGCATTTTACTGAACGGTAAGCCCGTATTTCAATTGGGCGTACTCGACCAGGGCTACTGGCCGGAAGGATTGTACACTGCACCAACTGAGGCAGCCATGGAGAATGATATCCGGATGCTGAAGAACATGGGATTCAACATGATTCGCAAGCACGTGAAAGTGGAACCCGCCCGTTGGTATTACCTCTGCGATAAAATGGGCATGCTGGTATGGCAGGATATGCCCAACGCACTGAACCTGATTGATGAGCACAAGGAGCAATTTCATCTGGAAATGAAAGCTATGGTTAATGGCCTGAGCAATCATCCTTCTATCATTATATGGGTACCTTTCAACGAAGGCTGGGGCCAGCACGATACGGAAAGATACACTTCTGAAATAAAGACCTGGGACCCAACACGCCTGGTAAACAGTGCAAGTGGCTGGACGGATGAAGGTACCGGCGATATCAAAGACATACATGCTTATCCAGGACCAGCTGCGCCACAGCCAGAAGAAAAGCGCGCTACCGTTTTAGGTGAGTTTGGCGGGTTGGGGCTCAATGTACCCGGACATATGTGGACTCATGACGGTTGGGGTTATCAATTGGTCAGTTCTTCTGAAGAACTGCTTCTGAAATACGAAAACCTTTTCCGCTCTCTAAAACCGATGATTGATACCTTGGGCCTGAGTGCAGCCGTTTATACGCAACTCAGCGACATAGAGACTGAGAACAACGGACTGGTTACCTATGACCGCAAACTTCAGAAAATGGACCCACACCTGATGAAGCTGGCTCATGGAGGCTATTTGCCACCAGAACCTGCAACAAGCGCCAGGATATTTTCAGGTAAAACAAAAGTGGAACTGGTTTCTGTATTGCCCGGAGGGCAAATGGAGTACAATATGAAAGAACTTGGGCCTACGGCAAAATGGAAGAAATATCGCAGGCCATTTACACTCAGGAAATCCTCCAGGTTTTATACCCGCGCCTCATGGCCCGATGGGAATAAAAGCCGGGCGCATTTATTTGAATTCGAGAAAGTCAGTGCTATTGAAGCGAGCGGAAATATAGGTACCACTACCGGGCTTCTTATGAAAACCTATTCAGGCAGCTGGGACTCACTTCCCGATTTCGACCAATTGAAACCTGAAATTGAGACTCCAGTTCAGCAAATCGGATTACAGTCAGTTAACCAGGAATCCGACTTCGGACTTGCATTTACGGGAACCCTGACTGTGCCCAAAACCGGCACTTACACTTTTATTTGTCAATCCGATGATGGTTCAAAGCTCAGCATTGCAGGCCAAACTGTGATTGACAATGATGGCTTGCATGGAATGAAAGAAGTAGCTGGAAGTATTGCCCTGAATAAAGGCTCGCATAGTATCAGGCTGACTTATTTTCAAAAGAAAGGTGGAAGGGGTTTGGAATTATGGATGGAGGACGACCAGGGTAAAAAAATACCTGTTCCCTTATTATGGCTGAGTCATTGATTGTTGTGGTTGGAGGGTAAAGAAAGTTAAGAAAGTCAAGAAGGTTGAGAGGTAGGGTTGATTGGTTCTGGTTTTTGACTGGTTTTTGATTGACGATATATGATTGACGATATCAGATTTTTGATTTTCCGAGACAAGAACCGGCCGTTTGCGTCCCGAAAAATCAAATCCCGATAGCTATCGGGATACGTCTGATATCTTAAATCTGAAATCAAAAAACCCTTATAAAATAGACCCAATCAGCCCTGGTTGAGAGGGTTGAGAGGTTTTGCGGTGAAATTACAAAACACATAACCTGACAGACCTTCTGAACTTTCTCAACAGGCTCAACTAATTAAAACGGCAGATCCTCATTTATCTCCATTGGCTCATCGGAGGCTTCGGGAAAGTCAAAATTATCAGAGGAAGGAGCTGCGGAAGTTTTGTCACCTGCTTTTTCCAGACGCCAGGCATTCAGGTTCGTGAAATACTTGCCCTGCCATTCGCGACCACGCAGGTCGAATTGCACTTTTATGCTCTCCCCTTCTTCGTAGGCATCCAGCATGGAGCAGCGATCTTGAGTCATCTGAAATTTTATAAACTGCGGATAATTTCCATCCTGAATTTCCAGGACAAACTCTCTGGCCTGAAAGGTTGCAGTTTTGCTCTCGGTTTCGTATTTCTTCAGCAATTTGCCTTCTATCTCAAAGCTTTGCATAATCCTCTTTTGTATGTTGGGTTATTGAATTATTTATGAAAGCTGCAAACATAAGGATTAGCGTTGGCCCAACCCAAACGAGACTAAAAAGAAAACGGAGAATACAATGATTCTCCGCCTCCTTTAACACCTTTAAAAGTAGTAAAGGTCAATGCAGGGTTATTTAGTGTGGTTTACCATTAACTGATGACAAGGTCGCTCTCAATGTTCAACTGATAAATGACAGTTGCATTTACACACAACACCGCTTTGTCTCCGCGAATAGCTATAGGTGCTTTAATCAATGAGGGATTTTTCATGATTATGTTGATCCAATCTGCATCATCGAACTCCTTACCGGCCAAATGCTCCTGATAATAAGGATGAGCTTTGTTCATCAACCTTTTAGGGTGCAGGTTTAATGCTTTAACAATTTGTTGCCAACTTCTACCTGTTGACGGGGCTTTGTCGAAACTGTAGGTCACAACATGAGGCACGAGACTTTGTGCATGTGCAACAGTCTTTCTGTCGTTGCTGGAATCAGGATTGTAATAAATAAGGATTTCACGATGGTGTGTCTTCATAAAATAAATTTTGGTTTATCAATTTAGTAGTTGCGCCACTAAATTAAATTCTTTTTGTTGTGAAATCAACAACTTTCATAGTTTTATTTCAAATTATGTTGATTATTTAAAATTCTCGTTCGTGAGAAAGTTAATAATTACAATATAATTCTGAAAAAGGCCAGGCATCCCAAACCCTCATACATACAGGCAATTTGCGATATTTGCGCATTGGGTAATGAGTCAAAAATAAAGTTGCCCGTGTTTTCTAAACCACTTGAAAATCAGTTGGCTGTTGGCTGCTTGCCCCTTCGGGGTTGGCTGTTGGCGGTTGGCGGTTGGCTGCATGCCCCTTCGGGGTTGGCGGTTGGCAGTTGGCAGTTGGTTGCTGGGGCTTGGTTATTTTCCAATTTCCCCCGAGTACTCGGGGTCCAATTTCCAATTTCCTTTTGCCTTTTTACTTTTGCCTTTTGCCAAAATTCCTTCCTATGATTAATTACACCCGGCACTCTCTCCAAAAGCTCGAACTCCTGTTCAGTGAAATAGGCTACATCGTCAGGTATGAAAAGGGGACTTTCAATTCCGGGTATTGCATTGTTGAGAACAGAAAAATAGTCATCATCAACAAATTTTACGAAACAGAAGCGCGCATAGAGGTACTCATTGAGATTCTAAAGACCATAGATTTTGATTCGGGAATTCTGAGTGAAAAAAGCGGAAAGTTTTTCAAGCAACTCAACGATACTTCCATAGAAGAGGAAGATTAGGGATGCTTCGAGGGGTTTGAATTGTTTGAGGGGTTTGAGGGGTTTGAATTGTTTGAGGGGTTTGAATGGCTTGAGTTGTCTGATGACTAGCCCTTGATTTCAAGTGCTCGACCATGGGACAAGCAATTTCCAGTTTCTAATTTCTAATTTCTCAAATCTGCCACGTATGCAAAGCCTGCGTTGCTTTTTCCTTCCGCCATTCCAGCAATCCGGTGATGGCCATGAAAAAGAAAATGACATAAAGGGCAGCTGTAATGTACAGGCCTTTGAACAGGAACAGACCAACATAGACGACATCTACTGCAATCCACAAATACCAGTTGTCGATAATTTTTCTGGCCAGCAGCATATTGGCAACCAGGCTTACCGTGGCAACAGTAGCATCAAAATAAGCCACGTCAGTATCCGTGAATACTGTCGAGAGGTAACCTATCAGCAAAATAGTACTCAGTGTTATGGGAATCAAAAGTAGCCATCCTTTCTGAGAAAGGTTTCTGATTGGCACACTTCCCTCATCTTCCTTTTTGCCATGTAACCAAAAATACCAGCCATAAACGCTTTGTGCAAAATAAACCACCTGTAAGCCCATATCAGCATATAGCTTGTTTTGGTAAAAGACAATGAAATAGAGACTCACACCAATAATGCCGAAAGGCCAGCACAGGATGTTGCGCTTCACCGTGAACCAGACACAGACCAAAGTGAAAATGCTCGCAAAAATCTCCAGTGGTGTAAAATTCATAGTTAGTAATGAGTCAAAAATAAAGTAGCCAAATTATTTTCTTAACCACTTGAAAATCAGTTGGCGGTTGGCTGCTTGCCCCTGTATTTGTGCCATATGGCATTTTGCCTTTTTCCTTTTGCCTTTTGCCTTTTTACTTTTTCCTTAATAGATTCTTCCGGCTCCTGTTTTATCCGATTTTCCAAAAATGTATCCGGCATTTACAATGTGAATCATGGGCAATTCCACACCCAACTGTTCGCCGCCGTTTCTTTGAATAGCATAACCAATATGAAACTGTCCGAATAATACTGTCGCTGAGACCCCCAAACGGCTAAGATTATTCCCGTGGGTATATGAGCTGTAGCCGTAAAGCAAACCGATGAGGTAAGTGTCATCCACCACAAAGGATGGCATAAAGTCAATACTCTTCATGTTTTCACTGCCCTGGATATTATTGGCATCCTTTGGCAAGAAATACAAATCCGCATACCGCAGCAGAATCATCGGCCGGGCTTTGATGTTGTCATACAGCCTAAAAAGAGTTCCTGAATGAAAGTTTACCGCCCTTTCCCTTGGTATCACGCTGATGCTACCCTTTTCGGCAAACAGGTCCACCTCAAATAGATTGGGAGCTGAAATCCCGGCAAAAATCTTTTTACTGGAATAATAGATACCAAAACCCGACTCAACTGATGAAAAATTTTCAGGAATAACGCCAAAACCATCATCGTCGAAATCGAAATAGTTCAGCCCTACAACTGCTCCGGCCGACAAGGTGCCATATCTCAATGGGAACATCCTGCTGTAGACGGGACGAACGCTGAGTTCTCCAAATTGTGACGACTTAAAAAACTGCAATGTTCCCCCGACACCAGCTAAACCCTCTGAACCACTGGGGCTATGAATACTTACCAATGCGCTGCGCGACAGATTGGAGCCACCAGTAAAGCTGGTCAGGTAAGTTGCATCAAAATATAGGTATGCGGCGCTTCCTGCCACCCCAGGATTGAAAAACAGCGCATCCAGTTGATGATTCAGAATGGAGCTGCGAATGTATTGGGCCAAAACTTTGTTGGGTGCCACACAAGTGCAGGTGATTATGGTCAAACAAAAGACTAAAATGTTTTCTACTATTCCTTTCATTTCATCATGTCGCTTTGCAGAGGATTATTACAAGCTGACAAGGTAAACTGCCCGTACCAGTAATCCTTGTTATGTATGAAGCATTAACATTGGTCACCGTTCTCCAAGATTTATCAAATAAAACCAATCCCGAAATTTTATGTATGACATAAAATGTGCTGGCAATTTACAGCCTCCTTACAAATCATTATTACAAACCACAGTGCAATTGCAGACTTTCTGAATTGTAATGACATTTATCAGTACATTAATAAAGACTTGACGTTCCTACCACTAATTCAAACCTTTTTTAAATTTGCGCCGATTTTAAGGGTTCCTTAATTGTTATTGACTTGTTCTAATGATATCAACTGGAGCCTTTCCCAAAGTATTCTGTGATTTAAAGCTTTGAAAAAAGCAATCTTAAACCACCAGCTTTGAAAATGCTAATCAAAACAAGGCGACTTTTTCTGCTGGCTTTTCTCCTAATACTATCCTTGCTTGGGCAAGCTCAAGTTGCTAAGCACTATAACGAAGTATGGTTTCTGGAAGGTTTTCTTCCCATCGTTGTCGTGATAGCTTTATTTGTGGTTGTCCAGGTAGTTTATAATCGAAATAGAATGCAAGCTAAACCATCCGGCGCACCAGTTCATGGCGCCTCATTTTTCTTTTTTCCAAGTTTGGCCGGCCTGTTCGGTCCAAAGATACCTTCTTATGCCAATGGTGCCAATGTAACCATCCTCAGGAAAGGTTTTGACATCAAGCTTAAAGGTGCTGCCAAGAAAGAAATCGATGAAAAGGTTCAGGCTCTGACATTCGCTGTACAGCCACCCAATTTCAGAGGTATTGCTCCTATTCCAAAAGTAGTGGTACAGGTTGGAGATACAGTGAAGGCAGGAGATCACATTTTTCACGACAAAACTTTCACCGACATTAAGTATGTCGCACCTGTAAGTGGTGAAGTTGTGGCCATCAACCGTGGTGACAGAAGAGCCATTACGGAAGTAGTTATTTTGGCTGATAAAAAACAGGAATACCGCAAACTCCCTGCTTTTGATTTCGCAAAAGCAAGCCGTGCCGACCTGGTGAACTTCCTTATGGATACTGGAGGTTGGACATTGCTGCGCCAGCGTCCTTTTGATATCGTTGCAGGCCAAAACGATGTTCCGGACAATATCTTCATTTCCACCTTCGATTCTGCTCCTCTTGCACCAGACCTCAATTTTGTGGTTGAAGGCAGGGGTGAAGCATTCCAGAAAGGCCTGGATGTACTTGGCAAACTCACTTCAGGTAAAGTTTACCTGGGGCTCAATGCCAGTGAAAAGAATGCTCCATCGAAAATATTTACAGAAGCGACCGGAGTTGAAAAGCGTTGGTTCCATGGCAAACACCCGGCAGGCAATGTCGGTGTGCAGATTCATCACTCAGCTCCTATCGGGCCGAAGTCGATGGTTTGGACACTGGGCGTACAGGAAGTTATCACTTTGGGTACTCTGTTTGCCGAAGGCCGCTACAACGCGGAAAGAGTAGTTGCCTTAACAGGGTCAGAACTGAAAGAAGCCAAATATGTGCGCACTTATGCTGGTGCCAATATCGGTGAACTGCTGAAAGACAATCTGAAAGATGACCATATCCGTATCATTTCAGGTGATGTTCTTTCAGGACAAGCAAAAGGCGCTGCCAACTTCCTGAATCACTACGATGACCAAATTACTGTAGTAGAAGAGGGTGATTATTATGAAATTTTTGGCTGGTTGATTCCTGGAAAATCTACTCCAACTGTTTCCCGTACTTTCAGCAACTTCCTGAAACCCAATAAGAAGTACAAAGCCGACACCAACGTACATGGTGAGAAACGCGCATTTGTGGTCACGGGTGAATACGAAGCCCTGCTACCAATGGACTTATATCCGCAACATCTGATGAAAGCCATACTTACCAATGACTATGAAAACATGGAAGGTCTTGGCATTCACGAACTCATCGAAGAAGATGTAGCTCTTTGTGAATTTGCCTGTACCTCAAAACAACCCCTGCAGCAGATCCTGCGCACCGGGCTGGACTTGGTAAGGGAACAGGGTTGATTCTCTGATTGACTGAATATTTTTAAAAAGAAAAGACTAAAAAGAGCATGCAGAACCCTTGGTTTTCGGCCTTTTAGCTTCAATCCTTCATAAATGAAAGGTTTATTAAAGACAGTAAAAAACTTAGAGCCAGACAAGAAAAAATATCCTTTCTGGCATACCGTCTATGACGGCTTTTTCACATTTCTTTTTACACCGAACACTGTGACAAAGCCAGGTGGAGTCCACCTCCGCGACCGCATGGACCTGAAAAGGACGATGACCATAGTAGTGCTGGCACTAATGGCATCCTTTATTTTCGGAACCTACAATGTAGGACACCAGCATTTCCTGGCTCTTGGAAAATATCCAGGATTGTGGGAAGGCTGGTACCTGAAACTCGCAGAAGGCATCATTAAGGTGCTTCCTATTTACGTAGTAGCCATGGTGGTAGGGCTCGGTATAGAATTCTACTATGCCATGAAAAAAGGACATGGCATTGAGGAAGGATTCCTCGTAACAGGAGCCCTTATTCCGCTGATTATGCCTCCAGATATTCCACTCTGGATTTTGGCCCTGGCAGTTGCTTTTGCAGTAATCATTGGCAAAGAAGCATTTGGCGGCACCGGTATGAACGTAGTAAACATTGCCCTTCTTTCCCGTATGTTCGTCTTCTTCGCATATCCAACAACAATCGCCGGTGACACCATCTGGGTTTCCAGTGTTGTGTACGAAGCAGGACGCCCGGTTGGGGACATGTATGGCTGGGGGCATCACCTCTTTGATTGGATATTCGGACTGTTTGGTGCAGACACATTCGGAGCCGGTGGCGGGGCCATCGCTGATGGCTTTACCGGCGCTACCCCACTCGACCTTGCCAAAAAAGGCTGGGAAAATGTAACCCAGGTTTATGCACCAATGGACATGATTTGGGGAACCATTCCAGGGTCAATCGGTGAAACCAGTAAGCCGCTCATCATTCTGGGTGCTATCATCCTGCTTGTGACCAAAATAGCTTCCTGGCGCATTATGCTCTCTGCAATTATCGGAGCAGCGACAATGGGTTTGCTTTTCAATGCCTGGGGCTTCGACAGCATTATGAATATTCCCTGGTACAACCATTTCATTGTGGGAAGCCTTTGGTTTGCTATAGTGTTCATGGCTACTGACCCCGTTACGGCATCCAACACAGATACTGGAAAATGGATTTACGGATTCCTGATAGGTGCGCTGGGTATTACCATCCGCGTAATGAACCCCGCTTACCCAGAAGGATGGATGCTCGCCATCATTTTCATGAACATTTTTGTTCCTGTAATTGACTACTATGTAGTCCAGGCCAATATCAAACGCAGGCTCAAAAGAGTCAATGCATAACTTATTCCCGCTGGGACTATGATCGTTCATAACCAGTTTTTGGAAGTAAAACATTTACAAAGTGTACAGCAATAAATACATCACCGTTTACACCGTCATCATGACACTCATTGTGTCGGTTGTACTGGCCATCATAGTGACCGGTCTTAAACCTGCCCATGATGCCAATGAAGCCATTTTCAAAAAAAGGGACATTCTCAGTGCTGTCAAGAATCAGCTCAATGTTGATATTGATGCTATGAGCGATAAAGACGTTTTCGAACTTTTTGACCAAAAGATGGAACAGTTGGTACTCGATGCCAATGGCAACGTTGTCGAAGGCATGAAGGCGGACGACATCAGTATGGCTCAGGAAGAAAAGAAGCCACTTGAGCAGCGCCTTTACCCCTTGTATATCTTCAATGGAGACCAGAGTAAATTTTACCTGGCAGCTGTTCGTGGCAACGGTCTCTGGGATAAAATCTGGGGAACCATAGCTTTTCAGGATGACTTCAACACCATCTCCGGCGTAACCTTCGACCACGTTGCAGAGACTGCAGGTATGGGTGCTGAAATCAAGGATAACCCGGCCTGGAAAGCTCAGTTTGTTGGCAGGAAAATTTTCGAAAACGGCGAATATGTATCGGTGAGCATCGTGAAAGGTGGCATTAAAGTGCCTGACCATCAGGTAGATGCTATTGCCGGAGCAACCATGACTCTTAACGGTGTCAATGAAATGATGGCAAGAGGGTTGAAAATTTACCTTCCTTTTTTCCAGGCTCAAATGAACAAAAGTACAAATGAGCAACCAGTGGAAGAGCCACTGAATGAACAACAGAATGAATAATTGAATGAAACTGAGTAATATCCAGTTTGATTCATTCAACCATTAATACTTAAGAAATGGCAGAAGTAGCAACTCAAGTGATCAAAGAAAAGGAACCACTATTTGGCAGAAAAGAAAAAAAGTTACTCATTGACCCATTCAATGACAACAACCCCATCACCGTGCAGGTGCTGGGTATATGCTCTGCTTTGGCTGTAACCACCATGGTGAAGCCGGCATTCATTATGACCTTGTCTGTAATATTTGTCGTGGCTTTTTCAAACCTCTTCACCTCGTTGTTGAGAAAAGGAATTCCAAAGCAAATCAGGATGATCGTGCAGCTATTGATCATCGCATTTCTCGTCACCGTTGTTGAACTGATATTGAAAGCATATAGCTATCCCATTTGGAAACAGCTTTCCGTTTACATCGGTCTTATCATTACCAACTGTATAGTGATGGGCCGTCTGGAAGCATTTGCCATGGCTAACAGGCCCTGGAAATCTTTCCTCGATGGCATCGGTAATGGAATTGGATATGGAGTTATTCTCATTGCTGTGTCAGTGGTTAGGGAGCTTTTCGGTAAAGGCAGTCTGGCTGGTTTTAAAATCATCGGCGGCACACCGGAATACCTGCTGAACACGACAGAAATATCCTGGTTGAGCTGGTACATGCCAAACAACCTCCTGGTGCTTCCTGCATCGGCACTGTTTGTCATCGCCATCATCATCTGGATACAAAGAGCCAGAAACACAAAACTCGTTGATATATCTTAAACTGGATACTGAAACTTTGGCGAATTCAATCATCCCAATTTCATCATCCAACATTGAATAATAATCATGGGCGAATTACTCAATATATTTCTCAAGTCAGTCTTTATTGAAAACATGGTATTGGCCTACTTCCTCGGGATGTGCTCGTACCTCGCGGTTTCCAAATCTGTAAAGACAGCCGTTGGTCTGGGTGCAGCGGTTATTTTCGTACTTACTCTAACTGTGCCAATCAACTGGGTTGTAAATACCTACGTTCTGGGTGCGAACGGAATTTTCAAAACTGACCTCACCTTCCTGCGATTTATCCTTTTCATTGCCACCATTGCGTCAGCAGTGCAGTTGGTTGAAATGGTAGTAGAGAAATTCTCTCCGGCCCTGTATTCAGCTCTGGGTATCTTCCTGCCGCTTATTACAGTGAACTGCGCCATCCTCGGTGGTGCTTTGTTTATGGTCGCAAGAGAATACAACCTGCCTGAAGCTACCATGTTTGGTTTTGGCTCAGGGGTAGGTTTTGCAATAGCCATGATCGTCATAGCGGCTATCAGAGAGAAAATCAGGTACAGCGCTGTTCCCGCACCCCTAAGAGGCCTTGGAATTGCATTTATCCTTACAGGTTTGATGGGTATGGGCTTTATGGCCCTGATGGGCATCAACCCTGCAACCTATATGCATTAAAAATTATCGGCCTTTAGCTCTTTGGCGCTCCTTAAATGCCAAAAAGCCAAGGGCCAACAGCCAAAAGCTAACACAATGATTCTTCTATTCGATATCATGTTTGTAGTCTGGGGAGCAGTAGCCTTTACCATGGTTATTCTCATTCTGACTTTCGGATTGATTTATGCTCAATCGAAACTCGTGCCGCAGGGCGATGTCAAAATCATCGTCAACGGCGACGAATCCAAACCATTGGTTGTGAAGCCCGGTGCATCACTGCTGTCGGTTCTGTCCGGTGAAAACGTGTTCCTGCCATCCGCGTGCGGTGGCGGTGGAACCTGTGCCATGTGCCGTTGCCATGTGGATGATGGAGGCGGGGATCCGCTCCCGACCGAAATGAACCACCTTACCCGTAAGGAAGCTGCTGAGCACGTTCGTCTGGCTTGCCAGGTAAAGGTTAGAAACGACATGAAAATCCGCGTACCTGAAGAGGTATTCGGCATCAAGAAATGGGAATGCGAAGTGTTATCCAATTACAACGTGGCTACTTTCATCAAAGAGTTTGTTGTGAAATTGCCACCAGGTGAATCACTCCACTTCGAATCAGGTGGATACGTGCAAATCGATGTGCCGGTTATTGAATGCGATTTCAAAGACATAGACATCACTGCGCACCCACGAATGGCCGGTAAGAAACCCGATGAATTCAAAACCGAATGGGACCAGTACAAGATGTGGGACCTCAGGATGAAAAATAAAGAATCGCAGTTCCGTGCTTACTCCATGGCCAACCACCCTGCAGAAGGCAATATCGTGATGCTGAACATCCGTATCGCTACTCCACCCTGGGACAGGGCTGCAAAAGGCTGGATGCAGGTGAACCCCGGTATTTGCTCCAGTTATGTGTTCACACGCAAACCTGGCGATAAGGTTGTCATTTCAGGTCCTTACGGTGAATTCTTCATCAAGCCAACCAATAAAGAAATGATGTATATAGGTGGTGGTGCGGGAATGGCTCCTCTGCGTTCTCATGTATTCCACTTGTTCCATACGATGAAACAAAGGGAAAGAAAAGTCAGCTACTGGTACGGTGGTCGCTCCGCAAGAGAATTGTTCTACACTGAAGATTTCAGAGCCATCGAAAAGGACTTTGACAACTTCAAATACCATATTGCCCTGTCTGAACCATTACCGGAAGACAACTGGAACGGTCCTGTTGGTTTCATTCACCAGGTTGTGTTCGACAACTACCTGAAGAACCATCCAGAGCCGGAAGAAATTGAATACTATCTGTGTGGTCCGCCGCTCATGCTCGATGCGGTTCACAAGATGCTCAACAACCTTGGCGTACCCGAAGAAAACATCGCATTCGACGACTTCGGAAGCTAAGACCTAATCAACGTTTTCAAAAAGGGTTTTCCACGCTGTTTGGAAAACCCTTTTTGTTTTTCCCATCTGCAAATCACCATGTCCTCAATTCTTCCTACATTGACCTTCCAACAAAACGATACTTATGAAACTCAAACATTTACTCCTTACACTAATTGCCGGCTTTCTGCTCGGCGCTTTTACCTATTCGGTAGCTGATAAACTTACCCGCGAAGATGTGTTCCATGCTGCCCGGATTATGGGTCTGGAATTCACAGAAGCTGAAGCTGATTCACTACTGCCTGACATCGAAGAAAGGTTACGAAATTATGGCACCATGCGGGAAACAGAAATCCCGAACAGTCTTTCACCGGCACTGGTATTTAATCCACTCCCTCCGGGTTTTGTTATCGATAAAAACCAGAAACCGTTGCGTTTTAGTCAACCAGGAAAAATCAAACTGCCCGCTAACCGTAATGAACTGGCCTATTTTACCGTACAGGAATTGGCTGTTTTAATTAAAACAAAACAGATCAGCAGTGAGGAACTCACCCGCTTCTTTCTGGAAAGATTAAAAAAATACAACGACACCCTGCAATGTGTAGTCAGCTTTACCGATGAGCTTGCCATCAAACAGGCGCGTAAGGCCGATGCAGAAATAAAAGCGGGAAAATACCGGAGCACGCTGCACGGCATACCCTACGGAACCAAAGACCTTCTTTCAGTAAAGGGATATAAAACGACATGGGGCGCCATGCCATACAAAGACCAGGTCATAGATGAAGATGCCTGGGTCATCAAAAAACTGGAAGCGGCCGGTGCTGTACTAATTGCTAAAACCACGCTCGGTGCATTGGCCAGTGGAGACGTTTGGTTCGGCGGTCGGACACGCAATCCTTGGAATACAGAACAAGGCTCGAGTGGCTCATCAGCGGGTTCTGCCTCTGCAGTTGCCGCCGGATGTCTGCCTTTTGCTATTGGAACAGAAACCCTGGGTTCCATCGTTTCGCCGTCAACGGTTTGCGGGACTACCGGCTTGCGCCCCACATTCGGGCGGGTAGCCCGGACCGGCGCCATGGCCTTGAGTTGGAGCATGGATAAAATCGGTCCCATCACCCGGACTGTGGAAGATGCCGCCATCGTTTTTGAAGCCCTGCGCGGCGAGGACAACCACGACAGGTCTGTAATGAATGCAGCCTTTAATTACAATAGCTCACAGGATATTAAGAAACTGAGAGTTGGATACCTGAAAAGTGATTTTGAATCCAATTATCCGTTCAAAGCTCAGGACAGCATCGCACTGGAAAAGATGCGTTCCATGGGCTGGGAATTGATACCGGTCGAACTGCCAAAATCTGCACCCATTCGTTTCATCCTGCATTCGGAGGCAGCCGCGGCTTTTGATGAGCTCACCCGTTCCGGTAAGGACGATTTGTTGGTACGGCAAACACGCGGCGCCTGGCCCAACCTGTTCCGTGCAGCCCGTTTTGTTCCTGCCGTAGAATACATTCAGGCCAACAGGTTCCGCAGCCAGTTAATTGTGGATATGGACGAGATTTTCAAGAAAGTGGATGTTTATATTGCTCCCTCCTGGGGTTCGCAAAGCCTCATGATAACAAATTTCACAGGTCACCCGGCAGTGGTGTTGCCTAATGGTTTCCGAAACGGCACACCCACCAGCATCACCTTTACCGGAAAGTTGTTCGGCGAAGCTGATCTGATGATTTTGGCGAAACGTTATCAGGATGCAACGGATTTTCATAAGAAGCATCCGTTTTAAGGCCACTTGCTTAACTAATTGAGGGTCTGGCTGCGAGTCAGACCCTCAATTGATACGATAGTCAGGGTCTGGCTGCGAGCCAGGCCCTGAATCTGTTTCAACCCACAACTTCAGTTGTGGGATATATGAAGACCAACGATTAAGGCGAAAGGTTTTAACCGTATGTGTTTATAAACGGCGTTCACAACTTTTCGGAAAACGATTTTGTGTGAATGCTTACTTGTCATTTCATGTGTTTTCGTAGGTCGTTTATAAGTTGCGAAATTGGTCGCACGTAATTTTTAAGTCCGACATGTTTACTAGCGTATTTCAATCTTCGGCTGTTGTCAGCGAGGTAAAAAATTTGACGCTGCTCGCCAAGCAAAGTGAGTTTGTCATCCGATAAATCTACGTCAAAAGTTACCACATGAAAAATATACTTGACTTTGAAACGATTGTAAACCTCTGTACTGCTGCTCACATTTTTCCAGCGTTCACGAATAGTCCGTTTGCAAGAAATACCAATTAGCCAACCGTCTTTAGTTTTTACCCAATTATCAACTTCAAGATCTGCCTGAAAATGCGAAGGTGCTTCTGCTCGTTTAATTTTGTAGTAACCCAAAATAAAATCGGTAACATCTTCCAAACTTCCACCTGCTCTTTTCTTTCGCTTTTGTGCTGCTCGTCTTTCAAATTCCTGAGTGAACGCTGTCAGCACAATGTCTCTTTCTTCTTCGGAAATTGATTTATTCTTCGTAAGAAGAATACGAAGTGTTGTAAATGCTCTAACTATTTCTGTTCTCTCAGCGGTTAAACACCCTTTAACACCAAGGTCATCCCAAAGTGAAATTATCGTTGCTAAACCTTGCTCACCCTGAACATCCAAATAAGATTTTGCAATGTTCAATGTAAATTCTTTGTCGTCACTTGGAATGTTTGCTATTGCCTGATGAAGCGGAAGCATTATGTTCTCGCATGTGAGAATGAAAACATCCATGTCCGAAATTGATTTGATTTCTTCATCAAGTTCTGTGAGCATCCGCTGAACACGATCGTATCTTGCAGCAGTTTTCTTGAAGCGTTCTTCAATTATGTTCCGTAGCGTTTGCTTTTGCAAACGCAAAGTGTCTTTGCCCTTGCTTTCTTTCGCTACAAGTCGCAAACTACTTGCAAGCGTTGATAAAAGTTTTGGTTCTTTCCCGATAGCAACATACTTGTCGTTATTGATTAACATTCTTGAAAACCAATACGCATTGTGCCATCTGTTTTGTATTTCAGAAAGTAATTTTGTTGCCTTCACTACAAAGATTGATGTGTTGTGAATTTTAGCTGAGGTTGTTTATGAAAAGCATCAATCCTGTCATTAGCCATTGCACAATAGTCAGGTGAAAGTTCAATGCCTGTATAATTTCTGTTGTTCATCAGCGATGCAATAGCTGTTGTTCCACTGCCCATAAAAGGGTCAAGAATATTTTCAGCAAATGTTGAACGAATAATTCTGTCAATGAGTGCAACAGGAAAAGGAGCTGGGTGGTCGTTTTTCATTTCCTGTTTGAACTCCCAAACATCACCGAAAGCATTAGCTTTCGGTGCAAGTTTGAAATCTGGTTTTGCAATCATATAGATTACCTCGTAGGTTGGTAAGAAGTAACCTGCATTAAAATTTATTCCTCCCTTGCGTTTCCAAATTATGATTTGACGAACAGGCAAATCACGAATAATGTCTGCTCTGTCTTGGAGCAAACCGTCTTGCACTCTCCATTTATGATTGTAGAAGATAGCTCCACTTTCGCTTGTCAAGCGAAACATTTCTTTCAAGCAGTCGTGTTGCCATTGTACATACTCCTCATGCGGCATGCAATCGTCATGGTGTGAGTAGCCGTTCACAAGTTCTGCGTTCTTCCACTTGCCACCTCTGCCGTCTTTCATTCCGTTGCCGGTGGAGTTTTTCAGATTGTACGGCGGTGAAGTGACAACAAGGTCAAATGCCTTGTCCGGCAACTGTCGCATGATTTCTAAGCAGTCACCTTGAATAATCTTATTGTTGAAGTCACCTATCATTTTTCATTTTCAATATTGTCAAAGGTAACAAAAAATGGTCGTCAATTTTGCAGTAACTTTTGAACAGAAATGCAAGCATTAAGGTTTCGCTCAATAGAAAGTTACGTGAACCCTATAGAGGTGAAATATTGGTAGAAATAAAACAAACCGCAAATTTGAGTTCAGTTTTCCGAAATCACGGAGATTTCGGAAAACTCCTCCACCCTCACTTCTTCTCATACAAAAACTTCCCCCCAACCATCGTCTTCAGTATCTCTGTTTGCAGGATTTCGTCATCGCTGCAATTGATGAGGTCTTTGGATAAGACCACCAGGTCGGCTACTTTGCCAGGAGTGATGGAGCCCTTCCATTTTTCTTCAAAGGCTGCGTAGGCGTTGGCCATGGTGTAGGAATAGATTCCTTCTGCACGGGTCATTTTTTGTTCGGGGAAGAATTCCAGTCCCGTGTTGGTTTGCTGATGGCGCTTACGGGTCACGGATGCATAATAACTTTCAATAGCGGAAATATCCTCTACAGGCACATCGGTGCCATTGGTGACAACGGCTCCGGCATCGAGCAGGCTACGCCAGGCATAAGCCCCTGTTCGGGCTCGCTCTTCACCGAGGCGTTTCACCACAAATGGTGCATCGGAGGTGCAATGAATGCCCTGCATGGCTGCTATCAATCCCAGTTCAGCGAAGCGGCGGATGTCGGCCGGGTCGATGTGTTGGGCATGCTCGCTGCGCCAACGCAGGTCTTTGGGCACCTTTAGTTCTTCCATGATGTTTAGCACTTCCCTGTTGGCGCGGTCGCCGATAGCGTGGATGCACAATTGCATACCGGCATCTTTGGCGATGGCCGCAATGGCCTTCACTTCCTCTACCTGTGTGGTGTTTTGACCAACAAAACCGGATTTGTCGTTGTAGGGTGCCAACATCCAGGCACCATAAGCACCAAGTGCGCCGTCGAGTTCCGTTTTGATGGCCCGGCAGGTAAAGTGTTTGTTGCCGGCATCCACAATTGGGAAGCTGCCCAGTTTGCCTTTCATAGCCTCTGAGGAGTGACGCAGCATAGCCCATAGGCGGACCTGCAGTTTTCCCTCTTCAGCCATTTTTTTGTATCGGTCTATTTCATCAAAAGAAGAGCCCGCATCCTGGAAAGAGGCTATGCCGTTGCGCAGGCATTCCTGTTGCGCCAGCTCAATACCTTTGTACCAACGCTCCATTTGTTCTTCTTTTGATAAAGTTGCCAGGTACTCCTGATGAACTTTATTGATAGCATACATGGCCCGTTCTTCAAAGACACCAATGGCTTCGCCGGAAGGGTCACGCACGATGTGACCACCTGCCGGGTCGGGTGTTTCTTTGGTTATGCCGGCTGCGTCCATGGCGGCTTTATTGGCAAAAAGGCCGTGACCACTGGCATGTCGTAAGAGTACAGGGTTATTGGGAGTGAGCTCGCTGAGATGGTCGTGATAGGGGTAACCCTGCACATGGCGCTCCAACACCTCGTCCCATTTTTCCTGGTGCCATCCCCGACCAATAATCCATTCGCCCGGCTTGGCAGTTTTGGTGCGCTCAGCTACGGCGTTGACGATTTCATTCCAGTTTTTGGCTTTCAGGAAATTCAGGTCGATAAGGCTGTATCCCATTCCCGAAAAGTGCCCGTGACCTTCGATGAAGGCAGGCATGACAAACTGCCCTTCGAGATCTATCACTTCGGTTTGGGTGCCTTTTAGTTTTTGAATATCCTCGTCGGAGCCTACCTGGAAGATGTTCCCATCTTTGATGGCTACTGCTGTAACGAGTGGATTAGATTCATCCACAGTGTAGATGTTGCCATTTATCAGGATAGTATCGGCGGATTGTTCTTTCTGACATGATATCAACCAAAAGGAAAGTGCAATAAAGAAAATGGAACGCATAGAAGTGAGTTTTTGCCTCACACCGTGGATATGGCGTTTTATAAGGCATGATGAGATGAAAAGTTGATTTAATCTGTATTGATTCAAGCGGTGCCAGGTCACCCTACCAAAGTATAAATTACTGTAAGACAGCATTGTGGCACACTACTTGCCGTTTAACAATGCTTTCCCTCCGCTCCACCCCTCTCGAACGACAAGATAAACACTATCACAAATGAACAAACAATTTTTGCCTGCCTTTTGGGTATGCGTCATTTTTGCGACCCAACTTACAGCCCAACTACAACTTGCGGTAAAATCAATAGACCAAAACCAAACCTGGGGAGTTTTTGTAAAACCAGTCGATGGTCTTAGCCCTTCTGCCAGAACGGTAACTGGTTTCGCCAAGGTTACCCTTATTACCCCATTGGAGGGCTGGATAACTGATCTGGTGGCAAACTCAGGTGGCTGGACTTTGGGTTCTGCTGTCAGGGGACCAAAGGAAGCACCTTATCAGTCTTATTACACCATTCACTTCACACAGGATCAACCCCAGATTTTTTATCATGATCGACACGAAACACTCCTGTTTACTTTCCGGATGGATGGCGGCCATGATAAGAGTCCGCGGTTGGCGGATAATGAAAACGACCCTTATGTTGGGAAAATGAATTCGCTTGGAACGCTCGCCCTGACGGAGCTCAACGCAATTGATTTTGGCGTTTCACCAGTTCAGTACCTGAGTTATACCGGCATTTACAAAGTGTTGGAAAAGGAAAAACCTGCTTCTGTCTCTGTACAGGTGAATACCACACCTTTAGCATCACTTGGTAATTCAGAAATAGCCAAAACATCAAATTCGGTTTTATCTGGAAATGCCAACAATAAATAAGGAAAGAACTACTGAACCGGAGCTTACACAAGACAAGTCAAGAATAAAAACTCTTGCCCCTCAGGAGGCTGGTGCTTTCATAATTCCGAATCTTCTTCTTTTACCTTTTTTCTGAACAAACCCTTCCTGCCGAATAACCCTTTGGCTTCCTTTTTACGGACATAGAAGAGTTCCGTAGCGACCATAAACTCTGACTTGGTGAGGTCCTTAAGGGTAATCTCTTTTATTTTGCCAACCTGCGGATAAACCAAACGGTAGTCACCTGATTTTCCAATTTTTATTGGCATCCCAAATTCGGACACATCGGCAACCCAACGAAAGGCGACTTTCAAATCCTTGTCCTTCTGTCTGAGTTCATAATCGAACCTGGGATAGTTGGGGTGCCACAAATACTGTTCGAAAAATCCAGTGAGGTCTTTATTGCTGTTCTCTTTTACATAAGTGATGAAGTCTTCCGTTTGACAAACCTTGTACTTATACTGTTCATAAAATCCTCTCAGGATTCCGAAAAACAGCTCATCATCATCCAGGCCATTGCGCAGCGTGTGAATCATCTGGGCTCCTTTGAAATAATGGTCGTTGCCGCTGTAATTGTCCCAATTGACATCCCGAGGGCCGTTTATCGGGTCAAGGTTGCGGATAAAAGGTTTTTGGCTTTCCAGATAGCGCACAGCATCTGCATAACCAAAAGTACACTCCACATAGAGCGCCTCCATATAGGTAGTCAGCGACTCATGGAGCCAGATTTCACCATGGTCTCTAACACTGACGGCGTTGCCAAAATATTCGTGAGCACTCTCATGAACGATGATGTAGTCCCAGTTCATGTCGCGGGGAATCATGCCGCCGAGGTAACCCCGGTTGTATTCGTTGCCGTAGGCTAAAGCGCTCTGATGTTCCATACCCAAATAGGGTGTTTCTACCAACGCATATCCATCATTCCAGAAGGGATATTTGCCAAAATACTTTTCGAAACAGGCAAGCATGGGCTTGACTTGGGCAAAATGAGCTTTGGCCTTTTCCGTATTGTAGTCGAGAACATAATAGTCAATGGCCAGGGAATCCCCGTCCTTTGCAATGTATGTATCCTTCAGGTTGGTGTATTTGCCAATGTTGACGGTTACGTTGTAATTGTTTATCGGATAGGAAACAAACCAGTCATGAAGGGTGTATCCATTGCCCTGGCTTTCCGCTTTGCGCAGATTGCCATTGGCAACCACTGAGAGTCCATCGGGGATAATTACTTTTATTGAAACGCTGTCCGGCTCATCGGATAAATGGTCTTTATTAGGCCACCAGAGGCTGGCACCAGTACCCTCGCAGGCAACACCAACCCACGGATTACCCATGAGGTCTTTTGACCATACAAATCCTCCATCCCATGGTGCATTTTTGGCAGTTTGGGGAAATCCTTCAAAAACAACCCGGACATAAGCCTGTGAACCTGCGGTTAATTTTATAGGCAGATGGACAAAAAATGCATCATAAATCCTGCGGTAGGTTACAGGTTGTTCATAAAAGATGACCTCCACTATTTTCATGTTCCTGAAAAGGTCCAACTGCATGACGTTGAAATCCTCCACAACATTGAAGTGGACATCTACAAATCCTCTGATGAATTGTTTGGGTATATCTATGTTGAGGTTTAGGTCATAATAGGTCACGTCAAAGCAGGTGCGCTCCGGTCGCAGGGAACCACGCAGTGAATCGGCGTAAGTAAAGGAAAAATTTCTGTAATAATCCCTTTGTGCCACCATATTGGCAATAAAAGCCAAAAGGGTAATGAGCATCAAAATGTACTTCCTCATAAGTCAATGTATTCAGGGTAGTAATCTCCGTATCATGTCCTGGCGGAAAATTAACAGCTTTTACATAAAAGGGAAATGATTTTAATTCCATAACCCCATACTATTGAAAGTATTTAGTACCGCTGCTTCTTTCTGGGGGAGGCAGGAGATTAGGATTTTTTATAAATCGTGCGATTGTTTCTACCTTTGGTAAAATTTTAGAAAACCATGAAACGTCCGTGATTGAATTATCACTCAACCACAAAGGGCAATGATAATTCAATCATGGTAAATTCCATCCGTACCTCTGAAATCAACAAAAAATAAACAGATGAAAATAGATATCTCCAGCGCCATTGCTGAAGTTTTACTGGACAAAGGCGCAGTTATCATACCCGGTTTAGGCGAACTCAGTAGTTTTCATCAATCAGCCGCAGTCGATTATGTAAAAGGCATCATTTCACCGCCTTCCAGACGCCTTGAATTCAACCCGAACAGAGTACTCAATGATGGAGTGCTCACCCACTTTTTACAAAACCAGTATCAAATTACGGCCATCCAGGCGGAGACTGCATTAGAGAATTTCTTAAAAGAGACCAAGACTTCTTTAGAACAGCGCGATATCGTGCTACTTCCCAAAGTCGGCAGATTTTATACTGACCACGAGAAAAACATTCGCTTTCTGCCAGATGATGTCAACTTCAATCCAGATTCGTTTGGCTTGCCAGAGGTTCAACTCGATACCCCCAGGAAGGAGACAGATAAAGCTGGATTTAAAACACCAACGTTATCAGAAAAACCAACACATACGGAAGTCGTAGCGGCACAAGTCCAGGAAAATGCCCTCGAAAATCGTAAGGGTGGGTTTAGCTTTGGTAAATGGGCGCCCTGGGTGATAGTGAGTGCGGCTATCTTGCTGGCATTTACGGTGTGGTATATTTTGCAACCAGAATCATCTCAAACAGCTAAAAATGAACCTCCTAAGCAGGAACAAACACAAGTACAGGCGGCAGAAGAAATAGCAACACCAGGTTTCGAAACGGAAGCTGCTGCTACTGTTCCCGCACAATCTTCAGTAGCAGGCTCTGAACAAAAACCTGCCAATACACTAAAAGAATGCATCGTCATCATACACAGCTTTGGAGTAGAGGCCAATGCCAGAAAATTCTCCGACAAACTAGGAAAAGATGGTTACACACCAGAAACTATCAAAGTAGGTCCACTGTTCCGGGTTGGTGTGAAATACAGTTACAGTGAAAGAAGTGAAGTGGAAAAACTGATTAATGATCTGGGGCGTAAATATGATGCCGGTCCTGTAGTATTTGGCGAAGAAGAAAACGAAGGATGATCAGAATAGGGCTCTTATCGGACACGCATAGCCACATGGACGAAGGCATCCTTACCAGTCTGGCTGAATGTGATGAAATCTGGCATGCGGGGGATATCGGAAGTGTCGAAGTTGTCGGCCAATTGCAGGCACTTAAACCTTTACGTGCTGTTTACGGCAATATTGATGGCTATCCAATCCGGCAAATGTATCCGGAACACCTGCGTTTTGAATATGAAGGTCTCCAGGTTTTGATGACACATATTGGCGGCTACCCGGGTAAATATGCTCCCAGAATCCGGCAAATGCTCACTGCCAATCCTCCGGGGCTGTTTATTTGTGGGCATTCCCACATTCTAAAAGTGATTCCGGACAGTAACCTGCACTTGCTTCATATCAATCCGGGGGCTTGTGGGAAAGAAGGCTTTCACAAAGTCAGGACTCTCGTCCGCTTTACAATAAAAGCAGGTAAAATTGAAAACCTCGAAGTAGTGGAATTGGGTTTGAGGGGTAAAATTCAATGACAAACAAAAGTAGATTTCACATTACGTTACCAGGACATGTCATCTTCAACTTCACTGGCTGTCTTATTCTGACCTGAAGTTTGTCTTTCTGTCTTCTCTTCATCATCAAAACCTTCCTCAGAATTTCGTGCTTCCCACTCTTCCTGACGGCGGTCGAATTCCTCATAATCAAAACCAGGCATCAACTCCGTCTTAATGTGAGAGATAACTTCTTCCAGGCTCGACAAAAAACGGTTGAAATCCTCTTTGTACAGAAAGATTTTGTGTCTTTCGTAGTGGTTGTTATGAAGTTTCTTGGTGCTTTCCGTTAGGGTCAGATAGTAATCGTCACCTTTTGTACGCCGTACATCAAAAAAATAAGTCCTTCGTTTCCCAGCCCTTACCTTTTTCGAGTACACACTCTCAAATCTTCTTTCTTTGTCCACTGTAATTGGCAATTTTAAGTGTGAGTTCCCCCCGAATACGCAGTAACCTTGTCGAGAGGCAGTTTACATTATGACAAATGTAGCCAATTGCCTGAATAATAAAAATAAGCTTCCAGAAAACTCAGATTTCTTCTGTAACCCTTGCAAATGGAGGTGAAGTCCGGGTAACCCATTCCACTTAGCCGTTGTTTTCCTCCAACTCTTCTTCCAGACTTTGCTGTTGGAACAATTCGGCGTAATAGCCCTGATTTTGCATCAACTCCTCGTGAGTGCCGGCTTCAGCTGTTTTTCCGTCATCCAGGACTATGATTTTGTCAAAACCGAGGAGGGAATAAATGCGGTGAGTTATGATGATGGCAGTCTTATCGGCGATAGTATCTTGCAAGTAACTCAGAATGCGCCTTTCCGTTTTGGTATCTACGGCACTGAGGCAGTCATCGAGAATGATGATGTCAGGTTTCTTAATAAAAGCTCTGGCAATAGATATGCGCTGTTTCTGCCCACCGGACAGTGTAACACCGCGCTCACCTACCATGGACTGATAGCCTTCCGGAAGCTCGGAGATTTCGTGGTGAATAGACGCATAGTGGGCAAAAGATTCTATTTCTTCCTGTGAAGCTTCGGGTTTGCCAAACCTGAGATTGTTGGCAATGGTGTCGGAGAAAAGGAATACATCCTGTGGTACATAACCGACCTTGTTGCGCAGATTGCTCAAGCTGTGTTCCCGTATATCCTTACCGTCAAGTAAAATGCGCCCCCCGGTTACGTCGTACAGCCGAAGCATCAGGTCACCAACTGTGCTTTTACCGGATCCCGTGCGCCCGATAATAGCCATTTTTTGGCCCGGTAAAAGCTCGAAACTCATGTTTTTCAGTGCCTCGATGCCCGTGTGCGGGTAAGTGAAATTCACCTTATCGAAGACTATATGGCCCAGAATGGGTTCTTCCTTATCTGTTGAACTTTTTATTTCGGGTTGTATGGCGAGAAATTCATTGATGCGCTTTTGCGAGGCAGCAGCCTGCTGAATCAATGAACTTATCCATCCGAGGCTGGTAACTGGCCAGGTCAGCATATTCACATAGATGATGAACTCCGCAATGTTACCAGTAGTTACCGTACCTTTTACCACCTGAACGCCACCGACGTAAACAGTTATAACCGTACTCAGCCCAATTAAAACCAACATCAATGGATAGAACATGGCATCAACCCGGGCGAGTGCCAGTGACTTGTCCATGTATTCCTGGCTCTGACTTTTGAAAAACAATCCCATCGGTTTTTCCTGTACATAGGATTTCACAACCCTGATACCGGAAAAAACCTCCTGGGCTATGCTCTGTAATTTTGACAACTGCTTTTGAATGCGCTCACTCTGCCGATTGATGAGCTGACTAACATAATAAATGCTGATGGAAAGAACGGGCAGTGGTGCCAGGCAAAAAAGAGTCAGCTTCCAACTCACGTTGAGCATGGCAATAATGACCAGTGTAAACAGTGAAAAGAGGTTGATGCCGTATAATATTGCCGGACCGAGGTACATTCTGACTTTGGATACATCCTCAACAATCCGGGCCATCATGTCGCCTGTGCTGTTTTGCTTGTAAAATGCCAGATGCAGTTTTTCATAATGAGAAAAAATCTCCTTTCGGAGGTCGTATTCAATCAACCTCGACATCACAATGACGGTCTGCCTGACGAGGTATAGAAAAGCACCCATCAATATGGCCAACACCACGACGAGTATTCCGAAAAACAACAAAACCTTGCCGAGATTTTTGAAGACCAATGCCTGATTATCAAAACCGTCGAACAGTTTGTACAGTGTAATATTTTCGATGACCAGGTCGAGTGCCTGACGTATCATTTGGGGTTGGAGGGAGAGGAAATAATTGGAAATGAAAATGAAAAGTATCCCAAGAAGCAAGAGCTTTTTGTACTTTATCAAATATTTGTTCAGGTAAAAAAGATGTTTCACAGAGTTCTCTTTGGGCAATTCGTCTTTATCTTGCGGAAATTTCGTCAAGGTATGGATTCAATGCCAACACCCAAAATCGGATTTTGTTTGGGTTAGGTCCACGGCATAAATATCTTTGAGCTTACGGAAAGCTTCAAACGAACCGGGATACATTGCATTCTAACTCTGAATAACTTTTATCAAAACACGCTATGCAAAGAGAAATTCATAACTGGTACAGCCCTTCTCTGAATAAAAACATGGAAGTTGCCATTTACGGCCATTTTGGTTTTGCCTTATTGCTATTACCCACAGCGGCAGCCGACTATCTTGAATACGAGCGTTTTTTGATGATTGACGCCATTGCTAAGCAAATCAATTCCGGCAAGGTCAAAGTTTTTTCCATAAACAGCATCAATGCAGAAAGCTGGCTGAACAACCACATGCATCCCCGCCATAAGTCAATACGGCATCAGCAATTCAACTCCTATGTTTATAAAGAAGTAATTCCCTTTATCAAATACAAAACGAGTGAGGATACTCCGATTATTATTTCCGGAGCTTCGTTGGGAGCATTGCATTCAGCCAACCTGTTTTTCAAAAGGCCCGATTTGATTGATGGCGTAATTGCCATGAGTGGAGTTTACGATTTGCAGGTTTATACCAATGGGTATTATGATGACGATGTCTATTTTAATTCACCTATAGCTTACCTGCCCAACCTCGACGACAACTACTTCCTTCCGATGTTACGGCAAAAAAGGCATATACATATCCTTACCGGGAGTGGTGATTACGAAAGACCCGATGAATCCAGGCGCTTTTCGGAAGTATTGCATTCTAAAGGCATACCTCATGAACTCGATGTCTGGGGGCCGGATATGAGGCATGACTGGCCGACATGGAGGGCGATGCTGCCCTATTATCTCGACAGCAGATTCTAATCTATGACTTTCATAAAACCTGAACCATGCAAAACCGCATTATTACTCTTGATGAGTTCATCATTCGTCGACAAAAGGAATACAGCCTTGCCACTGGCGAACTGACTGGTCTGCTCCGCGATATCGGAGTAGCTGCAAAAATTGTTAACCGGGAAGTAAACAAAGCTGGCCTTTTGAATATCCTCGGAGCCGTGGGCAACGAAAACCTCCACGGCGATCAGGTTCAAAAACTGGATGTCTATGCCAATGAGAAACTGATTGAATGCCTGCGAAACAGCGGTGAATGTGCCGGAATAGCCTCTGAAGAAAATGAGGAGTTCATACCTATTCCTCCCGTCAACGACAAAGAAAGTAAGTACGTGGTTGTTGTTGACCCGCTGGATGGATCTTCCAACATTGACGTCAACGTTTCTGTAGGCACTATTTTCGGGATTTACCGCAGGTTGAGCCCAACTTCTGAACCTTGCACCCAGGAAGATTTCCTTCAGAAAGGTAACCAACTCGTTGCCGCTGGATATGTATTGTATGGCACCTCAACCATATTGGTCTATTCAACCGGTCGTGGTGTAAATGGCTTCACCCTCGACCCAACTATCGGAGAGTTCTGCCTTTCACACCAGAATATGAAAATCCCACCAAAGGGCAATTCCTACGCTGTGAACCAGGGATACTATCTGAAGTTCGATGTGGAAATGCGGCGTTATATCGACCATTGCTCCGATGAAAATTACAGTCTCCGCTACATCGGCTCAATGGTATCCGATATCCATCGAATCCTGCACAAAGGTGGCATTTTCCTTTATCCAAATACCCGCAAATATCCCCACGGCAAGTTGAGATTGCTATATGAATGTAATCCCCTTGGATTCATCGTTGAGCAAGCCGGCGGCAAAGCCATCAGCTGCAATCTTGAGCGCATCCTCGATATGGAACCAAGTGAATTGCACCAGAGAACAACCGTAGCCATCGGCTCAGCGGACATGGTGGATGAAATGTATGCCTTTGTTCAGAAGTACAGCAAACTGAAGGATTGAGGGACAGAAGGGATGAGGGATGAGGGATGAGGGATGAGGGATGAGGGATGAAGACTGAGGACTGAAGACTAAAAAAAAATACCCGGGTGTACCGCAGCAAAACCATTTTCCCGGCTACCTTTGCCCACATGACCAACGGAAGAGTCATATTATCAGAAGGCCGTTTTCAACTCACTATCGACCGTCTCTGTCATCTACTGATTGAGAACTACGACGATTTTTCCAATACATGCATCATCGGCATTCAGACAAAAGGTGTTGCCCTGTCGAATCGCATACACGCGCGTTTGATGGATATTACGGGAAATGACCTCGAATACGGTAAACTCGATATCACTTTCCACAGAGATGATTTCAGGCACCGGGATAAACCGCTGGTTGCCAGTGTAACCGACATGAGATTTCTTGTGGAAAACAAACAGGTAATTCTGGTTGATGATGTTTTGTACACCGGCCGTACCGTGCAGGCGGCATTGGCAGCACTGCAGCAGTTTGGTAGGCCACGCCGTGTCGAACTGGTTACCCTGATTGACCGGACGTTTAACCGCGACCTACCGATAAAGGCAGATTACGTAGGTTTGAGAGTTGATGCTCTCGATGAGGCTTATGTGAAAGTGCGTTGGAAGGAAACAGAAGGAACCGATGAGGTTCTCATTTTCGCACATAAAGTATAAATCGGCAGTTGGCAGTCGGCAGTTTTTTAGCAGTCGAGCCCGATGCACCGTTGAACCGATATACCACTGCGCCGCAACACCGTAATAATGCAATTGAGTACTGAGCACCTGTTAGGGATTAAATACCTCCGGGAAGAGGACATCCAACTCATCTTTCAAACTGCTGACGAGTTCAAGGATGTCATCAACCGCCCCATCAAAAAAGTGCCTTCCCTGCGAGATATTACGGTTGCCAACATGTTTTTTGAAAACTCTACCCGCACCCGCATTTCTTTTGAGCTTGCCGAGAAAAGACTTTCTGCCGATATCGTAAATTTTTCCGCCTCAGATTCTTCTGTCAATAAAGGCGAAACACTGCTCGACACCGTTAATAATGTGCTCAGCATGAAAGTCGATATGGTGGTGATGCGCCATCCCGCCCCGGGAGCTCCCCATTTCCTGTCCAGGCACATCAAGGCCAACATCATCAACGCCGGAGACGGCACCCATGAGCACCCGACACAGGCATTACTCGATGCATTTTCCATACGTGAAAAACTGGGAGACCTGGCCGGAAAGAAGGTGGCTATATTCGGCGATATCGCCCATTCGAGAGTAGCCCTAAGTAACATTTTTTGTCTGAAGAAACTGGGTGCTGAAGTAAAGGTCTGTGGGCCTCCGACTCTCATCCCCAAATACCTGCCTGAATTGGGTGTCGGAGTGGAACACGATGTGCTAAAGACCTTACAATGGTGTGATGTTGCCAATATCCTGCGCATTCAGTTAGAAAGACAGGACACGCGGTTCTTCCCTTCCCTCCGGGAATATTCACAATATTATGGCATTAACCGGGGCTTGCTCAACCGTCTGGACAAACAGGTAATCATTATGCATCCCGGCCCAATCAACCGCGGCGTTGAAATCACCAGTGACGTCGCAGATTCCGAGCATTCCATCATCCTCCAACAGGTAGAAAACGGCGTAGCCATCAGGATGGCCGTACTTTATTTGCTCGCCGGAAGAAAATAGCTCTCCATTTAGCACAAATTTCAATTCTTGCCGTTCTTATAGTGGTGCAAATAATTTTTTGCTTTTGCGCCAAACAGTTGATACATAACGCGAACGGCTCAAAAGTTGCTCTTAGGTTTCAGAACCAGGGCAAAACCGTTATCTTGTAGGAAATTTATTCAACATGAGGACTTCATGTCATATCTTTTACCTCCTGTGCTCCCTGATGTGGTCCGTTAACTCCTTTTCCCAGGATTGTACGCCACTTATCATGGAGGACAAAGTTATTGGAGGCCTCCATGTGCTCAAGACCTACCCCCTAATCATGGTGGTAAGAGGCACATATGCCTATTCCATTGATTTCAGAAACGACAACGCTGGTGTGGTTGCAAAGGTGTATTCCAAAGCCGGCGAATCCTTTAATCAGAACGATGAGTTGATTTTTATGGACATCAACCAGTTTCGCAGGAGTTTCCGATTCATTGAAATGGGCGAAGTAGTAAAGGAAGGCGGCACCCCCGTTTATCAGAATGTACTGCAGCTCGACGTCGCAGCCATTGAATGGTTCGCCAACAACCCAATGGGTGTAGTATATGTGAAGAACAACATAAAGAATGAAATGCTGAAGCTGACCTTCAATGCCAACAGGCAATCTGAGTTTCAGTTGCTCGCTTCCTGTTTCTATCAAAGACTGAATAAAGCCCTTGTAAAAGATACACCCATCAGTAGCCCCCTTGAACGGCCTACCCTGAGAGACGAAGGCATTAGCAAGACTAGTCCCTCCGTGATTTCGGCAGAAGAAAGGAGAAGACAAGCAGCTGCAGCACAGGTAAAAGATGAAGAACTGGCTTCCCTACAGGAAATACTTCGTCAAACCAAAGAGAGAATCCGGCAGGAAATAGCCAACGAAAATGAAAAGCTGGAACGCTATAAAGCCCAGATTCAGGAGGAAATGTTGGCTTTGAAAGCATCAGCGCAGGATGAAAAGACACGCCTTGCGCAAGATGTTCTCGATGCCAGGAAACGTGCTGCAGAGGAAATACAGATAACTCTTCGTGAAAATGCCCAGGCCATAGCATTAGCTAAAGAAAAGGCTACCTCAGAAATGGAAAAAATAAATTTGAGTGTGGCAGAAGCTCGACAAAGGGCTGCTGAAGAAATACAAAAGGCAAGAATGGATGCGGCTCAGGAGGTCGTGAAAGCCCGTAACCAGGCCAATGAGGAGATCAAAAAGGTCAGGGAAAATCTGGAACTCGCCAAATTGCAATATGCTGACGAAGTTGCCAGCGCGAGGGAAACAGCCTCCGCTGAAATTAAGAGAATAAGGGAAGAGAATGTAAGTCAGGTTGAAAATGCCAGAGCTCTTGCCAATCAGGAAAAAGAACGGACATCCGATCAGGTTTTGGAATCTAAAAAGTCGAGTTCCGACTACATTCTGAAAATTCAGGAAGAGACAGCCGCAGAGGTTGCCCGTATCCGGGAAAATGCAGCTTTAGAGAAGGAAAAAGCAGCATTCGAAGTAGCCGAAGCCCGACGGAAGTCCTCAGAAGAACTCGCTCTGATGAAAGAGAGGATTAGTTCTGAAATCGGCGAAATACAGGAAAATCTGGCCCGTCAGAAGGAAACTGCTGCTTTGGAAGTTGCCAATTCGCGAAAAAGAGCTTCAGAGGCAATCAATGAGACACTATTGCAGGTGGCCAATGAAAAAGCCAGAGCTGCAGAAGAGGTGGTGCGTTTGAAAGCAGAAGCTGCGCAGGAAATTTCAGCAACTTTGAAATCATTGGATGAAGCCAAAAAGAAGGCTGCAGCCGATGCACTATCAGCACAGGAATTATCTGCTAAAACTGTAAGGGAAATAACGGCACAGGAAGCTGCCAAAGTAAACGATGCAAGAACAAAGGCTGATGCTGAAATACAGCGAATAGCTGCTGAAACTGTCGCTGCCAGAAAAGCCGCTCAGGATGAACTTGCCAAAGTGCAGGCTGAAATCCTGAAATCAATTGAGACAGCTAAAGCCACCGAGCAGTCCATTTTAGCACAGTCTGCCAAAGAGGCGAACGCAGCACGGCAAAAAGCTGCAGAAGAAATTGCCAAAGCCAGTCAGGAAGCCAACACTAAAATAAACGATGCTATTTCGAAATCGGAAGTTGCTAAAAAGCAATATGAAAATGAAGTCGTCACCGAACAGCAGGTTGCAGCTCAGAAACTAAGAACGATTCAGGAAGAAGCGGCTAAATCCATTGCGGATGCAAAGAAGAAGGAACAGGAAGAAAAAAATGCTGCTGCATCGGAGGTTGTAACAGCCCGGGAAAACACAGCAAGGGAAATTGCAGCAGCACGGGAAACTGCCGCTCGGGAAATTGCGGCAGCAAAAGAAAAAGCCGTCTTGCAGGCGCAACAGTCAGCTAATGAAATAGCCGAGGCTAAACGCTTATCAGCCGAAGCTATTGCCAAGGCTAAACAGGAAGAAGCAGAATTGGTCAGGGCTGCACGTGAAAATGCAGCAACTGAAAGGCAAAAAACAGCAGCAGAAGTAGTCAACGCAAAAGACATTTCTGCCAAGGAAATTGCGGCAGCCAATGAAAAGTCCGCAACGGAGCGAAAAGCCATACTCGAAGAATCAGCAAGGTTTAAAGAAGCCAATGCCCTGGAAGTTGACAAGGCCCGCAGAGAAGCAGCTGAACAAATTGCCAGGGCTAAAGAAACCGCGGCAAAGGAAGTGGCTGCCACACAACGGCAGGTACAGGAAGCCATTGCTCAGGCTAATGCAGACCTGCAAAAGAAGTTAAGTGAAATTGAAGCGCAGAAAGAATTTTCGGATGCAGCCACCCAAAAACACATTGCGGAAGCACAACAAAAAGCTACTGCTTTGATGCAGCAATACGCTGCACAAACAGCGGAAGCCGAAACCAAATCTATGCAGGATATAACTGCTGCCAGAAAACAAAGTCAGGAGGAAGTGGCTGCCGCTTTTAAGGATGCGGCTCAAAGGAAAAAACAATATGCCTCAGAAGCTGAGGATGCCCGCCGACAATCATTGGAAGAAATAAATAAAGCTAAAAAGGAAGCTTCAGACGCTATATACGATGCCAAACAGCAGGCTTCCGCTCAAATCACCAAGGTTAAAGACGACACCGCTAAACAGATTGCAACTGAGCGGCAGCGCATCGCCACCGAGCAGGCTAAAGTCGCTGAACTACTGAAAAAGCAGAAAGAACTGGAAGAGCAAATTCGCAAGCTCGAAGAAGAACTGGCAAAGAAAAAAAGTGGTGGTTAGTCCATGCTATTTCATTAGGGATTGGTCAAATCTCTGCTTTTTCTGACCTTTACTGCATGGGAAGAAAGAAAAAAGGTTCTGCCACCAGTTCATTCGGAACCACTGGAAAAATCAACCACGATTCCAGCAAATTCTACAATTCACGTTTGTATGAGAGCCTTGATGTGAAGGCAAAAGAGGCGTCTAACCCATCCAACGATTTTCCATCGGATCTTCGAAACAAAATACTTCAGTGCCCGGCGGAGAATATGTCGGTTATTCCCGATAACTCCGTCCACCTGATGATAACTTCCCCACCATACAATGCATCAAAAGACTACGATGAGGACCTTTCCTTAGACGATTATCTCCATTTCCTCGAAAGAGTTTTCAGGGAAACCTATCGCACTTTAGTATTCGGAGGAAGAGCCTGTATCAATATCGCTAATCTGGGTCGCAAACCATACCTGTCCCTTACTTCCCATATTACCCATCTGATGCACGATATCGGTTTCTTGATGAGGGGTGAAATCATTTGGGACAAAGGAGCCACCGCAAGTGTTTCCACCGCCTGGGGTAGCTGGAAAAGTGCATCGAATCCCACGCTGCGAGATGTACACGAATACATCCTCGTTTTTTCAAAAGGAAATTTCAAAAGGGTACTGACAACTGCGGAAAAGGAACTCCACAAGAACACCATTTCCAGAGAACAGTTTCTCGAATGGACCAAGACCATCTGGCAAATGGGCGCCGAGTCAGCCAGAAAAATTGGTCATCCCGCCCCATTCCCGGTGGAATTGCCCTATCGCCTGATACAGCTTTATTCATTTTCCGGAGACGTTGTTCTCGACCCATTTATGGGGAGTGGCACAACTGCCATTGCCGCCTTGAGGAGCGACCGGCATTTTGTGGGTTTTGAAATTAGCGAAGAGTACTGTGAAATAGCTCGCAAGAGAATTTCAGAACAGAAGTTGAAACCTAAGCATTGATGTTTATTCAATCGGTGGTCTGTTCACTTTGATTTTCCAATATCCAGTCAACAGTCGCCGCCAGCCCATCATCCAGCGAGGTAGGTACATAACCCAACTCTTTTTCAGCTTTCTGCGTGGACAATTCCCAATTGTAGAGATACTTTCTGACCCAGGGCGGTGTGATTAATGGCGGAGCACCAGTCAGGTTGGCCCTGATTTCCATGCCTTTGGCAGCAAGATTCATAAGCCAGACAGGAATGTTCACCATCATGCGTTTTTTCCCAGTAACGGATGCCATGGCCCGGAACAGCTCTGCAAAAGAGGCATTCTCACCTCCAAGTATGTAGCGTTCGCCAGCCTTGCCATATTTCATGGCCAATAGGTGACCCTGCACGATATCATCGATGAAAACATAATTGCCAATACTTTTGCCGTTGCCAGGTACAAACCTGAATTTGCCATTCATATACAAGTCCAGCATTTTGGTTACCCCATTGCTTTCACTCAACAAACCGGGGCCATATACACGACTCGGGTTTACCGTTATGATGGCAAAATCATCGGAAGACAGTTCCACAGCCAGTTTTTCGGCCTGCGCCTTTGAGCGCTCGTAATCGGTAAAATAATCAACTGAACGCGGGGTGCTTTCATCAGAAGGATGGCCGTCAGAGGGACTGATGGTACCTGCAGTGGAAGTAAAAACTAACCTTTTGGCACCTGCATTTCGGGCAGCAAGGATGACATTCTCAGTACCTTGCACATTGTAGCGGTAAAACGCATCGGGATATTTGTGCCAGGGTTTGGCAAAAGCAGCAACATGAAAGACACAATCGCAGCCTTTTGCAGCAAAAGCTAAACTTTCTTCGTCCAGGATATCTCCTTTGAATAATTCTACTCCGGGAATCTGAAGAGCTTGAGTTTTGGAAAAACTGCGATACAGGGCATGCACAATATGTCCCTGCTCCACCAGTTTCTTTGCCAGTTCCGTTCCGATAAATCCCGTAGCGCCAGTTATAAGGTACTTCATTGTTTAGGCTTTCAGCTCTGTTTGAGGCGTTTGGTCATGTTTACCTTCCGATTAACAGCCGTTTGGTTTGTATCCCGTCGGGTGTTCTCATTTGCACCCAATACATGCCGCCCGGCAAATGACTTACGTCGATTTTAGTCCTTTTAAAACCTGTATCCAACCGACCCTTGGTCATCATTTTACCCTGGGCATTAAACAGTACAATGTTAACAGGATACAATAAAGGCCTTTCCAATTCGACAGTTACGGATGTTCTTACCGGATTGGGATAAAGCTGGATATTGATCAACAACGCTTTTTCTTCTGTACTGAAAGTGGGAGCGTTGGGGTCTATGATAAAAACGAAACGCGGAGTGCCCAAAAAACCACCTTTCCCGTCAGTGGCCATAAAAGTGAAGAAATCAACCTTAGCCGTCGTATCGGTATTGGTGTACCTGATACGGCTGGCCAAAATATCACCCATTGTAAAGGACTCGCCCGTACCCACTTTGGTGCCGTCCTTTGTAAGAAAACCAAATCCCGGATTGTTGACTATCGTGATGACTATTTTGTCTGGCCCATCGTCGTCATCTACGATGTTCAATTTATTGGTGTAAATGAGACGGGTTCCGTTTGGCGGAACAGCCAGTGTATCGTTTTTTACCAGGTATGGGTTCTTTGCTGTTGAGGCTCCGCAAACTTCCAAAGACCAGCCTGTAAAAGCTCCACCCTCACCGTCGTTGTGAACAACCGCTGTAATCAAAGACCAATTGCCACTCGCATTTCGACCATTAAACTTGCTCAATGCCTGTTCGGGTTTGTAGAGTAATCCTGTATTTGGTGGGCATGGAATTGTGGTCAATGTTGATTGGTCATCAAAACCAAGATTAAACTGGTTGCTGCTGCACAACAGAGCCGGCATTAACCTGATGGAATCGCCCTGCGGACTGAGCAGCCTGAGTTCTATATGCGCCACCGCGGTGTGTGTCCCTTTGACGTTTTTTACGTTCAGGTCGCTAATGGTACCACCTGGTAGAACTTCAATGGTTGATAGAATTCGCGGCAATCCGATACCACTGATATTAATGGGGTTGTGGGTACTTGATAAAGTCGTACAACTTTGAGAAACAGTATGGAAAGTGGCTGTGGGTATAAAACCGCCCTTTCCACAGGAATTTGAAGCTCTGACTCGCCAGAAATAAGGTGTATTTTCCTTTAGGCTGATGCCCGGTGTGAACTTATTATCACTGATGTTAGTCGCAGAACTCACCACCGAAGTTCCAAATAATGGACTCGTGGCCACTTCAATATTATATGAAACCGAATTGTCCAGCTTAGTCCACTGGAAAGAAGGCTGTACGCTTTGAGCGACAGCTCCATCAGCGGGGGAAGTGACTTTCAGACTGGAAAAATCGCTGGACACCAAGGTGACGTCCAGAAACACTTCCGAATTGGCAGCTTCGGGAGCAGTTCCTTTAATTTTCACTGGAAAAGTTCCGAAGCTTTTTACCTCGGAAAAGTCCAATGTCATTTTGCTCGCGTTTCCCGGCACCACAGGATTGGTATTGAAACTCACTTTGGTGCCTTGCGGCAAACCTTCTGCTTCCAGCGTCACAGCAAACTTGTAACCATGAAGTGATTCCGTATTGATATCCACTACCATCTTTTCAGGCAGGCAAACCGGATTAGGAGTAGCTGTTGCCGATAACAGAAATCCGGGAATAGTGGGTCGGGTTATCCAAAAATTGGCATTGGAAATATCAAAAAAGATATTGTCGGCTGCTTCCACTCTGATTCTTCCCTGAGATGTAGTAATATTGGGTATGGAAACTATCGCAGAACCATCGTTTTCGGTATTTGCCAAAAGCATGATCGGAAAAGTAACCCCACCATCTACACTCAATTTGATGTTTACTTTTTTACAGTTCACCGGTGGCATATCCGTATTGGCAACCAGCCATTTGATTTCCATCGTTTTGCCCAATTCATGTACAATACCCGCAGCATTTGGATAAGACACCATGAAAGGTCCTGCCCAGGAAGTAGCGTTAAAAAGTATTTCACTATAAGCATACGCACCGGCAATGGGGTGATTATCTCGGGCAGTAAATCTGAATGTCAGTACCCTGCTCTCTGTCGGCAAAACTTCAGATGGATTGGTGATATCGAATGCAAGATTTTCCCAGCGAGGGAAAACACGTGTGCTATTGGCAGTTGGTGTAAAAGACCGGAACAAGGGCGCAGAGCCAACTGGTGCGCCAAGCCGACTTCTTGGACCCAGGTCGTATTGTTCCCATACATAAGTCAAAGCTCCGTTTTCAGGGTCTGTGGCGCTGCCCGAAAGTTGAAATGGAGTGCCAACCGGAATATAAAAGCCTCCGGCAATTGGAATATTCGTTTGCGGAGCAGCATTCTCAACCGTAATAATTTGAGCACAACTCTGGCCTGTGCCGGAATTTCTTGTAAATGCATGTACCCTTTCCAGGGAGTTGATGTGAAAATAATCGTCGGGTGAATTCTGCAGCGAATTAGAACCACAGGTACCAACACCTGTGTAATCCATGAAAGTGCTGCCACCGCCGGGTTGATAGGCAGTCGTAGTTTCTTCGTTTTTTCCGTCGCAATTGTTGAAAGTATGAGTTGCGTTGAACTGATGCCCCAATTCGTGCACAACCACTGTATAAAACAATGCAGGAGTGAATACATTGCTGGACCCTTTTGCCTTATTCACACTGCAGGCAGAAGCCAGAACGGCCGTGCCCACTACCCCACCGCTGGGTATGGTCCCGAAAACATGGCCAATGTCATAGCCTGTTGAACCATAGGCATTGTTCAGGACGGCGGGGTTCTCATTTAACATTTTACCCGAATCACCATTTGTGTAAGGGTCTGCACTGGCGGAGCCAAAAAAGAAGGTCTGGGTGGTGTTGGCAATCAGCAATAACCTGACGGCGTGTTCTTTTTCAAAATAACTGTTTGCTTTGTTGACAATGGTGGTAACGGCTGACAGCACAGATGCAGGTGTCCCACCATTAGCAAGACTGTATTCAACCGTCGTCGCAACGGCTAAGCGGTAAGTTTGCAGGTTTCTGGTTGAAAGTGCTCTGGGTTGAAAGTGCAAATCTTCCAAATCCACTGTCTCTTCCCTAGCAATGAAATCTGGATTGGAAACTGAAAATCCGCAACTCAGTTTTTGTTCTGCAGGCTCCAGGGGTACCATGTCCTGTTGCCACGTGCTCCGGTAATTGTAAACATCACCATCGCGGGCGTTGATAATAAGTGCAGTTTTACCGGCCCCATGCATTATGGCATGAAATCCTAATAGTGTAAAGCCAAAACGTGTTGTCATGGCCGGATTTTTCACACTGTAACCGGAAAATGTTTTAATCACGGGATACCGGGCAGCCAATTCCGGCTCCATTATGGGTGACTCCCAGACTGCAAACATCTCATTAGAACCATCAGGAAGCGGGAGGTATATGTTTAATGGCTTCCGTTTTGACTGGCTGCTTAGTTCAAGAGGAGCCAAAGTGAGTTGATTCCTGAACCCATCAATGTCGAGAAATAGGTTTCTGGACCTTTGGAAAACGACACCCTGATAGGTTGTTTCCGAAAATTCGGACCTTGATGCAGGTTGGTCAGTCCAGAAATTACCGGCCACCTGCCCAATTACCTGACAAGAAAGAAATAAGGTGAAATAAATAGCAGACGCTAATTTCATAGGGGGATTGCAATTTATTAACCCGCAGTAATGTTCGAGGTCAGAGCTTCCAGCCCCAAAAGTAACCATTACTTCCATGTGATAAATCAATTAGCCTTGTCAGCCACTCAATTTAACTACAGGTTAAGGATATCGGTTATGTTTTTCAAATAACAGGCCGTTTTGCTTTTCAACCATAGAACTATTTTCTCCAACAACAGAGATTAGTATTGGTTGATAGCAGCTTTTGGTCAAAACTTCTAATGAAGTTTACATGACAAAGCTGCAATAGTTAACATACAGAGAGAAGCATAGCGACTAATGGCCCGAAACAATTTCTATATTTGCTGACAAAGGATTTAACACCTCTAATATTAATCAAAAAGACCCTGCTATGTTCAAAAGAATCTCCCTTCTTTTTACCTGTCTGTTTGTATTGGTAGTATTTGGTTTTTCGCAGGAAGTTCCTGTTCCTGCACCCAAGCAAACAAAAGGTGTCGTGATTCGTGGTGCCATTGCTCACCTCGGCAATGGTCAGGTCATGCAAAACAGTGTTGTAGCCTTTGAAGGCGGTAAGATCACCGCAGTTGAAAATGCCAACAGCAGTCGGCAGTTTCCCAACCACGATGTTGTGGACGGCACAGGTCTGCTTATGTACCCCGGATTTATTGCACCTAACACTCAGTTGGGTTTGATAGAAATTGGTGCAGTCAACGCAACTGTAGACAACTCTGAAACTGGTGAGTTCAACCCCAATGTGCGCTCGTTAATTGCCTATAATACAGATTCTGAAATAACACCAACAGTAAGGTCTATGGGAGTCCTTTTGGCTGAAAGTACTCCAACCGGCAGCATCATGCCCGGAATGTCGAGCATCGTGCAGTTGGATGCCTGGAGTTGGGAAGACGCGGCCTATGCTGCGGATTTTGCGACACATGTACAATGGCCTTCCATGACGCGGTTCAACAGACAGGAGTTCAGACTCGACAGAAACGAAAACTACGATAAACAAATTCAGGACCTGGAATCCTTTTTCCATCAGGCAAAAGCATATAGCCAAAAAACGAGTGTGGATGCCAAGAATCTGAAGTTTGAATCAATGAAAGACCTTTTCGCCGGCAAGCGCAAACTTTTCATACATACCAACACGGCGCAGTCCATACAGGAAGCTGTTCTTTTCGCAAAGAAATTTGGGATTACGCCTGTGATAGTTGGTGGAAATGATGCCTGGCTGGTTACTGACTTTCTGAAAACCCATCAGGTACCCGTCATTCTGGAATCAACGCAAAGGCTGCCTTCCAGAACGGATGAGGACGTGGACCTTCCATTCAAAACTCCTGCTTTACTGCAAAAAGCAGGCGTACTTTATTGCTTTGGCCATGAAGGTTTTTGGCAAAACCGCAACCTGGCATTTCAGGCTGGTCAGGCCATTCCTTTCGGTCTTACCTATGAGCAAGCAGTGCAGGGCCTTACGCTGAATACAGCCAAGATATTCGGTATCGACAAAACAGCAGGCAGCATTGAAGTCGGTAAGGACGCTATTTTGTTCCTCAGCAAGGGTGATGCTTTAGACATGCGCACTGCTGTTGTCACACACGCCTGGATTCAGGGCAGGAAAATTGACCTCGACAATAAGCAGGAAATGCTTTACCGGAAATTCCAACAGAAGTACAAAAAGTGATAGCCACGCTAATTTTCCCGCTGATTCTCCCGCTGATTTTCGCTGATGAGCACGCTGATTTCCTTTAGGTGTTTTTTTAACCACGGAGACATGGAGACACGGAGTTTCACGGAGTTCTCTCTGTGGTTCTTAGTGCTCTCAGTGCCTCCGTGGTAAAAAAACCTTTAGGTGTTTTTTTAACCACGGAGACATGGAGACGCGGAGTTTCACGGAGTTCTCTCTGTGGTTCTTAGTGCTCTCAGTATCTCCGTGGTAAAAAAACGCAGATGTTTCTGCCCATTTCGATTGACACACCATCTGCATTAATCTGCGTATAAATCAGCGTCAATCTGCGGGAAATATTATAACATGCATTTCATCAAAACCGAGAGACTACTCATTAGGCCGACATCTGAGGAGGATGCAGAGTTTTTACTCGAGCTTCTGAATACTCCAAAATGGTTGAAATACATCGGGGACCGGAATGTCAAGACAATAGAGGCTGCCAGAGAATATGTGCAGATCAAAATTCTTCCCCAACTCGAATCGCACGGTTATACAAACAACACGGTAATCAGAAAAAGTGATTTTGTTAAAATCGGTACCTGCGGCTTGTACGACAGGGAGGGAACGGAGGGGATTGATATTGGATTTGCCTTCTTGCCGGAATATGAGAAAAATGGTTATGCATACGAAGCTGCCATTAAGTTGGTAGAACTCGCATTCTCCGAATACGGCATCAGCGAACTACAAGCTTTCACCACAAAGGAAAACATTGATTCTCAAAGGCTATTGGAAAAATTAGGGATGATGCTAAGTGGAACTACTTTTATCCCCAATGATGAGGAAGAGTTACTGCTTTACCGTTTAAAGAAAAAGGTTTAGAAATCTCTATGAGCTTTCTAAACCTATCTCCCACGCCAAAAGCCAATTGCCAAAAGCCAACACCCAACTACTCCATATTGTGAAAGACGTTCTGCACATCATCGTCTTCCTCCATTTTCTCAATGAGTTTGATCACATCCTCCACCTCGGCTTCGCTCAGTTCTTTTGTATGAGTTGGAATGCGGTCGAGTTTGGATTCTGTAACTTCCAAACCTTTTTCCTCCAGGGCTTTTTGAAGTGAACCAAAATCGGCAAACGCGCAGTACAGTAAAAGACTATCCTCTTCCTCCTTTATTTCTTCAAGTCCGGCATCAATCATTTCCAGTTCAAATTCATCGCGTTCAGGTACTTCAGTTTTTGGAATTTGAAAAATTGCTTTCCTCGAAAACATAAACTCAACAGAGCCGCTTGTACCAAGGGAGCCACCGTATTTTGAAAAAATATGACGCACATTGGCAACAGTTCTGGTGGAATTGTCGGTTGCCGTTTCTACAACTATGGCCACACCGTGCGGGGCATAGCCCTCGTATACGACTTCATCGTAGTTTTCTGCATCCTTGGAAGATGCCTTTTTAATGGCGTTTTCGATGTTGGCTTTGGGCATATTTGCTGCCTTCGCGTTTTGCATGGCTAACCTCAATCTTGGATTGTACTCAGGGTCTGGGCCTCCAGCTTTCACTGCTATGGCAATTTCACGGCCTACTTTGGTAAAAGCTTTGGCCAAATTGGCCCACCTCTTGAATTTTCTATCTTTTCTGTATTCAAATGCTCTGCCCATGGCTAATTAATTGAGAATGGAGAATTGAGAATGGAGAATGGAGAATTGAGAATTGAGAATTGAGAATTGAGAATTGAGAACTGAGCATTGGAACAATTGCAAGTCCTTATCCAAATGCTCTTTCCCTGATGTTTTTTTGCATGGCAAAATTATAAAGCCCACTCGAAAGAAAAGAATGTACAAGCGTGTTCTTGCAGCCTTTTACCAACGGATGGCGGCACTGGAAATGGGGATTGCCCAAATCCAAGGCTGTAAATGGTTTTGCCTTCTTGTTTGAGTTGGGCACTTAGTTCGTTTATCCGCAGAGTGGGTGATTCTTAAAGGGTTCGGACGTTTGGGATTAGAGAAGGGGGAATGGCAGAGATTTTCATTAGTGAGTTTTGCCTCAAAGGTCGGGTAAAAATATCCGTCTAAAAAAAGCGCCTTCCTCCGGGCAATCAGAGAAAGGCGGCTTTTTCATTAGCCGATTAAGTATTTATCAGAAGATATAGCGTAAGCCAAGCTGTGCCTGCCAAAGACTGTTCAATGAAATATCATCGGTCAGAACAGCTGTCGGGAATTGATCGTTCACGACAGTAAATCTGTAAATGGGCTTATTGGTAGTTGCATCCCTCCTCATGAATTGTAATGGAGAGCTGTTTTGAGTTCTGTAACTAACACCCCACTCGTCGTTCAGCATATTGCCAAAGTTGTAGAAGTCAGCACGAAGTTGCAAGGTGTGCTTGCGACCTCCTACTGTGAGGAAAAATTCCTGAGCTACGGTAAGGTCTATTGTGGATACCCATGGTCCCAACATACCATTGCGCTCAGCATAATTACCCCTTCTGGAATTCAGGTATTTGTTGTTGGTAATGAACTTGTCAAATGCTGCGCGTTGCTGGTCAATTGTATAAGTGATGTTGTTGGTTGTGTACTGTTCAAACAAAAGGTCAGCGACGTTTTTCGGTACGTATAGCAAGTCGTTTGCAGTTAGCTGATCACCGTTCATATCACCATTTACCCTGAAAGTAATACGGCCATCCTGGCTGGACTGGAAGAACAGGGAAATAGTGGTTGCTGCATGTTTGAGGTATTCCTTCCTGTAGGATAGAGCTCCGACAATACGATGTCTGGAATCAAAATCAGAGTATGACAGCGGAGTATAGTTGTTACCCCTGACAGCAGTCATATCCCTCCAGCTGGAAAATGCGATACTTCCTGCAGTCATCAGGTCTTTGGACTCAGAGAAGTTATAGGCAAGCATGGAGTAGAAGCCCTTCTGGAACTGGCGCTCCAACTTTGCCGTCAAGCTGTAAGTATAACCTTCATTTGTGTTGTCCAGAAGAATGGCGTCCGTGATGTTGTCATTGATGCGGTTGGCATTGTTCAAAGCAGTCCCACTTAAGCCAAGACCGGGATAAATGGGCCTGTCATCCGGAGCTGCGTATTTGACTGTAGCCGTCTCAAGGTTTACGTTCTTGTAGTAAACGTTGTTGACGTTTTTGCTGTAAATACCTTCCAGCGTTCCAACAAATCCAAGTGGAAGTTGATAGTCAACTGCCAGGTTTCCACGGAATAGCTGTGGGAACTTAAAGTCCGGAGAAGTGATGGCAATATTGTATGAAGCGGGAGTTGTTGCGTTTGTTGGAATATACTTCTTGACATCCGTACTGAAGGGATAAGCTTTGGTATTATCAAAGCTGAAAGAACCAGTAAACAATCCATTGTTACCCACCTGATTGGATATCCAAACAAATGCGGGACGGCCAGAAAACAAACCCACACCACCTCTCAATTGAAGGGAACGGTCACCTTTCACGTCATAGTTAAAGCCGATACGAGGAGAAACCAAAGGATTGGTTTTTGGAAGTTCAGAAGTCTTAAACTTCATGTTGGTGCCATCGGCATCTTTAAAAGTCATGTTCGATACAGCCGTATTTTCTAATGCGGTATTTCCGTAAATCGGCATGTCAACACGAAGGCCAACAGTTAGCTTCAATTTGTCCTCCATCAAGGCCATTTCATCCTGAATGTAAACGCCAGGTTGTGCAACCTTGGTCGTAGCAGTTGGCAAAGCAGCATTTGGCAATGCGGAATATGTCAGCTGATAACGACGCATCGTTACAGTGCCGGGTTTGGCCACCTCAGTGTAGAAATCAGCCAGTGAATTAAATACGTACTGACCATAGTAGGTAGGAGTGAACGTGTTGTCAAACTTGAAAGATTCAAAGTTAAATCCTGCGGTAATGGTGTGTGAACCGGCATACATAGTGAAGTTGTTCTGGAACTGCCATGTATCGGTATTCAGCTTGTTGTTAGGAGTAAAAGGTTCATATCCAAAAGAAGTCAGGTTGCGGCCCCCTTCCAGGATATCAACCAGTGGGAAAATATTACCGCGGCTGCTGCGGTAGTCCCTGTTGGCAGTGAAACCGAACTGAATGTTGTTGGAGAATTTGGTTCCAACAATAGAGTTCACCTCCGCAATCACAGAATAAATGTCGTTGTTAATGACATAGTTATTGTTGGAGAAGTTCATGGCAAAGCCATTATCCCTTCTGCCGTTGAAACCACCTGAATTACTGACGAGGACATCGCGTGCTGATTTCAGAACATTGAAACGAAGGCTGGCGCGGTTGGAATTATTAATGTTGTAGTCCAGTTTCACCAAAGCCTTGTCGCTGGTGGTCTCGAGCAGGTAGTTTTCATATTCACCCGGATCGTAGTTGTAACTCTCCATGAGGAACTTTTTCAGCGCATCCATGTCTGTAGCTTTTACACGACTGACATTGGTTCCTGTTGTGCCTCGGTTAGCCACCCAGGAAGTTGCGGGATCATCACGACGCTCGATTTCACCGTTGGCAAAGAAGAACAATTTATTTGGGATAATTGGGCCACCAAGCCTGAATCCGGCCTGCTTGATGTTGAAGTCAGTTTTGGAAACATTGATACCTTTCACTGTTTTTCCTACCAGTTGTTCATTTCGTGTATTGTAAAAGAATGAACCTTCGTAATTGTTTGTACCAGAGCGGGTAACAGCGTTCACACCTGCACCGGTAAATCCACCTTGGCGTACATCGTAAGGAGCAACGTTTACCTGGATTTCTTCGATGGCATCGAGAGATATCGGAGTTGAGTTGGTTTGACCAGCAGGTGCTGATGCCAGACCGAAGCTGTTGTTGAAAATAGAACCGTCAATCGTCAGGTTGTTGAAACGGCTGTCCTGACCGGCAAAGGATGTACCGCTGCCCGTGTTTGCTGATACGGAGGAAGAACGGCTCTGTGGTGTCAAACGGATAAAGTCGTTCAAACCACGGCTGAAAGTTGGCAGCGCATTCATTGCCTCCTTTTTAATGTTGGTAGCTGCACCTGTTCTTTCAGAGTTCAAAATCTCATTTTTCACACCCAAAACAGTAACCTCCACCAAAGCGGTTGCCGATTCCTTGAGTTTGATGTCCATCCTGAAGTTTTGTCCCAAACTCAGGTCGATTCCTTCTACCAGATAGGTTTCATAACCGGTATAAGATACCTCGATTCTGTACGGACCGCCAATCCTTACATTCGGAAGGTTGAAGCGGCCGTCTTCACGGGTAGCAGTACCATATTGAGTACCTGATGGTAGGTGTGTAGCCAATATGTTGGCACCGATAAGGGTTTCGCCCGACACATCGGATACCAATCCGAGTAGGTTTGCCGAGGTAACACCCTGAGCGGACACATCTTGCCTGCCCGAGAGCAAGGCAAATACCGTGAGAACGATCACGGCCAGAAGTTGAGTAACTGCATTTCTCATAAAAAAGACAATTTTGATGATTAATTTTTTAATGGCTAATGCCTCTTCGGTTAAAGAAATGGCTAATGGCTAAAAAAATAGGTATTATAAAAGTAAAGCCAGTACAATGGGCAATAACAGAAGGGATTCCAGAAGGATTCTAAAATAGTGGTTGTTATCTGGTGTTTGTTTCATATCTGCGATTAGTAAAGATACTCGCTCAGTTTGTCCAAGAAAGTAGCACGAGCATACGCAGGGGTTTTTCGTAATGGCGAAGGTATATACAAAAGCCCTATCTACAAATAGGCAGTTTCTCAAGGCCAATAATTTTTCTTTAATGAATAAATATTTATGGGACCATCAACCTGGATTCATTTTGGCCTGTAAAATGAAATTGTAATGTAAGGGCCTTTTAATGAGAAGGTTACTAAAACACTCAGAACAGATTCATTGGGCAGGGAATAAATCGAGTAGGAGGATATAAACCCATCGGGCGAGAATTCTATGCGATTCATTTCCGTACTCTCACACCACCGGGTCGCACGGTTCTCGTATCACGGCGGTTCATGTGGATTTTACGTCGGAGGGTGTATGTTTCAATAAGTCAAATACAATGACTGGGTGATTCGCAGTCACCCGGTCATTTGCACATTAGCATACCTTCCATCAGAGTTGAGAATCTTTCGAATAGTTACCAACCCTTATTATCAGATATCACTTCGCCGCCCTGATGGTCGTCGATTCCTGAATCCAGCATCCCACATAGAATGACTCTCCTTCTCTCTTGAGGCGCTGGAAAATGTCATCCAAACTGGGCATGTACTGACTGTACTGATTGATGAGGCGTGTTGCTTCCCCGGCAACGCTTGAATCCAGTGACCTGGCTCTTTGCCACATGTCGATTGCAGGCCAAACGACTACCTGACTATCCCAACCTCTGCCGGGCCCACACAAAGGACCGCTCGAAGCATACAGTGTCCCAATCAGCAGATAAGGTTCTCCCCAATCAGGACGTAAGCGGGAAGCCGCCTGTGCATATTGCCTGGCACGGGGATAATTTTTCAGATAAGCGTAATAGATTTTTGCAATTAAAAGATTGTATTGGGCCTTGGATGAATTGTCCGCCAAATTGGGAATGTTGTCTTCCAGACAAGTAATGGCCTGCCTGTATTTACCATCGCGCAGGAGGTCATTACAGCCGGGTCCGGCTTCTTTTTTACAGTTTTTGTTATAGGCCGCATTGATGGCCATGAGTTGGGGGTCATTATCCGGGGTTTTACCCCATTTCAAACGGCTGTAAGTATTGACGATGGTTTCACAATCATTTGGATTGGCTTCGAAATCGGGGTAGTATTTTTTCTTGTAATAGCTGAAGTCGTAAAAATCCTCAACTGATTCCAGTGCTTCCAGCCTGGCAGGAGCATATTCATTGATTATTTTCCATGGCTCACACTCCTCGCCTTTACAATCGGTAAGACCTTTTGTGATTGTTTTGCTTATGATTTGCTGGTATTTTTTAGCTTCAGCAACCGGCACTTTTTCTTCGAGTGTCAAATCGACTAAAAGGGCTGTGAATGGATTGAGCACAAAAAACCTGGGTTCGCCGTTATCCAGTTCTATCGATTTCTTAAACATCTCGTATTGCTCCAATTTGGTTTTCAATTCGGGATATTTATAGAAATAATCGAAAGCCTTCATACCGGTAACGTATCCTCCCTCCGGATAACACTTTTCCATTTCATCCCACAATCCAAATATTTTTGTCAGGTACTCTTGTTTTTTTGAAGTGTCCTGAGACATGAAATACTCATAAAACTTGATACCATCCGAGAAAACAGTAGTGCGTTTGCCGTCTGCAGCGGGAGAGGTGGCATATACCGCCTTCCACTTCTCAAAGGCACCTTTCCAGTCACCAGCCCTCAAGAAGTCACGGTACAACACGAAATTTTCCAAAGCTAAGTCCGGGTTAGGGGCATCTTTAAATGTCGGGCATTTGTTGGCTACTATCTCTGTTGGGGGAGTAGTTGGTTTTACCGGCTGCTGGGTAGTAGGTTGAGGAGGTTTGGGTGAACAAGCCATAATTAGGATCATTACAGCTGTCAGGGATATGAAACGTATCTTATTCATCGCAAAAATTTATTTGGTGGACTTACACTCAACAGATGCCTGTCATAGAGCATGAAGTTGTGCAGAAGTCACAAACTGCTCAAATTTTTTCGGCGGCAAAATTGACTATAATTTACTTGTCTTCAAAAAGATATGCGGGAAATCACTTGCGTTTCTTTTTGTAGCTCATGGTCTTCATTTTCCAGTAAGCATACTTTGGATCGTCGGATGGATAGACTTTTGATTCAGCCAGTGAGGTACCAATTAACACGCCAGTACCAAGACCAAGTGTTGCCGCCGCATAGGGCTCCCAAACAGCAGACTCATACTCTTGCCCAACCATCCCAAGCATGACCAGAGATAGTCTTTCTTTTGGGCGAAAGAACACCTCTTTGGCGATAAAAAAGGAGGCAGTTCCCAGCACAACTCCACCAATGATGGAGTACAAATTGCTCTTCTTTCGGTTTCTGATAAGCACCTCATCGACATTGTCCATGTCGAATCTGGCGACACTATGATGGTTGGTATAGTATTGTCCGTTGAAGTGAGGAACGGCTAAGAAAATCGAATCCTCATTTACTTTATACAGTCGGGAATTTTCAAAAGCCAGTTCGCCTTTTTGTTTCAATTCCACTTTATTCATTCTCAAAAAATCGGCATTGGAAAGTGGGCTTTTGCTGAGTTGCTGGCCATATCCTGTTGCTGAAACCAGAAATACGGATAAAGTTGAGACAATAAAGCGGACTCTCATAAGACAAGGTTTTCGGCAAAATCACTGCACTTGACATGCCCTGAATTTGCTGTCAGGATGTGTAAAAACTTGTTCAGTGGTTAAGGCAAAAACCGAGAAATGTCTGGTTTACAATGAATGGCTAAAAAATTGAACCCTAAAATAAGAAAAATGCCCCGTATTGTGCAACACGGAGCATTCTTCACCACTAAGAGCTTGTTTGGAATTTGGTCACTTGGCTCAAAACGACCCTTTTTCGCCACTTTTTCAGCTTTTTTCAGTCAAGTAGTCCCGCTATTCTCCTTCAAAAAGCCAAAAAATTGACGAAAAATTTCTCGTTTTTAACTCAAGCACTAAATCCCAAACAAGCTCTAATTGTCTTTTGAACTACCTGAACCGAACTCTGACGGTTTCACCTATCCAACATGGAACCGTCATGGCGTCACCCTCATTAATTTTTCTCATAAAGGCTTCTTCCTTTTCCGGCAGAAAGGCACTATAACGGCCAATTTTACTGCTTGCCTCACTGGCCACATCCGAATCTATAGAACGGGCATAGGAATATTTGTCAATGGCTGCTATAATGGCGAGTTGTCTTTCGAAAGCATCACTGCCGCAAGAGCTGGAAGTAGCTGCATACATGTCACCAATGAGCATATAGGGCTGACCCCAATTTGGCTTGTATCTTGCCGCTGTTCTTGCGTTTTCCCTCGCGGCACTGTACCGGTCGAGTTGGCGGAATTGAATGGAAGCCATGTAGAAATGGTAATTGGCCAGTTTCTCAGAATCATTAGCACCAGCCCTTTCTTTTTCAATTCCCTCATCAAATTTGCGAAGTGCCTGGTTATGCTTTCCTTCCCTAAACAGAGCAATGCCGTGATCGCCCGGGTTGGCAGCGTAGTATTCAGCAAGCTTGGCAGCGTTTTCTGCAGCCACTACTTCTTCGTAGCGATTTTTTAATTCCAGTACAAAAGCGTCGCTTTCGCTACAACCTTGCTGAATCAACCTGTTGTAAATGAATTTCAACAACTCCGTATCATCGGATTTTGCCCTGTACTCCGGCTCGAATTTCTTTTTAAAATACTCACAGTCAAAAATTTCATTCTCAATTTGGGCAAAGGTGCCGTTCATGGCATCCTTGGCTTGTTGATAATAGGCACTGAAAGTCTTGTTATTGGCAATATTGTAATCAGCTATTTCATTCATCTTCAGATAGATGTTGCGGGCTTCTTCGGCATCCATCAGTTTGTTCCTGTATTGATAAACGGCAATTTGTGCATAGGGCATAAACACAACATAGTTCGTGTTATTACCTGCAAATGCCACAGCTTCTTCACATGCTTTTTTGGTGTCAGGGTAAGGCATGTTGAGCATATAAAACATATCGTATACCCTCAATCCAGTTGCCAGTGGTTTCTCATCAGGATAACACTTCATCTGCTCTTCATACAAGCGGAGGATATGGCCAATCAACTCATTTTTCTGAGCATCATTGGCTGCGCTTTTGAGCTTGTGAAAATAAATTTTCCTTCCATCCGAAAAATGGGAGGAACGCCGACCGTCGGCTGCCGGGGCCGCTTCGTAAGCCTTTTTCCAATAATCAAAGGCCTTGTCATATTCTTCTGACTTGATGAATTGACGATACAAAACGTGGGCTTCCTCAATAGCGTCTTTTTGAGGTGAATTAATCCAGGTCGCACACTGTGAATGGATATTGTAGGTAATTCCGACTACAGCCAGGGCAATAATCAAAATCTTGGGTATCATCGTTTTCATAAGAATCACCAATTTGATATAGTAGTTATTGTTATAGTGGCCCGGACTCTCTTTGCGTGACAACATCCGGGAAATCAGTTTTATCCGAATTTCCGCTTAAAGAACCAAGAGCTATCGTTTAGAGTAAAGCCGAGACTTATTTTCACAAAGGTCTCTTTAATCGCGTTCTCTGTATCCATCTTACCTAATTCAAAACCAAGATTCACAAAAGATGTTTGTTGGCGCGGAAGAATTACCGGTAATCCCATTCCAAATGTAAGGGCATAGTGATCAAATGATTCCAGCCGTGGGTCATCCACTATGTAAAACCCGGCACGGTATCTCACCCTTTTGAAGTAGTTGTTGTAAGAACTGTAATCAGGAGTGTACTCAGCACCAACAGCAATACGCCCGCTGTCGTAAAGTTGTTCGGGTTTGGCTTCATTCTCATACTGGCTCCATTTGGCAAGGCCATATTCAAACCCAATACGGTATTTGAAAGTCTTTTCAAACATGGCACCTATCGTAAATTCCGTAGGCAGAGTGCCTTTGCCTTCGACGTCATCTTTTCGCAATAATGTATCGGACTGGATGGGTGAATAGGAAAAGTTTTCACTGATCCGATAAATATTGCTGCTGGTTTGGAATGATGATGAACCATTGCCATAGGCACCAATTGTCAGGGAACGACCTAAGTAAAAATCTTCCGGGGATGCTTTTTTATCCAAATTGACGCGGTACATTAATCCGGCGTTCCACCTCCATCCTCTAACAGAAATATTGTCGATAAACTTATCAGAATAGGAGGCTTCAAGGTTTCTGAAAGCCACCTGCCTTTTGCTTTCCATCTGGCCGAAGAGGTGATAAATATTAAAGCCGACTGAGAAATTGCCAAATTTGAACCCATTACCCAAAACGAGTTTGTTGGTGCCTCCGGTGCCTTTGAAATAGTTGATGACGGTGTCCAATTTAGGATGGACCAATTGACTCTGAATGTCGTAACCAATATTGGTATTGGGCATGAGAGCTATGTTCATGCTCCAGAAAAACTTGCGCTCTTTCTTGAGCAATACATCGTTTAACTCATTGTATAAAGGGAAAGCCAGTGCCAAATGACTCAGGTTTCCACTCGTGGCTTTATTTTTTTCACCTTTATAGTTGAGGAAGGAAAACTCAGTGTAAAGTCCGGTTTCAAAAACAGTGGCATTTAGCCATGCAAGAGACGCCGGATTCTGGTAATTCAGATGAAGCGGGTCTGCATAAGCTGCTGTCAGGCCTCCAAAGCTTCCTGCTGAAAAGTAGTTACCTACAGGTTGGCCAAGGCCGATTCTGGAATAGGGGTCATTATCTTTGGGTTGGGAAAATGCAAGCAAAGGCAAGAGTATCGCCATCAGCAGGGCAAAACCAAATTTCTTTTGGCCGGTTCTGAAGACCGAATTTCCTTTCTCCACGTTTCGATATTTTGCCTTTTTGTTAATTGACATTATAGGTTAGTATTTTATTCAAACCGTACAGGACCAAATTTGGCCGTACAAATATCTTTGTTTTCAGAGTTTTAACAAAGAATTCAGCATCTCCCCCTGTTAGGATTATTGTCAGTGGGCTGAACTCTTTGCGTGTTTTTTCTATAAACGCTTGCAATTCCAGTATCGCTCCCCACTCTGCACCGTTCCGGATTGCTTCATTTGTGCTCCTGCCCAGCCATTGCTGACTAATTTCAAAAGAATTTGGGCGATTGACCAAAGGAAGTTTTGCAGTGAAATGATGCATGGCTTTCAGCCGCATTACAATTCCCGGCGCAATATTACCACCCCGGAAGGTGCCGGTTTTATCCAGTACATCATAAGTGATGCATGTCCCGGCATCAACGACGAGGCAATTCCTTCCTGGAAATAAATAATAAGCGCCAACGATTGCTGCCACACGGTCTTTACCGAGTGTGTCGGGAGTCTTATAGTCGAGATTCACCGGAATGGGTGTTTCATGAGTTAGCCTCACATACCTGAACCTTGATTTTAAAGCATCATCCAATTCTGAGGGCAAATCCCTGGTGCTGGAGACGATGACGTTGACGACTTCGAACTCCTTCGCAATTTCTAAAATACTGTCAACTGAATCCTCTTCTGAACTACCGTTGTGCTCCAGGTTATCGCCTTTAAAAAAGCCGTATTTCAGGCGACTGTTACCAATATCAATAGCGAGGTTCTTTTCCATTTATCAGCTTAGAAATTGGCCTTTTTTGAAAAGGATTGCAAACTTCCTCCTTTTCAGACTTTTAGAAGAATATCCGGCTAAATAATTTTTGTTAAAAAATCCTTTCTTTTGCCCACCGAATTCACCAATCGTCTATTTATGCAATACAGTTTGTCACATTCCGGTATCAAATGGGTGATACTTTTTATCCTGCTTTTTCTATGCACACAGGATTATTTGTTAAAAAAGTGGCCTGCTGACACCATAGTAGTTGGTTTGCCTTCCTGGATTTTATGGTTTGTATTTGTTCATGTCGTCTTCATTATCAGTTTTTTCCTCTTTTCAGGATTATACTGGAAGGAAGATGATGACACTAAACACAATCCCTGAGGACTATGGTTTATTTCATCCTTCTCGCCTACCTGGGCATCACTTTTCTGGGCAGCCTCATTGGGACAAGAAAATTGACAAACACACCGGAAGGTTACTTTTTGGCCAACCGAAACCTGAATACCGTAACGCTTTTTTTCACCATCCTGGCTACCAACTTCAGCGCTTTTTATTTCCTGGGTTTCGCAGGTGAGGGCTACCGGACAGGGTACCCATATTACGTTATCATGGCCCTGGGGACTTCATTTGCCTGTCTTTCATTCTTCATTATTGGAACCAAAGCCTGGTCACTGGGGAAGAAACACGGCTATATAACACCATCTGAACTGGTATATGACCGCACAGGCAGTAACACACTCCGGCTACTGTTTGCCATCATTATGTTGTTGTTCACATTCCCTTATCTGGCTCTGCAAATCGTGGGAGCAGGATACATACTGGAAAATATTACCGGAGGTGAAGTCTCTTATTTTATGGGTGCCGCAATGCTAACGGCATTTACCATTGTGTACACTTTTATCGGTGGCATGACCAGTGTGGCACGAACTGACATGAAACAAGGATTGCTCATGGTTTTGATGATGGGGGCGGCGGTATGGGTAATAACTGATGACCTCGGTGGGTTGAAATCTGCCAGCCAGCAGGTATTTGACCTTCATCCCGAACTATTTTCAAGAGAAGGGAAGGGCGGTCATTATCATCCGCAAAGATGGTTCAGTTGGCTCATTTTCTGGATTTTTGCCATCCCTATGTTCCCTCAGATTTTTATGCGTTTTTATGTGGCACGCGACCTGAAACACCTCAAGCGATCTGCTATTCTATACGCTTTTATCCCTCTGATAATCTCACTGCTTCCCGTAATTATCGGCGTTTTGGGTCATATCAGTTTTCCGGGTCTTGAAGGAAAAAGTGCAGACCAGATACTTCCCATGATGCTGGTAAAACATGCACCGGACTGGTTTGGCGCATTGGTTATGACTGGTGCATTGGCAGCTTTTATGTCAACACTGGATAGTCAACTGCTGGCGCTGAGTACCATTACTACCAGAGACTTTCACGTAGCTTTTACTAATAAGAAACCATCACTGCGAACACAAGTGTGGTGGGGCAGGGTTTGGGTCATCGTTTTTGCCATAACCGGATTAGCCATAGCCAGTAACCCTTTCGAAACCATTTTCGATATGGGCAAACTGGCATTCAGCGGGTTATCCATTCTTTTCCCTGTTGCTTTTGCTGTACTTTGGAAAAAAAACCTCAATCGGTTTGCGGCAATCCTATCTATACTGGCTGGTGAGCTGACTCTTTTAGGCTTTCATTACAAACTGATACCAAATTACTGGACTTTTGGCTTCGAGTCATTCATACCGGCCATTGCAATCAGTTTTGTCGTTTTGTTCTCAGGGTACTATATTGGAACCGTAAATCCTGTTTATTCCAGAAATAGTCAGAAGTAGGGTCTGAACTGTTTCTTAAAATGTCATCATCAATGAAAATACTAAAGATCGTCCTGGGAATCATTCTGTCTCTGTTTACACTTTTCCTTCTGGCAGGAGTGTTCAGCAAGAAAGTTACTTATGAATCAGAGTTTACCGTTCAAAAACCCATCGAAGAGGCCTGGGCTGTGTTTACTGATGAAACAAAACTGGGCGACTGGATGGACGGACTGAAAAGTTATGAATTGCTGGAAGGAGAAAAAAATGCTCCCGGAAGCAAGTACCGCATTGTGGTAGTGCAAAGAGGTGAAACTATGGAAATGACAGAAACGATTCTGACTTTCAAGGTAAACGAACAATTTGTAAACACTATTGACAATGATGTCCTGACAAGTCAGAATACTATGGACTTCATTGCAGATAGTGAAAATTCGACCCGTATTCTTTCAAAAACGGATGCCTATGGTAAAGGCATTTTATACCGATCCATTTTCTTTTTTATGAAGTCCTATTTTGTAAAAGAGAACGAAAAAATGAACTCGAATCTGAAAAAGCTCATTGAAGAAAATTCGACAGATTATTTTTCAACCAATTTGGATACACAATCCGATTAATTATTCGAGGTGTCAGATTTTCGAAAAGGTGACACCTCTTAACATATCAAAAGCACCTTTCACTATGAACTTATTGACTGTTGCTCTACTAGTTTTCATCATCAACATCCCTTTTGGCTATTGGAGAGCCAATGTCCGGAAGTTTAGCCTTCAATGGATACTGGCAATACATCTGCCAGTGCCTTTGGTGGTTACACTTCGCATTTATGCAAACCTGGGCTGGGCTTTCACCACCTTTCCCGTTTTGGTAGGTTCCTTTTTCCTTGGCCAATTTGTCGGTGGTAGGCTACACAGCTACTTTTCTTCCTTTCTAAAAACCGACAACACTTCCTGTCTTTTTGTGGATTTGTATCAACTGGCTGTCTTGAATCGCCCTGAGAATCATTGAGGTTTTTTACCACAGAGACACGGAGAGCACGGAGAAATACACAGTGTAGCCGGCATTCAATCCTTCTGGCATTCAGTCCTTCAATCCTTATCACTACTCCGTGTTCCTGAGTGCTCTCCGTGCCTCCGTAATAGAAAACTCCGTGCTTCTTTGTGTTCTCCATCCTCCGTGGTAAGAAAGTAAACACTCCTTCATTTTCAGGATTTCCCTACATTTAGAGCTTATAACTCAAACCTTGTCACCATGATAAACAAACACATCTTCGGCATGGCACTGCTTTGCCTGCTTCCAATTTTTGGTTTTTCCCAGAAGAAAAAGACTTCAACACCAGTGCAGGTTCCGGAACCCGCCTTTCAGGCAGATAGGTTTTCTGCTCTGACATTCAGAAACATTGGACCCTTCCGAGGTGGTCGCTCTGTGGCTGCGGTTGGTGTACCCGGTAATCCTCAAACTTACTATTTTGGAGGAACGGGTGGAGGCGTCTGGAAAACAGATGATGCAGGCATCACCTGGCGCAATATTTCCGATGGGTTTTTCAAAAGTGGTTCCGTTGGCGCAATTGCGATAGCACCCAGCGACCCTAATGTAATTTTTGTCGGAATGGGTGAGCACGCCGTCCGTGGGGTAATGACTTCTCATGGCGATGGGATGTATAAAAGCACCGATGCCGGAAAATCATGGAAACACATCGGTCTGCCAAATAGTCGACATATTGCTGCTGTGCGGATTCACCCCACAAATCCAGATCTAGTGTTTGTTGCCGTTCAGGGAGCCCTGTTTGGTCCAGGCGAAGACCGGGGAGTGTACAAAAGCACTGATGGGGGAAAAACCTGGAGTAAGGTCTTGTATGTCGATGCATCGACCGGTGCGGCGGATTTGAGCATGGATCCCTCGAATCCGAGAATCCTTTACGCTGGCATGTGGGATCACCAGCGTACACCCTGGCAGGTGCGAAGTGGCGGCAAAGGTTCAGGCATCTGGAAAAGCTCTGATGGAGGTGAAACCTGGGAGCAACTGAAAAACGGACTGCCCAAGGAAATGGGTAAAATAGCAGTGGATGTTTCACCAGCTAATCCGCAGCGTGTTTATGCCAACATAGAGGCGGAAAAAGGCGGCGTTTTCCGTTCCGATGACGGAGGTAAAACCTGGCAGCAGGTGAACAGTCAGCGGATTACAGTGGCCAGAGCCTGGTATTACATCGAAATATTCGCCGACCCCAATAATGCCAATGTGGTGTATGTACTGAATGCTCCCATGCTGAAATCCATTGACGGTGGCCGCACTTTCCAATCCATACCCAATCCCCATGTCGACCAGCACGATATGTGGATAAATCCCGCAAATTCCCAGAACATCATTTTGGCCAACGACGGTGGTGCCTGCATAACTTTTAATGGAGGCAAAACCTGGTCAACACAGGGCAACCAACCCACCGCACAATTTTACAGGGTCATCACCGACAGAAGATTTCCTTACCACCTTTATGCAGGGCAACAGGACAACTCCTCAATGGCCATTGCCAGCAGAACCATTGGAGGAGGCATCGGTGAATCGGAATGGTATCCGGCAGCAGGATGCGAAAGTGCCTTCCTCGCCTTCGACCCCGACGACCCGAAACTTGTTTATGGCACCTGCATTCAGGGTGGAATCGATGTGTATGACCATGCCACAGAAATGGTCAAAGACATTATGCAATACCCGCAAGTGAACCTTGGCACTTCGCCGAAAGACCAGAAATACCGCTTCAACTGGAACAACCCCATTGTGGCGCAGCCACAGAATCCAAAAATTATGTATCATGGTGCCAATGTGCTGTTCCGAACCGATAATGGTGGCTATACATGGACGACTATCAGCCCCGACCTCACCCGCAACGACACTACCAAACACGGTTGGGGAGGTGTTCCTTACACCAATGAGGCTGCCGGTGCTGAGGTGTACAATACCATCAGTTACATCACCTGTTCACCACAGCAGGCCGGTGTGATATGGGTCGGCACGGACGATGGATTGGTGCATTTTACCCGCGACGAAGGTAAAAGCTGGAAAAACGTCACCCCTCCCGGACTGCCGGAATCACTTATCAACGCCATCGAGGTATCAACTCACGACCCGGGCACGGCTTACATTGCCGTTACACGCTACAAGTTTGACGACCTGAAGCCGATGATTTTCGTGACAAGTGATTATGGTGCAACCTGGAAAAGCATCATTAATGGATTGCCCTCCGACAATTTTGTGCGGGTGGTCAGGGAAGACCCTAAAGCAAGGGGCTTGTTGTACGCTGGAACAGAGCATGGATTGTACATCAGCTTTAATGCCGGCGAAAAATGGCAACGATTTCAGTCCAATCTGCCCACCTGCCCCATCACCGACCTGACCTTTGCCGACAACGATCTAGTGGTTGCAACTTCCGGGCGTGCATTTTGGATACTGGATGATTTGGGTGCCCTGCAACAATCACTCGGGAAACCCGATACGGTTGCATTGAAACTTTTCACTCCAAAGGATACTTACAAATTCACGCTGTTTTCACCACCGCAGCCCTCACCATACCAGGGCCAAAATCCAAGAGCAGGGGTCATTTTCGATTATTATCTTCCACATCATTTCAGCGACACCACAGAATTAAAATTGGAAGTTATAGATGCCTCTGGCAATGTGGTAAGAACCTTTAGCAACCAGAAACCAAAAGACTTCAAATCCTGGCCGGGAGGGCCGCAGCCACCTCAGGTTTTACCTTCCAAACCGGGTCTTAACCGCTTTAGCTGGGATTTGCAAAGGGAACAACTGCCTGCCGTGGAGGGAATTTTCGTTATGGGAGATTATTCCGGGCACTATGCAGCACCGGGCATTTATAAGTTGAGAATGAGTACAGCCAATTCCTTTTCAGAGGTATCCGTGAGGGTACTTCCTGACCCCAGATTGAATGCATCCCATTCGGATTTCGAAGAGCAGCAAACCCTGCTGATGAAAATCGAAACGGCAGTGAAAGACCTCAACCAATCGGTCACCCAATTGCGCAATGTCAAAGGTCAGCTGGAAAACAGGTTGTCCCTTTTGAAAAAAATGGAAGGACAAAAGTCGCTGGTCGAACTCGGTGAAAAAGCCACTAAGTCCATTGTGAAATGGGAAGAACAACTGATTCAGCCCAAACAGGAAACTTTTCAGGATGTCATCAATTTTCCAAACAGGCTGAATTCGGAATTCCTGAACATGAAAACAACCATCGACACTTATGCTCCAAAGCCAACTGATGGAGCGAAAAGCAGACTAAATGACATCCTTGCACTGTGGGAAAAAGGCAAAAAAGAGATGAATCGAATCATTGCGGATGAAGTGGCTGAGTTCAATAAGGCCTATGCTGCGGCTGCGTTACCGGCGTTGATTTTGCCGGAGAGGTGAGGGTTTTAACCACGGAGGCACGGAGAACACGGAGTTTCACGGAGTACTTATAAGGATTGAAGGACTGAATGTCAGAAGGATTGAATAAGGGCCACTCCGTGAATCTCCGAGTCTCCGTGGTAAAAAACCGTTTCTCCGTGGTAAAAAACCTCAAACAAAATCACACTATACTGTGATTTTACTTGCAAAAGAAACAAGACACGCCTAAATTTACCCCAAAATCACACTATAATGTTAGTTCATTACATCGGCGAAACCATCAAACAGCGCCGGAATGAGTTGGGAATTACCCAACCTCATCTGGCGGAATTGGCCGGTATCAGCACCAATACGGTTTACAAACTGGAGCGAGGAAAAGGAAACCCATCACTGGAAGTATTGGAAAAACTGTCTCAGGTCTTAGGTCTTGAGTTGAAACTTCAAGTCAAAACCCCTGGCAGTAGCTCAACTGAACAAAGCTCATCATGAGAGCCGTGGAAATATACCGGAACGGTATTTTAGCCGGTGTCCTTACAGAGTTGACCCCGGATGACTATTTATTCCGGTACGAGGAAACCTATTTTCTGGACAGCAGCAAACCTTCCATCAGCCTGACCCTGCCCAAAAGCCAACAGGAACATCGCAGTGATTCCCTATTCCCATTTTTCTTCAACCTGCTCAGTGAAGGCGTGAATAAACAACTGCAATGCAGATTTCATAAAATCGACGAAAACGACCATTTCGGCCTGCTCATGCTGACCACCCGTTTTGACACCATCGGAAACATCACCACTAAGCCATTGGAAAACGCATGAATCCCATAACACTGAAATATTGCCCTGGTACATTGGCGGAAGGTTATTCATCCTACAGCCCCGGATTACTGCGTAAGATGTTCGACGGGAGGAAGGTCAGCCCTTTTCTGGATTATGAAAGTCCCCGAACAAATGAGCAGGTCGCTGAAATTTTCATCGAAAACCGGAGCTTTATTTCCATCTCAGGAGTACAGGAAAAGCTGAGTATGGTACTCGAAAAAAAACGCCTGCGGCTTAGCCGGGTAGGGGAAAGGGGGGCCTTTATCCTCAAGCCCATACCCAGGGACCTCAGGAATGTGGACATGGTGCCGGCCAATGAACACCTGACCATGCAAATTGCCCGACAAGTTTATGGCATCCCAAGCGCTGAAAATGCACTGGTATTTTTCAAAGACGGCACCCCTGCCTATCTGACCAAACGATTCGATGTGAAAGAGATAAGTCCTGAGGGCTTAGTGCTGAAATGGGGAAAAGAGGACTTTGCTTCACTGGCCGGTAAAACATCCCTGAATGCCGGACCCAATTTCAAATACAATTACAGTTATGAGAACATGGGTTATCTCATTAAGCAATACGTTCCAGCCTGGCGCGTGGAGATGGAAAAGTTTTTTGTGCTCGTAGTATTCAATTTCCTGTTCTCCAACGGCGATGCCCACCTTAAGAATTTTTCGCTCCTGGAATCACATAGCGGCGATTATCTGCTCAGTCCGGCTTATGACCTCATCAATACCCGACTCCATGTGGACGATAGCGATTTTGCGCTCGCCAAAGGTTTGTTCGTTGATGATTTCCGCAGTGAGGCCTGGCAGAAGACTGGTCATGCCAGTCGTACAGATTTTACGGAATTCGGCAGAAGGATAGGCCTGATAGAAAGCCGGATTGACAAACTCATAGAACCTTTTCTCGTTCGACAGAAGGCAGTCGAAATATTAACCCAGCGCAGTTTCCTGAATGAGGCTTCGAAAAGAGGGTACCTGCACGGGTACAATACTAAACGGAATCTGTTGACAGCTTAGATTTGGGCACGCAGAGGGACGCGGAGAAGAGTGTCATAAATTGAATTAGTTCATTATTCTCTCTTTTTTCGGCTTCAACCTTTTTGAACCACGGAGAAACGGAGAACACTTAGAAACACAGAGTACCAATGCGAATTGATTGTCACAAGGATAGAAGCAGTGCTTAACTCCGTGAAACTTCGTGCTCTCCGTGTCTCTGTGGTAAAAACACTGTGTCTTTGCGGTAAAAAAGAATGTGAATCAAATTTCCTAATTATGCAAATTCCCCCCACCCTCTCCTTTCTCCTCTCCGGCGACACTGCCATCCAATTTCAAACCCACCGCGACCTGCTGGCTGAGGAAAGGCCGGATTTGCAAAAAAGGATAGCTACTGAAGGTTGGGGCGCAGCTTTCCTTTCAAAGCGCAACAAAAACGGGCACTGGGGACAGAAGTATTATCAACCAAAATGGAATTCCACCCATTATACCCTACTCGATTTACGGAACCTGTGTTTGCCACCGGAACAGCCACAGGTCAGGGAAACCCTGGAAATGGTAATGCGGGAAGAAAAAGGTCCGGATGGTGGCATATTGCCAATTGGCAGTGTGAAAGTCAGCGATGTGTGCGTCAATGGAATGTTCCTCAACTTTGCCTCGTACTTCAAAGCTGAAGCCAAAGCCCTCGAATCGGTGGTGGACATGGTACTTTCACAGCTCATGCCTGACGGTGGTTTCAACTGTCGTTCGAACCGCAGCGGTGCGGTACACAGTTCCCTGCACTCGACTATCTCCGTGCTGGAAGGTATCACTGAGTACAAAAAGAATGGTTACACCTATCGTTTGCCGGAATTGTTGGAAGCTCAGAAATCATCGGTGGAATTTATCCTATTGCACAAGCTTTTTAGAAGTGACCACACTGGAAAAGTCATCGACAACAGATTCCTTGCCCTGCGTTATCCCTGCCGCTGGCGTTACGACATTCTACGGGCATTGGATTATTTTCGATATGCCGCTATTCCCTGGGATGAACGGATGCAGGACGCGATTGATGTTTTACTCAAAAAGCAAAAGCCGGATGGTACCTGGTCCAATCCGGCCAGACATGCCGGACAGGTGCATTTCGATATGGAAGCTACCGGAAAACCTGGCAGATGGAATACCCTAAGGGCATTAAGGGTGCTGAAATATTTTAAAAAACAACCTTCCAATCTTGTAGCTAATTAACTAACAACCCGAACATTTAAAGTTCAGAAAATACCATCGCTTCATCTATCTTCACCCATTATTGCCCTTTAATCAAATTAATGCCAGATGAAACGATTCTACACAACAATTCTCTTTTTGCCTTTACTTAAACCTTTGCAGAGGTGACACCTTTCCAAAAGGTGTCGTCTCCTCTATATTCACAATAACA
>CAYRDX010000011.1:68124-80419 GCA_964423205.1 uncultured Saprospiraceae bacterium | reverse complement strand
GTTTAGTAACCGTTAGGCCTCCAATTCGTGAAGTTGTTTCTTAGTCGTTCCTTAATCCAATCACTACCCTTTTATCTTCTGGCCGGAGTTCTGTCAAATCGCTTGCGGCCACTGTCGAAATCAAAGGCCAGCGTCACTTCATGCGTGCCGCCATTGTACTGCTGCACGTTCTGGAAGCTCACGTCGTAGCTGTAGTACAGTTTGAACACATCGATGTTGGTGCCCAACAGCAGGCCAACCGCACCACCCAGGCCGGCACGGTAGGAAATTCCGGCAATCAGGCGGTCTTCGATGAAGGAGCCTTTCAGGTTAAAATCTGCCTGGAAAGGTTTGTCCTTGATGCGATGCACCATCACACTGGGCACTATTTTAAAACTATAAGGTTCAATGTCGAACTCATGGCCGAAATTCACCAACACAAAACTGAAGAAAGAACCCTGCGGGTCGCCGGATTCAATGTCACCAATCTTGGCCACTACGAGGTTTGAGAATGTGAGGCCTATGAATGTTTTATCAGAAACAGTTCCCCAGAAACCCAATGCAGCATCGAAGATTTTGTTTCCATCAACCGCATCTTCGATAATCTGGTCACCCGGATCGTAGAGCGGGTTGCTCAGTACGGAATTGGCGGTTTTGATATTGTGAAATTCAGTTGAAAAACCAGCTCCCAGTTTGAAATTATCCCATTCATAGCGGAAGGCATAATTGAGCTGGAAACGGAATTTAGTTTGATTGCCAATGTTCTCCGAAAGGAGGCTGGCACCAAGGCCGAGGGTCTTGCTCACCGGACCGTTGTAGCCAATAGCATAGGTTTTGGGAGCTTCGGGAAATCCTGTCCACTGGCTCCTGATATTCATCTGAATCTGGTGGATTTCATTATAACCTGCCACGGCTGGTGAAACCAGAATCGGACTCAAATGATAGTGCGAAAACACGGCTGCCTGCTCCTGGCTGTAAGCTGTCTTTACCAGGAAAACAACAGCAATGAGTAAAACTAACTTTTTCATGCTCATGGGTTTAATCGGTGATTGGATTATAATTCAAAGTGTATATGGGGTAAATCCGGAGGTTCCATGAACCCGAACCTCCGGATTACTCAATTATCTTCTCAGGACAGTTACACTGCCTTTCTTGGACAAGCGCTGTTTTGAACCGGGGTCAGTGTATTCGAACACCCAGAAGTAAACGCCGTCCGGCACAGGGTTGCCTCGCATATTCGTGCCACGCCACAGGTCGGCGTCGTTGTAATTGTCAACTTCGTAAACCAACTGACCCCAGCGGTTATAGATTTCCAGATGGTTATCATGGAATCGCGACAAGCACCCGATTTTAAACTCTTCGTTGCGGCCATCTCCTTCCGGTGTAATCACAGCCCTGGCAAAGAGGCAGTTTGTGGCGTCATCCACGATTCCGTTAGCTAATTTAACACAACTATTGGCATCTGTAACCCTCACAAAATACCTACCCGGAAGCAGTCGGCTTATGGTACTGTCCGTATTGGTCAAATCTTGCCAGGTGAATACATAAGGTCTTGTTCCTCCAGTCGCCACAGCTTTCGCCGTACCGCTTGGCCCGCCTTCATCTGGCGTGGTCAGCACGTTAACATTCAACACCGGTGGTTCTATCACATTTGCAGACTTGGTAGAATTACAGCCATTGGCATCTGTAACGGTCACAGTATAGGTACCGCCGCTGAGCAGAACCGCAGTTGCAGTTTTCTGATTAGAAGCATCGCTCCAAACAAAACTGTAGGGAGAAACGCCACCGGAAACTGTAGCTGTGGCCTGACCGCTCTTGGTACCACTGCAACCGATGAAAGCACCTTGCGCATTGGCCGTCAATACTGGTGGCGCTGTGATACTCACACTTTGAGTAACCTTACAACCTTCTTTATCAGTTACGGTAATGGTGTACATACCGGCAGGCAGATTGCTGACCGTTGCGGTGGTCGCGTTATTGCTCCACATATAGGTGTAAGGAGCGCTGCCATTTACTGCCATAACACGCGCCTCACCCGTATTTCCACCATTACAACGTACATTGAATCCGTTGTAGTTGCTGGTTGCCACCGCTGTAGCTGCCAGATTGGAAATCGGTTTTATGGTATGTGATTGCAAAATGGAAACTCCCAATGCATCCGTTATCAGCACATTGTATTCACCAACTGGTTGGTTTTGCAAAATCGAATCGTTGTCCACTACCTGTCCTGCTGAATTCCTCCATCTGAAAGAATATGGCCAGTTACCACCCTGAGGCTTAATTACGATTGTTCCCAAAGAATCAGGACATCTCGGACTGGTGATGGTTTCCTGCGCAGTCAGTAAGCCAACGCAGATATTTGAAAAGACCCTGAAACAGCCATTGGCATCACCCACAGTGACAACATAGCAGTCAGCATCCAGATTGCTTGGGTTTTGTGCATTGCTACCATTACTCCATTGGAAGGTGTAAGGTATTCTACCGCCCGCAGGTTGAGTGGTTATTTTCCCTTTTTGAGAAATGGTGGCCGGGAAAATGTTTATTGGCGCTAAACTCAGGTTGGTAACGGTAACAGATGCCGTCGTTGAAGTCTGTTGGAAATCGATTCCTACACCTGAATCCAATACTGAAATGGTATAGTTCCCCGGAGCGAGATTGCTGAACTTGTGAAATCCGTCCGCATCATTATTCTGGGTAAATGTGCCCGAAGGACCACTAATCACTATTCGATAAGGGGAAATACCACCCGTGGCCTGCACCGTAATGGCACCAATCGAGTTGGAAAAACAGGATGCATCCACGGTAGTCGCTATACTCAGGGATGGAGGAATAAAGTCAAGTGTGTAGGTATTCAGTGATGTACATCCGTTGCCATCAGTCAAAGTCATGGAATAGGTGCCTTCGCAAAGTCCTGTCCGGGTCGGCACGGTTGAATTATTATCCCACTTGAAAGTGTAGGGAGGCCCTGCTCCCCCGGTTGCACCGGTGGTAATGATGGTACCATCACAGCTAAACGAGGTACTTGGTTGCGACACATTGACCACAGTTAGTGAAGGTCTCGACGTCGCCTGTGTTATGTTTATCGTCAAGGTTTGCGTCTGGTTATCTGCCGGACTTGTAACAGTTACGGAATAACTTCCCGGACAGAGGTTGCTCTGTGTCGGAAGTGCCGGCAATCCGGAATTCCACTGATAAGATAATGGTGGAATACCGCCCGTAACATTTAACATGATTGAACCATCACAAACATTGAAACAGGCATTCCTCCTGGTGGCAGTAACCTGGAGTGGTGAACGAACCTGTTCTGTGCGAACAATGGAACATCCGTTGGCATCAGTTACTGTTACCGAATAATTGCCTGAACAAAGATTGGTTACATCTTTTGTATTTGAGGTGAAATTACCCGGGCCGGCCCATGTATAGGTATAAGGTGTTCCTCCACCTGATACGGTCAAGGTTATGGAGCCATCACATTTGCCACTAGTGGCATGCACAGGAGCAGATACAACTACCAATGCCGTGGCAGGTGAATTAATAGTGGTATTATTGTTCACTATACAACCCAGTGCATCGCGGGTGTCCACAGCATAAGCGCCACCGGGCAGGTCAGTGAAAACATTGCTGTTTTGCCAAACGCCGTTATTTATCCTGTATTGGTAAGGGCCAACACCTCCGGAAGCCGTGACAGTTATAGTTCCGGAAGCAGTTCCGAAACATTTCACATGGGTAACCGCCAAGGACGCAACCAAAGCTGAAGTTGGCGCAGCCACTACTATTGGATTAGAGACAAACTGGCAGCCACTGCAATCGGTGATGGTTACACGGTAAGTACCACCCGGTAAGTTGCCGATATCTTTGGTTGTGGCGCCATTGCTCCACAGGTATGTATAGTTAGGACAGGATGGAGGTGAAAGCAGACCTCCGCTAACAGTAATGCTAATTGAGCCATTTGCTGCACCCATGCAAACAACATTGTTCACCTGACTGGTTATGCCTATTCCCTGTGAAGGCTCAGTAATGGTATATGATGCTGTAGTGCTTTGAGTACCTGAACAACTTGTAACTGTTACTGTATAAGTACCCGCCACCACGCTCGTTAAATTCTTCTGTGTACCCACCGTAGTTCCCGCAGCATTTTTCCAGGTGTAAACGAATAGGCCGGTACCACCACTTGTGGTAATGGCAATCGCTCCGGTTGCAGAACCTTTGCAGGTAACATTGGTAACGACGGGGTTCGAAATGACGACTGGTCCGGCACAACTGCTTTCCAGTGTAGCCTTGCCAGTGACGAATGTCGGTGTGACTGACTTGTTACTGGCATCTGTTACTTCAATGGCAGTCGGTGTTCCATCGAAACTGATGTTACTCGATTGACCACCAGTACCCACTCCGGTAAAACACAACTGGAAAATTACGGTACCGTTTGCCACTGTTACGCCTTTGGTAGATTGGTCGAACCATGAGAAGGTAAGCGTACCATTATTGGCATTGGCAGTGCCAAAATTACTGGCACTCAGGTCAGGTAAACCAAACCCAGTAACCGAACTGAACTTGATAACTGCCGGGTTAAACTTTATGGAAAACTGAGCACTGACAATTTTGGTGAAGTTTTCAGCGGTAACATCAATACATCCGGGAGCGCTGTTGGAAATTACTTTTTCATTAGCTGAAAATCTTAGGGTGCCCGGAGGTGGTGGTGTGCCACCGCAAATTGTTATACTGCCTGAAACACTTTGAAACGCAACTGTGGCACCAGCTGAATTGGTAACCTCTGCCATCGTAGGCGTATTGGTAAAGCGGAATGCAGATGGAGTGGTGCAGTTTTCAGCCCCAATTGCTGTAAAACAGACTTCATATATGGTTGTGCCGTTAGTGAGGGTTACTCCCGTAGTGGCTTGATCCATCCAAGACAAAGTAAGCACCCCCTGGGCAGACTGGTTCGTTCCGAAGTTGGCAACGGATAAATCTTTCAGGTTCAAAGCACGGATACTGTCAAATCGAACACGGGTTTGATCAAATGACATACTGTACTGCATGGACACGATGTTTGAGAATCCGTTCACCCTAACTTTTGTGCAGAATTTTCCACCGGAAGCAATGGTAGTATCCGAAGCTGTTACGGAAAATCCGGTTGGCGGAGGTGGTGGAGTACCACCACAGATGGTTATGTTCCCGGGCACACTTTGGAAAGTGACGGTACCCCCTGCTGAATTGGTCACTTCCGCTGTCGTTGGAGTACTGGTGAAACGGAATTGAGTGGGAGTGGTACAATTTACAGCTCCAATAGCGGTAAAGCACACTTCATAAATGGCCGTTCCATTAGTAACTGAAACTCCGGTTGTTGCCTGGTCGAGCCATGACATTGTCAAAACACCCTGTGCCGCCTGATTGGTGCCAAAGCTGGCCAAAGTCAAGTCCTTCAGATTTACTGCTCGAATGCTGTCAAAGCGCAGTTTGGTCTGGTCAAAAGCCATGCTGTACTGCATGGACACGATATTGGTGAATCCGTTCACCCGTACTTTCGTGCAGAATTTTCCACCCGAAGCAATCGTCGTATCTGAAGCAGTGACAGAAAATCCTGTTGGTGGGGGTGGAGGTGTACCTCCACATACGGTAATATTTGCTGGTGTGCTCTGGAATGCGACCAATCCTCCACTTGCATTGGTTACTTCAGTGGTAGTCGGTGTGTTGGTAAATCTGAATTGAGTAGGCGTTGTACAGTTTTCAGATCCTATAACCGTAAAACATACCCGGTAGATAACCGTGCCATTGGGTCGTGTCACGCCAATTGTTGATTGATCCAACCATGATAGGGTTAAAATACCTTGTGAAACCTGATTGACGCCAAAACTTGAAGCAGTGAGATCAAGCAGATTGAATGAAGTTAAGCTATCGAAACGCAGTTTGGTTTGATCAAATGCCATGCTGTATTGCATGGATACGATATTGGTAAAACCATTTACACTTACACGGGTACAAAATTTTCCTCCGGCGGCGATGGTTGTATCCGAAGCTACCATGGAAAATCCCGATGGCGGTGGAGAACTGCAAATGGTGATGTTACCCGGGTTACTTTGGAAAGTAACATTATTAGCACTGGCATTGGTAGCCTGCGCCAATACCGGCGTGCTGGTAAAACGGAACTGCGATGGAGTTGCACAGTTTGATGCGCCAATCGCTGTAAAGCAAACCCTATAAATATTGGTGCCACTGGCAACAGTAACTCCTGCACCACCCTGACTGGTCCAGTTGAGAGTAAGAATCCCCTGTGATGCCTGAGTTGTATTGAAATTGCCCAACGCAAGGTTGGATAAATTCAGGTTGGAGATGTTGGCAAATTGCAGCCTGGTCTGGTCAAAAGCCATACTGAATTGTACCGATGCCAGGTTGGTAAATCCATCCACACTCACGTTAGTACACAATGTGGTATTAGGAGCACCGGAAACAGTGGACGCACTAAAAGTAACTGTACCAGGTGGAGGTGTTCCACTACAAATGGTAATATTCCCTGCGGTGCTCTGAAAAGTAACACTCCCACCACTGGCATTGCTGGCCTGTGCTGCTGTTGGGGTGCTGGTAAACCTGAACTGGGAAGGAGTACCGCAACTGGATGCTCCGATGGCTGTAAAACAAGCCCTGTAAATGGTTGTACCATTAGCAACCGTAACACCTGCCCCTCCTTGACTATTCCAATTCAAGGTAAGAATTCCCTGGGCGGCTTGAGTTGTATTAAAATTAGCCAGAGTCAGGTTGCTGAGGTTTAAATTTGTTATGCTCGAAAACTGAAGCTTAGTCTGATCAAAGGCCATGCTGTATTGCACGGAAGCAAGGTTTGTGAATCCGTTTACTCTGACATTTGTACAGAGCATTGCATTGGGAGCAACCGTGGTATCCGATGCAGAAAACGTTACTGTAGCTGTCGGGCCAGGATTACCGCCCCCTGCATTGACGACTGAGTTCATGGGTGTTAGTCCCACATTCGTTCCTGCTGCATTGACAACCTCTATGGGTGTCGGAGCATTGGCAAATGCAATTGTCGTCTCATTGGTAGTGAGAACCTTAAAAGTAACGCTGTACAGGCGTGTACCTCCTGACACAGATTTGCCTGTAACATCAGGGTCAAGCCATGATAAAGCGTAGTTGCCATTGGCAGTATTTGTCGTTCCAAAGTTTGCCATCGTAAATCCGGGCAAGGAGTTGGTAATGTTATCAATGGAAATAAACTGCAGCACTTGCTTATTCCAGGTCATGGAATACTGCATACTGACAATGTTGGTGAATCCTGATACGTTGATATCGACCGTAATATTCCCTCCTGCGGCAGCAGTTATTGTCTGAGGAGAAACGGTGAATGTTGGCTGTGCGCCAAGTTGCACAATGAACAAGGCAAAGCCAATGATGAGGCTAGTAATCGGTCTTTTCATATGTTCGGAATTGGGACGACAATTGTTATTGTAATCGGAATTATTCTATTCTTCTCTGGCATTTCTCCATACGGAGTCGACCAGTTGTAATCGCTTATCTTATTTTACTACCAAAGGCCGGGTGGCTACTCCTCCCGGCGTACTCAGACTGAAGTGATAAGTACCCGCTTTTCCAAAAATCTCCCGGTTTAGTACCATATTATGTTTGCCGGGGGAATAGTAATCACTTCGCTCAAAAATTCTTCGGCCACTGTTGTCAAAAATGCTGATGTTGGCATTTGACCCTTTTTTCAATTCAAACTGAATCGAAGTAGTCTCGACAAATGGATTAGGTACATTCTGATACAGCACAAAATCATTTGATACCACTTCGAGGGTCGATGTCAATTGTTTGATGGTTATCGTTCCGTTTTCGAGTATGAAAGGTTGAGTGCCATTTGAATTGATCACCTCAATGACAATGGGCTCATTGGCAAAAGACAATTTGGTGCTGCTTTCATGGGGGCCAACCGCCTTGAACCAAATAGAGAATAACTGTGAAGAGTCCTTAAGAGTTAACCCCGAAAGATTGCCCTGCACCCAACTAAAGCGCAATTCCCCATTATTCACATTGAGCAGACCAAAATTCAGGTCGACTACTAATCCGGGAAGGCCAAAATTGTCAACTCCAATAAACTGCAGCACATTTTTGTCCCATTTCAGGGAAAATTGAACCGCTGTGATTTGCTGAAAATTCTTGACACTGATGTCAAGATGCACATTGGCACCCGGTTGCACTGTGATGTTGGGTGTAACCAGGGTTACCTGCTGCGCAGTAGCTGAGGCTGTATGCGACAACAAAAGCAGGCAGAAGAATATATGCAAAATTTTCATAATTATGACATATACAAGTAGTTTGCCAAACTTGACCAAACCCTGTCGAAGGGCATACTCAAAAGCCTGACTTTGCAGAAATTATCTCCGTAAAATTCCACCTTGAAAAACAAAAAAAACTAAAGGAAAACACATTTTCCCTCAGTGGAATCATTTTTAGCTTCAGCCTGTCACAGTGATATGACTACATAAAAGATTACTCGGTTGCCATGGAAAAAAAGGGCAGGTAAAAATGGACGTGCTGAGAATCGAACACATCTGTGAGTACTTTTTGTAGTTCATGGAATTATTAAAAACTCAACAAAGATAGGCGTTTTGGGGCTGTCACAAAAAAAGGGCTGTTAAAATGTCGATCCAAATACAAACTCATTTTCAGCATTTTATCCAAAGCAATAAAATCCAGAATTTTACGCAGCCCAAAAAACTTTCATATTAAATAATGCTTTTTTCTCTTTCCTTAAATCAGGTTGTACTCATGGGCCATTCTGACCAAATTGGTTGAACTGCTGACTCCGAGTTTCCTCATAATATTCTTGCGATGCACACTCACTGTCTGATCGCTGATGTACAGTTCTTTAGCAATTTCCTTATTTGTCAAAGCCTGACCTATGAGTTTCATGATTTCCATTTCGCGACGCGTGAGATTGTATTTTCTCAAGAAATTATCCTCGTATGAGTTGCATAATCCGCCCTGATTCAAAAAACGTGAGTGAGTACCAGCGCCATTAACGATGGTCAGGCCTTTGCCAAGATAGGTTTGTCCGGAATTAACAGTAGCAATAGCCTTATAGTATTCCATGATACCCGTTGATTTCATGATGTAACCCTCAGCACCGGATCTGAATGCTGCCTTTACAACATTTGATTCATCGTAATTGCTCAACATGATGGCTTTTACATTGGCATTTCGTGCTTTCAAATTACTTAAAACCTCCAGGCCGTCCATATCCGGTAGATTCATGTCAATAAGTAACAGGCAATCTGAGTATTGCTGGGTTAATTCAAAAAGTGAAGCAGCTGTGGCCACCTCTCCAACAATGTTACAGTGGTATTCCGGCATTTCATTTAAGACGGATTTTAACCCAACGACAAAAATGGCATTGCAATCAGCAATAATGATATTCAAATGGGAATCAGACATAATTATACTTAATTAAATGCTAAGAGCAGCACCCACTGCCCCTTTACGCATTTAGAAGAATTCGATATGTCTGATAATGAAAATATGATGCCATTTTACTGCCCTTACAACGTAGCATCAGAAAGGTGTTCAGAAATTTACTTACCAAATACATTAGAACAGATGCCCGGCTTTCTCAAGTTGGTTAACATCTTCCCGGCACACAGCATAAATAAATCCCTTTTGAATGCTGAAGCCACCGCATTCACCAGCTTTATTGACAGCAATCAGTCCGACCTGAATTTCTTTACTGTTTTTTTGTTTCGCAACCAGTCGTTCTACAGTCAATTTACAAGCTTCGGCAGGGGTTTTCCCGTTACGCATGAATTCGACTGCCAAAAAACTGCTTAGTGATTTCAAAACGACCTCTCCAAGTCCTGTGGCTACTGCCGCCCCAACCTCATTATCAACGAATAAACCGGCACCGATAATGGGCGAATCCCCCACCCTTCCATGCATTTTGTAAGCTAACCCGCTGGTTGTGCAGGCACCTGCAAGATTCCCATCCACATCCAAAGCCAGCATTCCAATGGTGTCATGCATTTCGACATTAATTTTTGGTTCGTATTTGCTGGTAAGTTTCCATTTTTCCCAAGCTGCTTTTGACTTTTCTGTGAGCAAATTTGTCTTTTCAAAACCATTATCGAGAGCAAAAGCCAAAGCACCTTCTGCTACCAGCATCACGTGAGGAGTCTTTTCCATAACCATTCTTGCCACAGAAACCGGATGCAGAATATGTTCCAGACAAGACACTGAACCTGCATTTCCCTCTGAATCCATGATGCAGGCATCCAAGGTTACATGACCATCCCTGTCGGGTGCCCCGCCTATACCGACGGTACTGTTGGTGGCATCTGCTTCTGTCACTCTTACACCTTGTTCCACAGCATCCAGTGCCTTACCTCCAGATTTCAATACTGCCCATGCAGCCTCGTTGGCCTGAAGTCCAAAATCCCATGTGGAGATGACAAGAGGACCTTTACTTATGCTTTGTTTGGACTGGGAACCGGTGCAAGATGTGGAGCTCAAACCAGCCAGTGTAGCCCCCAAAGTGCCTAAAGTTGCGGTTGTAAGGAAATCTCTGCGACGGTACATAATTCTCGGGTTTTACCATTGAAATGGACAAACTTAGCCATATTTGAGTTCAATAAGTCAATCCGCAGTGCAAAAGGCATCTAAAATTATTCTGCAATTTTTCATTTGGCTTCTGTCGCTGTTGCCATTTTCAGTGGTTTACAAATTATCCTCTTTTACCGCATGGCTCTTGCGACATGCTTTCCAATACAGGTTAAAAGTGGTCAGGCAAAACCTCCGAAATTCTTTCCCTGATAAAGGCGATCAAGAGCTCAACAAAATTGAAAAACAATACTACAGCTACCTGGCTGACCTGACATTGGAATCACTGAAAGGGATGACTGCATCAAAAGCAGAAATGACCAAAAGGTTTGTTTATCGCGGAGCCGAAGTTTTTGACAAGTATTACCAGGAAGAGAAAAGTGTGATTATGGTTGCGGGCCATTATGGAAATTGGGAATGGGCCACCCTGACGTTTCCATTGGTTGTAAAACACAAAGTCATCGGCATTTTCAAACCGCTCAATAACAGGTTAATTGACGACCACCTGAATACTCTGAGGACAAAATGGGGAAACAATCTGGTGAGTATGGCACAAGCTGGCAGGGCAGTTGTTGAAAACAGAAAACAACCCACCATTTTTGTACTCATTGCCGACCAAACCCCATCTGATACACAAAATGCAGACTGGTTATCTTTCCTAAATCAAGACACTCCGTTTCTGCATGGAGTTGACAAGCTGGCTCAACAAACAGGCTATCCAGTGATTTTCTGCAAAGTCACCAGAGCCAACAGGGGGTATTACGAGATGGCCTTTGAAGAGCTTTCCGCCAATCCGAAAGAACTACAAGAGGGCGACATAACCCAACTGTTTGCCAAGAAGCTGGAACAACAAATCCGGGAAAATCCTGTTTTCTGGTTATGGTCGCACCGCCGATGGAAACGCAAACGACCTTAGTAATGAGCCAAAAATAAAGTAGCCAAATTGTTTTCTTAACCACTTGAAAATCAGTTGAAAACTTTTGCCTGCTTGCCCCTTTGGGGTTGCCTTTTTACTTTTTACTTAACTAACCTGTTTCACAAAATATTGGCCATGAAAACCCTCCTCATCCTGGCTTGCTTTCAGCTTTTTATTTGCCAGATTTCCTGTCAACAGAATACAAGCCCAACCAGCAGCAAAGGGCAGACAACCGCTGAAAAGAATGTGGGAGGCACATGTGAATGTTGCGAAGCATGGAAAGACGGCATCCCTCAGGAGATTGGCAACCATGCAGTTATTTCGCCATCCGGCGAAAAAGGCGAGCCTCTCGAAATAAGTGGTACCATTTTTCAGAATGATGGTGTCACGCCAGCAGAAGGCGTCATCCTTTATCTTTATCACACCGATGCTGAAGGCCTCTATTCAAGGGGAAGCGGGACTGCGTGTGCCCGACGCCATGGTTTGTTGCGGGCATGGGTAAAAACAGGAAAGGATGGAAAATATTCGTTCAGGACCATAAGGCCTGCTTCCTATCCGAATACAAGCATCGAACAGCACATACATGCCACCATTAAGGAGCCAGGATATAAAGAATACTGGATAACTGAGTACCAGTTTGACGACGACCCGAATCTTTCAGAAGAAATGCGCCATAACAGCACACCTCGCGGAGGCTCCGGCATTTTGACATTAATAAGAACTGCCGAAGGCGTTTGGACCGGGACAAGGGATATTATCCTCGGTTTAAACGTAACAGATTATCCATAAAGGGTCAATTAAGGTTTT
>CAYRDX010000011.1:0-68114 GCA_964423205.1 uncultured Saprospiraceae bacterium | reverse complement strand
CAAGTAACCGGAACATGTTCTTTTTATAAGCCTCCACTCCGGGCTGGTCAAAAGGATTGACACCCAACATGTAACCACTCACTGCGCAGGCTTTTTCAAAAAAGTAAAACAAGTAACCCGCGTGCCAGGCAGTTGCCTCCGGTAAATTGATGACCAGATTGGGCACACCTCCGTCAACATGTGCCAATAAAGTGCCTTCCGCCGCTTTTTTGTTGACATAATCCATTGTTTTTCCAGCCAGATAGTTCAGACCGTCCAGGTCAACCGGTTCCTTTTCCAACATAATATCACAATCCGGCTGTTCAATTTGAATCAGGGTTTCGAACAGATGGCGCTTGCCATCCTGAATGTATTGGCCTAAGGAATGAAGGTCCGTAGTAAAATCGGCACTTGCGGGAAAAATTCCTTTGCCGTCTTTACCCTCAGATTCGCCATAAAGTTGCTTCCACCATTCGGCGAGGTAGTGAAGGCGAGGTTCATAATTGACGAGCATTTCGATGTCTCGGCCTTTTCGATGCAAAATGTTGCGCATGGCCGCGTATTGCAGACAGGCATTTTCTGAAAAAGGCTTTTTAAAATCCCTTAATGCTTCTGTTGCGCCGCGCATCAATTCTGCGATGTCAATTCCGGCTACGGCAATTGGCAACAAACCCACAGCGCTGAGTACAGAAAATCGTCCACCTACATCGTCGGGAACCACAAAGGTTTCATAACCCTTATCGTCAGAAAGTTTCTTCAAGGCACCTTTGGCTTTATCAGTTGTGGCATAAATGCGCTCCCGTGCACCCTCTTCGCCATATTTTTCCTCCAGTTTCTTTTTGAAAATGCGAAAGGCAATGGCGGGCTCGGTGGTAGTGCCGGATTTGGAGATGACATTCACTGAAAAATCGCGGTCACCAATTACGTCTATTAAGTGTGTTATTGCTCTTCCGGAAATATTGGTTCCGGTGAAGAAAATTTGCGGGGCCTTCCTTTTTTTCTTTGGTAAATCATTATGATAGGTGTGGGCCAACATCTCTATTGCAGCCTTTGCACCCAGATAAGAACCTCCAATCCCGATGACCACAAGTACTTCCGATTGTTTGCTGATTCTTTTGGCTGCCTCCCTGATGCGCTTGAATTCCTGCCGGTCGTATTTCATGGGCAAATCGTGCCAGCCCAGAAAATCATTGCCGGGACCTTTCCTGCTTTCCAGCAATTTTGCCGCAGCCTCCGTTTGTGCAGCCATTGTATGCAGTTCATGAGTTCTTACAAATGACTGCGTATAAGTAAAATCGAGCGAAAGCTTTTTCATGTATCGAAATGTATTTTTATTGGCCACGAAGTCTCCAATGCACGAAGAAGTTTTGTGCTTTGGTGATATTGTGGCTTTACTTCCTGGAAATTATTAAATTGGTCGGCACTAAAGCCAACACATCATCAGTCGGCAAAGGTGGCAAATTCATGGCAAAACACAACAAAACAGGGCAACTTGGAGAGCAATTGGCGCTCGATTTCTTGATAAAAAACGGTTTCCAAATACTGGAAATCAACTGGCGCCATGGCCGCTCTGAGGTGGATATCATCGCCAAAGAAGGAGATATTCTTGTATTTATAGAGGTTAAAACCCGGAGCAGTGATGCTTTTGGCCAACCCGAAGAATTTGTCAGTAAATCAAAAGAAAAACAATTGACAAAAGCTGCTGCTGCTTACATGGATCTCACCGGACATGAATGGGAGATTCGCTTCGATGTGGTTTCTGTATTGAAAAACAGAGCTGGTGTATGGGAAATAGGCCACTTGAAAGATGCTTTTTTTCCGGGTTTATAGTTTTCCGAAATTTAGGAGATTCCGGAAAACTTAATTCCCCTGACAATTTCACTGTAATGAAATTCCTGCATTAATTTCGCCAGCAAAAATAACATCACAATGAAAGCAAATCCATTATCCAAATTCCTTACTGTTGTTTTTATCGCCCTGCAGATAATCAGCTGCAAACAATCAGAACCTGCCAATCCTTCCAGCGATGTTGAGTCCCGTTATGTTCCAAAACCCTACGTGGAAGTCAAAAACCCTGAGTGGGTAAAGAACGCAACTATGTACGAGGTGAACATAAGGCAATACACCCCAGAAGGTACTTTCAAAGCCTTCGAGGCCCATTTGCCGCGCTTAAAAGAATTGGGAGTGGATATACTATGGCTAATGCCCATTCATCCCATTGGAGAGAAAAACCGGAAAGGCGGACTCGGTAGCTATTATTCTGTAAAAGACTACCTCGCCGTCAACCCGGAATTCGGCACCATGGACGACTTCAAAGCCCTCGTGAAAAAGATACACGAAATGGGCATGTATGTCATTCTCGACTGGGTAGCCAACCACTCCGCCTGGGACAACCCGCTAACCATAGAGCATCCGGAATGGTACACCAAAACCCGGGAAGGCAACTTTCAACCCACACCCTGGTACGACTGGGATGACATCATCGACTTTGATTTCGACCAGCCAGGTTTGCGTAAATACATGACCGAAGCCATGAAGTTCTGGGTTAAAGAAGCTGACATCGACGGTTACCGCTGTGATGTTGCCGGCTTCATACCCATCGATTTTTGGGAGAATGCACGCGCTGAACTGGATGAAATCAAACCCGTGTTTATGCTGGCTGAATGGGAATCACGTGACCTCCACCGCAAAGCTTTTGACGCTACCTACGCCTGGAGTCTTTATGGTGACCTCAAAAACGCCACCAAAGGTGGACATGGTGCCGGTTCATTATACGGCTATATGGCTAACGATGCAGGATCTTATCCGAAAGGAAGCATACGCCTGGTTTTCACAGATAACCACGACAAGAACTCCTGGGACGGTACCCAATACACCAACTTTGGTGACGGCCTGGAAGCAGCCATAGTTTTCACTGGTACTGTCAGTGGTATGCCACTCGCTTATAGCGGCCAGGAAGCAGGGCTGAACAAGTCACTGGCCTTTTTCGAAAAAGACCAAATCGAATGGAAAGACCATTCAAACGCCCAGCTTTTTAAAAAACTCTTCGACCTGAAACACCGCAATCAGGCACTTTGGAACGGCCATTGGGGAGGTGAAACCACCCGTGTAAAAAATGACAACATGCAGTGGGTACTCTCATTCGCCCGTGAAAAAGACGGCTACCGAGTTCTTCCCATCATCAACTTCAGTGACAAACCACAAAAAGTGAAGCCCGATACAAAGTACTGGACCGGCACTTACACAGAGCTCTTTACTGGCCAACAATACACTCTCACAGGTGATGATACTTTTGAGCTGAAGCCTTGGGGGTATGTGGTGATGGTGATGGAGTAAACATGCTGGGGGTTAAAACCACTTAAGTTGGTATTTTCCGGTGAGGCTGTATCAAAAAACCCTTGTGAATTCTATCTCCCGCAGATTTTCGCAGATGGACTCGCTGATTCCCTTTAGGAGTTTTTTTACCACGGAGACTCTGAGAGCACTAAGAACCACAGAGAGAACTCCGTGAAACTCCGTGTCTCTATGTCTCCGTGGTTCAAAAAAAACGCAGAGAAAACACAGAGAAGTCGCAGAGGGACGCGGAAACAATAAAAGGTTAAAGGACAACCATGCCACCTAAATCAAAAATCAAAAATCATAGCCTGTCCCGTTTCGGGATAATCGTAAATCTTAAATCAATCAACCTACTTTCATCAACTCCATAAAAGGATTCACGTATTCTTTCCCTTTCTTAAACACTCCTTCAAGTCCTTTTCCTCCGTCTTTTGGCCGTTTCACGTTGGCGAAGATGCCTTTCTGCAGGGCATTGAAAAGTCCTTCCTTTTCAATTTTGCCCAACAGTTCCATCGTTTCGTCGAGTACCTGTCTGGCCCGCTTGCGCACGATGCCGTCTTCCCGGAATTCCATTTCATCGCCGATACTTTTCATGTTGTTGAACACGTATTTCGCATTGTCGATGGCCATCCATCGGTCGCTCAGGAAGGGCGTGTGAATGGCTTCGGTCATCATTCCGAGCAGTTGTATTCCCTGTCCTGTCCATATAGCGATTTCGTTGAAAAGGGCATTCTGAATTTGCCCACGGAAAATATTTCCAGTCATGAATTTGGTCGGCGGCATGTATTTCAGAGGGGCTTTGGGGAAAATCTCACGGGCCATTTGCGCCTGCGACAATTCGAGCAGGAAGCCGTTTTCCAGGTTGGGGTCCATTTCAAAAGCATGGCCGAGGCCCATTTGCTCTTCCGGGATGCCTGCGATTAGTGCCAGTTGTTCATTGATGAGCTGACTGGCTAAAACTGTATGCGCTTCTTCGAAAGCATCGGCGGTGGTGAGGTAATTGTCCTCCCCGGTATTGATGATGACACCCGCAAAGCCGTTGATGATGCGCGAGAAATACTGGTCCACCATGGTGCGCTGCATGTTGATGTCCCGGAACAGGATGCCGTACAGTGCATCGTTCAGCATAACATCGAGGCGTTCCAATGCACCCATAGCAGCGATTTCGGGCATGCACAGGCCGGAGCAGTAGTTGCACAGCCTGAGGTAGCGACCCACTTTTTCACCCACTTCATCCAGGGCAGCGCGCATGATGCGAAAGTTTTCCTGCGTGGCGAAAGTGCCGCCGAAGCCCTCGGTTGTTGGCCCGTAAGGCACATAGTCGAGCAGACTTTGTCCGGTGGAGCGGATGACGGCGATGATGTCGGCGCCCTGTTGTGCGGCTGCTTTGGCCTGCACCACGTCCTCGTAAATATTGCCGGTGGCGACGATGACGTAGATATAGGGTTTGCTGCCTTCACCGATATTGGCTATGAAATCCTCCCTCTTTTTGCGGTTTTCCTGGATGCGCAGAATGGCGGAATCGATATAGGGCTGTATAGTGGCCTCAAATTTTCCTGCATCCTGAATTTGGATCTTACTTAGGTCGAGTTTGCCTTCGGCTACCTGTTCGGCAATTTGCTGAGGTATCATTCCGGTGCCAGCCATGTGGTGACCGAGGTAAAAAAGAACACCTTGTTGCAGTAGTTGTTTTTCACCCAAATGTTCCACCAAACGGTTGGGGTAGGGCACTCCGTTTTTATCCACCCCGTCGATGCCGAGCAGCCGGCACAATGTTCGCTCCACTGCCACTGTGCTGTAGCTCTGCACAAATTCCTGCACCTCATGGGCGATGGACTGTGCCGTTTTTTTGGCGGCTGACACTTTATCAAAATCGAGTCCTAACTTACTTTTCACTTCTTTTCTTTTTTTAAAATAGCTTTGGCTGTGGCCAGCAAATCGCCGTCCACCCCGAGCAATCCGGCAACCTGGATGGCGTTCATAGGCACTTGTTCACCAGTGCTTTCTTCAAGGCTGTAATCCATGAAGTCGCTGATGCTGTCCGGGGTGAATTCGGACCTGCCATCCGGAATCTTCAATCCTTTCACATTCAGCCTGCGGCAATCACAGGTTATGCCGCTGTAATGTGTGGTAATGAGGGAAAAGGTCTTTAGCTGTTTCAGCCAGGTCGCAATAGCGGAAACGATGGCTACGCCTTCCTCTGGATTGGTGGTTTGAGCGGGTTCATCGAGCAGTACGAGCAGTTTTGAGCCTCCTTTCACCTGTTTTAAAATGCCGTCGATGTGCACTATTTCATTGGCGTAGGATGATAGTCCGCTGGGTGCATGACTTGCTTTTTCAAAACTTACCTTCACCCCATCCACCGGAACAATTCGTGCTGACCTTGCAGGAACAAGAAAGCCGGTTTGAAACAAATATTGAGATAAGGCCACTGATTTCAGCAGTACCGTTTTGCCACCCATATTGGCACCAGTAATGATGGTCGGGGAAGGGTTTATTTCAATATCTACAGGTTGAAACTGTTTGCCCGATTTCATCAGAATATCCTTCACTTCGATGTTGAAAAGGCCGCTATAGCTGGTATTATCTTGGACAATTTCCGGTCTGCAGCAGTTGTATTTTATTGAAAAATCGGCCTTAGCCAACTGGAAATCCAATTCTGCGACTGCTTCCAATGCATCATTGAGTATTGGCTGAAGTGGCCTGAGTTTTTCACTAAGCTGTTTCCTGACTTTATTCTCCAGTTCACTGCATTCCAGTTCCAAAACTTCCTTTTCAGCCTCAGGCAAATGGGTTTTTCTAAGTTTGTTTCTGAGATGTTTTAGCCTTTTGTGGTATTCATCGTAAATGAAAAACCGGGGGAGGCGTTTTTGTTCCGGGTCTAGGATATCGACCACCATTTCAAGGTCCGGTATGTCGAACGGATCGTCTGACATTAAAACCATTAATTGCCCACCAATCAGGGCGAACTTTTTGATTTCAAAAAACTCAATGTCGTCGAGTACCATGCCTGATTTAAGGTGGCGCAAGCTTCCGGATATGTCCTGAACCTGATGCAATATTTCACAGATTTCAGAAATGCGAGAGATATTTTCGGGATTGGAAGCAAAGGCGATGACTTTTACTGTTTTGTCGAGTTCTGCATTAATACTTTCAGTTTCTGTCAGGAACAATTGGTTCATCATCCTTTTCCGCCCAAGAGCAGAATAAAAGTTCAGAGCATCTGCGATATACCGCAGTTCTGAAAAATGCTGTACTATGTTGCTGAACTTGTTCATGATTCCAGTTTCATAATGTCGTAAACCGGTACATCTGTCTGTTCCCGCAGTTTTTCACAAAGCAGTGCTGAATCCAGTTGACTGCCCCGAGGTGAAGTGGGATTGACACAAACTGCCAGCAGTGTGTTTTTCATCAAAACTTTCAGGCTGCCGCCTTTTGCAAGGAATGACTGAAGTACCAACCTCGAAGTGAATACCTTGGTAAAGTCCTTGGCTATGAGCGTTATTTCACCAGCGTTTTTCTGACTTGCCAGGAATTCCATCATCTTGTCGGTAATGGCTCCGCTGGCATATATCACCTTGCCTTTGTCAACCAGTCCGAGCTTGTCGTACAAAAGGAAAATGGATTTCACTCCGGTGCCCTGTATTTCACCTGCCTCATCCACAGCATAAATGCCATCATCTAACCCTGCCAACGGTTTTGAAACTGGATGGTCAAATAATGGCAGATTAATGAGGTTTACGGTATGGATAGTTTGGCGCAGCAGTTCATCCATATTTGCTGACAAAGACGCGCCGGTTGACAAAATGATGCTCTCTACAACGGACGGAGCTGCAAAACTCAGCCTGGAAAAAGCGCCATCCACTAAAGTGGTTTGCACACCAAAACGGGGAAGAGTATCGATGATTTCCTTTAGCCTTAAGGTTTGGGCCGGACCGGCAATGATGGCTTTACCTCTCGATTTTGCCTCTGCTATGACCAAACGGCCGGTTGCGGTGTAGCGATTGCTGAGTTCCAGGATTTCTGCTTTGATGTTGGCTTTTCTGAAAAACTTTTCGCCAGTCACAAAGACCATCCCTTCGTAAAGAGTGATTTCCGGCTTGTGGGTATGTGTGAGTTGGTCGATGCCTTCTCCATCCAGGCCAATAGAAGTCAATGCTATTTTCCTGCCTTTCGCCGCCAGTTTTTTCAATACATAATTGAGACACTCTGTCTTGCCGGTGTTTTTCTCCAGTCCGGCAAAGGCAAGGCTCTTGTATTGTAATATTTCTTCGGTGAAAGGCATTTATAACTTTTTTAACCACGGAGGCACGGTTTTTTAACCACGGAGGCACGGAGACACGGAGGTTCACGGAGTTATCTCTGTGTTTCTTTGTGCCCTTTGTGTCTCCGTGGTAAAAACCTCATGCTCTGTGGTTCTTAGTGTTCTCCGTGTCTCCGTGGTAAAACCCGTGTCTCTGTGGTAAAAATCCGTGTTCTCCATCTCATTTCCTCCCGTAAAGCCTGGGCTTATCATCTCCCTCCTTCATGGACAATAGCGAATCGGGTTTTCTTTCCCTCTGGCAATCTTCACATTGACATTCATCCTCATAACCATGTGGCTGCGTGTATGCCGTAATCACACCTTCGAAATTGCGCAGCAACACCTTGTCCGGACTTTGAGAAATCAAATACTCAGGCATGACCGGGATTTTACCACCCCCACCGGGAGCATCCACAACATAAGTGGGCACAGCATAACCGGAAGTATGGCCACGTAATGCTTCGATGATTTCAATACCTTTGGAAACCGGTGTTCGGAAGTGCTCCAGCCCCATTGCCAGGTCGCACTGATAAATGTAATAAGGTCGGACCCTGATTTTTACCAGACCATGTACCAGCCTTTTCATGATGTGTGCACAATCGTTAACGCCTCGAAGCAAGACTGATTGATTGCCGAGAGGAATACCGGCATCAGCCATCATGACGCAGGCTGTGGTCGCCTCAGGGGTAATTTCATTGGGGTGGTTGAAATGGGTGTTCACCCATACGGGGTGATACTTTTTCAGCATATTCACCAATTCAGGTGTGATGCGCTGAGGACAAACCACGGGCACCCTCGTGCCAATGCGTATGATTTCGACGTGAGGTATCTGCCTCAGCCGCTGAATGATGGATTCGAGCAACTTGTCACTCACCAGCAGAGCATCGCCGCCCGAAAGCAGCACATCCCTGACCTGCGGTGTATTGGCGATATAATTGATGGCACCCTCGATATGGTCAGATGGAGAAGCGTGGTCTTTTTGGCCTGCAAAACGGCGGCGAGTGCAGTGCCTGCAATACATCGAACACATGTCTGTAATGAGGAACAGCACCCGGTCCGGGTAACGGTGGGTGAGTCCCGGCACGGGTGAATCCACGTCCTCGTGCAGTGGGTCCACTAAGTCGGCAGCTGAAATGTGGGTTTCATGACCGGTTGGAATGGCTTGCTTTCTTACCGGGTCATTGGGGTTATCGGGGTCTATCAGCGACAGGTAATATGGGGTAATAGCCATCCGAAGGGTTGAAAGTGCTTTTCTCACACCTTCTTCTTCTTCACCAGTCAACTTGATGAGGGCTTTTAGTTGGTCCAGATTTTCAATCCGGTTTCTCACCTGCCATTTCCAGTCATTCCATTGTTCGTCCGTAACATGTGGAAACATGATGGCTTTTCTGAAAAGTGCCTTTCTTGGTTCTTTTGTCATCGTAACCATTCCTTAGGTGTTTTTACCACGGAGACACGGAGACACAGAGACACGGAGGTTCACGGAGTTATCTCTGTGTCTCTCCGTGCTCTCCGAGTCTCCGCGGTTATAAATTATGCATACAATTCTTCAAAAATCTTGCGCAGTTTTTCGCTTTCCCTCAACAGTTCCAGCGTGATTTCGGCATGGCCTCGCGTGTAGCCATTGCCTACAATCATCGTAACGTCACTGGCAACACCTTCCGCACCCAGTGCGGCTTTTGTAAAGCTCGTCGCCATGGAGAAAAAATACACCAGTCCGTCATCCTTGGTGCAGAGTATGCTCGTCATCTCCGTGTCGGGTATGTTGACGTTGTTGATGGTGATGTCGGCCAGTTTTCCATTGGTCAGTTGCTCCATTTTCTCCAAAATGGGCAGCGGCTGGGTGGCGTCAGCCGAAAAAACATAATCGCAAAAGCCAAGGTCCATGAGTCGTTTGGTGCTTTTTTCGCTGTGGGTTAGGCCAATCACCTTGCCTGTTACCCCAGCGCGTTTTTTGGCTTCGTAACAGCACATCATGCCTGACTTGCCTCCTGCACCGATGATGAACACGGTGTCGCCGGGTTTTACGAGTTTGGCTGTCTGGGCCGGAGCACCGGCTACGTCGAGTGCCGACAGCACCAGTTTTTCAGACATATCATCCGGAATTTTGGCATAGATGCCACTTTCAAACAGGATGGCTTTGCCGTCAATGTCAACCTGGTCCACGTCCTTCCGGATTTCCTTGATTTTGTCAATGCGCAGTGGGGTCAATGACAGTGATACCAGCGTTGCGATTTTGTCGCCTGGCTTCAGGTTGATTTTACCTTCCAGGGCGGAGCCTATTTTTTCCACCACACCGAGCAACATGCCACCGGAACCTGTGACCGGGTTGCGGTGCTTGCCCTGCTTCGCAACGATGCCGAGCATGATTTCTGCAATCTTCTTTTCATCGCCACCGGCCTGTTCCTTTATTTGGGTAAAACTCGCCGAATCAACATTCAGCGTTTTTACGTCAATCAGGATTTCGTTGTCATAGATTTCGTCCATATTGTTGTCGAGCAGGTTGGCGGGCTGTGGCAGCACGCCTTTTGGCTCCAATACACGATGCGTTCCGTATTTATTTCCCTTTTTCATTTTTTAAAACTTTTAGAATTTGGTTGGAGATGTGACACCTTTCCGTAACGTGTCACCTCTTAAATTTCTTTCAAACTAAGAATCTTCCTCGCGTCAGCCGGACTGGCAATTTCCCTGCCCAGTTCCTTTGCCAGGCGAACCACTTTTTCTACAAGTTCGCCGTTGGATTTAGCCAGTACGCCTTTCGAAATGTAGGTATTGTCTTCAAGCCCAACCCTGACATGACCACCATCGATGATAGCGGCTACTGCGAGTGGAAACTCATAACGCCCAATTCCGGCAACGGTATAGGTTGCATCAGCAGGAAGGCTGTGCCGCATGAAAACAAAGTCGCGCAGTTCGCCGGAAATACCTCCGTTGACTCCCATAACGAGGTCGAAATGCATGGGGCTTTGGATGAATCCTTTTTTGTGGAGGCGCAGTGCCATGTCAATCATGCTTTTGTCGAACACCTCCAGTTCGGGTTTGATACCCAGTTCTATCATCCTTTGCCCGAAATACTTGATGGTATTTTCCGTATTCATAAATACTTCGTCGCCACCAAAATTGAGCGTACCGCAATCCAGGGTTGCCATTTCAGGCCGTAATTCTGTGGGTTGCAACCGTTCGTCGTTTGTCATGCCCACTGCACCTCCCGTGGAAGGCTGAATAATGACATCCGGCAAAACGGCTTTTATGGCATTGATGGCCAGGCGAAAGCGCTCTTTGTCCTGCGTGGGTGTGCCGTCATCCCAGCGCACATGCAGGTGAATGATGCTGGCGCCGGCATTGTAAGCCAGTGTGGCCTCCCGAACAATTTCGTCGATGGTGTAAGGCACAGCTGGATTGTGTTCTTTTGTTACTTCCGCGCCACAAATAGCAGCAGTAATAATCAACTTTTCCATGATGGTTGTTTTTTTTTGAACTATTTGCTTTTCCGTTGATTGGCCAATGGCACAACACAGGTTCCCGTTGCACGGCAAACGACAACCGGAGTTTCAAGAAAGTCAGCTGCCGAATCGGAAATATCCGTTCTTGGCACTACGACTTTTCTTGCTTCAAAAGCCATCTTGCGCGAGGTGTTGCCGACATGAGTGATATACCCTTCGGCTTCGATGTAGTCGCCTGCATAAACCGGGGCCATAAATTCCACCATGTCATAAGCTTTGAAAAGCCCCTCATCACCATCGTGGCGAATGAGTAACTCAGTAGCTACATCTCCAAAAAGTTGCAGCATTTTGGCGCCATCGACGAGATTGCCACCGTAGTGTGCGTCATGTGTACCCAACCGAAGGCGGATTAATACTTTTTCCATTTCAACTGAATTAAGGAATACAAAAAAGTGTGTGTTAACAGGGGTGAGAAAGCCGTTAGCCCGGCGGGAAATGCAGGCAGACAAAGGTCCATTCAGGAGTGGCGGACCTTAGCTCTTTTTGATTTGATTTCCAGGAAAAAACATACATAGTAAAAAGGCAAAAGTAAAAAGGCAAAAGGCAAAAGTTTTCCAGCTGATTTTCAAGTGGTTAGAAAAACAATTTGGCAACTTTATTTTTGACTCATTACATAATAAAATGTTTTCAGTTGCGAAAGCAAATTACTGGCATCTCAGATTTAAAAATGATGAGTTTCGTCAGTCCGGCAGAAATTTTTAATAACTGGGGAGTTTTTGCCACAAAAACACCAAGGCACGAATGATAATAAGATAATGCGTTGGAAAAAGTAAGTTTCACAGAGGTGCACCGAGGAGACAGAGGGACGCGGAGAAAATCCACTAGCTGAGAAGTGATCCTCCAATCTTCATATCCTCCTATCCTCCCATCCTCAATTTCTAACCAACCATAATATCCTCCTTCAGCTTCTCCACTTTAATGATATTCACGGGGCAGATTTCAGCGGCCATGACTGCCGTTTCGAAATCATCCACTTCGGTGATAAGTTGAAAGATGCCTTTATTTTCCTGGGCACCGATGAGGATGCTTTTTCCGTCCTTTCGGGACATGGCCCAGCGGGTAGGGTCGGCTTCCACACAGCCATTACAGCCAATGCATTTTCTTCTGAGGTGTAAGATGCGTATCACTATGCGTCAACGATTTTGTAGAGTTTATCTGCCCGGCGGATTTTGGTGTCAAGAGGCATGGAAACGATGTCACCTTTTTTTACAGTGGTCGTTCCCTGGTCGTCCACACGGAGTTCTTTCACAGTGGTTTGGATAACCCCGGTAGTTGGGCCGCTGATGAAAATTTCATCGCCGACTGAGAGTTCTTCCTTTTCAATCCTGAACTCACCCACCTGCACCTTTCCAAAGTATTTTATTCCGCGTCCGATATAGATTTTGCGTTTGGTGGCCTTGGAACCATATTCGTCATTCCATTCACCCATTTTCCTGCCCAGGTAGTAACCATCCCAAAATCCACGATTGTAAACGGTAGCGAGGTGGGTTTCCCAATCTTTTACTTTTTCTTTGGTGTAAGTGCCTTCGGCAATGGCATCCAGTGCTTCTTTGTAACACTTCGTGGTGGTATAAACATAGTCGGAGGAGCGGCTGCGGCCTTCTATTTTTAAAACCGTCACCCCGGCATCTGCTATTTTATCCAGGAAGCCAATGGTGCAAAGGTCTTTGGCCGACATGATATACTCGTTGTCTATTTCCAGTTCGATGCCATCCTGTTTGTCGGTCACCACGTAATTCCGGCGACAGTTCTGGATACAGGCACCCCTGTTGGCAGAGGCAAAATGTGAATGCAGACTCAGATAACACTTTCCGGAGATGGCCATACAAAGTGCGCCGTGCCCAAAAATTTCAATCCGAACCAACTCCCCCGAAGGGCCTTTAATCTGCTTTTTCACAATCTGACGGATTATCTCGGCCACCTGCATGATGCTCAGTTCACGAGCAAGCACCATGACATCGGCGAAAGGCGCAAAAAATTCCACTGTTTCCACATTGCTCACATTGGCCTGAGTGGACACATGGATGGGCATGCCCGCCTTTCGGGCATAGTGCATAGCCGCAAAATCGGAAGCGATAATGGCATTAATACCACTGTCTTTTGCCGTATCCACAATGGTTTTCATCAGTGAGATATCGTGGTCGTACAATATGGTATTCAATGTGAGATAGGCTTTTACACCGTGTTTGTGGCAGGTTTCGGCAATTTTGGGGAGGTCCTCAAGTGTGAAATTAAGGTTGTTCCGAGCCCTCATGTTCAATTGTTCCACTCCAAAATAGACAGACCCTGCTCCTGCCTGTATGCCCGCCATCAGGGCTTCATGCCCTCCTGCAGGGGCCATCAATTCCATGGTAGGATATTTCTTTTTAACCTCAGACTTCATGCTTCAATATGATAACAAAGGTATTTTCCAATAAAAACCCCCGCCAAAACAACAGGCAGGGGCAATAAGTTTGCTGCGCAAAGGTAGTGCAATTTTATTTTTTTCTTTATTGAGCCTCTGCCTCCAAAGTTTAATGCCTTAGATTAACACCAGGATATTATTTTTAATTACGATTTACGATTATCCCGAAACGGGACAATCGTAAATCGTAAATCAAAAAGGAAATCTGTGCAAAAACGACATCACAATACCCTAAAGATTGGCCCTCACTACATCACCCCCCCCCGCCCCAATACTTTTTCCACCATCAACATATAGCGTCTGTCCTGTGATGAAAAGGGTTTTGTCGCTTACCAAAAAAGAGACTGCATTTGCCACATCTTCTGGTTTGCCCATGCTTTTGGTGGGTTGGGCTTCAATGAGTCTTTCGAGCACTTCAGGTGTAAGCCCCTGTGTTAAAGGCGTGTCGATAAGTCCTGGTGCAACTGCATTTACCAGTACATTGTACCTGCCCAGTTCAAGAGCAAGGGACCGTGTAAGACCTATGATACCGGCTTTTGAAGCGGAGTAATTGGATTGCCCTCTGTTTCCCAGCCAGGCTCGGGAACTGATGTTTACGATTCGGCCACTCTGTTGTTGTCTCATAATGATGGCTGCTTCCCGGCACATCAGCCAGGTGCCCTTCAGATTGACGTCGATGACGGTGTTAAAATCATCGGAGCTCATTTTCCAGATGAGGTTGTCTTTGATGATGCCAGCGTTGTTGACCAATATGTCAATCTGTTGGTATTCATCAAGGAAGGTTGAAAACAGCGACTTCACCTGAGATTCTTGGGCTATGTCGCATTCAGCAAAGCGACAATTTTCATGACCCAACTCCTCAGCAAGTTTTTCACCCAAAGGGTCAGTATCGATTAATACCACAAATATTCCATCCAGTACCAGACGCTGCGCAATTGCTTTTCCAATTCCTTTTGCAGCTCCTGTAACAAAGGCTATTCTCTTTTTCATTGGGTTAGGTTAATAAGTCCGGGTGGTTTAAAACAATCCGAAAGATAAGGCCAAGAACTGAAATGGGGAACCAGATATGAGGGATGAAGACTGAGGGATGAAGGATGAGGAATGAGAGAACAAATTTAGGAAGGCAGTTTTGCGGTGCATACACATTTGAGACATTAATAAAAACTAAAGAGGTGACAAAAATCATCACATAAAATGATTCTAACTTTCTTTTTCCGCAAGGCCTCATTTTTAGCTTTGGAGGTCATAGCCTGTGAAATTTAATTTTTGCTTTTTGAAAACGCACCGAATCATCATCTGGATTGGTGCCAAGTAGCAGGCCAACCTAACCGAGCCAATATGAGATTAGAAGAAATCATTGCCGAGTGCAAGGATCTTGCGTTTGATCTGCATTTCAAGCGACCTATTGCATGGAAGAATGAAAGTCCCGGCAAGGTACTCGTCGGTTTTATGCCTATCTATTTTCCCAGGGAAATCATTCATGCTGCAGGTGGGCTGGCCGTTGGAATTATGGGCAGCGGTGACCGGATGCAGATTGTCAGGGGTGATGCCTATTACCAATCATACATCTGCCATATACCGCGGGGCATTGTTGAAATGGCGCTCCACGGTAACCTGAATGCTTTTGATGGCTTTGTTTTTCCTTCTATATGCGACGTCATCCGCAACCTTTCCGGAATGTTCCGACTAATGGGAAAAGGTAAGTTTGCCAAATACCTCGACTACCCGCAAAACTTCAGTCCTGAAACTGGGGGTGTCTTTTACCGCAGTGAATTGCAACATGTTATAAACAAAGTGGAGCAAATCACCGGGAAAAAGGTGACACCAGAGAATCTCAACAAATCGATTTCCTTATTCAATGAAAACAGAAAACTGATAGAGCGGATTTACGACATCCGGACGGAGTATCCGTGGAGACTGAGTACAGAGGATACTTATTATATTTTGAGAGCTGGATTGCTGATGCCCGTTGAGGAGCACAATGAGAAACTCAGGGAGGCAATTAACCACATCAGTCAAAATGTAGGTGAGCCGATGGATAATATCCGAGTGGTTATTTCAGGTTCCTTCTGTGAGCAGCCGCCGATTGGATTGATAAAAACCATCGAAAAGGCGGGTTGCTACATTGTGGATGACGACCTCATGCTGGGCTCGAGATGGATAAAAGGAGATGTGGCTGCTGATACAGATGACCCATTGGGCTCATTGGTAGATGCCTATTTGACGAGGAGTGTTTTCTCTTCTGCCGTTTACGATGTTGAAAATCCAAAAGGCGAGTTATTAGTGGCGCAGGTTAAACGCCGCAAAGCAGATGGAGTCATTTTCGCTGCAGCGAGTTTTTGCGATCCGGCATTGCTCGACCAGCCAATTCTGGTAAAAGCTTGCGATGGAGCTGGCATAAGGCACATCTGTTTTCAGTTTCATGAAAACACGGGGCAGTTCAAAGTCATCAAGGAACAGGTTGGCGCCTTTTCCGACTCCATAAAACTTTGGGAAGAAGAAGTATTTAAATGAAAGCGAAAAGTGAGGGCGTGACTTGGAGTCACACCCTCACTACCTTTCAGTTGGCAAAAAAATATAACTAATGTCCAACGCCACAAAAGAAGTAGTAAAGGAACAAAGCATGCTCCTGCAAAAGGAGATGATAGCGAGGCAGTTTGACGACCTCACCACTGCCCGGGAAAAGGGAAAGAAAGTGGTGTACACTTTCGTGCCCGGCAATATTTCGGAGCTCATCCTTGCATTCGATATGGTGCCGGTGTATCCAGAAATTAATGCCCTTCAATCGGGCATGCGCAAGCGCTCCGGCGATTACATTCGCGATGCTGAGAAAATAGGCTTCTCCGAGGACGTCTGTACTTATGTAAAATGCGACATAGGCATGCTGCTCAACGGCAACATCGGCCCTACTGGTCAGAAGTTGCCCGACCCTGACCTGTTGCTGCTGAGTTATACCGGCTGTTTCACTTTTATGAAATGGTTCGAAAACCTGAACCGCCTTTACCCCAATGCCGAAGTGGCCATGTTGCATACACCTTATCAGGAGAATGGCCAGGTGACTCAGGAGATGATTGATTACATGGTGCGGCAGTTGGAGGAGGAGGTCATTCCTAAAATGGAAAAAGTATCAGGTATGAAGTACGATGAGGCCAAAATGAAGCAGATACTGGTCAATTCCCAGAAAACCGGAAGCCTCATACAGCAGATTTTCGATACCACTCGCAACAGGCCTTCCCCCATTGATGCCTATTTTGCCGGTGTGTATTACATCGGCCCCATCAATGCGGGTTTCCGTGGCTCTTTGGAAGCCGTGACTTATTATGAAACACTGCTCAGAGAAGTGGAGGAGCGGGTAGCCAAAGGACTCGGTCCTGTTACGCCGGAAGGGGAAATGACAGAGGAGCGATTTCGTCTCGTGGTGGAAGGCCCCCCAAACTGGACCCATTTCCGGCAGTTTTGGAAACTCTTTTACGACATGGGTGCTGTTGTAGTGGCATCATCATATACAAAAGTGGGTGGAGTGTACGATTATGGCTTCAGGCACGACCCGGACAAACCCTTGGAAAGCCTGGCAGTGTACTGCATGAATTGTTACACCAACCTCAACCTGCCACAGCGCATCGATTTGCTGGCAAAATGCATTGAAGAATACCATGCAGATGGCTTTTTGGTCAATTCCATTAAAAGCTGCAATTCTTTCTCAGCCGGTCAATTGCTCATGATGCGGGAACTGGAAAACAAGCTGGACATTCCGGTAGGCTTTATCGAATCCGACCTCGTTGACCCGCGCTATTTTTCCTATTCCAATATCAAAAACCGGCTGGACTCCTTCTTCCAAATGCTGGAACAGCGCAAAATGATCAGCTCACCAAATTGATGATGGCATGAAACAGAACTATTATTTAGGAGTGGATCTTGGCTCGACGACGTCGAAAGCTGTCATCATCAACGAGCAGGATGAAATCATCGGTCGCGGTATCACGAATACCCGCGCCAACTACGAGGTTGCAGCCGAAATCGCCCGTCAGGATGCCATTTATAACGCCCGTTTTTCCCTGCTGAAACGTCGGCTGAAAACGGAAATGAACTTCCACAAGGGTTATGAAAAATATGTGGACGACATCGAAGCAGCTTTCCAGTATCTCCAGTTTTTCAGGAGGCTGATAAAACTGCACTTGCAGCTCAGGCAGACCGCCCGTTTGGTGATGGAAGGGGCACAGCGGGACCAAGTTCTTGACCGAATTGACGACATTATGAATAAGCTGGAACCGGAAATCCGATGCCAATTCCTGGAGGGTGATATGGGTTCCAGGAATCAGTTTTTCCGCGATGTGGTAAGTGAGAAATACCATGAGGGAGTTGTTTCCAAAGGCAAAGAATGGTTTGAGAAACTCATGATGCTCTTTGACAAAAGCATCAATCCGGTAGAGAACGAACTGGTGAAATTCGATTTCAAAGAGCTGGTGCACCAGGCTATGGACTTGCTGGAAGAAAAGTACACCGGCATTTCTGACAAAGTAGTGGTGGAGGAAGCTGGCTTGTATAAGCAGGTATCTGAAACCTTCCGAGAGCATGTCGATTACATTGCCAACACCCATATCGAAATCACCAACATGGTCGGCACCGGTTATGGCCGGGCACTTTTACCTTTTCCGAAGGAGTGCATCCGTTCCGAAATACTTTGCCATGCTTATGGTGCCCATGCCGTTTTTCCAAATACCCGAACAGTGCTGGACATCGGCGGCCAAGACACTAAAGCCATACAGGTTGATAAACATGGATTAGTGACCAGCTTTCACATGAACGACCGCTGCGCTGCCGGTTGTGGGCGCTATCTGGGTTATATCGCCGATGAGCTGAATATTTCGCTGAATGAATTGGGTCCCATGGCACTGGAGGCCGAAAAGGAGGTCAATATTTGTTCTACCTGCACCGTATTTGCGGGTGCGGAGTTAAGGGAGTTACTCAATCTTGGCGAGAAAAGGGAGGATATATTGGCCGGCCTGCACAAGGCCATTGTCATGCGGGCCATGTCCTTGCTGGCTCGTTCGGGAGGTGTCCGCAATGAATTCACCTTTACCGGTGGAGTTGCCAGGAACCAGGCCATGTTGAAATACGTGAGTGAAATGGTACACGAAAATTACGGAAAGGATTTAACCATAAACATCCACACGGATTCTATTTTTATGGGAGCCTTGGGTGGTGCCATGTTCGCACGGAGGAATGTGGCTGTGGAGTTGTCGGGTGCTAAGGCGAGAGTTGTTTGATGGTTGTTTGAATAGTTTGATGGTAGTTTGCCCCGAGTACTCGGGGTGAATTGTTTGAATTGTTCGAATTGTTCGAAGGGCCTGGGAGGATGCTAATTAATGACGAAAACTCCTCTGTGAAACTCCGCGCCCACTCAGCGAAACTCTGTTTAACTTAATAAAAAGGAGTCCTGAAAATAAATTAATAATGGAGCACTCAATACACACCATGGGAGTCGATGTCGGCGGCAGTTATGTGAAAGCTGTCGTTATGGAACATTCCGCTGACGGGAAAGCTTCTGTGATTTTGGAAAAGCAAACGGAAAAAATCAGAAAGAGGAACCCCGCACAGGTGGCCGATGAGTTAGTGTCTTATATCCTTGAGAAGGTGGGCCTGACTTATCCCGAACTCGCCTACCTCGCTTCCACCGGAGAGGGTGAAATGGTGACCCGTAAAAAGGGACATTTTTACAGCATGACCACCCATGCCCGGGGAGCGAAATACCTTATCCCCGAAGCGCAAACCGTCGTGGACATGGGGGCATTGTATGTCCGGGCTGTGAAAATCAACGAGCATGCCCGGGTATTGGATTACAAAATGACGGGTCAGTGCGCTTCTGGTTCTGGCCAGTTCGTCGAAAACATCTCCCGGTATCTCGGTCTCGCTATCAGCGAGGTGGGAAAGGTTTCCATCAGTGCAGATAAACCAGAGGTTCCATCGGGTATTTGTGCGGTATTGGCGGAGACCGACGTGATAAATATGGTATCGAGGGGAATCACCACCCCCAACATCATCAAAGGGATTCACTTGTCAATCGCAGGGCGCATAGTGGCTCTTCTTTCTTCATTGAAGGCGGATTCTCCCATTGCACTTACAGGCGGATTGGCTTTGAATGCAGGACTGGTACAGGCGCTGGAAGAAAGGCTGGTAGAGACCAATAAGGGTTTTGATTTGCAGACGCATCCCGATTCCATTTATGCTGGCGCAATAGGTGCGGCACTTTGGGGTGCCTATCGCTACCGCAAACTGAAAAAAGAAAATATGGCGATTGTTTGATTGTGATTTCGGTCAATCGATGCATGTTAACCAACAACCAACAACTAACAACAAACAACTAACCCAAATCCTGGAGTCCAACACAAACCATAAATCTGAAATTATGCAGGTACTCCATTCAGAAAAAATACTGGGGCATTTTCCTCCCAATATCGCAGTCATGTTGAGGGATAATGCCAGTCGAAGTCCACACCATACTATGATTGGCCACAGGGATGGCGACTCTTATTACTATCTCTCATGGGGTGAGTTTTTCACCAATGTGCAAACCATCGCCAGTAATCTCCGGAACTACGGTTTTGAGGCGGGCGATAAAATGGTGCTTTTCTCCACCAACTCACCTGAGATGCTGCAATTGGAAATGGCTATCATGGCCTCAGGCGGGATAGTAGTGCCCATTTTTGCAGGTTTCAAAAAAGAGACTGCCGAGTTGCTCATCAGTCATTCTGGTGCCACTTATGTAGCTGCCGGTGGCGAGCGCCAATTGGCAGAATTGAGCGATAACGATTCCGTGAAGCGAATTTATGTTTTGGAAAAAACGGAGCCAGAGGCCAGTAAACACCTCAGCAGAGTACAACATTTCGCAGATTTATTGACAACGGAATCAGAACCCGGAGAACTTAAATACGATGCTTCGCCTGATGACATCTGCCTGAATATGTACACCTCCGGTACCATGGGCACACCTAAATGCGTACAGTTAACCCACCGTAACATATTATCGCAGCAAGCCTCAATGAGTAAACTTTGGGATGTGGATGCATCGGACAGATTCCTGTCCTACCTGCCCTGGCACCATAGCTTTGGCGGAATTTTCGAGATGTTCGCCTGTCTGTACAACGGTGCCTCCATGGCTCTGGAGAGTAGTTTTGGCAAAATGGAAAGGGTGATTTTCGAAAACTGGTCAATGGTGCAACCCACACTTTTTTTCAGTGTACCAAAGGTGTATCAGGCACTTGTGGACATGACCAAGGAAAGCAAAAATGCTGAGCAACTCTTCTTTCACACAGGGCTAAAGTTTGTTTTCACGGCGGCCTCACCTCTTCCGGAATTGTTGTCCAAAGAATTTGAAAAGCGCAACATTCCTGTAATAGAAGGTTGGGGACTCACGGAAACTTCTCCCTGCTGCACCATCACCGATCCGAATCTGAAAAGGGAGGGCGGCGTAGTAGGAAAACCGATTCCCGGAGTTAGCCTGGCTCTTTCTGATGAGGGTGAAATTTTGGTGAAGGGTCCTAACGTGATGCTGGGGTATTACGACAATACGGAGGCCAACAAAGACATTTTCACCGCCGATGGTTGGTTCAGAACAGGTGATGTGGGTGCGTTCACAGATACTGGACTAAAGTTGATTTCACGAAAAGACCGCATTTTCAAATTGTCGAATGGTGAAAAAGTAATACCCACCGAAATGGAGGCCCTGATTCAGAACAAGTGCCATTACATCTCGTTTGCCTTAGTGGAAGGTGGTGGGAAAGAATACCCTGTGGCACTGATTTTCCCAAACAAGAAGCTGCTCGATTCACCGGACTTTGAAATATCACCTTTTGAAGGGTGTTTTTGTCCGCGAAATCTGGAGGAATTAGGCCGATGTTTACAGGGTTGTTTAAAACAGGCTAATTTGGGTGCCGGACAAAAGTTTGCAAAAATCAGAGCGGCCGCGGTTGTTGACGATGAGTTGAGTATTGAAAAGAGCACACTTACGCCTTCCATGAAGCTTGCTCCGAAAAACGTAATGAAAGTGTATAAAGCGCATTTGGAGAATCTCTACGGTGCGCATAATGAGGTGAAGGAGGAGGTATATGTTATTCATGTGTAAGTAAGGGGAATTGGCCAAGGTGTTGTTTTGATTTAAGATTATCCCTTTTCGTGATAATCTTAAATCTTAAATCAAAAGAACCCCCCGTTAATTAATGACAGATTCTAAATACTATATCAGCTCCACCGACCTTCTGAAAAAAGTGATGACTGACTATTTCCAGTCCTTTCAGAAGGCGGAAAATAAAGTGGCCTGGTGCACAAGTGTAGGGCCGGCGGAGCTGTTGCGGAGTTTTGGATTTGAGGTGTATTTCCCTGAAAATCATGGGGCGCTGCTCGGGGCTTCCCGCACCGCTACAGATTTCATACCCGCAGCCGGAAAGCTGGGTTTTTCCAATCATGTGTGTTCCTATACCACCAGCGATATTGGCTCCTATCTGAAAGGCAAAACCCCCATGACCAAACAATACGGTTTGGAAGCCATGCCCCAGCCCGATTTAATTGTTTACAATACTAATCAATGCCGTGAAGTGGAAGACTGGTTTCATTTTTATGCAAAAGAATACCAATGCCCGATTGCCGGTATCCACCCACCCCGGCATTTGGATGAAGTTACCAAAGATGAAATCCAGCTGGTGGTTGCGCAGCACAAAGCCATACTGCCAATATTGGAAAAAGCCAGCGGCCGGAAATTCGACATCGACAGGTTCAGGGAAACCATAGGATTGAGCAAAAAAGCCAGCGACCTTTGGCAAAAAGTCCTGAAAACTGCAAAAGCCAGTCCTGCCCCTCTCAACTTTTTTGACGGCACCATTCACATGGGACCCATAGTCGTGATGAGGGGTGATGAACGGGCTTTGGTTTATTACGAAAAGCTCTTGAAAGAATTGGAAGAAAATGTACGATTGGGAATCGGACAGGTAGAGAAGGAGACTTGCCGCCTGTTTTGGGATGGCATGCCAATCTGGGGAAAGCTGAGGATGCTCTCTGACCTCTTTAAACAAAACAATACGTCAGTGGTGGCCTCTACCTATTGTAACAGCTGGATTTTTGAGGATTTTGATGAAACCAACCCCTTTGAATCTTCCGCTTTGGCCTACACACAGATTTTTATCAACCGGAGCGAAAAAGCCAAAATGAAGATGCTGAAGAACTGGCTGGAAGAATACCGCTGTGATGGCATCATCTTCCATGATTCCAAAACCTGTTTTAATAATTCCAATGCCAAATTTGGACTACCTCTCAGGCTAAAGGAAGAAACCGGCATCCCATATCTGGTTGTGGAAGGCGACCTCAACGACCTGCGATTTTTCAGCGAAGGGCAAAGCGTTACCAAAATTGAGACATTCATTGAGCAAATTGAGAGTTTGAAAATAAGAGCATGATGCAAAAAGAAGAGATAAAACACCGTGTAGCTGTCGTAGGATTAGGTCCAATCGGGCTTATCCTGGCAGTGTTTTTTAAAGAAGCTGGTTGTGACGTGATAATTTGTGATAACGACCGGATAAAAATCAATCAGATTCGAAATGAAGGTGTCCGGCTGGAGAATGTGTATAAAAAGCACAGCTACTTCAACCGGATTTGTACTTCTGTGAAAGAATTGGAACCCGGTGAGGTTGACCTTCTGTTTGTCTGTCTGAAAACCTATCACACACCGGCGATGGCAGAAGACGCCAAGCATTTGAACGATGGCAAACTTGCGGTGATTTGTGCACAGAACGGGATTGATTCGGAACATGCCATCGCCAAAGTGTTTGGGGAGAAAAACACTCTGCGGATGATCGTCAATTTTGCCGGTAACCTGAATGCGCCAAATGTAGTGAAAGTGACCTTCTTCTCACCTCCCAACTACATCGCATCAATGGATGACAGCAGGGTGAATATTGCCGAAGGCATCACGAATCTGTTGAACAGTGTTGAACTAACCACCAAGGCGGTCGGCTCTTTTGAAATCATTCGCAGAAGTTGGGAAAAAACCATTTTGAATGCCTCAATTAGTCCGATTTGCGGAATTGGGCGCTTGACCATGGCAGAAGCCATGTCGATTCCGGACACTGCCGAACTCATAGAGCAGAACATCGTGGAATGCATCGAAATTGCGGCAGCCGAAAAAATCATCTTCCCTGAAGATTTCGTGCGCAGGTCGATGCGCTATTTGCGCAACGGTGGCAACCACTTCCCATCCATGGCAGTGGATTTGATGAATGGCCGGCCGACTGAAATTGACCATTTCAACGGCAAGTTCGTCGAGTATGGGCGGAAGCATTACATCCGCACTTCGCTGAACCTCTCATTCACCAATATGGTGAAAGCAATGACCTACAAAAGCAAGCTGGCCTATATGCCCGAACTTAGCATACAGGTTAATGGCCAGAAAAAACTGGCAGATGCTTCTATAAAACCTGCTGTCGGTGATTGTTTTCTCGGCATCGACCTCGGCTCTTCTTATACCAAGTTCACACTTATCGACCAGGAAAATAACATCGTGTTCAGGCACATTCTACCTACGCTGAACCGCGATAAAGTTGCCATCAAACACGTGATGAGCGCCATAACCGGCGAGTTTCCTGTAAAATACACCTGTGCAACCGGTTATGGCCGAAAAACCTTCCCCGATTCCGATATCATCAAAACCGAAATCAACTGTGCCGCTATAGGGGTAAATGAGTTTTACCATGGGGCAAAAAATATTCTCGACCTCGGAGGCGAAGACATAAAAATCATACACTGTGATGTATCAGGTAGGGTAGAGAATTTCTATCTTAACGACAAATGTGCCGCAGGCACCGGGGCTTTCCTTGTGGAGATTGCGGAACGGGCGGGAATTGAAATTAAAGAGATGAGCACCTTGGCACGTCAGTCTGCAAACGACAAGGAGTTGAACAGTTTCTGTACTGTTTTCGCCAAAACCGAAATCATGAAATGGATGCTCGACGGAGCATCCATGGACAACATTGCCAAGGGCATATATCTCTCTATTGCACAGCGGATTGCGAAAATGCGCATACGCCCCGAATTGCCATTTTATATGATTGGAGGTGTGATTGCCTACCACCCATATCTGAGGACAATTTTGAAAGAACAATTAGGAGTTGAAGTGCAGATTTTGGAGCAGTCGCAGTTTGTGGTGTCGTATGGAGCAGCTGTATTGGCTAAAGCGGGGTACAAGGATGTAGGAGTTTTTTACCACGGAGACACGGAGAGCACTAAGAACCACAGAGAACCATGAGTACTTGTTTACCACGGAGACACGGAGAGCACTAAGATACACAGAGATAACTCCGTGAACCTCCGTGTCTCAGTGTCTCCGTGGTAAGAAAAACTCCTAACTAATCTCCGTGGTTAAAAAAGAGATAACTCCGTGAACCTCCGTGCCTCCGTGTCTCCGTGGTAAAAAACCTTATATTGAAACCAACTTAAAGCCGAAGCAGGTAGCTGCCACCAAATCAGTTTCCTGCCAAGCCCAACCAAATACTTAAGAACGATGAAAGGATATCACGACTCCAGGAAAGGCATTGCCATCCAGTTCGATGACATTTACCTGACGGGTGGCGCACGCACACCTTTTGGTAAATACTGCGGTTCCCTGGCCAACATTTCGCCTACCGACCTCGGTATTGTTGCCAGCAAAGCAGCCATAGAAAATAGCGGCCTGAAAGCTGAAGAACTCGACCAGGCAGTTATTGCCAACATTGGACAAAGCAGCACTGATGCCTTCTTTTTGCCCCGCCATATCGCTCTTTTTACGGGCTTGCCACAGAGCGTACCGGCGCTCATGGTGCAGCGCATTTGTGCCTCAGGATTGGAAACTCTCGTTACTGCCGCAGAACAAATCACCCTGGACAAAGCTGACGGTGTGCTTTGTTGTGGCACTGAAAACATGTCCCTATCGCCAACGGTGAGTTTTGGCAACAGGATGGGATATAACCTCGGCCAACCCGTTTTCAAAGATATGTTATGGGAATCGCTGGACGATACTGCCGCTGGGTGTATGATGGGTCTCACCGCAGAAAATTTGGCGGAGGAGTACAACATCACACGTGAAGAAGTAGATGCTTTCGCAAAACTTTCTCAGGACAGAGCAATCGACGCCCAAGCCAGGGGATTTTTTGAGGGTGAAGTTACTCCGCTGCAGTCTTCCGTTTTTGAAGCGGAGGGACTACAGCCACGCAAAATCAGATTACCCAGAGGTGTAGAATCCATTGTCAGAGACGAACATCCGCGGGCCACTACCCTGGAAGCAATGGCTAAACTACCTCCTGTATTTAAGAAAACCGGCGTTTTGACTGCAGCCAACTGCTCAGGAATTGTGGACGGAGCGGCGGCGCTTGTAGTGGCATCTGCCGGTAAATTGAACAAAGACCATAAACCACTGGCCAAATTTGTGGCCGCCGCAACCTGTGGTGTGGATCCGAAAATAATGGGAATCGGACCAGTGCCAGCCATCAGGCTTCTACTGGAACATACCGGACTTACCCTTGATGATATTGGTCTGATTGAAATTAATGAAGCTTTTGGCGCGCAATTGATAGCTTGTGAAAAGGCACTTAACCTCGATAGGGGCCGGCTGAACGTGAATGGTGGTGCTATCGCAATTGGCCACCCACTCGCAGCGACCGGTACCCGGATTACATTAACACTTGCCCGAGCCTTGAATGCTAAGAAAGCGAAATACGGCATCGCATCGGCTTGTATTGGCGGTGGTCAGGGCACAGCGGTGCTGATTGAAAATACAGAAGTCTAAAGTGCTGAGGAAATGACGTAATGAGGATGTGAGGAACTGAGGACGCTTACCCTCTAATTCTCAATTCTTCACATCCTCATTTCCTCAAATAATCAATAATTATGTACCAATACCATATGACGGAACCTGATGCGGATTTTATCCGTGTCGACATATCAACTCCGGATTTGAAGCCTGGGGAGGCTTTGATTAAAATTGCCGGTTGCGGGGTTTGCCACACCGACCTGAGCTTCTGGCACTACGGTGTTCAGACCAAACACCCACTGCCTCTTACGCTTGGCCACGAAATCAGTGGAACTGTTGAAGCCGGTCCGGAACAATGGTTGGAAAAAAAGGTGATTATCCCTGCTGTGCTACCTTGTGGTGAATGCGATTTATGCAAAAAGGGTCGCAGCAACATTTGTCGTAATCAACTCATGCCCGGTAATGACTTCCACGGTGGATTTGCCTCACATATCCTTGTACCTTCAAGATACCTATGTCCCGTGCCGGAAAAAGTACTGGAGAATTATTCACTGGCTCAACTTTCCGTCATTGCAGACGCCATTTCCACTCCCTATCAGGTTATTGTAAAATCGGAACTGGAAGCAGGCGACCTCGCCATTGTCATCGGCGTAGGCGGAGTGGGAATTTATGGGGCACAGATTGCCAGGATATTTGGTGCTAAGGTCATAGCGTTGGATATCAACGATGAAAAACTGGAAATAGCCTCAAAGAATGGAGCTGATGCTGTGATAAATGTCAAAGACCTGGACATCAAAGCGGTGAAAGAACAAGTCAAAACGCTTGCAAAGCAACTGGATGTACCCAAAAACTCATGGAAAATATTTGAGATGTCGGGCACCAAAACTGGTCAGGAACTCGCATTCAACCTGATTACTTTTGCCTCCACACTGTCGATAGTTGGTTTTACAATGGACAAAGTAGATGTACGACTGAGCAACCTGATGGCTTTCGATGCGAAACTCATCGGAACATGGGGTTGTAAACCGGAACTTTATCCTGATGTAGTTGCCCTCATTGCCGAAGGCAGATTAAAAATTGACCAGTTCGTAGAAACACACCCTTTATCCAATATCAATGAAGTTTTCAGGAATTCCCTGAAGCACAAATATGTAAAAAGGGTGGTGTTGGTGCCGGAGGGATGAAGAACTGAGGAATTGAGGATTTGAAGAACTGAGAAGTTTATAGGTTGTAAAATGTTCTGATTGCTAAATAAAAATTCTATGAAAGAACTGAAGAATCACAATCTCGTCAAACACGAATTTACTCAAATCATTTTTGAGAAAAAGCCCTGCCTTGACAAAGCAGGCCAACCCATTTCAGGTCTGTTCAACGCCTGGATTTGGCTGAATAATCCAAAGCAATATAATTCCTATACCACTCAGGCCGTGAAGGATGTCATTCTTGCTTTGAGAGAAGCCTCAAACGACCGCAGTGTCGTGGCCGTTGTGTTTACGGCCGTGGGTGATAAGGCCTTCTGTACCGGAGGAAACACAAAGGAATACGCAGAATACTACTCCGGCAATCCACAGGAATACAGCCAGTACATGCGCCTGTTCAACGACATGGTCACTGCACTGCTGCTTTGTGAAAAACCGGTGATTTGCCGGGTAAACGGCATGCGCATCGCAGGTGGACAGGAAATTGGAATGGCCTGCGATTTTACAGTAGCCACCGACCTCGCACGTTTTGGTCAGGCCGGTCCAAAACACGGCAGCGCTCCAATTGGTGGTGCAACCGATTTCCTGCATTTATTCGTGGGTATCGAAAGGGCAATGAATTCGCTCACTCTTTGTGAACCGTGGACGGCCCATCAGGCCTACATGTATGGCTTGATTACGGACATCGTGCCTGCATTGAAGGTTGACGGAAAATTTGTGGCCAATCCGTTGGTCGTTACTGACCGTTGGTTAGATGAATACGGTAAAATCATTTACGGAACTATGAAGAAAGGAGAAGCATTAGCCGCTGGAAAAGCTATGATGGAAAAAGGTGAAATGGACCTAAGCCTGCTCGATGCCAAGGTGGATGAGGTGATTGGAAAACTGATCTATACCTTTCCGAATTGTAGCAACAAGACCATTTCCGAGGTGCGCAAGAAAAAACTGGAACACTGGGACAAAAACAAAGAAAGTAGCCGCGAATGGCTGGCTCTGAATATGATGACTGAAGCAAAAGCCGGATTCCGCGCTTTTAATGACGGCCCAAAAGACAACCGTGAAGTGGATTTCATCAAACTCCGCCAAATGCTGGCAGATGGGCATGAGTGGAATGAGGAAGTGCATCAGGCTATTTCGCCACAGTTTAAGAGTTGATTCAGATTGTTTGCCACGAAAACACAAAAGCACCAAATGACTAAGTAAAAAGGCAAAAGTAAAAAGGTAAAAGTAAAAAGGCAAAAGGCAAAAGGCAAAAGGAAATTGGACCCCGAGTACTCGGGGGAAATTGGAAATACCGAGCCAACAGCCAAGAGCCAAATGCCAACAGCCAAGAGCCAAATGCCAACAGCCAACAGCCAGCTGATTTTCAAGTGGTTAAGAAAATAATTTGGCTACTTTATTTTTGACTCATCACTAAACCATTCGTGTTTTAGTGCTTTAGTGGCAAAAAAAAAGCTTTAATAGCTATGCAAAAAATAAAACTGGAATACCTGTACGATGGTGCCGCCGCCGGAATCATGCTCGATGATGGCAAAGGCAATGTGCTCGACAGTATTATGATGGCTGAGTTGCAACAGGTCTTCAACGAATTCAGAAACAAACCATCATTAAAGGTTTTCACCCTCGAAGGTGCCGGTAAACACTTCTCCTTTGGAGCAAGCGTTGAAGAGCACCAAAAGGAATTTGCAGCCGAAATGCTGCGCAATTTCCACCAGCTATTTTACAGTGTCCTTGATTTATCCATTCCTGCAATCGCCAAGATATCTGGCCAATGCCTGGGCGGAGGTTTTGAACTGGCTATGGTGTGCAATCTGATGTTTGCCGATAAAACCGCCAAAATGGGACAGCCCGAAATACAACTCGGAGTATTTCCACCACCAGCTTCTATTATTTTACAGGAAAAAATCGGCGAAGCCAGGGCGGCAGAATTACTCATCAGCGGCAGGACTATCAGCGCAGAAGCAGCACAGTCGTTGGGTTTGGTCAGTCAGATTTTTGAAAACAGGGAGGAGTTGGACAAAGGCACTTTGGAGTGGATTGAAAAACACATTTTACCAAAGAGCGCTTCTTCACTCAGGTACGCGGTATCTGCCTCACGGATGAAATTCAATCACATCGTAGGTAAATTCCTGCCAATGCTGGAACAGCTTTATATGAACAAATTGATGAATACCCGCGATGCGAATGAGGGGATTGCTGCCTTTTTGGAGAAGCGGGCGGCGAAATGGGATTAAGAGTTACACAGAGGTTCGCAGAGAAAAAGGAAGATTATTGCCACCCAATCAAAAATCTTAAATCATTGCCTGTCCCGTTTCGGGGTAATCGTAAATCTTAAATCAAAAGAAAAGGCAAATAAATCAATGTAATGAGCAGCGGTTCAAACAACATTGCGATTCTGAAATCAGACCGTAAAAAGTTAAGGCCATACGGCGACACTATGAACGACGGCAAGGTGCAACTGAGTTTCAGCCTGCCTGTGCCCTGCAGTGACGAAGCAGTGGAAGCCGCCAAACAACTGCTCCGCAAAATGGGTTTGGAAAATCCGCAGGTCGTCTATTATCACGAATTATCGGAGGGCTTCACATTTTTCAACTGTTACGGTGACTGCGTTCATTCGGTGGATATGACCTCCATCGTGGTGCCGAAAGTGAATTCCACCACGATGAGTCTGGAGGAAACCGATGCCTTTATCCGTGAAAACATCGGCCGGCCTATCGTTGTCATCGGCGCAAGCACCGGTACGGATGCCCATACCGTGGGCATCGATGCCATTATGAACATGAAAGGTTTTGCCGGGCACTATGGACTGGAGCGCTATGAGATGTTCGAAGCGTACAACCTCGGCAGTCAGGTGAGCAATGAGGATTTCATTGCAAAAGCCATAGACCTGAATGCCGACGCACTGCTGGTTTCGCAAACTGTAACCCAAAAGGACGTGCACATCAAAAACATGGTGGAATTGGTGGAACTGCTCGAAGCAGAAAACCTCCGCCACAAAGTCATACTGGTCTGCGGCGGGCCGCGCATCACGCACGAGTTGGCCAAAGAATCAGGCTACGATGCCGGCTTTGGCATGAACACTTTTGCCGACGATGTAGCCTCTTATCTCGCTTTTGAAATGGAAAACCGCCGTACTCAATCCTGGTAGACAGAGGTTATGAAATGACCGTTCAGGAAACTTTCCGGGTCAATCTGGCTTTGCAGGATTACCCCTTTTTTCATATTCCCCTCTAACAACAACTTGGCAGCTTGAACCATGGGTGCAGCTGTACTGATCTGAATGGCACGGAACAGCCTTTTCCCTACTTTCTGTGGCCTGATGAGATAGGTCTTTTCCAGGCGGCGCAGAACTCCACCGCTGTCTTTGCCTTTTACGGAAGCAAAAACAATAACCTGATCGTCTTCCAGATGAGGTATGTTTTTTTCCATCATTTCCTGCAGAACAGCAGGACGATCGTCACCCTCCTTCAGTTTTTTTATCTGTTTATTCACCCACTTGTAGTGCCCCTGATGGCGAATGGTTTTATAATCCAGTCTCTCCACCCTACCCTCCAAAGCATCAGGCAAGTCGGCCGCACCACCGGAGGTCAGGTTTTCCTCATAAGGCACACCACGGATATAGAGTTTGCCAAAGTTTGATAATGCAGGAAGTATGGTTTTTTTATAATCCCTGATGCAAACGGTATCCTTCAGGTATTCGGTAGCCACGCCAGCCGGACTCCAGGTAAAGCCATAGTAATGGGGAGGCAAGGCATTGATGGGTAGTGCACCCACTTTCATGGTCACGCTTTCCACTTTGCTCACCCCGTAATCGCGGGTAAAAGCCTTGAAAAGTCCATGAGCCAGCAGATTAATAAATCCGGGAGCTAAGCCAGTTTGCAGGATGAAACTGGTTTCAGCGCCTTCGGCAATCTTCATGATTTCGTTGGTCTCATTGACGTATTCCGTGAGGTTGATGTAGTGCAGTTTGAAATCACGGGCAAATTTGGCAATACGGGGAGCCTGACTTCCTGGCAGGCAATCGAGTAGAATATCTCCAGCCTTCAATATTTCCTCCAACTCAGAGTCTGAGCCAGAACCCGGCAAATAATAGGTAGTAACGGACACCTGTTTGGAGCTGTTGATACGCACCAATTGGGCAACTTTTTCTGCTTTTTCTAAAACGCAATCTCCAACAAACAACTCCTGAGGAGCCTGGCTCCATTCGGAAATAATCATGGAAACTGCCTCTGCAATTCCACCGGCACCGGCAATTATGATTTTGTGAGTTTTTTCCATAAAACTTATTAGTAACAAGTAAAAAGTAAAAAGTAAAAAGGCAAAAGGCAAAAGGCAAAAGGAAATTGGTCCCGAGCACTCGGGAGGAAATTGGAAATACCGAGCCAACAGCCAAGAGCCAAATGCCAACAGCCAACAGCCAACAGCCAACTGATTTTCAAGTGGTTAAGAAAACAAATTGGCTATTTTATTTTTGACTCATTACTTAGTCAGAATTTCGGGCAAAAGTAATCTATTTTCCATAGGCGCCAACTTTCCAAAAACAGGGCATAACATCAGTCAATATTTATTTGACCTGCCAGTGATTTATTTTGCCATTAAAACACTGAAGCACGAAGCGGTTTAAAAATTTTGTGCTTTTGTGTTTTTGTGCTAAAAATGTCATGTCAATAATCAAGTGTTGTCATAAGACACAGCCTCAGTAAATAAAGGCATTGGCATCACTGCCGCTTGTACGGAATTGCCCGATACATTTCCCTTTTTTATCCGTAACCAGGTAGCTGATATTGGTCCTTTCTCTTTTAATGATGTATTGTCCGGGTTTGAGAAAATAATCTTCAACCCTCTCTCCTTCTTCACTTACCACGAATAACTGAATGCGTTCCTTCCGCTGGTTGCGAATGACCAAATCATAGCGGGTATTACTGGCAATATTGCTTTTTTCGATAACCGAAGAACAGGGGCTCAAAACTACCGAAGCAAATTCCGGAGCGGGTTTCAATTCAGGAGCGGGTTGGTCGATAAACAGGCTGGCCAACTGCGCGGTTAGCTGCCCGTTGGAGACATTGGAAGAGTTGGTGAGAATGGTAATGACTACCTGTTCGGCAGGATAAATTCTCATCATGGTAATTCCGCCAACAGAGCCTCCTGTATGGCCATAATACCTGCGGTTCCATACGTCGGTGCCACTTGCCCAGCCAACTCCATAACCTGTTGCTTCTCCATTGTTCAGTTTTTGACTGGTGATAAAATCATCGAGGGTCGATTGTTTGACAAAACCCTCTTTCATGAAAGCGTTGGCAAATTTTGCCACATCCTCCGAAGTGGAGATAAAGCCTCCTCCTGCCCATTTGTAACTGTTATCGACATAGGTGGCGTTCACCACCCTGCCTTTGGTATCCAGTTGGTAATATCTGGTTCTGCCGGTGATGAGGCTGTCAATATGGTCAGGAGTGGTATTTGTCAGGCCGAGTTTATCGAACACATTCTTTTGCATGAAGTAGAGAAACTCTTCACCCGAAGCACCTTCCACAACAGCAGATAGCAGGTTCCAGCCGTAAGAGGAATACATGTAGCGGGTTCCGGGTTCGAACATCAGGGTGTCTTTGTCAAAAATGGAGAGGCTTTCTTTTACTGAATTGAAGCGTTTATCGAGCAGCATTTCCGTGCCTCTGTAGTGGCGAATACCAGCTATATGACCTGCCACTTGTCGGACAGTGATGGGGTATTCTTTCTGTGGAAAATAAGGGACATATTGCTGAACCGGAGCATCGAGGTCGAGTTTGCCCTGCTCTACCAACAATGCCATGGCTGCTGCCGTGATGGGTTTCGACACGCTGCCGATTCTGAATTTGGTGAGATTGGGTTTTACTGGCACCCGGTTTTCAAGGTCTGCATAACCGAATCCTTCCGACCAGACTATCTTGCCAGCATGGGTAATGGTGACCGACAAACCGGGGATTTTCTGGTCTGCCATCATTTTTTGCACTATTTGGCGGGCTTCTTTGACTGACTGTTTGGGGTTATAGGCTTTCTGTGAAAATGATTGCGGAATGAGAATCAAGACCACAATTGCAGGCAGGAAAATTCTTTTCATGGTTTCAGTTCAATTTTAGTGGAGAGAGGAGACACCTTTTTGAAAGGTGTCACCTCTGAAAATCTGGAAGATAAAGAAAGGCATTTACTAATTTCCTGAGTAATAGTTCTCCACAAAGTACAATAGTCCGTCTAATGTGGTTTTGGCTATGATCTTTTGCGCTTTATTATCAAAGAGGTAACCTACAGGTCCTCTTTTCACTTTATAAACTTTACGCACATCATACTCACCTCCAGAGTCGTTCAAAACATTAATCCAGTTCATTTCATCCTCTTTAATGGCTTTAATCCATTCCTCTCTGTTTTCGTCTAAGGAAACACTATAGACCACAAAACCCTTGTGTCGAAATTTTTCGTACAGTGGTTTCACAAATTGGCGGATATTCTGTCTGCATAACTCGCACGTGGAATTCCAGATATCGATCAGTATCAGGTTTGACCCGGCACTGTATAATTCAACCATCTGCCCGCTTGAATCTGGCAGAATCAAATTTGGGATGGTGCTACCTGTCGCAAGGGTTCTTGCAATTCTTACATTTTCTTTTAATTGCTTAAAGTAGGGATGATACTCAAATTTCCCTGCCATGCCTTTCAGTACGCTTTCGTAATAGTCAATATCGTTTATCATATTGTCGAGCAATAGAAGACCATAAACCTTGTCATAAATGTTCTCAGACTGATTGATGAGTTTCCTCATTTTTGAATATCTAACATCCTGGGCGGCACCTAACGAAGTTAAAGCAACTTGTTTAATTGAGTCAAGGTTCAAATGTTTCCATTTCTCTGTGTTTGTTAGAAATTCTGAAAATAGTTCAACAGCGGAATAGTATAGTTCCTGTACGGCCCGCAGTTTGACATGACTCCAGTTTTCTGCATCATTTGTTATTCGAAAAGACTGGCTAAAGTTGACTGCATTTGCTTTGATGTGCAGTTCCTGGTTTTCCTTCAGTTCGAATAGGGCAAAATTTTCTCTGTTATTACCCAACATCAGATATGGCCCAATCCATTCCTTTGGTCTAACATCTATTCGATACAAGCAGTTGTGACACGGCAGGGAATTTAGAACGAAAATGAAATTTCCTTCTTCATCGACCTGAGTCGAATCTATATTGTTCAGGTCGGTGGAAGTGTGGAGAAAGTTATAATCCTTAATGGCCAAAAGATAAATTTCTGCGGACCAATCTTCAGTCAAGGTTATGTTACCTTTGATGATAGTCTGGCTGCTCAATGAACTTATCAGGGTAATCAGCAGGAATAGGGTAAGAAGGTTTTTCATGATTAATGGATTTTGGTGTTTTAGAAAAAAGGCAAAAGTAAAAAGGCAACCCCAAAGGGGCAAGCAGGCAAAAGTTTTCCAACTGATTTTCAAGTGGTTAAGAAAACAATTTGGCAACTTTATTTTTGACTCATTACTTAAAAATAATTTGTGGCGTTTTAATTGATGCCAAGGACCGTAAAAATTGATGGCTTAGCAAATATAAACAAGATCTTCAGTGAAATCAGGATAGTTTTTAGCAACAGTCTTTTCCAAAAAAGTGTACCCAACACTACCTAAAAGTACACATCAAATTTTACCTTGCCCACCCTATTTAAAAAGAGAAATGAAATCAAAGAAAAACCAGCCAGCCGGTTTCCTGGACGATTACATCCATTATGCCCGGTTCAGGCTCAGTGCTAAAGAGCAGAAGTTATTGGTGCATTTGGCGCAGTTGCTCCAAAGCAATAAAAACCAGGGCACCTGCGAGCTGCCTGCAGTCGAACTGCTGTATGTTCTGGATTTTACTTCTTCGAAAAAACCAGAACTGAACCTGCAAAAGCTGGATAATTTCCTGGCTGCACTATTAAACAAACAAATCAAATTCACCACAACTTCAGATGAACCGAATGCGCTGACCAGCCGGATTCAATGGATTTCAGGGTATGTGTTCCAATCCAGTTCTGAGGGAGATTTGATGATTGAATTTGGCTTCTCGCCTCTGATAAGTTCCTACCTGTCGTCGTTTCAGGAAAAAATTAACCGCAGTGAATCGATAGATGTGGTAAGTTTGAAAAGCGGATACGCCATTGCCATTTTTCAGCTCTGCCGGCAGTACGCCAACCTCGACGAGAAAGGCCATGGAAACTTCACTTTTAGTTTGGACTCGCTGAAACATCAGTTGGGAACAGATGAGAAATACCCCGACTTCAGGAACTTCAGGAGGAAAGTACTGGATGTAGCCAAAAAAGAAATCAACGACCATACTCCCTTGAAGATTGACTACAAGTTTGGAAAAAGTGGACGACAGATCAGCCAGATTGAATTCCACGTTTCAGAAAAGAAAAAGCGCAAAAAAGAAGAGACGCAGACTGCAGAGCCGCTTCCCGTGAAGTTTACTGCGCCCAAATCGAGCTCCCTCAGCTCTTTACCTGAGGCCATGTCCAGGGCAGCAAACCAATTGATCGATTACGGTCTGGATGAAAAGTTCGTGTTGGATGAGTTGCCGAAGCAGATCGTGGGTTCAGAATTGCGCGGTTTTGAAGATTTCCTGGTTCAGGCCATGATTGACTTTTTTGAAAGTAAAACCAATGCCCAAACGCAAACTGGCAAAATAAAAGCATTGGGTTCATGGATAAAAAACGGGCGATTCCAGTCACCTGGTGTTTTGGCTATCCTTACCGAACGGGTAGTCAACAGGAAAAAGAAACTTTCCGAGACGGAACGGTATTATCGCAATAAAGCGAAGGGGATGACATCAATGCAGTTTCAGCAAAGCCTTCTGACGGAGAAGAAACATAAGCCCGTTCCTATTCCACTGGAAAAACCAGTGAAACCCCTATCAAGTGCTACCCCCGTTGTTGAAAAGAAAAGCAGTTCCAAACAAGTCAGGCCAAAATTCGACTACGAGTTATTCAAAAAGGAAAACTCCAAAGAGTACCGCCGAATCCAGAAGGAGCGCGAACTGGCTTTTGCCCATTTGAAGGACCAGCCTAACTACGCTTTATTGTTGGAGAATTCTGTGAAGGCGTATTGTGAGAACAATTTTAGAAGAATGAGGGATGAGGGATGAGGGATGTGTCGTCCTGAAAAACTTTACAGCCGACGATTGAATCTTAGAATTCCTCTGCGAACCTCAGTGTGTTCTCAGCGAATCTCAGTGTAACAATATGCTAAGTTGCATGCAACCAAACAATTCTAACTCCTCAAACTACTTTCAAACAATTCAAACTACATTAAAGGATTCATCATCTTCCCCATGAACAGCAGGCTGTTGGTTTTATTGTCGCGGATAACAAAGACAAAAGGTTTGTTCAGATTGATAACGGGATGCTGGGGGATAGAAGTGACTACTATGACCACAACCGTAACAGCAGCAGCTTCAGTACCTTTTTCATTGACCTCCACAAAAGCCTTGTGAATCACTTCCCCTATTTTCACCCCGCCCCCGTTCACCATCTTTGTGAAATCGGCATTGTCTGAAAATGCAAGACCCATACCCATGTCCGTCAATGTAGTTTTCAGCTTCTTGTCGTATTTCATTTTGAATTTGGGCATGAACAATTCAACCTGCTGAGTGCGAAATTCTCCCTGCCATTGGTTCCAGTTTTCGGTACTTACCGCGTTGATTACATCTCCGACAGATTTCCCCTCCCTTGGAAGCAGGATGGTCATGGAGAAAATGGAATCGCCATAAGGCAGGTCGATAGCCTGGAACAGGTCGTTTTGGAAATAAGGAAAGACACCTTTGGGAATATGCATCATATCCACCTGCACTGTTCCTTTGTTAGTATTGAAATTGGCTTTTTGGGTATTCTTAGCCTCAAATTTTGTTCTCCAGGTTCCATTGAAATAAATGGCATTAATCAGCATGAGTCTGGTAGCCGGGTCAATCTGATTGATGACCTCTTTAATCAGACCCTCCGTTTTATCATTCACCCAGCTATTGATTTGACCAACGACGGCAGTTTTCTTAAAGTCAACCGGCAGGATTTCGCTTAGAAAATATTTTGCTCCCATATTCAGGAAAGTCTGAAGTACCGGGAAATCCAGTTGATACCAGATGGAATTGGCAAGTTTCAGTTTCGTGTTTCTGTCCAGGTTTGGAAGGGTTTCCAAAAGGGTCAGATAGGATTGGTTGACCTCGTCCAGGTTCATTCCGCCAACCCGGAGGGTTTGCATCATATCCTGGTAGGTCTTATTAGCTGCACCGTTTACCGTCATCGAAAGTGCAGTGGATATGCTGAAAGGAGAAATGAAAATATTATTATCGGGTTCCTCAGAATGCAGTTTTTTAAACAGGTCGATTGCAAAGTTGCCATTAGCCGCAGTCAGTGTACAAACTGCCGGATGCTCTGAGCAACTGAACCTGGCAGTAGGCCCAGCATCAGGAGAAACATTCTCTTTTTCACATTGGACAAAAAGAAGAGTGGAAGCTATCAAAAGTAATGGAACTATCAGCTTATTCATATTATAACATGTTTTCAGTTAAACTGCAATTTCGGATAAATATGCAGCCAGGCAAATGATTTTATCTGGTCAGTCAGACGTAATTCATGGATATATTGGTTGGAAAAAGTTCCATTTTAACATTACCCTAAACAAGGCTTCTTATCAATACTGTCTCTCAAACATCTGAGATTGCCAATTATCAACTCATTTTTTTTGGAGAAAAGGAATTTATAGTTCCTTTTTTCTGAGAAATTTGCGGGCTTTAATTTTGCCTATACGTCAAGACTTCCACTTAAAAGCGAACATTGCAAAAAAAGTAAACGTTTGACTACCATTATTGCGGTTCATAAATTCTGACTTACATTGCTTTTGAACCCCTCGACACAGCATTCAAAAAACTTTTACATGAGCACAGCGCCAATAGAGAAAGAAGCCCTGAATTTTATAGAAGAAATCATTGAAAAAGACCTGAAAGCCGGAACCCATGAAGGCAGGGTTCATACCCGGTTCCCTCCTGAACCTAATGGCTATTTACATATCGGTCATGCCAAGTCAATTTGTCTGAACTTTGGCCTTGCCCAGAAATACAATGGCAAATGCAATCTGCGCTTTGATGATACCAACCCGGTCACCGAAGACACCGAATACGTGGACAGCATCATCGGCGATGTGCGCTGGCTGGGTTTCGAACCTGATGCTATTCTATATGCTTCCGACTATTTCGAGCAGTTGTATCAGTACGCTGTTGACCTTATCAAAAAAGGCAAAGCTTACGTCGACGATAGTACGGCGGAGGAAATGGCTGAAATGAAAGGTACTCCCACGAGGCCTGGTAATGATAGCCCCTACCGCAGGAGAAGTGTTGAAGAAAACCTGGACTTGTTTGAGAAAATGAGGAAAGGCGAATTTCCGGAAGGTTCACGGGTGCTGCGTGCCAAAATTGATATGGCTTCGCCAAATATGATTATGAGAGACCCTGTGTTGTATCGCATTAAATTTGCCCATCACCACCGCACTGGTGATAACTGGTGTATTTACCCTTTGTATGACATGGCCCATGGGCAATGCGACAGCATCGAACGCATTACGCACTCTATTTGCACACTTGAGTTCATGTCACACCGTGAGTTGTACGACTGGTGCATTGAGAACCTGGGCATTTTCCCCAGTAAGCAATATGAGTTTGCCCGCCTGAACGTGAACTACACCGTTATGTCGAAGCGCAAGCTGCTTCAACTGGTGAATGAAGATTATGTAAATGGCTGGGACGACCCACGTATGCCTACCATTTCCGGAATGCGCAGGCGTGGTTTCACGGCAGCAGCTATCCGTGAATTTGCCAAAAGGGTTGGCATTGCGAAGCGGGAAAACATCATCGATGTGGGTTTGCTGGAATTCTGTGTGCGTGAAGATTTGAATAAAATTGCAACACGGGCCATGGCGGTTTTGGATCCGCTCAAAGTCGTTATAAACAATTATCCGGAGGGACAAACGGAGTACCTGCCCACTGAAAACAATCCGGAAGATCCGGAAGGTGGCAGCCGGGTAATTCCGTTTTCACGCGAGCTTTGGATTGAACAGGATGACTTTATGGAGGACCCACCAAAAAAATTCTTCAGGCTGGCACCGGGAGGATTGGTAAGACTGAAGAGCGCATACATTATTCAATGTGATGAGGTATTAAAAGATGCCAGCGGAAAAGTTACAGAGCTTCGCTGTACCTATTTCCCGGAATCAAAAAGCGGTGAAGACAAATCAGGTCTTAAACCAAAAACCACGATACACTGGGTATCGGCTAACCATGCCATTGACGCAGAGGTCAGGCTTTATGACCGACTGCTAATGGTGGAAGACCCAACTGAAGAAGAGCGCGATTTCAAAGAATTGCTGAATCCAGATTCACTGGTCGTTATTCCAAACGCCAAACTGGAGCCGGGTTTAGCTACAGCCAAAGCAGGAGAGCCTTTCCAGTTTATCAGGTTGGGATACTTCACACCCGATTCCGATTCAACTTCAGACAAGTTGGTTTTCAACCGGACAGTCACCCTGAAAGATGCCTGGGCTAAAATTTCCCGTCAGTAAGGTCTTTCGTGTAAACTGAAGAGGCTGCCCAATCGGACAGCCTCTTTTTCTAAGGATATTAAATCTAAAAGAATCTCAGAACTTTGATTACCACCAGCGGTGCAATCTTATTTCTTTTGTTTCGCCGCTTGGAAGGGTTGCTGTGGCTTTGCGGTCGCATTCTCCATCACCATAATTAATGGTCATCGTCCTGTCGCCCATGGTTACCACTTTCTCACCGGCTACGATCCAGGGGCATGCCCTTTTCTTAATCAATGCCTTAGTAATTTCAACAGAATATGAAGTTCCCTTGTGGTTTACACCATTTGAACCACCAGTGATGGCAAAGACATCGTCCAAACGGATGTTAGGTGTATCGGCACCTGCTATCTGCTTGAAGGTATGCGTAGCTTTTCTTTCCACTACCTTACCATCCGGGAATGTTATTTTTGATACAATCTCGTGTTTGAATGTATGATTACCCTGATTGGTTACTTTTCTGGAGCCTTCGATTTTGGCATCATCGATATAAAACTTCACGTAAGTAACTTCTCTGACGGCACCTGTTTCATTCATAGGTTTTGATTGAGTGACAACAATTTTTCCTTTCCTGACACGGTCGTTCTTACCCTTGCAGCCATCGCCATAGTCAATTACCACCTTTCTTGGGAAAGTCTTGTCGTCAGGTGTCACAGTAATGGTGGGGCATCCGTCACCGTCGCCTCCACGCAGTTCAACGGCAAGGTCGACCTGTTCTTCAACGTCTTCAACCAGGTCAACGGCAGTTGCTACTTCATCAGAGGTTTCGAGTTGTTCCTCTGTGGTGAGGGCATTGTCCTTTTCGCAAGAAGTAAATAAAAGCAGGCTAAACGAAGCCAGAGCAGCAAACAATTTGATTGTTCTCATGATAGAATTAGGATTTTTGATTAAAATATTTCTCAGGCAGGGATGTCAATTCTGTAAACACTGTTGAGTAAATTTTTTCCATTCATTCGATTTTAGTTAGTTGCTTCATGGACTACTCTTCAACGGAAAGGTTTAAAACGAGCTGTATCTTTTTGGCAACAACTGCATTGGTGATAATAATATTTCGGTGGTTGCCTGTAGTAGTAACTTTTTTAGGGGGGCAAACCAAAAAAAGGTTCAGAACAGGACTGCTCTGAACCTCGAAATAAACATTGATTCACATATTCCTGATTATGGGAAAATGCCCATAGACAAGTAGTCATTTCCAATTTTCTGTACCGCACTTACGAAGGCTGCAGTCCTCAAGTCGAGAGATTTTTGCTGCGCAATTTCATGAATATCCAGGTAGGAGGTTATCATGGTTTCTTCCAGTCCGGAACGTACCAGGTCAATTTCATCCGCACCTTTGGCAATGTCGTTGAATTTGTTGATGTCAATCTTATGCTTGGTGGAATCTTCAATGAGATGCAGAACATTTTCGATAGAAGTCTGATGAAAACGTTTGTCCATCCTGCCAAAACGCATGTGAGACAGGTTTTTCAACCACTCAAAATAGGAAACTGTCACACCACCTGCGTTGATGTACAAGTCAGGGACAATGAGTACTCCCTTCTTCAAGAGAATCTTTTCGGCATCTGACGTTATCGGACCGTTAGCAGCTTCTCCAATAATTTTGGCCTTAATCCTGTCGACATTTTCATACGTAATTTGATTCTCCAAAGCTGCGGGCACCAGAATATCGCAGGGCATTTCCAGAATTTTGGAGCGCTCCTCTTTTGGGAAAATCTGAGCACCGGGATAATTCAGGATTGACTTGGTCTCCTTTCTGATTTCGAGAAGTTTGTGGATGTCGATACCGTCTTCTTTATAAATGGCACCTTCGTATTCACCCACACCAATGATCTTGACATCACCTTCGTCCTGCGAAATTGAACCGGTAAAAGAACCAACATTACCCAAACCCTGGATGATCATGGTCTTGCCACCAATACCTTTGCCCAAACCGAGCTTTTTCATGTCAGCCTCGTAATTACAGGCTTCACGAAGTCCATAAAATACACCTCTACCTGTAGCTTCGTTACGGCCGTTGATACCAAACTGGCAAACTGGCTTACCTGTAACACAGCCTGCAGCATCCAACTCGTTTTCACGAAGTGTGCGGTAGGTGTCATAAATCCAGGCCATTTCACGTGGACCTGTACCATAGTCGGGCGCTGGTACGTCGATGGAAGCACCGATGAAATTGCGCCTAACCAATTCATAAGTATAGCGGCGAGTGATGCGTTCGAGTTCTTCTGTGGTATGTTCCCAGGGGTTAATTTTCACACCACCCTTGGCACCTCCAAATGGCACATCAACGATGGCGCATTTGTACGACATAAGGGTCGCCAATGCCTGCACTTCACCCTGGTTGACATGCTGGCTGTAACGGATACCACCTTTTGTCGGGAGGCGGTGATGGCTGTGTTGCACACGGTAAGCTTCAACTACTCTTACTTCCAGTTTACCGGTCTGCTTGTTCAAAAGACGAACGGGGAAGTTGATAGCATATACGGCACTGCAGGCCTTGATTTGGTCGAGAAGGCCTCTGTCTAAACCAGTATGCGGTGCAGCTTTTTCAAAATAATTATCGACACTCTGATGAAAACTGACTGGTTGCTTTGTACTACTCATGATTTTTGATTTGGTTCTCCAATTTGGTGAGCCTCCTATCCAAATACACCATAAAAACAACGATACCAATAAAGATGGCAGCAATAACTGACACGACAACATACATTTTACCCATACTTCGCATGAAATCTGTGTCAGACTGGGCTGTTACCATAGTCAATGGCAATGTGGCGAGAAGTGCTGCGATGAAAATTTTACTTATGACCTTGTTCATCATGAAAAAAGAATTGATGCCTTGTCAAAAGAGGGCGCAAAAGTCGTATTTTTTTTGAATCCTCATGTATTGATAAGGCTATTCAAGTAAAATATTGTTGCTCAATTTATTCAATGCATTTCCAGTAAATGCTCTCTCAGTCTGTTTAATCTGAAAACCATTTGCGCTATCCAGGCTCCCATGAGGGTCCAGCCAATGATTGCAGGATAGAAAACCAAACGCATGGTGTTGTCGAGGTCTTGGCTGCCAAAGGCAATATTCCCACCTGCACCGGGGTGCAGGCTATCCGTAAGTTTTGGAATCACATACAGCAGTGGGATAAGCGTCGCAAAAGCAAAGATATTGTACACGGCACTGATGCGTGCTTTGCGCTCAGGGTCATCAAAAGAAGCGCGCAATACAAAATAAGCTCCGTAAATAAGCAATCCCACTGCGGTCATGTTTTGCTTTACATCCCAACTCCAAAAGGCTCCCCAGGTGTACCGCGCCCATATTGCTCCAGTGATTAATCCAAGGACACCGAGCAGCATTCCTGCACTGGTAAAAGCTGCAGCTTTTTGATCGTCCACAGGATTAAAGTTTCTTAGGTAGCGGATGCAGAAAATAAGTGCTGTTATAAACAATATGAACATGGCAAACCACAGCGGTACATGAAAGAAGGTGTTGCGGATTGTTTCACCTAAAATATTGCGGAAAGGGAAAGTGATGACATCCTTATGGTGCAGATTGCGGATGATGTCAGTTGGCCAAAGTACCTTTCCCTGTTCAACACTGCTCACTTCCTGGACAATACTGACTGCACCGGGATAAACTGAGGTGCCGTCTCCTTCATTGTCCAGAATCAAAGTAGCTTCTTTGACCCTTACCTGGTAAGGGAGGTAAGCAGGAATTTCAAAATAAACGGCACAATTCTGATCGTCAATGTTTTCGAGCATGCTCGACTTTAGTGCATAAGTCGCATCGAGTTTTAGCCAGGCATTGAGTGTGTTTATATTTTCTGAGAAATGGGAGTTGTATCCCTTTACCATCATCCTGACTCTTTCTCCAACTTTAACAGTGGAGGGCGTTACCTCTGTGATTCCAGGTTTCAGAGGTGTCAGTAAACCCATGTAGAAGGTGTACAGAATTATTAATACTCCCAGTGCTTTCCACCAATTTCTTGTAAAAAGCAAAAGCAATCCACCTGTTTTTTCAGGACTCATGTACATAAAAATATTTGATGAATGACAGTTTCAAATGGCAGGGCAAATAGGTGTTCCCAATTGTTGTTTTAATTCAGTTGCTCTGAAGTTTCTTGATGTTTTATTCTTTCATTACACTGAGTTGCTCAGAGAATTCACGGAGCTGCACAGAGGAGGCTGCAATCAACTCCACGGTCAACTTCCACTATCGAACACTTCAAACACAACAAACTCTTCAAACTCTTCAAACCCCGTAAGGGCAAACTATTCAAACAACCCTCACTCGCGCCAAAGGTAAGGAAACAATACCAACGACAGTGCTACCAAAATTAGATCTATAGATGCCAGCAACATAATATCCCGGTTAACAGCGTTGCCTTGCAGAATGCCAAGGGCATGAGCCGACAAATTAACCAAAACCAACAAAACGGGTATGATGGCAGGAAAACTGAGTATAGCCATTAAGGTACTGCTATTATCAGCTTTGGCGGCAATAGCGGAAATAAATGTAAAAGTGATGGAAAAGCCGGTAGCTCCCAGAAAAAGTGCCAATGCAAACTGTATAGCATGTTCAACAGGGTTGCCTGCAATGAAAGACATGGCGGCAAAAGTGAGTATCGCCAGCAAAAGCAGCAGACCCACATTGTATATCATTTTAGACAGCAGCATCGGTATCGGGCTGGCTAACTGGTAATAGTACAATTGCCGGTGACCGCTTTCCTGCACAAAACTTTTCACGACTGCATTTATCGATGCAAAAAGCATTATCACCCAGAATAGAACATTCCAAAGCTGTGTACCAACCTGCTGAAACGATATATAAACGATGAAAACAGTGGACAGTACATAAAGCAGGATGCCACTCACAGCATACTTTTGCCGCCACTCAAGCTTGATTTCCTTACGAACTAAAAAGCTTATCTCCTGCAATAAATTCATAGTCCTGGTTTCAATTTCGATAATTAATACTTCCCTTTTATCCTTCGAAACGGGCGAGAATATCCGCAAACTGCCAGACTTCCTCAAAGCTGTTGTACAAAGGTACTGGTGCAATACGGATTACATTCGGTTCCCTCCAATCCACCACAACGCCGTTTTCAGTCAACCAGTCAAATAACTTACGCCCATTGGCCCCGGTTAATACCGAAAGTTGGCAACCCCTTTCATTGGGGACATTTGAGGTTATGATGTCTAATTCGTGGCCTTTCACTCTCAAAGCATTCAGAAAAAACTCCAGGTAACCTGTAAGTGACAATGATTTTTCCCTAAGTTCACTCAATCCTGCTTGCGAAAACAACTCCAGACTGGCCCTGTGTGGAGCAAGGCTCAGAATCTGAGCTGTGCTGACCTGCCAGCCTGCAGCTCCTATAATCGGCTTGAAGCCTTTTTCCATTTTAAACCTTTCCTCTTCATTGTGACCCCACCATCCTGCAAAACGCGGAAGGTCGGGACTCTGATGATGATTTTCATGGACAAAAACACCACCCGGACCACCGGGCCCGGAATTGAGGTACTTATAACTGCACCAGCAGGCAAAGTCAACCTGCCAGTCGTGCAGATGAAGTGGGACATTGCCAACGGCATGAGCGAGGTCAAAACCAGCCCTTGCCCCTGCCCTGTGGGCTGCATCTGTAATTGTTGACAAATCAAAAAACTGACCTGTATAATATTGTACTCCACTGAACAGTACCATAGCAAGGGAATCTCCTTCCTTCTCAATGGCGGCAACTATATCTTCGGTGTGTAATAAATGCTCACCCTCTCTTGGGCTAATTTCTACAATGGCATCTGCGGGAAGATATCCATGCCATTTTACCTGACTTTCCACAGCGTATTGGTCAGAAGGAAAGGCACCTGCTTCCATCAGTATTTTAAAGCGTTTTCCGGAAGGCCTGTAAAAGGAAACCATCAACAAATGCAGATTAACCGTGAGGGTGTTCATGGCTACCACTTCCTCCGTATTTGCCCCGACAATATCAGCTAAATGCTTTTGTATATAAGTGTGGTAGGAAAGCCATGGATTTGAACCCTCAAAGAATCCATCTATTGCTTTCTCCCGCCATTGTTTTAACTCTGTTTGGATGGCTTTTTCGGCTGAAACCGGTTGAAGACCAAGTGAGTTACCGCAGAAGTAAATCTTCGGTATTCCATCTTGCTCAGGTATAAGAAATTGGGAACGAAACCCCCTCAGTGGGTCTTTTTCGTCCATTTTTCTGGCAAAAGCTAATGTTGATTCGAAATTCATTTTCTGTTGAATCCAGATTTTGAGAGCGGCAAATTTACATCATTAAGCACATGTCATTTATAGCCCCAGAAGCTTTCTCAATCTGCTCCATCCAGCCACAGCCAATTGGTTGATGTCTGGTGAAACTTTGAACAATAGAATTATAGATGCAAACAACAAGGTAAGTGTCCCTGACCGGATGAAAGCATCTCCCAACGCCAAACCAGTTCTCGGAATAAGAATCGTCAGTCCATAAGCAACACCACCCACCAATATCACCACTAAATTGGCCCACCCGAAGGGCTGTAGTCCGGTCTTTGCTTTAAGCAATAAAAAGCGGAGCAGGTTTATCAGTGATTGTGTAATCAGCGAGGCTATTGCCGCACCGATGATTTGGTATTTCTTGATTAGGAAATAGTTACCCAAGGTATGTACAACGGCAGTGAGCAAGGCGAAAATAAGATTGAAACGATAGTGATGGGAATATGCAATGATTTCATTGTTGAGCCCTGTGGACATGTTAATCAGTCTTGAAAAGCCCAAAATCAACAGGACGTATTTACCACTTTGGTACAGTTCACCATTGGGCATGATTCGGAATATTTCATCTACAGAAATCCAGACTGCCAGCAGCATCCACCATCCGGCGATTTGTTGGTTCAAAGCAGACTTCCGATACATGTCAGCAATGGAACTCAGGTCTTTTTTGTTCCAATGCTCAGCAATGAGTGGGGCGGCGATGCCCGCAATTGCTCTTCTGGGAATGTCGATGAAATTGCTGATGAAATTGGCAATGGCAAAGATTCCTGTGCTTGTCAGGTTGGTCAGTGTGCCGACCAAAAAGACACTGAGAAACTCAGAGGTGAAAGCACCCCCAAAAGTTCCGGCAAATCCAAAGGCCTGGTACTCACCCATTTCTTTTAGCAGAGGTTTTTTCAGTAGCGAAGTATCAGGTTTTAATTTGAACTCACCCAGCCAGCAGAGATACAGCAGCAAGCTGATGAAAATGAGGATATAAATTCCAAAACTTCCCCAAAAAATATCTTCCAGAGTTATCCACCCATTGAAATAAGAAAGAACAAGAATGGCAATCCCAATTTTATAATAAAACTCATTAAAAATGGCCGGAAAAACGATGCGTTGGAAGTTGGCAGTGTAAGCTGCCAGTAAGGTGGAAAGAGAGATAAAAACAGCAAAAGGAAGTATAAAAGGTATGAACTCCAGATATAGTTCCGCGTTGGGTTTCAGGACATATTCCGCTAAAATACGGTCCTTAAAAAGCAGCCATCCTCCCATCATGAGTAAACAGCCAAAACCAAGAATGCAGAACAAGAAAAAAAGGAATCCGTGGTGGTTCCCATCCTTACTTTTGAACTGGGGAAAAAAGCGGATGATAAGTCCATCGGAGCCGAGGAAGGCAAACACAGAAAGCATCACGGCAGTCTCCCGGACGAAAGTGATAATCCCCAATTCATGTTCTTTCAGACAGGCCGGGTAAATGATGAGCACATTGACCATACCTATCAAAACCCCGATGTAGGTGACTATGCTTTGTTTGATGCCTTGTCGTTTGACTACTCCCATACAGGCGACTCAGTGGTATGATAATTTGGTGCGCTAAAAGTAGTTCTTTGTTTCTATCGACATGGAGCAAAAGTTCACCACAAGGGAAATGAGCGTGCTCCGGTTGATTTTCAGGAAATAATAACGGTGGTATTTAACTGAAATTTTTCAAAAAGGATTCCCAATCCTCCGGTGTATCCACATCAACTAAACCACCGACAAAGGGTATCAAATGCAGGTACTCTTTATTCCGAAGCATGATGCTCTTTGCACCTTGATCGCCTTTCAAAAGGAGGAGTTCAGGAAAATACTTTTTTTCGAAAAGTGCCGGTGGGCCAAAATTATCCTCATAGGACGAGGCGATGATGGGCTGCCCGGCAATTTTCCAGGCATCAATGATATTGTTAATTGCATGGGTGGTAACGAGAGGTTGGTCAACTAACATGATCATGATTGCATCTGGTGGCGGTTTCAATTCCATAACATTTCCTACCCCCAACGCAATTGAATTCCCCATCCCGGCTTCCGGATTTGGATTGGTCACCACTCTTACAGGCATTTCATCTTGCCGGATTGCATGCAAATCAAGTTTGGGTGAAATAACAACTGTCAACGAACTGCACCTGCTTTTTGCTCCAGCGCCGATGAGATGCTCCAGAAGTGTTTTACCCTTCCATTTCAATAACTGTTTTGGCTTGCCGAGTCGTTTGGATTGTCCCGCAGCCAATAGAATCAGCGCAACATTTTCCATCACAGTAGCCATTATTCATCGTTTTGAATCGTAAATTGGCTGAGTCCGGTTGCGCAAAAACCCTCCGCTTCGCTTGCCAAAATGGGCCTGGATTTCCGCAGCTATTGACAAGGCAATACTTTCAGGGCTTGTAGCTCCTATATCGAGGCCAACTGGTGCATAAAATGCTGATTCAGGTTCCATTGGCAGAGTAATTCCCTCTTTTTTTAAGTCTTCCAGCAAATTGGCAGTGCGTGATTTGGGACCTAAAACCCCCAAATAGGGAACTTTGATTTCTGCCAATCTTTTCAGGACTTGAAAGTCTGTGGCATAATCATGCGTCATGAGAATCACAGCCGTGTATTCATGAAGCTGAACAGGTAGGGCTTCACTTTCTGACCGGAATGGAGAATTGGCTATCACTTTGGCTTTTTCAAATACTTCTTTTGGCAAATTCTTGGGATTGGCCACAACATTCAGCCTCCAGCCAAGCGTATGGCCGAATTCCAATAATGGCAGCACATCATAGTGATGACCAAACAGAAAGAGTTCAATGGGTGGCTTCAACAGTTCAACAGCTACTTCCATACCATCATATTCTTTCCCCTGGACTGCTTGATAAAATGACTTCTTATCCTCCAATGCTTTCTTTGCTAACATTTGGAATGCGACGATAAATGGCTGCTTTTCAATTAAAGTTTCATGAGTCCCGTCTTCAAAATACAGCATTCTCCTGTTCAAGAGATTGCCAATAACCGAGGCAGTTATAGTAAGCATCACCGCATGTTGATTGATGCCCTGAACCTTCTTGAGCAGTTCCAAAGGATTGAATGAGTCTCCATGTATCAATGGCTCGATAAAAACATCAATTACCCCCCTGCAACCCAATCCTACTCCTATCTGGAATGGGTCATCGTCCATGGTATTGTAAGTGAATCTGGATGCCTTTTTTTTGAAAATTGCCTGATGAGCTCTTCTTAGGGCATCTCCCTCCAGGCACCCGCCACTGATCCCGCCAACCCACCTACCGTCATCCATGATTAGCATGCGGGCTCCTTCGCGCCGGTAAGATGAGCCTTTCACATCCACAACCGTTATCAGAGCTGCTTTGGTTTTGGTGAAATCAATCTCACTGTAAGCCTTCAGTATCCTTTGTATTTCTTTCATTCAAAATCAGTATTAAAAAAGCATGTTATTCAGGGTGAAGATTCTGATAAAACCAGAACGTTTACCATCTATTAGGCACTCATTAGCGTTATATATCTGCAAGTAAAGTTGGTCCAATTTGAATTTCGAATTCAGGTCCGTCTTGTATTGGCGAATGTATATATTTTACAGTTCACAAAAACGACACATCAACAACCATAAGTCGTCAAGATGACGAGGCAGCCGTCCGCAAATTAATTGACAATGCTAACTTTGATGCGAATAACTGATAAAACAATATTGAACATGATGTCCAGAATAGTCAGATTTTTTTCAATTTTCTCCCTGCTTACTTTCATCGGTGCTGCCAATGCTTTGGCTCAACCTAACCTTGGTGCAAGACTGGATTGGGGACCAGACTACCGCGACCCCAGCAATACCATGGTCACCAATCTGGTAGGCATAACCCCGGCGGGATTTTATGTCCTCCGGCAAAAAGTCCTGCAGAATCCTTCTGCAAAACAGAGGGCATGGCTGGAATACTATTCCAGAGACATGAAAATGCAAAAGACGGAAGAACTGGAACTGAAATACAAAGGCAAACAGCGCGATTTTGAGCAGGTATTATTTCTCGATAAGAAGCTCTATTTACTCACCTCATTTAACAATGCTGTAAAAAAACGCAATTACATGTTCAAGCAGGAAATCAACTCCCGCACCTTAGCCCCATCCAAAGACCTCGATATGATCGCCGAAACCGAATCCAGGAACAAGGAGGTGAAAGGCAACTTTGGTTTCAATTTATCAAAAGACAGCACCACCTTGCTGATATACACGGAATTGCCTTACGTCCGCAAACAGCCTGAGCGCTTTGGTTTTCATGTTTTCGACCGCGATTTCAATCCTATTTGGACCAAAGACATAGAACTTCCTTATCCGGACAATCAGTTTACTGTGGAGGAATACCGCGTTGATAACAAAGGCAATGTTTTCTTATTGGGAGTTCTTTATCAGGATGAGGCAAAGTGGAGGCGCAGGGGCAGTCCAACCTACCGGTACATCATTCTCGCTTACACTGAAAAGGGGACAAAATCGAGACAATACCAAATCGACCTCGATGGAAAGTTCATCACAGATATGACCTTCCGAATCGCCGATGATGGGCAGCTGGTGTGCTCTGGCTTTTATTCCGAAAGGGGCACCTACAGCATCAAGGGTATCTATTATTTCAGACTCGACCCCGTAACTCACCAGTTTAATAACAGAAATCACAAACCCTTTGACTTTGAATTTCTTACAGAGCACCTGTCTGACAAAAACAAGGAAAGAGCCAGAAGTGCGGAATTAGCCAACGACCGACGACGCGCACCCGAGCTTTTCGACTATTCATTAGATGAACTGGTATTGAGAAGTGACGGAGGTGCGGTACTGGTAGCAGAGCAGTTTTTTATCTATCAGGAAACTACAAGAGATTATCCTTATTACGGCGGCTATCCCTATTACGGGTATTATCCATACTCGTATTACCGGCCATATTACCAGACAAATTATTACTACAACTACAACGACATTATCGTTGTGAATATCAAACCAACAGGTGAAATTGAATGGTCTTCACGTATTCCCAAGTTGCAGGAAACCCGGAATGAAGGTGGTTACTTTTCATCCTATGCCATGGCTATTGGTGCCGACCGTTTTTATTTTGTTTTTAATGATAACGCCCGCAATTACGACCCCACCAGAAAGACCAACAGAATGTACAACTACAATGGCACTGAGTCTGTAATCGTATTGGCGGAGGTGTCAAAAGAAGGCAAAGTGAGTGCAGTACCCCTCGCAACAAATCGCGATGCAGGAGTCATAACAAGGCCAAAAATTTGTAAACAAATAGGGCGAAGGGAAATGGTCATTTTTGGAGAGAGGAGTAGTACTTTCAGGTTTGCATCTTTAAAATTTGACTGAAATGCTGGCCAGAACCCACTATCATTCTCCAATTGGTTGTCTCGAAATCACCGGCTCTGAATCTGGCATTTCCAAAATTTCTCTCGTAAAGGATTTGCATGATGAGAATACGGATGCACCGGAGCTACTCAAAGGAGCCGTTCACCAATTGAAACAATACTTTCAGGGCAACAGAAGGGAATTTGACCTTAACCTCGACTTTGCCGGTGCCACTGTTTTTTACAAACAAGTTTGGACTGAGCTGTTGAAAATCCCCTATGGCCATACCACTACCTATTCTGCTATTGCGGAAAAAATTGGTCATCCGGACGCTGTTAGGGCAGTTGGACTTGCCAACCGGAACAATCCATTGGCTATCGTTGTACCCTGCCACAGAGTCATTGGCAAAAGCGGTGACTTACAGGGCTATTTCTATGGCCTCGACATCAAACGAAAATTGCTCCAATTGGAAAATCCCTTAAGCTTTGGCGAACAGGGAAGCCTCTTCTGAGTAATGAGTCAAAAATAAAGTTGCCAAATTATTTTCATAACCACTTGAAAATCAGCTGGCTGTTGGCTGTTGGCTGTTGGCATTTGGCTGTTGGCTGTTGGCTCGGTATTTCCAATTTCCTCCCGAGTGCTCGGGACCAATTTCCAATTGCCTTTTGCCTTTTGCCTTTTTACTTTTGCCTTTTTACTGAGTCAGTTTTTTATAAGAATTTCAAAACCAACATTATGCAACTCTCACAAATACAGGTGCCCACCATTTTACTGGATGTAAATAAAGTCAAAACCAACATTGACAGGATGGTTCAAAAGGCCAATAAACTGCACCTTCGCCTCCGTCCGCATGCAAAAACTGCACAAAGCCATCACGTTTGCCGTTACTTCAGGGAATTGGGTGTAAGTGCATTGACTGCCTCTTCTCTCTCCATGGCAGAGTATTTTGTAAAAGATGGCTGGAAGGATATTACGGTAGCTTTCCCTGTGAATACAAGGGAAATGGCTACCATTAACAAGCTAGCCTCACAAATCCATCTCAACCTGTTGGCTGTCAATGCAGTTAGTCTGGAGTTGCTGGTCAAAAATCTGAAATCACCTGTTGGTGTTTTCATCAAAATTGATGTCGGTACTCACCGCACAGGGCTTCTGCCGGAGGACGACGAGGGAATTGAAAGTTGTTTGGAGATTATTAACTCGAGTACTCTGCTTAGTTTCAAAGGCTTTCTCGCTCATGCCGGGCATAGTTATATGGCAAGAGGCGCCAAAGAAATTATGGCTGTGCATGAAGACTCCACTGCAAGATTGCGCAAGCTAAAAGAACGCTACCGCTCCCTTTATCCAGATTTACAACTTTCTACGGGCGATACTCCGACCTGTTCAGTTGCTGACTCCTGGCCGGGAATAGATGAACTCCGACCGGGCAATTTCACTTTTTACGATTTGATGCAGGTGCAGATTGGTGCATGCAATATGGAAGATATAGCGACAAGTTTAGTTTGCCCGGTTGTGGCAAAACACGCTGACAGGCTTGAAGTCATTGTGTTCGGTGGAGGCATTCATTTATCAAAAGACCGGATGAACTGGAATGGAAATGAGATTTACGGATTGCCGGTAATGTTGACAGAAACTGGATGGGAAATGCCTGACAGCACGAGTTATGTTCGCTCTTTATCTCAGGAACATGGGGTAGTTAATTGTAGCAAAGACTTGTTTGATAAAATTGAAATCGGAGGCTTACTGGGCATTCTTCCCGTTCATGTATGTATGATGGTTGATATTGCGCAGGAATACCTAACGACCAAAGGGGAGGTTTGGAAGAAATTCTGACTTTGACTTCAGGCTCTGTTGTCGCCTGGTTCTTCAAAAAAACTGAAGATGGTGGTTCCGTAGTTGCGCTGCATTAAAAACCGGGGATGACCCTCAAACTGGTGATTGGGATTGTGCTCAAGCACCAATAATCCTCCTGGATTTAAGAGCCCTTTGTCAAATATTACATTGGGGATGGTATCTATGGTTGGCAGTGCATAAGGCGGGCCAGCAAAAATGTAATCGTACTTGTTGAAATCCCGTTCTATGAACCGGAAAACATCGGACCTGAAGATTCTGATCTGGTTTTCAATACCAAGCGCTTTGGTAGTTTTTTGTACAAACTGAACACAAGCTGGAAATTGGTCCACATAAGTAACATCCTCACAGCCCCTCGATACAAATTCGTAACTGTGGCTTCCGGTTCCTCCGAACAAATCCAGCACTTTAAGGGAACTAAACACCAGCCTGTTTTCTAATATATTGAATAAGCCTTCTTTGGCGAAATCAGTAGTAGGTCGCGTTGGCCATTTATCGGCAGGAGGGCTAAATCGCCTTCCTTTGAATTTTCCGGAAATGATGCGCATGGAAGGTATCCAGTTTTATAAGCCTTAATCCAGAAGACTGGTGGCTGATATATCGAAATACAGGTGCTTGGGAACTTGATGAAACTTTGTGGCAAATTCGAGATACGGTAAATCGTCAATAAATTGGAACTTACTAAAAAATCGCTTTAACAAATTGTGCAAATCTGAATTTTCCACCACCATACCAGACAGCGAAACTTTCGTAGATATTGAGTCTAGCCTTAGTTGACTTAGAACCAGCTTGGTATGGTATAAAACATCTTCAGAAGACTGGCAAGAGAAAGTATTGCACAGTAATAGCTCCTTACCTTCAGTAACTACAATCGTCAATCGGCTATCGCGGTAATATAAAAAAGCATGATGGCCGGAATCTTTAGCTGTCAAATCCGAATATGCGGCCAATAAAGCTGTAACAGGATGAATAAACCTGCATGATGGGAAATACCTTTGCAAAACCTCATGGTAGTCCGTTCTTCCCTGATACACAACATGAGCAGAATAAGCCCCAATTTCCTGGGTGAGAACCGGAGAACCGCTGTTTAAAGACGTCAATTCAGAAAGGCTTTTTTCCGCCTGTTCCTCCGAAAACAATCTTGCGGGCACCAACACAAAAGGGGTATGCGGAAGTACGATTCGAACTTCCTGGAAAGGGAGGGAAATTATGTTATCCATTCCTTTAATCAGCAGCAATTCCCGCTCAAAGCCATTTTTACTGCTGTCTCCATGTTGATACCTGAAGCTCCGGAGTGTTAAGGCTTTTCTCGCTTTTGGGTCATGGACAAAATAAACCAAACTGTCCATCCCGACCAGGATGGACAGTTTATAAGCAGAAGAAAATTTCTTATTAAAGTCTGATTCGAAAATATGGAATATCACTCCCAGGAACCGGTTAAAATGGGTTTGTTGATGTCGCCAAACTTAATGCGCTTCTTAGGATCATATCGTTCATCGTATTTCCTGAATTTCTTGTCGGCGAATTTACCCATGAACTTTTCATAAGCTACTCCCACTTCCACAACTTCAACCAAAGCTGCTTGGTAGGTAGTAGTGTCGGCAAAAATGTCAAAAATGACACCACCGCCATAAGGTACTTTGCCCAAACCATCCAGTTTAATGCCCATTGCAACAATTGAGTCTATCGCTGGTGCATAGCTGGTATCGTATCTGATTGCTTCCTGATTGTTTGGATCGTCAGGGTCGCCATAAACCTGAATCATTCGAAACTTTCCATTTTCGAGGCCACTTTTCAGGACATCAAAATTTGGAGCAAAATTGCCAGTGACACCGCGATAGGCTTCCTGAGCTTTTCTGATTTGAATTAATTGCTGGATAACTGCACTCTCACGCTTTTCCTTTTCCTGCTGAAAAGCAATGGGTTCCTGAATCTGTGTATATAACACATAACCCAGAACGACAATCATGAGGAACATTAACAAATTGAAGATTACTCTTTTTTTCATTCCGATTTGATTTGATGCAATGATAAAAATTTTTTGGTGCCCTGGAGTTTTGGAATTGCAATTTTAATCATTCAGCAGATTTAATGAGCTAAGTGAAGATAATTTTTACGATAAGCTTGTTCGCTAAATGTCAAAATTACTTTCTCATCAAACCCCGACAAAAGCCAGATGCAACCCAAAATAAAATGGTTGTGTAAAAGAATTGCTTCAGCTGCCAATTTTGCACTCACCAAAATACTGAGCCCCTTCTTCTACAATCATGTATTTTGCAGTAATTGCTCCTTTAATTACGCCAGTTGATTTAAGATGAAGGCTGCCTTCAACCTTTACATCACCCTCTATTCTTCCCATTATAATGGCTTCTTTGGATGTGATGTTTCCTTCTACTTTCCCATTTTCCCCCATTACAAGACGCGCTGAGCAAGAGACTTCTCCTTTCACAAAACCATCGAGCCGGATATTCTCCGATGACGAAAATTTCCCTTCGATTGCTGTACCGTTTGAGATTATACAATTCTCACCGAATTCTTTTGCTGAGCCTGCCACGGCCACATTGGCATTCGTTTTTAGTGAATTCATTGAAATGTGAATTTTTGCTTTTGTTTGATTTTACTATGAAACGCATTTTGAGGACAGGGTAATTTTTTGTTACCGTCTGCTCTGAATAACTTTGCCCCGCATTGGGCCTTTTGAAAACGGGCCTAAATTTAAGGATACAATCCACAATCGCACGAAAGGGTGAGCATTATTATTTTGGGAATAGAATCTTCATGTGACGACACATCAGCGGCAATCATCCGTGATGGTGTCGTTTTGAGCAATTGTGTTTCCAATCAGGAAGTACATGCTCAATATGGCGGGGTAGTTCCGGAAGTGGCATCCCGTGCTCATCAGGAGAGCATCATTCCTGTTGTTGACCTGGCATTAAAAAAGGCTGGAATTTCAAAGGAGCAAATTAGCGCAGTTGCCTTTACAAGGGGGCCCGGATTAATTGGTTCCCTCATTGTAGGTGTATCTTTTTCAAAGGCTTTTGCCTTAAGCCTCAGTATTCCTTTGATTGAAGTTCACCATATGCAAGCCCATGTGCTGGCTCATTTTGCAGAAGACCCTAAGCCTTCATTTCCCTTTTTGTGTCTTACTGTTTCAGGAGGTCATACTCAAATAGTGCTCGTCAGGGACTTTCTCGACATGGAGGTCTTGGGAACGACACTGGATGATGCTGCCGGAGAGGCTTTTGACAAAACCGGCAAATTGCTGGGCCTCGATTACCCGGCAGGTCCTGAAGTTGACAAACTGGCACAATCCGGAAAACCGGTTTTTGATTTTCCTGAACCACAAATTGCCGGATTGGACTTTAGCTTCAGTGGATTGAAAACTTCAGTCCTCTATTTCTTGCAAGACAAAATGAAAGAGGATTCTTCTTTCATTCAAAACAATCTCGAAGATATTTGCTCATCCCTGCAGAGCAGAATCGTAAGCATTTTGATAAAGAAACTTAAAAAGGCCTCTAAAATGACCGGAATCAGGGAAATTGCCATAGCAGGTGGTGTTTCCGCAAACTCAGGATTGAGGGACGCTTTGGATAAAACCGGCAAAAAAGAGGGCTGGAATACTTATATTCCGAAGTTTGAATTCTGCACCGACAATGCTGCAATGATTGCCGTAACGGGGTATTACAAGTATATGAAAGGAGAATTTACCGGGCAGGAGGTTGCTCCTACAGCCCGGTATGCCTGGTAAGTATTTAGAGCTTGTTTGGGATTTAATCATTTGGCTTAAAACGGCTCTTTTTCGCCATTTTTCCACCTTTTTTCAGTCAAGTAGCCCCACTATTCTCCTTCAAAAAGCCGAAAAACTGACGAAAAATTTCTCGTTTTTAGCTCAAACGTCAAATCCCAAACAAGCTCTTAGTCAAATATAAAGTAGCTAAGTTGTTTTCTTAACCACTTGAAAATCAGTTGGCTGTTGGCTGTTGGCATTTGGCTCTTGGCTGTTGGCTCGGTATTTCCAATTTCCCCCGAGTACTCGGGGTCCAATTTCCTTTTGCCTTTTGCCTTTTTACTTTTGCCTTATTACTAAGTCTATTCTTCCATTATTTTCTTCTTCATTCTCTCAAATTCTTCTTCTGTTATAATACCTTCTTTCTTAAGATCGGCAAGCTCTTTCAGTTTGCTCACCACATCGGCTGTTGCTGGTTCTGGAGAAGCTTTCTTTTCTGACTTTGTGGCCTCTTCATCAGCTTTTGCTTTTTGCTGTTTCTGCCGTTGCAGTTCTTCTGCTACCTTTTTGCCCTTCTCAAACTGCTCCTTATAAAGCTTTTTCAGACGGTCTGAATCAAAATCCAATATGGTGCCTCCCGTTTCAAAATGAATTTTGAAAACCTGACCCAACGCATAGGTTGAAGCACCGGCGAGGATGGCATTGGTAACACCGCCTACGAAGGACCCAACCACAGGAATCAATTTCGCCAATGAACCTGCGCCTATCCTGGCCAACGTTGCTGTCGTGAGGGAACTGACGATGGCTTTGCCCTGGGTTTCAGAAAAATCAATATCATAAACTTTGCAGAGTTGGCGGATCATATCCAGCTGCGAAGCACTTACAGCAAATATATCCACTACCGGGACAGGGATAACCCCGGCTCCCATACTGAATAAAATATGGTTGCGGATGATGGTATCGGCGTGTTTATCGCGCTCTTTTTTTACATCTTTGAATTCACTCATGACTTTATTTTTTAGCTCGTCAGTTGCTGTTTTGAAAAGATCGTTCATTTTTACAAAGGTTAAATATCCAAAAAACTTTGCAAGCCTATCCAAAATTAAGGTTCAATGATACTTTTACCGACTATGCCGGAATATTGTTCGACAAGTTGGTGAAACAAAATAGAATTTTTCAACCTAAAACCCAACATGGATAGGTTTGAAATAATCTGATAGACAATTCAATACAACTGGAAATGACAGAAACGGAAGAAAATTTTCACTCTTTACTGATAACAGAATTCAGACGCAGGGTTCTTGAGGAGTGTTATACCAGAATAGAAAAATGCCTTTCCATGCTGACAAATGAAGAGGTTTGGTTGAGGCCAAATGAAAGCAGCAACAGCATTGGAAATCTTATTCTTCATCTCTGTGGTAATGTCCGGCAATGGATACTATCGGGATTGGGCAAACTGCCTGACAGGCGCATCAGGCAGTCAGAGTTTGATGAAAGAGGCCCTATTCCACATGTAGAATTAATGAATCAGCTCAAGGTTTTAAAGGAGGAAGTTGAGGTGGTCTTAGGCAACCTGAAACCAGAGGATTTAATTGCCCAACACAGTGTTCAAGGGTTCGAAGAAAACGGTGTCAGCATAGTGGTGCATGTCATCGAACACTTTTCCTATCATACCGGTCAAATCACCTATCAGGTGAAGGCAATAAAGAACGTGGACACCGGCTATTACAGTGGGCTGAATCTGGACACAACCAGTTAGGTGGTATTAAGTTGTTGATTTTCGCAGTTTGATGTTAAAAGGTTTTGACTCCCATGGAGCATTAACGGCTTATTTCGTGATTGTATAAGGTTGCCCGTAAGTCAGCAAAGAGATAAAAAACCAAAGTAACTCCACTTTGCAGACTAATGGCCATCCCACTCCCCGTCATGTGATATCCTCCATCTCCAAAAGCACCAATCATCATCAACAAGAAACCCAGGAAGAAGAGCAATGATTCGATAATTCTGGACTTTTTATGATTGTACAAAACTTGCTGTAGAAGCTCTTTTTCTTCCATTATCCATGCCCCGTTTAAAGTCTGACTGAAATTTCGAAACCTGATAAACTTACGTCTTAAGACAACACTGGCAACAATGAGTTGAATCACTGCAAGAACTATTGCCCCAACCGCAAATCCCTGCCAAAGCTCGTTTTGGGAATAGACGAGGAGTAAGACACCGCTTAAAAGAGAAATGAATCCCCATATCAATAAAAAGAGCCCGCTATGCCATTCACTTCTGTAAAAATTCCTGACTGCCCTGATGATTCGTTCGTTGTCCATAGTCCTTTTATGCTATAAGTTCACCGATGACTGGGGTTAAAGGCAGGGCTGATTGGTTCTAAATTTTAAAGGTTATTTGATTTCAGATTTAAGATATAAGACGTATCCCGATAGCTATCGGGATTTGATTTTCCGGGACGCACACGGCCGGTTTTCGTCTCGGAAAATCAAAAATCTGATTTCGTCAATCGTATATCGTCAATCAAAAACCAGTCAAAAGCCAGAACCAATCACCCCTGGGTTAAAGGTCAGGAATTCCATTCAATTGATAGTCTGTCGTGATAAGGGAATTTACGGAAGGATAGTTTCAGTTTGCGCAGGGAATGGTAAATCTAAAAGTTGTACCGGGTTGATTGCCTTCAACCACTTTAATTTCTCCGCCAAGATTCATCACTATTTTCTTACAAGTGGCTAGTCCAATACCCGTTCCTTCATATTCACGTCCGTGCACGCGCTCGAAAATATTGAACACAGTATCGCGATGTTCTTCCGGAATGCCTATCCCATTATCGGTAAAAACAAAAACATGGTTTTTTCCGGAAATGTTATGAATCAGTTCAATGACGGGTTTTTCGCCTTTTCTGCGGAATTTAATGGAGTTGGCAACCAGATTCTGGAATAGTTGCATCATTTCGGTCGAAGTAGCCACTATAGATGGCAAATGGTTGGTATAGATTTCTGTATTGGTCTCCTTCATGGAAGCCATTAGGTTATTGATAACTACAAAAATGATTTCATTGAGGTCAGTATCACGTGGCTGAGTATTGCCGCGTCCGAGCCGTGAATATTCCAAAAGGTCAATCAACAATTTATCCATTCTTGCCACCCCATTGGTTACAAAATTCATGTACTCGCCGGTTTTGTCGTCAAGGCTGTCTTTTAATTTACGGTTGATAAGCTGGGTATAAGAGCCTATCATGCGAAGTGGTTCTTTCAGGTCGTGGGAAGCAGCGTATGCGAATTGTTCGAGTTCCCGGTTAGAGGCTTTCAAGGCAGTTTGGGCTTCTTTCAGGGAATGAGCTTTTTGAGAAATCTCCAGTTTTTGTTGTTCCAGTTCGGCTTTCTTTTCGTTGAGGGCTTTGATGATAAGAGCCTGACCGCTAGCGAAAATCAGTACCACACCAACGATTATGATAAACAAACCAGAATAAGTAATCAGAAAATACATGGCATCCAGGTTATAGGTCTGAACCCTATAGGACTCTGGTGCATTCACCTCAAGAATGAACATATATACTGTATAAAGAAGCAATATTATTGTCCATATAAAACCTGATAATTGATTTGCAAACAATAAAGCCAAAAGCGGTGCAGCCACCATCCAAAGTAGGTTATCAGAGTACAATCCCCCACTTGAAGGAACAGCTTCGGCAAGGACAAGGAAAAAGAATAATGCCAGTAGATTACCAGATAAATTAAAGTTTCCAAAAAACTTGAACACAAGAGTCAAACCAACAATGATAAGAAGAGCTGAAACCAGTTGCGGATTGGCGACACCCGGATAATTCCCTGTGTTGGAGAAATAAAAGGCTAAAGATATCAGGAATAGAAACGTATGAAGGTAGACAAGAACCCTTGCTTTACGTAAGTCTATGGGAGAATCTTTTAAATGGCCGGAGATGAGCCATTCATCCAGAAAGGAATTTATCTTGATGAATAGAGCCTTCAAAAGAATTAGATCTTTTTATAGAATCCCTATTCATCAAGATTTTTGCCAAATACCATTAATTTATCAGGTTACCGAAATAATCTCAGTTGCGTAACTGCCTAGATTGAAAGCTTTATGAATCTGGTCAAACGTGAAATTCTCCTTTTCAAGCAATTGCGGCATTCTCAAAGCTACAGAATCGAGCAACCTGTCAATGTCTTCATAACTATGATGAACAGTTACCATGAACCGAATACCGGTATTATTGTATGGTACACTCGGGTAACATGCAATGCTCGGGAAGATGCCATCACCCATCATTGCTTTTACTAATCCAAACCCAACCTCCAGTTTACCACATCCCAGGAACTGAATGGGTGTTTCCTCCTGACTGACAATAGGCAATTCCAATTCCTTTGCCCTTCTTTTGAAATAACGGATTTTTTCCACCAAATCAGACTGAAGCAAGTAGATGTCATCTGAAAGGTGGATTTTTGCTGAAGCCACCGCCGCACCCAAAGTTGCTGGTTGAAGTGGTCCAGTGAAAATAAGTGGGCTGCCACAATTCCGAACGAGATTTCTGAATGTATTGTCGTAAAATACACCTACTCCACCTGAAGCCCCAAAGGCTTTACCTAAACTCGTTACCAGCACCATTTGCGGATGGAACGGTATTCTTGAAAGTACTGCCCCGTTGCCATGTTTGCCAGTCCAACTCATGCCGTGACTATCGTCGATGTAAACATAGAATTGCTCATATCGATTCATCAATTCATATAGTTCTTCCATGGGAGCAGTATTTCCGTACATGGAATAAACTCCATCTGCTAGATACCAAACCTTATCGTATTGAGTAATGAGTTTTTTAATTCTGGATTCCAGATAATCCATTCGGTTATGCCGAATCATCTCATTATGCGTACCTCCGGCCTTGAGGATTTTTGTTGTCATCTGCACACTGGTGTGTACCTGATGGTCCAGTATTACAGCGTCCCGGCTTCCAACTACAACTGGTATAACTGATAAATGCCCCAACATTGTTGTAGGCATAACTACAGTGGGATGGCCGAAAATTTCATCCATCATGCTTTCCAACTCCTGATACATGTGCAGGGACAAATAAGCCCGTACAGTATAAAACTGTACCCCATATTGTTCGACTGCTTTTATAGCAGCTTCTTTCAGTCGTGCATCCGTTTCAAGTCCAACATAATTGCAACTTGAATAATTCAGCAATTCCTTACCTTTTACTTTAATTGTTCTGCGGTTGGACATAGTTTGCTCATCCATATCAAGATGAATGATGCCTAAATCTCTGAGACGGATTGCGAGCTGATTAACTAACTCGACATGGGAGGTTGGTAATTTCATGATTTTAGATTTACAGGACTAACGCCTTCGTGATGGATTTGTCGCCACTCTTCACCTGTTTTGAACGAGCCCAAAATTTTGCTCAGGAAGCAACCTATGCGCTGGCTCAATTCGCCAAAGAGCAGAGACTAATTTGTTAAATGATATTTGGAGCGCTATTTTTACCCAAAATCAACTTATGTCGATAAGCGAAAACCCATACTACGGGGTTGCTGATAAACATCCTGAAAAGTTGAAAATTTGAGCGTTTAATTAAGTCAGAAATCCTAAATCAGAATTTCTACTCGGAACAAGGACAAATGTAGTGATCTTCTCCTGAGATGTAAATATTTTATAAAGCATATTTTTATTACCTATCGAAATTTAACTATGATAAAACTTACCTGAAAGCTAATGCTTTAGGCTCCAGAAAAAATCCTACTATGTGTAAATCGAAAGCATCAAACCAAAAAAGCATAAATTTGCCTGCCTGAAAAACCAAAAATCACGTCCCAACCCTCGACTTATGGAAGATATACACCTCGAAACGCGATTTCAGGAAAGAGTGGATGCTGAAATCAAAATTGAACCTAAAGACTGGATGCCGGATGCCTACCGAAAAACCTTAATCCGGCAGATATCCCAACACGCACACTCCGAAATCATTGGCATGTTGCCTGAAGGTAATTGGATTACACGGGCCCCCTCGCTTCGGCGTAAGCTCATTTTGCTGGCGAAGGTACAGGACGAAGCCGGACATGGGTTGTATCTCTACAGCGCCGCTGAAACATTAGGCATAAGCCGCGATGAATTGGTTGAACAATTGCTCAGTGGCAAGGCTAAATATTCCAGCATTTTCAACTACCCAACCCTTTCATGGGCAGACATTGGCGCTATTGGTTGGCTGGTAGATGGCGCAGCCATCATGAATCAGGTCATGCTAACCCGGACATCCTACGGGCCCTATGCACGCGCTATGGTTAGGATTTGCAAAGAGGAAAGCTTTCATCAAAGGCAGGGATATGAGATCTTGCTTACCCTTTGCCGGGGCTCAGAATTGCAAAAGCATATAGCTCAGGATGCTTTGAATCGGTGGTGGTGGCCATCGCTGATGATGTTTGGCCCTCCGGATACTGAATCAGCGAATAGCGAACTATCCATGAAGTGGAAGATAAAGCGAAAGTCAAATGATGAATTGAGACAGCAATTCGTGGATACTACCGTGCCACAAGCTGAAATCCTGGGTATTAAAATTCCTGACCCAAATCTGAAGTGGAACGAACAAAGAGGGCACTACGATTTCGGCGAAATCAATTGGGAGGAGTTTTGGAATGTTGTGAAGGGAAATGGTCCATGTAACAAACAACGATTGGATGCACGCAAGGCCGCTCATGAAAATGGCGCCTGGGTTCGCGAAGCTGCATTTTCTTACGCCCAAAAGAAGAAAAACAGATTGGCCCAGGAAAAACGGCAACAGGTAGCCTGAGTATCAGCTAAAAATAATTGTAAAATAATATGAAAAACGACTGGCCATTGTGGGAGGTCTTTATACGCAGCAAAAACGGCTTGTATCACAAACATGCTGGCAGCATCCACGCTGTGGACGCCGAAATGGCGCTGGAAAATGCACGGGATGTTTATACTCGCCGGAATGAAGGCGTCAGTATCTGGGTGGTTGAATCTTCACACATAACTGCCTCCGACCCGGCTGATTCCGACCCGTTTTTTGAACCAGCCAAGGATAAGATTTACCGTCACCCTACATTTTACGACCTACCCGACGAGCTTTCTCATATATGACATTTCATTTCACCTATGACAACATCACCTGATTTTATAAAGTATCTGTATCATTTGGGCGACAATGCCCTGATTCTCGGTCATAGGCTAAGCGAGTGGTGTGGGCACGGGCCAGAAATGGAAACTGACCTCGCCCTGACCAATATCGCATTGGACCTGACTGGGCAGGCGCGTAACATCTACCAACAAATAGCTCTACTCGAAGCACAGGGAAAATCAGAGGATGACATAGCTTTTCTACGGGATGTGTGGCATTTTAGAAATCTGCTTATCGTGGAATTGCCAAAAGGGGATTTCGCTGTAACGGTGGCAAGACAGTTCTTCATAGATAATTGGAACAACTTACTTTTCAACCTGCTTATTCATAGTAAGGATGAGTGGTTAAGTGGGCTTGCAGGAAAATCCGTAAAGGAGGTCACTTACCACTTGCGTTTCAGCCGGGAATGGATGTTGCGATTAGGGGATGGGACAGAGGAAAGTAATCAGAAGTTACAGGACGCAGTCAATCAACTTTGGCCCTATATAGGTGAGTTTTCTACTCCAGCGGAATTTGAGATTTTCGTACACAATAATCAGCTCGGGCCTAATCCAGAAAACCTGCGTGAAGATTTTGAAAACCGCATATCCACAGTCTTAAAGGAAGCTAATCTGGTCATCCCAAAAGGTGTCTTCATGCAACAAGGTGGAAAGGAGGGTCGCCACACAGAGCATTTGGGATACATGCTCGCCGAAATGCAATTCCTCCAAAGGGCTTATCCCGGACTGGAATGGTAGGATTACCGCATTATGAAACCTATGAACCATTCTGGACATGTCTTGTTACCCGGTAAATTAACAAAATGATTACCATCATTTCAGGAACCAACCGACCCAATAGCAAGGCAAGGCAATTTTCACTTCACTACTACAATACCCTGAAGTCGATCACGGAAGAGGAAGTACATCTCATTGACCTTTCAGAAATCGAGCACAGTTGGTTTCATCCCGACATGTATGAAAAAGAAACCATGGTGAAAGGCCTTAAGCGAATTCAGGATAATTACCTGATACCTGCAGAGAAATTCATTTATGTAGTGCCTGAATACAACGGTAGTTTTCCCGGTGTTTTGAAGCTGTTCATCGATGCCTGCTCCATTAGAAAATACAAGGCTACTTTTAAAGATAAAAAGGCTGCACTGGTTGGAATCGCCACTGGCAGGGCTGGAAATCTGAGAGGACTGGAGCATTTAACCGGCATTTTGAATCATGTAGGAACAGTCATTTATCCAAATAGATTACCCATCTCTTCCATTGAAAATCTGGTTGATGAAAATGGAAAAATAACAGATGTTTCGACGCTCAAAGCCATCAAAGATCAACTGGAAGGATTTCTGGACTTTTAACTGCGTAAACCCTTACTGCTTCCTATACCGACGCTTTAAAATAGTCTATTAGTATTAATTCAGATTTAATAGCATTTTAATCACCTCTTTAAGAAAATCCATTCTTTTAGCGTTTGAATTTCAAGGCAATAGTAAAATCTTAAATCCCCTGAAATTCTGAGAAAAGTCAATTAACCTTTGACATCAGATCTGGATGTGCTTTGTTACTTTTACAACAGTACACCGCTGAAAAAGTCAATAGGATTTTTACATAATTATCACTTAAATTTTTATCAATTATGAATTCTAAACAAGGCCAAATTATTTTAACAGTTGTCCTTCTCCTTGCCTTGTTGGGTGTTGGGTTTTGGGGCTACAACACTAACAAAACCAAAGCAGCCGAAATCGAACAGCTCACAACTCAAGTAAGCCAACTGGATGAACTAAAGGCTGGATTGCAGTTCGAGGTTGACAGCCTCCAAAACGCATACGCAAACCTGGCAAATGAAAATGAATTACTGCAGGGATCTGTTGAAAGTGCTCAAAAACTGATTGCTGAAAAAGATGCACTCATCAAACGCATCAGGGCCACTTCATCCACCGAGAGCAAGAATCTGAAAACTCAGATTCAGCAATTGATTGGTGTTCGCTCCGACCTGCAATCATCAATCAACCGCCTTCAGACTGAAAACGACTCATTGCGGGTAGTTACCGGTCAGCTAACTGCCGACCTTGCGCAGGCGAAATCGGAAAACACGGCATTGGCAAACCTGAACCGGACGATTCAGGAAGAAGTAAAGCGGCTCACTCTCGCCAACTTCAAAGCAAGTGCATTCCGTGTGGAAGTTGAAAAGAAAAAGCCAAAGGCAACTGTCAAGGCCCGCCGTGCCAGAAGGGTAATGGTAAGCTTCGACCTTATGAGCGTTGCGCAGGAATACAGGGGAGTTCGCCCGGTTTATCTCGTTATAACTGACGATAAAGGCACGCCGGTGCAGGCAGAAAACCCCATTCAGGCAAAGATCACTTTGTCAGATGCTCCAATGGACATCATTGCCGTAAAACAACAGGAAGTGAACGTCGCTGAAAACCAGCGCCTTTCTTTCATCTACGAACTGGAAGATAAACTGACTTCAGGTTACTACCGTGTGGCTGTTTACACCGATGTTGGTTTACTCGGTGCTGCCAGTTTCCGTTTGGAATAAAGTAGAGTTTGTACCATTGATATAAAATAGTCATCAGTGCTGCCGGTTGCCATGACCCCGGCAGCACATTATTTTGTTTATTATGCCCGGGTTTCGTTTTACTATCATTCTGATTTCATTCTTCATTTTTTCGTTATCTCAATCTTCCTGCATCAGCAAAAAGAAGTTTCTCGCCGAAGTGGCCAACAGAGACAGCACTGCTGCCATCCTGAATACCCGTATAATTGCCCTCAACAGGGAAATCGCGCAAAAAGACCTGGAAATTGCCGAAAAGAATGGTGAAAACAAGGCCTTGTACATTATCCACGACAAGCATGAAGCCAGGATTAAAAGCCTTGAAAAAGAAATAGAAAACCTCATCAATAAGTCCCTCTCTCAGCAGCAAATGGCCGAGGTCATGTTGCAGCAGAAACGCGAAGAGGTGTCGGAAAAACAGGAATTCATATTAAGCCTGAACCGGGCTATCGAAAAACAGGAAAGAGACCTTAAGATTCTATCAGACTCCATACAAGCTGCACTAAGAACCATTCCTCCTACTGAACTATTAATGGAAGTAAAAGACGGAAGCTTACGCGTGATCTTGTCGGATAAATTGATTTTCAAACCTTCCACAACGGAGTTCAGCAAAGATGCACTTATTGTAATCGGCAAGATAGCCGAAGTCTTGAACAAAAATCCGCAATTCAACATCGGCGTGGAGGGCCATACCGATAATGTCCATATCCGCGGACGTGATTTCCGGGACAATTGGGAATACAGTGTATTGAAGGCCAATCAGGTTGCGAGAGCACTATACAATGAATTTGGAGTAAACCCAAGTCAGATTACCCCTTCCGGGAAAGGCGAGTTCCAGCCCCGGGCATCCAATGAAAGTCCGGAAGGCAGGGCATCAAACAGACGAACAGTCCTTATTATTCTTCCTTCACGTGATGAAGTAGTGCGCATGTTGAGAGAGTATTCAAGGGATTAAACGTCCCTAAAGTCCATTTCAGCACAATATTTCAAAAAAAGCAGACCAAAGGCATCCTATCCCTTCAAGTCTTGTATTTTTGTCAAAACACCAAGTTTTCCTTAGGAACAAGTAAAAAGGAAAAAGGAAATTGGAAATTGGAAATTGGACCCCGAGTGCTCGGGGGAAATTGGAA
>CAYRDX010000010.1:79333-83512 GCA_964423205.1 uncultured Saprospiraceae bacterium | reverse complement strand
CCCTAACCAACTAACCAATTAACCAATTAACCAATTAACCATCCCTCACAACTGCCTCGCCAGCACCAATGCCGTCAGCGCACTTATTGCCAATGCCATTACATTGGTCACGACACGTTCCACATCGACAGGTTCGCGTTCCTTTTTCTCACCGGTCTTTTTATCCACTTTTTCCGGTTTGATGCCCACCGAGATGATGGAACCTTTCCTGACCTTGGGGGTGACTTTGAACAGGAGCAGGTTGCTGGTACGTTTGATTTCACCATTGGGGTGTTCCACGGAAATCAGGCTTTTGCGTGCCCTTGCCTTGCGGTCTATGCCGGCTGCAAACTCCTTGAGGTACCAGTTGGCACGGTGAGCCCCGGTATAGGCCACGCTGATGCGGCCACCGCTGATCATTTTTTCAGGGTAAAGGGTGGAGGCCATGGTGGCGCCGAGGTTCAGGGTGACGAGTTCCTTGGCTTTGGGTATGGAAAGCACATCCCCGGTCTTTAGAATATAATTGTATTTTGAGTTTTCATTTTTTAATACCTCTTCGAGTCGGGTAATCACAGTACCCAAACCTTCCCCAACTCGGTATAAACTGGCACCTTCAGGGAAAGCCTCCAACGTTAGTCCACCAGCCCTACGTATCAGGCTGCTCAGTTTTTCATTCTTATTAATCAATACATAGGTCCCGGGGTACATGACTTCTCCTTCCAATGTTACCCTCCGGTTCAGTTCAAAGTCAGGAACTGTCCTTACCACGATCCGGTCGTAGGGAAGCAATGTAAGCGTTCCACTTATTACATTCAGGTTGTCATCCACTTCCAGTGTGGCTACGCTGATTTCCGTGGGCTGATTATCCCTGATGATGACCCTGAATACATCCACACGGTTGCCCGCAGCTTCCAGTTTTAGTCCTCCTGCAAGGGTCAACACGTCCTTGAGAGTCAGTCCGACACCTAACTGAAACCTTCCCGGACTTCTTACCGCACCTTCCACCTCCACAAAGGCCTCATCCGTAAACACGGTGGCATCCAGTGCTTCCAAACGGTCAAGGGCTTGTAAAACCTGATTCTGGCTGCCATTGGGTTCTTCCATGGCTTTGAACAAATCAATCTGTATATAATCCAATAACTTTGGATTGTTGACATTACTTCTGACGATGTATCCAAATCTGGATGCTGTCGGCTTTAAGCCTCCAGATAGCAAAATCAGGTCGCGGACTCTGATGCTCTCCTCGGGGTCAAAAGGGTGGGAGACGGGCTGTCGGAATTCACCCACGGAGGTGATGTTGTATTTATCGATAAAACGCTCCAGGGTATAGGTCAGTATCTTGTCTTTGGGTTGCAGGGCAAGGTCTTCCGCGCTACCTGCTTTTTCCAGTATACTGTTCAGGTTAAGTTGTGAAAGGCCAATGGTCTGGTCAGGTCTGGTGCGTAGCAGGAAGGCCAGATCTTTTCGGCTTTCCTTTAGCAGCATACCCTTTTTCAAAAGATCACTCAAACGCATGCCTTCTTCGAGATCGTATCGGCCGGGATATTCTACAGCGCCGTCTATTTCCACGAACTGCTCCAGTTTGCCGGGTATAACTTTGATGCGCACGATATCTCCGTTTTGCAGGGTGTAGTCAGTATTGCCGCTTTGCAGGTCTTTGTAGTTCAGGTCTATCAGTATTTTTTCACTGCCGGAGATGCGCTCTATCTGAATGAAATCCTGGTAGGCTATGGTATTAAATCCACCTGCATATTCCAACAGTTTTTTCAGGTTTTCACCTTTGGTCAGCTCGTAGCGGAATGGCCTCTTTACGGCGCCTTCAATGCTGACGATGCGCTCCGCTACGGGAACAAAAAGGATGTCGTTTTCTTCGAGGAAATAATCGTACTGCACTTTGGGGTCAAAGAGGAATTCGTAAACATCTACTTTACGGGTCTTACTGCCGCGGATGAGCTGAATATTTCTGAGCGATCCGATATCGGAAGGTCCACCCGCAGCCACCAGTGCGTTAAAGGCGGTATTTACAGCGGAGAAAGTGTAGGACCCGTAATTGAATACTTCGCCAAAAATGTTGATAGTGACGATTCGTGCAGCTTTGACGGACATAGCATACTGCTCCGGCCTGAATACGTAGTAATTGGCAAGGCGGCTGCGTATCAGGTCTCTTGCTTTCCCGTAGGAGGTACCTTTCAGGAAAATGCGGGGTATGCCGGTAGGTGCTATGTAACCCTCCTTGTTGATGATATAGGTGAAATCGGCAGAAGAAACGCCCCAAATGGATACTGAAATTTCATCACCTTCCCCAAGGATATAACTGTCGGGTGGTTTGATGTCTGTCACGGTTTTATATACCTGCAGGCTTTGCCTGCGAAAAATGTCCTGACCGTAAATGGTGGCTGCAGGGGCATCTTTCTTGGCCGCTTCAGCCAATTCTTCCCCAATGGCCTCTTCCACGGTAGCTCCTTCTTTTACAGCCTGCCGTATGTCGGTAGTAGCCTGCCGCGCCACCTCCGCTGCTTCGGGTGCCAATTGTACTGGTGGTGCTGAAGGTAGTGCTGTTTCAACCTTGGCAGTTTGTGCTGGAGACGGCTGCTGCTGTGCTTTCTGAGCTGCTTTTTCCTGTTCCAGCTCGGCAATGGCTTCCCTGATAACCGGTTCCAGTTGCGGCAACTGCTCAGGCCGGACATTGTCGATGTCCACACCCTTTTGTTTCATCTTGGTCCGGAATTCGGCCTCCGTTATGCCCCTTCTCTGCAGTTCCTGTACGGCCATTGCTCGTTGGGCAGGGGGGATGTTTTGGGCAATTAAACCGGATAACCCAAAGGTCAATAATGCAAAAATCAGGATGAGTTTATTCATATGTATTGTAAGGGTATTTTGAATGGTGTTATGGTGTTGCGGTGTTGTGGTGTTGTGGTGTTGCGGACACGGTGTTGCGGTGTTGGTTACAAGGTTTGGGGTATAGGGTTTAGGGTTCGGGGTTTAGGTGAGGTGAGGTCTCATAAAGTTAGTTGACAAGTTTCCTGCCTAAACCCCAAAAATGTAGAAAACTATATTGAGTCCGCTCCGGAAAGTCACTTTTAGTAAAATCCGCCAAAATCAGTTGTATCCGTGTTATCCGCGTTCACATAAATCAAAACGCTAAAAAATTCATCCATCTTCCCTCTTCATTCATAGTTCATAGTTCTTGACTCATAACTCATTACTCATAACTCATAACTCATAGTTCATCCCTCATCCCTCATCCCTCATAAGCCTCCTATATCCCTCCAAAGTCTTCTCCACCGTTTTGTCCCATGAAAATTCAGCAGCGCGGTTCAGGCCTTTCTGTTTCATTTCCTCACGAAAGGATTCAGAATGTAAGACCCGTGATATGACGTGAGTCATCTCTTCCTGATCCTGGGGGTTGAAGTACATTGCCGCCTCTGCACCGATTTCGGGTAAGGAACCTCCGGTGGATAAGAGGGTTGGGCATCCCACACTCATCGCCTCAATGGCAGGAATCCCGAAGCCTTCGTATTCACTGGGAAAAACAAACAGTTGGGCAAAATGGTACAAGGCAAACAATTCCTCGTCAACTGCAAAATAATGGAGAACCCGCCCGGATAGTTTTAAACTGATGAATAATTCGAGTTCTGAAGGAGTAAAAGCCGGTCCCGTGCATAACAGGTAAAGGTCTTTGTTGGCAGATAAAAGGGGTTGTAAGGCCTGTACAAAACGGACAAAGTTTTTATATCCATTCCTGTATCCGACAAACAGGATATAGTCTTCCGGAAGGCCGGTTATCCTCTTGTAGTTGGCGTTTTTTCCTTGTTCATTGGCACCACTTAAATGGGTTACCACTATTTTTTCCGCTTCGATGTCCAAGAATTCGATGACATCATTTTTGGTGGATTGCGATATCGCAAAGATGATATCTGCTGCCAGGCAAATTTGTTTTTTTCGCTGGGTTGTAATGACATCCGAATGGAAATAACTGCCGGCGAAGCGCTCGTGGATCATGTCCAAAATCGTAACGGCCGCAGGTTTTCTATTGTATTGCAGAAAATAGGGGTGGTATTCTGTGGCATGAAATATATCGTAATCGCCCCCTTGAATGCTCTTTACAGAATAACGCCTGTTTAGGAACTTAGATCCTTTAAAAGCCCAACGCCTGAGGTGATTGCTGGGAAAAGTTTTCAGCGGGAAAGCAGAAGTTTT
>CAYRDX010000010.1:56003-79323 GCA_964423205.1 uncultured Saprospiraceae bacterium | reverse complement strand
ACTCAAATGAATATTATCGGAGTAATGTATGGATACCCTGGCAGATACACCCTCCATTTGATTTAGCCTTCTGATCAGCTCTGCGTAATAGCGGGAACTGCCGCCAATTTTTTGCCAACTGAATACCTGATCGTCGTACAATACCTTCATAAATGACAGGGCTTCGAGGATCCAGGATTAGTACTCACTGTTAAACTGCCAGACACTTTGGATTGTAAATGCTGAAAAGTCAACTCAGAAGTATATTATTTCGGTTGCCCAAAGGGGCAGCATGTTGGAAGCAGGTTTCGCCCTCTGGGGTAAGGAGGCAGTATGAAACCAAAACTTACCAACTTTTTGCATTACTGATACTTAATACAATCACTATGAGACTAAACCCCTAAACAATCTCAACCTCCTCAACCTCCTAAATCAGCCTTTGGAGCAAAATAGGGTGACGTCAGGCTTCTTTGATTCAGTTTATTGCGAACAAATTCATAATCAGCCTGAATCAGACTTTTTTTGGTGGGCCTCATCTTATTGATCAATCGTTGATACCAGGGCTGACGCAGCAAGTCGTTTCTCAGATGTTTATCTGTAAAGATGTGGATGGATACTCCATCAGAGTAGAATTGTTTATGGAATCTATTAGCCATACTAAGCATGGACTCGTGAGAGTAAAGGGAGATATGCTGGCCCGTCTCCGGTAAAAAATACCACCAATCTTCCTGCTTTTGCAACAAACGTTTTGGCTGCAATTCAGTCGTACAAATCAGCGTATCGCTGTATTGAAATATTTCAGCCAGAACACCAACAGGATCCGATAAATGCTCCAGTACCTCAAATGAAGTAATAGCAGCATACTTCTGCTTGGCAGATTCCTCCAAATCACTGATGTCAAAATGATTGGCGAAAATATTTGGACAAAAAGGATCGTACCTGTAAAAATTGTAGCCCTTGTCGCGCATCATCCTCGTGAATAATCCATAACCTCCACCAAAGTCGAGGAATTGATTTCCGGGAAAGTAATGCTTCAGCAGGTTGGCTACAATGGTCGATAAGTATCTGTTTCTGTCAACCAGCCCTGTATCCAGATCGGAAATGGGATGCTCCAGGGCTTCTGTTAGCCAAAATGGATATTCTGTCTCGATAAAACCGCACTGTTCGCACTGAAAATAGCTGATGTTATAGGCTCCTAAAATCCTTCCGGGAAATAAAAAATGGGATTCGGACTGGCAAATTTTACACTTCATGTAATTAAAGGTAATTGGGAACCATGTATTCTATTCATACCTGAGTGTTGGCTTTTCCAGCCTTGCATATATTTTCTCCGGATGGAACCTATTTGCAAACTTTATGGCGTTTTCTTTTAAGAGGTCCAACAGTTCGGGATTGTTGTGCAATTCCTTCAGCAATCTGCCCAGTTCATGAAAATCCCGGTATGTCATCACGGCAGGTTTGATTTCTTCACTTTGCGGGTAGCCCTCAGGAAGAATTCCGGGCTTTCCTGCTTTGATCATGGTAAACACTATTCCGGTCTCATTGGTGTGGCCATATTGCGTAAGGGCACCGGTGACCATATTCATATTGCCAAGGATGATATCGCTTTTGGATAATTCCTCATCGTATTCCTGCATGCTGAGCAGTGGTGTATCGTAATAAATGATGTCAAAACCGCTGTTTTTTCTTTCTTCAAATTCACGCAGAAGCTTCAGGCTGTCTTCTGTTCCCTCGTTCCCTCCCAGGAAGTTCCAGCAAAAATGTTTCAGGAAAATACCAGTGGCATCTTCATCCAGTAATTTCAGCAGAGACCGGTAATTTCTGCGGCGGGAACATAAAAATCCCGGCACACAAACTCGTATTCTTTCATTCCGGACACTTAGATCTTTCAGACCGGGCCCATAAACCGAAAAGGGTATAACCTCAATATGTTCCGGGGCAACATATTTGGAAAGCTCGGGTCTCAGGTTTTCCGACAGTATCACCAGCTTTCCATTTGTTCCTATAATCTTGTCCCGTATTTTCAAAAGGATCGGGCGGTACATGAAATTGACTTTCAGCCGGTACAGGAAGGTCCTGATGTCTGGCTTTCTGAAGAAAAGACCAACAAAATTTTCTTTTACAGACTGCCTGAACCAGAAGTCTATATGGTGGACAAAGAAATAAACCGGGCAACCAAAATCAGTTGCCAAAAAGGCTTTCAGGCTCCTGAAAGCAGCCCTTGAATTGGGTTCCAGCGTAGGGATAAAAATCCTGTCAAAGCCAGTTATCGATTCAAAAAATGCACCGCTGCCTTTTGAAAGATCTGCCATTAACAAATGGACATTGTTGGAGGCAATGTTTTCAAGAGCATGATAACCCCGCTCTCTGGTAAATATGCTGACTTCGTTTGCAGCTTCGGAACTGTATATCCTGGATATAGACTCGACAAGAGGGTAGTGGCCGACAGGGTCTATTTCCAGTATGGCTATGTGCATATTAATTGGAAGATATCAAGGCCAGAACCAAATCCCTGACTTCCCTGAACTTTTTCCAGAAAAAACCGGGGAAGAGAATGCCGGATATCTTTTGATTTAAATCTTCGTCCACTTCCACTTTTTCGGGATGGATTAAGGAGTTTCCTATTGAGTGGGACTTTACCGTCAGGTGTTTTTTTCTTTTTTTGGTATGCGTGGCAAATTCATCGAAGCCAATGTTTTCTACAAGGCTTTGAATGGGGATGGCAGCAAGACCCATGTTGTTGACCACGGTATAAAACCACTGATAATCCCAGGTATCTACCTTTTGCTTTATTGATTTTCTGAAATAGGACTCGAGAGCGTTTATATTCAGACTGCGATTGTTTTGACGCAGGTATTTCTCCTTTAGTTGGTCAATATCGGCTATTGCCAGATTGAATTGATATAATTTCCAGGCCCTTTTCCACGTCGCCCAGCCCCAAATGGTACAGTAATGGCTGAAAAAGTAGGAGGCTGTATAACCGTCTGGTTTGTTCAACAATGAATGCCCGCTAATGTGTTTGACCCTGTCATCAGTCCTGTATTTTTCCAGTAATTCGCCGCAAAACCTGAAAAACGAAACATCGGGCAGACAGTCGTCCTCCAAAATAATACCTTCTTCTACCTGTTCAAAAAACCAGTTAATGGCAGCGCTGACACCTTTGCCACATCCCAGATTTTCCTTCCTGAACAGGTATTTGACCTCGCAGTCCCAGTCTATTTCCCCGACTATTCTTCTGGTTTCTGCACAATTTTTTTCATCAGCCGGGACATATAGTCTTGGCCCGTCAGCTGCGACGAAGAGCTTTTGAGGTTTAACCTCCCTGATTTTCTGAAAAACCTGCCGGGTCGTATGCGGCCTGTTGAATATCAGGAGAAGTATGGGCGTCTTCAAAGGTTGACTGACAGTAGTGGAAGCCATATTACTCATCAGTTCAATATGGATTGAAACAGTCGGGAGTAAGCTTTTGCCTGTACCTTTAAATCGTATCTGCTTACTGCGTCTTGTCGAATGGTTTGAACGTTATAATCGCTGGTCAGTCCTTTCTCAATGGCTATTTTCAAAGAAGCGGCTGTCTTTTCATCGGCAAGCATTCCGTTGATGCCTTGTTTTATCATTTCGGGGATTCCACCCGTCCTGAAGCCAATGACCGGAGTGCCACAGGACAGGCTCTCTATCACGGTGTTAGGCAGATTATCTTCCATGGAGGGGATGATAAACAGGTCGGCAGCAGAATAAGCCAAAGCCATTTGGGAATCGGAATGAATACTTCCCAACTGCAGTATGTCCAAACCGCTCATATCGGCCTTCATTGGTTGGCCAATGGTAACCAAAAGCGGATTGGCCGGTAATTTTTGACTCAAGGTTTCCAACAAAACCGGCATGCCTTTTCTTTTATTGGAAGTGCTTTCCGCAACAAACAGCAATATTTTGCGGTCGTGGGGAATGTTCAGGGCTTTTCGGGCCTCTGTTTTATCTGTAGGACGAAATATGTCAGTCTCCAATCCATTGGGAATGGTAGATGCCGGGAACGTCGAGAAAAAGGGGGCCTGTTTTACTTTGTTGCTCAGCCAGACGGAAGGCGCAGTAAAATGAATGCGCTTCTTGCTCATGGCATATCGCTTCACTTTGAGATTCCGCTCTATAGTCTTGCGGTAATCTTTCAGCGGGAAATCCATTTCGTAATGGTAACCGCCGCTAAAGGCCTCCATATCGTGCAGGGTCCAAACAACGGGTTTCGTGATGTTTGTAAAAAAGCGGGTGTAGTCTATGAAATCGGTTACCCAATGAAGGTTGATGAGGTCAGCCCATTTTGTAAGGGGATGATTTTCCAACTTGTGCGCACTGTATGGAAGGTGAAAACCTTCGTTAACATTGGGTGTGAAAAGGCGCTTCCATACACGCTGATACCAGAGCTGATGCTGAATCTTCGCAATGATCAACCTGCTTTTGCTGCTGTAAAAACTATGAATTTCAGGAACCTGAATAGGTCCTTTGTCCAAAAATAACAATTTGCTGTCCACACCCTGGCTGAGCAACCCGAGGTGCAAACGCAAACAGGCTCGTGCCGCACCGCCTTTCCAGGATTTGTTGACCAGTAATATTTTCAATGAATCAGTCGGCTGGCTGTGATGATGAGCAGTTTGTACTCAATGTATTTTTACTGCCATTCTGCCGGTATAGTCTATGCGGTTGAGTAAAATGGGGTTGCCATTTGTTTTGAAATATTCGTCAACCGCTTTCCTGCAACCCTGCCAATGACCGTAGTCATCCAATATCATCACCCCGCCTTTGGAGAGTTTGGGATAAAGGTGCTCTAATTCGTGTTTGGTGGATTCATACCAGTCGGTGTCCAATCGGAGCAATGCGATTTCCTTTTCAGGGATATGTGCAGGAATCGTGTCCTCCACTTTACCTTTCTGGTAAACGAGGTTTTCGGCTTGCACACCACTAAGCGACATATTTTTTTGGACATCTTCAAGGCTGGCAAGGCACCATACCGATTCTTCTTTATCGGATTCGCTGTCGTCCATCAGGTCCTTTGCCTTTTTTCCCTCCAAATCAACATCCGCACAGCCCGGATTGGACATTCCTTCAAAAGTATCGTACAGATAAAGTTTTCGGTTTTGGATGCCTCTATTGGCCAGCATTTTTGCCATCAAGAGGGAACTGCCACCGCGCCACACGCCACATTCCACAAAATCGCCAGGAATGTTTTGGTCGAGAACAAATTTGCATCCCTGATACAGGGCATATAATCTCTCCACTGAGGTCATGGTATATGGTGCACATAACTCATATAGTTCCAGGAATTCAGCGTCCACAATGTCCGGTGTCACTGGATTGCCGTACTTGTCGGTTTTTACCAGTTTGTAACCTTTTGCTCTTAATATGGAATTGATCAATGATTTCATTCCGGATTAAACAGCTTCTTTCAATCTTGGTTTTAAAGCCTCCATAAACATACTATCCGGCTTACGCACTTTCCCGTTTTCCACATCGAGAAATGAATGAGAATTTGCCCAATCCGGAATTTGGCTCTCAAAGGCTGTCATTACCCTGGCTTCAGAAAAGCCCGCCGATTCTAGTAGTTTAGCGAGGCAGTAGCGGTCGTACATCCATTGGTGGATTTGCCCACGCAAGCGGAAACGTCCAATGAAATATCGCTTCAAAAAAGGTATGGCAAAGAAAAGTTGAAGCAGTTTTTCCTTGAGATTTCTGTTTTTGAGTTTCCGGGTTGAAGGATGGAGATACATTTCCCTGAGTATTTTTCCTTCTTCACCAATTCTGCTCATCACATATTCTTCATTGGGTAAAACAGGCTGGCGTAAATAGGTTTCCATATCTCCTCCACTGAAGTTGCGGACTGTCTGGTCGTACATTTCCAGCTTTATCCATTCGTAATCCGCTTCGGCACCTGCTTCTCCGGACAATCCTCTTTCCATGTTGCGCAGATACTCACGGGCTATCATTTCAAGGTCTGGTACGACAACTCTAATGATTCCACCTTTTCTTAAGACTCTGAAACATTCCGAAATGAAACGCTTTGCATCTCCCTTGCTGAAATGCTCCAGAACGTGTGAGTGGTAAACCGCATCAAAACTTTCGTCAGGGTAGGGTATGCCCTTCAGCAGATTGTATACGATAACTCCAGGACCTGTTTTCCTGAAATCGACATTCGTCCAGGAGTCGAGGTATCTGTCTCCGCAACCGAGATTGAGATATTTGGTTAGTTGGTTAATTGGTTAATCGGTTAATTGGACATTCATATCTCATATCTAATAGTTCATAGTTCATCATTCATCATTCATAGTTCATATCTCATATCTCATATCTCATATCTCATCCCTCATTCCTCATTCCTCATCCCTGGAATACCATTCCACAAACTTCCTAATCCCATATTCCACCGATGTCTGGGGTTTATAACCAAGGTCTTCCACCAAATCATCGACGTTTGCGCAGGTGGCCGGGACATCACCGGGCTGTATGGGCATCAGATTTATTTCGGCTTTCTTTCCCAGGGCTTTTTCAATGGCGCTGATGAAGTCCATCAATTGCACGGGATTGTTGTTGCCGATGTTGTACACTTTATAGGGTGCTTTGGAGGTGCTGGGATCTGGCGATTTACCGCTCCAGTTCTTATTGCCTTTTGGCGGATGGTCGATCACTCTGATTACTCCTTCCACTATATCGTCGATGTAGGTGAAATCGCGAACCATCTTTCCGTGGTTGTACACATCAATGGGCCTGTTTTCCAGCATGGCTTTAGTGAAAAGGAAAAGTGCCATATCGGGTCTTCCCCACGGGCCGTAAACGGTGAAAAAGCGCAATCCGGTAGTCGGCAATCCGAACAAATGGCTGTAAGTGTGTGCCATCAGTTCGTTGCTTTTCTTGCTGGCGGCATACAGGGATACCGGGTGGTCCACGTTGTCGGAGGTGCTGAATGGCATAGCCTCATTAAGGCCGTAAACACTCGAACTGCTGGCATAAACAAGATGTTTGACGCTGTGGTGACGGCAAGCTTCCAATATGTTGGCAAAGCCAACTATATTGCTTTGAATGTACGCGTTGGGATTAATGAGGCTATACCTAACTCCTGCCTGTGCTGCAAGGTTGACCACCGTGTCGAATTTGTTTTCACTGAAAATCCGGTCAATTGCCTCTTTGTCTTCCAGATTGGCTTTTATGAAACGGTAATTAGGGAACTTCTTGCTTGTAAAATAATCTGCCTCACAATAATCAATTTCCCCTTGATCTGCAGACCCCGAAGCCCGAAGGGCTAAAGGGGCAGGCTGAGGACTGTTCACTGCCAACTGCAATTTGTCACTTCGTAGGAGGCCAACTGAAATTCCCGCATCCTGCAACCGCCTGTATTTCAGATTGACAGCATAATAATCATTGATGCTGTCGAGACCGACTACACTATCACCCCTTTCCAACAACCTGTTCGTCAGATGGTAGCCTATAAAGCCTGCGGTGCCGGTGATGAGGAGGTTCATTGCGTTAAAATGTCAGAATCGCGGATTTGATGGATTTCCGGATTTCACTGATTTAATGAGAAAAATTTGCTTGTGTGGAGAATTGACTCTGCATTATTCAGTTCTTCGGTGTAAAGACCAATCGCTTAAATTCCATGCTCTTTGAACCAAAATTGATTAGTAAACCAACTTCTAATTTGTAGGCCTTCAGGTAATTTAGAGCTTGTGCTAAATGCACCTCTTCAAAACGGGAAAGCGCTTTTATTTCTACCAGAATTTTCCCTTCGACTACAAAATCAGCTCTTCGGGTGCCAATTGGCTCTTCAAGTTCTTTGTAGAAAATATCCTGCTCTATCTCTCTGCTGAAATTCAGCCCGGCTTGTCTGAATTCATATGCCAATGCCCTTTGGTATATGACTTCCTGGAAACCATTTCCCAGGAACTTATGGACTTCAAAAGCACAGCCAATAATTTTCTGGGTAATGTCGCTATGCTTTAATTCTCCAGCCACTTTTGTTTTGATTTATTATGCTGAGTTGGTGCATTTCACCCACGGCTAATCCGTGTAATCCAATAATCCTACAAATCCGCGATTCAGACTCCCCCCGCAAAAGGATGCATTACCAAAGGCAGAGCCGCCAGTTCATGATAATCACCATGAAGCCCGACAGGTGTTGCATTCCGGATTTCGTGGACTATTTTAATGGCAGTGGCTGTTTCGGAAATGGGAAAACCTTTGCCGTTCAGTATAGCTTCGTAACTGTATGTATGCAGATCAGTGAAACCCTCGCTGAATTCTATTTCCTTGCCATCGATGGTTATGGAGCGATAGGTACGTTTGCCTTGCGCTTGCACATCCTGTGGCAGGGTTGTGTCGTTAATGCTAAGGAACCATTTAACCCTTGCCCTTTCCAATTGCAGAAATCCGGCAGCACGGTCATGCGTATGTACGTGCACTATATTTTCTTTCACATTACCAAAAAGCCAGGTCAACATATCATAAAAATGTACGCCAATGTTCGTGGCTATCCCTCCTGATTTGGTAATGTCGCCTTTCCAACTGGTGTAATACCATAAGCCGCGGGAAGTGATATAAGTCAGGTTGACATCGTGAACTTTATCGTGTGGTTCCTTGTCCAGTTTTTCTTTCAATTCCAGGAGGGCAGAATGCAGGCGCAATTGCAGGATGGTGTAAATACGCTTATCTGTCTCTTCTTCTGCTTCTTTCAGGGCTTCCAGATTCCAGGGGTTTAGTACCAATGGCTTTTCGCAGATCACATCAGCTCCTTGCCTCAGGCCAAAACGAATATGTGCGTCGTGCAGGTAATTGGGTGAGCAAATACTGACATAATCTATGGGCTGTCCTTTTCTTTTGAGTTTTTCAATATGCCGGTCGAAGCGCTCAAATTCAATAAAGAATGAAGCATTAGGGAAATAGCTGTCGATAACTCCCACAGAGTCACTGGTATCCAAAGCAGCAACCAGGTCATTGCCTGTATCTTTAATGGCCCGCATATGCCGGGGAGCGATGTAGCCTGCGGCTCCGATAAGCGCGAAGCGCTTATTGTTGTTGGTTGTTTGTTTATCGTTGGTTGTTGGCAATTCTATAGTTTTCTTAAATAGTTGATGTATCCATTGAGAAGTGTAATTGCTTTATTGATTAATACCCTCCCATATTGGTATTGTTCTGTTGTAACATATTTCTCCTCATAAGCTGTTATGGTATCGTCAATTACCTCGTACAAAGAACCTCGAGCTATTCTGCAAAACTGAATGTTTTCGTTATGATGATGTCTGCCGAATCCTTCTGCGATATTTCTGGTGGCAGACCTGGCAGTGCGTCTCATGTTATCTTTTAAGTCAAAATTTTCCTCTTTTGGGAATTTAGTGCTGATGGTCCTTACCCATTTCAAAACTTCCCTGCTGGCTTTCCAGCATTCTAACTCTTTAAAGCTTTTTAATGTTGCCATATGGAACGAACAACAAACAACAAACAACTAACAACTAACCCCAACGGGGCAAGCAACTAACAACTCCCCCCTCCAGTCTATACTTCACTCCCGACCCCTCACAAACCGCCTCTCCATTTTCATCAAAATGCAGGCGAAAACCATGTTGGCTCATCCAACCCACTCTTCGGCAGGGATTACCAACCACTAAGGCATAAGGCGGAATGTCTTTATTGACCACTGCACCCGCACCTATGAAGGCATAAGCACCGATATTGTTTCCACAGATAATGGTGGCATTGGCTCCAATGGTAGCGCCTTTCCCAACCACCGTTTTCATGTATTCATTCTTCCTGTTCACTGCACTTCTCGGATTCATCACATTGGTAAAAACCATAGAAGGTCCAAGGAAAACATCGTCCTCGCAAGTCACGCCCTCGTAAATGGACACGTTGTTCTGAACCTTTACATTGTTGCCCAAAACGACCTCATTGGCTACATATACGTTCTGGCCAAGGCTGCATCTTTCTCCTATTACAGCGCCTCCCATGACATGACTGAAGTGCCATATTTTTGTTCCTTCGCCGATTTGAGCGCCGGGGTCGATGATGGCTGAGTCGTGAGCAAAATACATCATAGTAGGGTTTACCACGGAGAACCGGTTTTTTACCACGGAGATACCGAGAGCACTTAGAAACACAGAGATAACTCCGTGTCTCGGTGTCTCAGTGGTAAAAAACCGTGTTCTCCGTGGTAAAAAACACCGCGGCTATAATTGAATTACCTGAGCCACAATGGTCTGCAATAACTCTTCATCCATCTCCGTATGTATGGGAAGCGAAATCACTTCCTTACATAATTGCTCAGTGACAGGAAGTTCCTTACCCTTATAAAAAGATGCAAAAGCATTTTGTTTGTAGAGAGGAACAGGGTAGTAGACTCCGCAGGGAATTCCATTGGAATTCAGGTGTTCAATTAATTCATCTCGACTGCCATTCTTTACCCGTAAGGTATATTGATGAAAAACATGGGTGGAATTGGGTTGCCTGACCGGTATCTGCAAACACTTAATATCTTTAAATGCACCATCGTAATAACCTGCTGCTTTCTGTCTGGCCGCACAGTATTCATTCAGGTATTTTAATTTGACTGAAAGGATGGCTGCTTGTATGGAATCAAGTCTTGAATTGACGCCGATGACATCGTGATAATAGCGTTTTTTCTGGCCATGGTTGGCAATCATCCTGAGCTTGTCAGCTAAGTCATCATTGTTCGTCATCATGGCACCACCGTCACCGAAACATCCCAGGTTTTTGGAGGGAAAAAAGGAGGTGGTGCCAATGTGCCCCATTGTGCCAGTTTTTTGAACAGAGCCATTGCGAAAAGTGTATTCTGCGCCAATAGCCTGTGCGTTGTCCTCAACTACAAAAAGCTCATGTTTTTGTGCAATTTCCAATATCGGTTCCATATCGGCACTTTGCCCGAAAAGATGGACGGGCACTACAGCCTTGGTTTTTGGCGTAATGGCTTTTTCGATGATGTCAGCCGTGATGTTAAATGTGTCGGGATCTACATCAACCATGACAGGTGATAATCCCAACAAGGCTATCACTTCGGCGGTTGCTACATAAGTGAAGGTAGGCACAATGACCTCATCACCGGGTTTCAGTCCCAATCCCATCAGTGCAATCTGCAGGGCATCCGTTCCATTGGCACAGGGAATCACGTGTTTGACGTCGTGATAGGTTTCCAATGCCTCCTGAAAAGCTTTCACTTGTGGCCCCTGAATATATTGCGTGGAGGCAATGCAATCCAGAACCGCAGCGTCAATCTCTTCTTTTATCCTCAGATATTGACCCGCAAGGTCGACCATCTGGATGCTTTTTGCTGGCATTTAGCTATTGGCATTTGGCTGCCTGCCCCCACGGGGTTGGCTGTTGGCATTTGGCTATTGGCATTTGGCTGCCTGCCCCCACGGGGTTGGCTATTGGCATTTGGCTATTGGCATTTTGCTGCCTGCCCCCACGGGGTTGGCTGTTGGCTGTTGGGATTGGGGTTGACTTCGAAAAAAAGCACGGCTTCGCCGCTCATAAGTCGCATGGCGCTTATCAGATATACTTGAACCGACTTGAGAGACCGGGCATTATAACCGGGTCTGTTTTTGATAAACATATATTTACTGAGGAACTGAGGATTTGAGTAATTGATGAATTGAGACAAGAAATCTTCCAATACTCAAATCCTCAGTTCCTCATTCAAAAGACTTTCCTCAACAAACTCGCATCCACCGTCATCTTCAGCACAAAGCCCACATTTTGAAGCTCTATGACCATTTGTTTCTTGCCTGCATTTTCGATCAGCGTGCCCTGGAGACCTGTCAGTTTTCCACCAATGATTTCAACCCGGTCACCTTTATGAAAACTTATGGGTTCCACTTCCAACTCTACATCTTCTCCCACAACACGCCTCATGATGTTAATTTCATGTTCCGGTATGGCCAACAGGTTTTTCGAAAACCTCAAAAACTTTACGACATTTTCGGTTTCCAGCACCGGTATGTATTGCCCTTTAGTGATTTTCACGAAAACGTAACATCGAATCAAGGGCAAATGCAAGACTTTTATCTTTCGGGTGTACCGCCTCGTTACCGTTTGTAAAGGCAGGTAACACTGAATGTTTTTTTTGTCCAACAGGCTTTTCACCACCTTCTCACCCTTCGACCGGGTATAAACTGCAAACCAACGCGGCTCTTTCTCGTCCAGATGATTTTCATATTCCTCTCTCTCGGCCATTAGATTCGTTGTTCGTCCTTCGTTCTTGCCTCTTAACTCTTGTTTCTTCACTTACATTTCTCCATTCTCCATCCCTCATCCCTCATCCCTATCACAGCCTCCAATACGCCAATCCATTATCCTTCACTTTCTCCGGCTTATAAATTGCCTTCAGGTCCAGTAAAATGGGGTGTTCATTCATGATGGATTTGAAATAATTCATGTCCAGGTTAGTGTATTCTTTATGGTTGACGGCCACAATAACAGCATCGTAGTAATTGGAAGGGGTATCCATCAGTGTTAAACTATATTCGTGGGCAAATTCATTCGGAGAAGCATGCGGGTCCACCATGTGCACATTGATGGAGTACTGCATGAGTTCCCGCACCAGGTCTGAAACTTTCGAGTTTCGTATATCGGCTACGTTCTCCTTAAAGGTTACACCCATGACCAGTACTTTGCAGGTCTGTGGACTCTTACCGCGCTTAATCAGCTTTTGCACCAATCTCTTGGCGATATGTGCGGGCATGCCGTCGTTAATGGACCGTCCACTCAGTATGACTTTAGGCTCATAGCCTAACTGACGTGATTTATGCACGAGATAATAGGGGTCCACGCCAATGCAGTGTCCACCTACCAAACCCGGTACAAACTTCAGGAAGTTCCACTTGGTGCCGGCTGCTTCCAGTACTTCCTTGGTATCGATGTTCATCATATCGAAGATGATGGACAACTCATTCATCAGGGAAATATTGATGTCCCTTTGCGTGTTTTCAATAACCTTGGCGGCTTCGGCCACGCGAATGTTGGAAGCCTTGAATATTCCAGCTTCTATCACTGAGCCATAGATGGCTTCTAATTCTTTGGTTGATTCTTCGTCGTAGCCGGAAACAATTTTCAGTATTTTCTCTATGGTGTGTTCTTTATCGCCGGGGTTGATGCGCTCTGGGGAGTAGCCTAACTTAAAATCTTTCCCACATTTAAGGCCGGAAAGAGCTTCCAGTATCGGCAGACAATCCTCCTCAGTACATCCAGGGTAGACGGTGGACTCATACACAACGTAATCACCCTTTTTGAGGATTTTTCCAACAGTGCGGGAAGCACTTAAAACCGGAACCAGATCAGGCACCTTCGCAGAATCAACCGGAGTCGGAACAGCCACAATATGGAAATGGGCTTTCCTGAGTTGCTCCGGATCAGCAGTAAATTCAATATCGCAATTTTCAAAGGCTTCAGATTCGAGCTCTTTGGAAGGGTCGATGCCGTTTTTCATCAACTCGACTCTTTCGGCATTGATGTCGAAACCGATGACGGAGTACTTTTTGGCAAAAATCAATGCCAGGGGCAGGCCAACGTAACCCAACCCAATAACAGATATTTTTTTGTCTTTTGAAACCAGTTCTCTGTGCATGGTTCATTGGTATTAGAGCTTTTTCAAAGCAATCTCTGCTATTGTTTCCCCAATGGACAGGGAAGCTGTAGCCGCCGGCGACGGTGCATTGATTACATTGATAAAAGTGTGGTTTTCAAGAATCATAAAATCGTCAACGGTATTTCCGTTTTTATCGACTGCCTGTGCTCTGACACCTGAACCTCCTCTTTTAAGGTCATCATAGCCTACTTCAGGTATCAGGTGTTGCAAGGCTTTTACATAAGCCGCCTTACTGAAAGATCGATGTAATTCATCCAGTTCAAGCCGCCAGTATTTTGAGGCGAGCTTTCGAAATCCCCGGAAGCTGAGAATCTCTGCAAACTCTCCCAAATGGAAATCCCACCGGCTGTAACCTTCTCTTCTGAAAGCCAATACGGCATTGGGTCCGGCTTCGATTCCACCTTCAATCATGCGGGTGTAATGCACGCCAAGAAACGGAAATGCCGGATTCGGAACTGGGTAAATCAGATGATTCACCAAATGCTGCTTTTCCTTTGCCAGGACATAATATTCTCCACGAAAGGGTAGAATCTGAGCATCAACTTGTTGCCCGCACTTCCTGGCAATCTTGTCGGCGTATAATCCTGCACAATTGATAAGCAGATGGGATTGAAATTCCTGCTTTTCCGTTATTGCCGTCACCAGCCCATTTTGGGAAGCCACATCAACCACCTTTTGTCCGGTTAGCACTTTTCCTCCATTATTTTCAATGAGTTCGCGGTACTTTTCAGCCACCCTACGGTAATTGATGATGCCAGCCTGTGGTACTAAAACAGCCTCAATTCCAGCGGTGTGTGGTTCTCTTTCTTTCAATTCTTCAGAGCTCAACTTTTTAAGCCCTGTCAATCCGTTTTCTATGCCTCTTTTATGAATCTGATCCAGCAGGCCTCTTTCTGCTTCTTTAGTAGCGACGATGACCTTGCCGCAGATTTCATGTTGGATATTGTGCTCTTTGCAAAAGGTTAGCAGTTGAGCATAACCTTTTTTGCAGTTCAGCGCCTTCAGACTTCCGGGTTTGTAATAAATCCCGGAATGAATGACACCGCTGTTGTGTCCGGTCTGATGTTCAGCTACCTGTTTTTCCTTATCGAGGACTGTAACAGTAATGCCTTTCTTCTTTTGTTGCAGTTGATAGGCCGTTGCCAGACCAACTATACCTGCGCCTATGATGGTGACATCATGCATATTTCTTCAACTTTCTTCGGACCATAAAAGCAAGGCCTCTTCATAGTGGCCCGTAGATTTTAAGCGCTCAAATTCATCAAAGCGATAAATCAAATACCGCAATTTCCTGCTGATGAGTCTTTCTACTTTTTCCGCCAGTTTTGTCAGGTAATTTCTATCTATGTCGCCAATGAAAATGAGATCTATGACCGGACTGTCCATGCCTTTGGCAAAATCTCCAACCAGGAATACTTTTTTGATTGCTCCAAGGTTTTCAATCACATTTTCAATGATTTGATCAATCCCAAAAGTTTTGAGTAGGATGTTGTGAACCTCGTTGAACAGCGGATGTGTTGTGTTGGCCTTGAACATCTTTTTGTTGCCTTCGAGGTAAGAAGACAACATACCCGCTTCTTCCAGCCGGTTTAACTCAAGGCGAATGGCGTTGGAGGATTCCCCGAATTCCCCTTCCAAACTCCGCAAATATGCTGTGGTGTTGCTGTTCAAAAAGAACTTCAACAACAGCTTGATGCGGGTTTTAGAGGATATCAGGGTCTCAATCATGTTTAAATTTTGAGCAATAAAACTACTCAATTATTGGTAGGACTTAAAGCAAATGTAGAAATAAGTTTGAAAATAGCGGATTATCCTTAAAAAATTTGCTGAATAAAAAATAAACACCATCTTCAATTGAGTAAATTATCTACCTGAAGTTTTTTGCCTTATAGTAAGCTATGTATCGGTTCAAAACACATGGGAAAAATCCTTGGAATTAGCTGCCTGAAACAGAATGACAATAATTTATTTTGATTTTATTTAAGAAAAGCTCACCTGAGGCTATTGGAGCCTATTGTTTACCTTTGCGCTTCCGTGCATCATAAATCTGACTTTAATTCTTTTCAAACAGTTTACCTGCCGGAGTTATAATACCACAAAATGAAAAAGGTAGAACCTTATACCCTTCTGACTGAATACGACATTTATTTGATTCGAATGGGGAAACACTACCAGTTGTACAAGAAACTGGGAAGCCATCCCATTCAGTTGAAGGGAGAGTGGGGTACATTTTTTGCCGTTTGGGCGCCGAATGCCATTGAAGTATCGGTAGTGGGTAACTTTAATTTCTGGAACGATCATTCTCATCCCCTTAAACTTCGACCCGATGAATCGGGTATATGGGAAGGATTTATTCCAGGTGTTGGAAAGGGTACCTTATATAAATACAGTATTCTGGCCCGTGATGGCCGCAGATTGGCAAAAGGTGACCCCTTTGCCAATTTTTGGGAGATTCCGCCAAATACAGCTTCTATAGTCTGGGATCCTTATTATGAATGGAAAGATGAGGCTTGGTTGCATAAGCGAAAACAGCATGCTGGATTGGCCAAACCCTATTCGGTATATGAAGTCCATTTGGGTACCTGGTTAAAGAAATCAAAAGGAAGCAAGTCACTGAGCTACCGCGAAATGGCGGATGAAATGGTATCCTATGTTGCGGAAATGGGTTTTACTCATGTGGAGATGATGCCTGTTATGGAGCATCCCTATTTCCCATCATGGGGTTATCAGATTACGGGATATTTTGCACCAACCAGCCGTTTCGGACAACCGGAAGATTTCATGTACCTCGTGGATGCCTTCCATCAGGCTGACATTGGGGTGATTCTGGATTGGGTGCCTTCACACTTCCCTTATGATGCACATGGCTTGGCTGACTTTGATGGCACTCATCTGTACGATCATGCAGATCCTCGCAAAGGGTTTCATCCCGACTGGAAAAGTGCGGTATTTAATTATGGTCGTTGGGAAGTTCGCAGTTTTCTCATTTCCAATGCCCTGTTCTGGCTGGATAAATACCATGCTGATGGATTAAGGGTGGATGCCGTTGCATCCATGTTGTATCTCGATTATTCCAGAAAAGAAGGAGAGTGGCTGCATAATCAGTTTGGTGGTAAAGAAAATATCGAAGCCATTGAGTTTCTGAAAGAGTTCAATGAGATAATCCACAGTGATTTCCCGGATGTCATAACCATTGCCGAAGAAAGCACAGCATGGGCAGGTGTATCTAAACCCGTCAGCGAGGGTGGACTTGGGTTTGACCAGAAATGGATGATGGGCTGGATGCACGATATCCTTCGTTATTGCAAGGAGAATCCACTGCACCGAAAACACCATCACCATGAGCTGACCTTTAGTCTTATCTATGCCTTTACTGAGAAATTTATGCTTCCTCTTTCTCACGATGAAGTGGTACATGGAAAAGGGCCACTCATTGACAGAATGCCGGGAACGGAGCACCAACGTTTTGCCGGTTTGCGCTTGTTATACGGTTATATGTGGACCCACCCCGGCACGCAACTGTTGTTCATGGGAGGAGAATTTGGGCAAACCAGCGAATGGAATATTGAGCGGGGTCTGGAATGGTGGTTGACTGAATATGCATATCATAAAGGTCTGCAGAATTGGGTAAAAGATTTGAATCTATATTATCGCAATTCCAAAGCGCTGTATGACTTGCAGTTTGAGGAAAAAGGTTTCCAATGGATTGAACATGCCGATTATATGAACAGTGTGCTTACCTTCATTCGCAAGGGAAAAGAGCCGAAGGATGTCGTAGTTGTTGCCTGCAATTTCACGCCGGTTCTTAGGGAGAATTACAGTTTTGGAGTGCCTTTCAGCACCAACTGGAAAGAAGTCCTAAATAGTGATAATGAGCTTTACGGAGGGCAAAACCACCTTAACAATGAACTTATTCATTCGGCTGAAGAACCAAAACACGGTTTTGAATTTTCTATTGAAATAACATTACCGCCTTTGGCCACTGTGATTTTAGAACCTGCAAACATCTCAATTTCACCAACCTTTAAAAAGGAAGTTAAATCAAAAACAGGAGGCAAAAGCAAAAAGTAAATCATGCATAAATCGGGATTCGTCAACATCATTGGTCGCCCCAATGTAGGCAAAAGTACCCTCATGAATGCCTTGGTTGGTGAGCGTATGTCTATTATCACGGCAAAACCCCAAACTACCCGCCATAGGATAATTGGTCTTTTGAGTGGGGATGATTTCCAAATGGTTTTTTCCGATACGCCCGGTATCATACGCGACCCTGCCTACAAGATGCAGGAGGCGATGAACCGTTTCGCATTTTCTGCTTTTGAAGATGCAGATATCATTTTGTTTGTCACGGAAATTGGGGAGAATTATGCTCCGGAAGACCAATTGATTCAGCAATTGAAAAACCTTAAGATTCCGATATTTCTGGTTTTAAATAAAATAGATACGGTTACTCCGGATAAAGTCCTCGAAAAACTGAAATGGTGGAATGCACAGATTACATTTTCGGAGAGTTTTCCCATTTCTGCTTTGCAAAAGCTTAACACAGCGGAATTGTTGAAATCAGTGAAGAATTATCTTCCCGATGGCCCCGAATACTATCCCAAAGATCAACTTACTGACCGTCCGGAAAGGTTTTTTGTGTCTGAAATTATCCGCGAAAAAATTCTGGAACTGTATGAACAGGAAATTCCGTATTCCGTCCAGGTAGATGTTGAATCATTTAAAGAAACCGAAACTAATGATGGCAGTCCTCTGGTTAGAATTCAAACCTTACTGTACGTGGCACGGGAATCACAGAAAAAGATAATTCTTGGAAAAAACGGTTCAGCTATCAAACGTCTGGGTACTTTTGCGCGCAAATCGCTGGAAATCTGGCTGGAAAGCAAAGTGTTTTTGGAAATCCACGTCAAGGTTAGAGATAACTGGCGCGATAATGAACGTCTGTTGAAGAAATTTGGATATGAGTAGAATTATGAGATATGAACTATGAGATATGAGATATGAGATATGAGATATGAGATATGAGATATGAGATATGAGATATGAACTATGAACTATGAATGAGGGAACCGTCTGTTATTTTTTATGGAACTACGTATTTTCAGAAAAACTCCCTATTCACTCAAGAATTTCCATCTCATATCTCATATCTCATATCTCATATCTCATAGTTAAAAAAATAATGGGAAACATAGTAGCAATAATAGGTCGTCCGAATGTTGGTAAATCCACTCTGTTCAACCGCCTGATTGGTGGAAGGGTGGCAATTGTGGACGATACCAGTGGTGTCACACGAGACAGGCAATATGGTACCAGTCACTGGAACGGAAAGGAATTTACGGTGGTGGATACCGGCGGTTTTGTCGGTTCATCTGATGACGTATTTGAGTCAGCCATCAGGTCTCAGGTGAAAATTGCTATAGAGGAAGCTACCGTAATATTGTTCGTTGTAGATGTGATGACCGGTATTACGGACCTCGATGAGGATGTGGCCAATATGCTTCGGCGCTCGAATAAACCGGTGATACTGGTTGTCAATAAGGTTGACAATAATGAGCGTTTTTTAGAGGCCAATGAGTTTTACAGCCTTGGTTTCGAAGAGACGTTTTTCGTCTCCTCCCTGACCAGCAGTGGTACCGGTGAAATGCTCGATGCACTTACCGAGTACATCACCGATGAGCCCATCATCAAGACAGACCTGCCAAAATTTGCCATCATTGGTCAACCCAATGTTGGTAAATCTTCCCTTGTGAACGCCCTTCTCGGTGAAGAGCGCAATGTAGTTACAGAAATAGCAGGCACAACCAGAGACACCATCCACTCCACTTATTCCAAATTCGGTAAGGAATTCCTCATCATCGACACAGCCGGCATCAGGAAGAAATCCAAAGTCCACGAAAACCTGGAGTTCTATTCTGTGATGCGGGCCATTTCAGCCATTGAAGAAGCTGATGTGAGTATTCTGATGCTCGATGCCCAGGTTGGAGTTGAGCAGCAGGACCTGAGCATCTATCGTCTGCTGATTAAAAGGCATAAGGGCGTAGTCATTTTGGTGAACAAATGGGATCTCATTGAAAAGGAAACCAATACAGCCCGGGATTTTGAGCAGGCTATCAAAGAAAGGCTGGCGCCATTCAATGATGTCCCGGTCCTGTTCATCTCTGTTCATGACAAACAACGGATATTTAAAGCTGTGGAGTTGGCGCTGGAGGTTTATGATAACAAAACGAGGAGAATTAAGACATCGGAACTTAATGAAGCCATACTACCCGAAATTCAGCGCACTCCACCACCGTCTCATCGCGGCAGGTTTATAAACATCAAGTACATCATGCAGTTGCCCCTTGCCTATCCAGCATTTGTATTTTACTGCAATCACCCAAAACACGTAAAAGACAGCTACAAAAACTTTCTGGAAAACCGTCTGAGGCAACATTTCAATTTCTCCGGCGTACCCATTACCATATTTTTCAGAGAGAAGTAAAGCTGTTGGCAGTTGGCATTACCTTTGGGGTTGGCCGTTGGCCGTTGGCTAAAACAAAAAACCGTTATACCGTTATACCGTTGCACCGTTATACCGTTGCACCGTTGCACCGTTGCACCGTCAAACCACAAAATATGCCATTCACAAAAACTGAATTTGAAGGATTAGTGCTTTTCGAGCCCAGGGTTTTCGAAGATGTAAGGGGGTATTTTTACGAAAGTTTCAATGAAAGAACTTTTGCAGAAGCGGGTATTGAGGTGCATTTCGTACAGGACAATCAGGCTTATTCCCAGAAAGGTGTATTACGGGGATTACATTATCAGGTGGAGCCCATGATGCAAACCAAGTTGGTTCGTGTTCTTCAGGGAGAAGTCCTCGATGTGGTAGTGGATATTCGTGAGGATTCTGCGACATTTGGGAAATGGTATAGTCATATTCTGAGCGCCAAAAACAAGCTGCAGATGTTTATCCCTAAAGGTTTTGCCCACGGATACCTGGTGCTCACGGAAACGGCAGTTTTTGCCTATAAATGTGATAATTTTTACTCAAAGGAGCACGAGGGTGGTATAAGGCCGGATTGCCCGATTCTGAATATTGACTGGGGCATAGATTTCGAATTCGTTTCAATTGCTGACAGAGACAGAAACTTCCCATCTTATGGTGAGCATAGAAAGTCTTAAAAAACTATCCTTTTACCGTGTAATTCAACTGCGCCGGTGGCCTTTTGCACTTCGGCCAGATTTTCCTTGGTAATCTTTCCGGCAGCAACCATGGTCAGATGATTCCCGCCTGCTTCGATCATTTTTCTGATAACTCCCTGGCCTTCCAAAGCTGTACTGGCACCTCCCGATGTGAGGATTCTTGTAAAATGCGGTATTGACCGGATTTGAATTACACCTCCGACAGGGTCATTTAATTGGTCAATGGCCTTATGAAAAGTGACCTGTAGTGGTGCCGCATGTTTTGCAAGCTCCCTGTTCTGGTCCATATCTATTTGACCCTCTTTGTTTAATATGCCAAAGACTACTCCGTGTACACCAGCTTCTTTGCAAAAAGTGATGCTGTTTTTCATTTGCTCCAATTCTCCGGCCGTGCAGGTAAAATCACCTCTCCTCGGCCTAATCATAACAATTATCGGTATGGACAAATTCTTCAAACAGGAACGGATGAGTTCTTCGGAAGGGGTGATTCCCCCTAAATCCAATCTGTCGCAAAGTTCAATTCTGTGGGCTCCGCATTGTTCAGCCAGTATAGCCTGTTCAAGTGTTTCCACGCAAGCTTCGAGAAGGTATTCAGGCATGTTTGAAAAGTTCTTTTATTCCGTATTTGCTGCAAATGGGGCATAGTTGAGCATTGTGGCCTCTTGCCGGGCAATACTCTCTTCCGAAGTAGATGATTTGCAGGTGAAGTTTATTCCAGCTTTCTTCCGGGAAAACCGCCTTAAGGTCATGTTCAGTTTGTACTACATTTTTTCCGCTACTCAGTCCCCAACGCCAGGCAAGTCTGTGTATATGGGTATCAACCGGAAAGGCTGGAAACCCGAATGCCTGCGACATGACTACGGCGGCAGTTTTATGTCCCACTCCCGGCAGGGACTCCAGAGCCTCGTAATTATCGGGAACCTTTCCATTGTATTTTTCCAGAAGAATCCGTGAAAGCTCCGAAATGGCCTGTGATTTACGGGGTGCCAGTCCGCAAGTGCGAATGATTTCTTCGATGACTTCCACTGGAAGTTTGGCCATGTCTTTTGGATTATCCGCCTTAGCAAACAATTCGGGCGTAACCTGATTTACTCTGACATCGGTGCATTGAGCAGACAGAACAACGGCCACTAAAAGGGTATAAGCACCCTCATGTTCCAGCGGTATAGGTACTTCCGGATACAGTTCATCCAGGATGTTTTGAATGTCTGCCGCATTCTTCAGTTTAGCCTGACTTGGTTTTTTCTTTTTGTTCATTTAGCAGAGATTGAAGGTTGAAAAGGGTATAGGGTACTGGGTACTGGGGCGTTGTAGATTTTATAATGGCACAAAAAATGATTCAAGGGATGTTTAGATGTTCAGAGGCTTAGAAATCTTTGCAAGCTTTATAAGCCAAAAACATTCAATTCGACAAAAGGAAGCAACTTCAATCACCTAACATTTTCTAATTTCTAATTTCCATTTTCCAATTTCACATTTCATAACCTCCCTCGCACATCCTGAATATTTTTTCTGTAAGGAATGTTGATAAATTCCAATTGTCCGGGTTTCACTTTCAGGTAAAAGCTGTAAGTGCCGTAGAATGGTTGCCAATGGAAACCCATATGCCAGCAATGGAGGTCGCGCTCAAAACCAAAGTCTGGATAGGTGATGCGTTTGGCCTGAAAGTCATATCCGAAGTTGCCGACCCGGACGCTCCAAAATGGAGATATACGGATGTTTCCACTCGATGACAAGGAGTTGGTGGTGACCATCAGCGTATCCTTTCCCTTGGCAATATCATATCTCATCTGGACATTGAAGTTGTGGTCAATACCGAAATTTTCAAACAGGTCGAAGAAGTCTTCCTGTGTTTGCTTTCTGTCCTCATTTGCGACCCTGATATCGGTATTCACTCCTCTGATTAAATCCCTTATTCTGCCAACCGTCATATTGGTGTTGAAACCAAAATTGTAGTTATCGAGTCGCAGTGGTTTGCCCTTCGACTTTAGGTAGAGTTTAGTTGTTCTTGCTCCGGTTTTGGGATTGATATCGTAGGGGTCAAAAGTGGCCGAAAAGCGGAAATTACTGATATTGTTCAGGAAACTGGTGTTGCCGGATACAAATACCGGGCTCCAATTCATCGAATCCGCTGCGAAGTTGTAGCTACCTGAAACGGAAATGCTTCGGAACAGCGGTATTTTCTTGTCTATTGAATCCTTCTTTGACCAGACCTTTGCTTCAAAGATATTGTTGAAGCCATAAGTCATCGCCATTTGTTTACCTTGATAATAAGGCAGGTCAAATCCCCCCAATCTGTTGTTTTCGTAGATATTATAAATGAGCTCTTCATCAGTCCTCAAATCCTTCCTGACTGTTTTGAAATAACCCCAATCCGGATTAATGTAGTCGGGAGAAAAATTAAATCCAAAGGAAGGAGTGATTACATGGCGTATCCCTTTTATCGGACCCCTTTTGAACTGTAGGGTCCCAAATATGCGGGTGGACATGCTCATGCCTATATCGTATTGCCGGAAGGGTTTG
>CAYRDX010000010.1:46761-55993 GCA_964423205.1 uncultured Saprospiraceae bacterium | reverse complement strand
CTCATGGTCGAGGATTTGTCCATAACTGACTGTGTCTACTACAATTTGAGGAGGCTCTCCGGTTGGGCTGGGGATGGTGTCGTATTTTAAAACTGGAGTAGGGTCAAATGATTTGTCCAGTGTTTTGAAATACCAGACTTCTTTGTAGTTGGCGCTTGGCGACACGGTGAAGTAGCGCAGTAGATTAAAACTTGTGCCGGCATTTACACTGTGTCTGAGACCGAACTTGGCATCTTTCAGGGTCTGGTCTGAAAAAAGTGTTGTGTCTTTTGCATTAAACTGGTTTCGTGCTTCTGATGTCGCCCGCATTTGAAAGCGCTCATACCATTTTTCACCACCTACCGAAAGCTTCCGTTTGAAGGGGTAAAGCGTCTGGGTTTGAAAGTTCAAATTGGGAAAACTGATGGTAACATCACCTGTCGTAGTATTTTGAGAATGGTTGAAACTGGCGCTAAAGTCATAGGGGCCGTCAAAGCGCTGGCGATACGACATATTGGAGCTAAGCGAAGTCTGCAATACAGACTGGGCATCGGTCAGGTTCCGGCGCTGATAGTTACCGGTTTGGATATTTATACTACCTCCGAATGAGTGATAAGGGTGTGCTCTGTAATCCTGATTATGTGACCACCGGATGCTCATGGAGGGGTCAAATTGTGGTTTCCCCTGCACTTCAGTTCGGAGCCATGCAAAACTCAAATTGGCAGACCCGTTATATTTGTAGCGTCTTTTGTAATTGGATTCTGCATGAATCCTGAAAGAGCCTTTCATGTAGAGGTCCGTAGTTAGTGCCAAGTCTATTTTATCGTTTAGGGGAAAATACCATCCCACACCTTCCAATCCAAAACCATAGGATTCTGAGAATTCATATTCCTGCGGAAAAAGCAATCCTTTTCTGTTGCCGGTTTTTAATGGGAAAAACCCAAAAGGCAACCATAAGGGTGTCGGCACATCGGCTACTTCGAGATTGCTGGGGCCTACGATGGCCATTTTGTCTCCAATGATTTTCTGTTTTTTGGAGCGGATGCCAAAGTGGGGATGTTCCAATGTGCAGGTGGAGAAGATGGCGTTGCTGTTGTAAATGATGTTGCTGGCAGTGGTGTCTTTTCCGGCTCCAATAAGCTTACCTTTTTCACCGACCACGTTCATTCCTTCCTGGGTGGTTTGTGCATCGTAAATGATGCCTTTGTAGGTTTTGAAATTGTAGTCCAGCTTGCTGGCCGCAAAGTTTTGACTCCTTTCGGTGAATTTGGGCCTGCCAATCCAATTATCCAGCGTATCCTTCCGGCCTTCGGCTGTAATGATGTTTTTGCCCCAGTCAATTCTGATGTAATCGGCTTCAATGTTCATTTCACCATAAACCACTTTAGATCCGCCGTACAAATGGATTTGTTTGTTGACGATGTCAAAATCCATGGAGTCCTTTGAGTCGAATTGAAGGGTTTGTTCCAGGGCGTCAGGTGAATACTCGATGGTGTCGAATTTTACGGAAATTACAGTGTCCTGATTGGTGATTTGTGGCGCTGAAGATATTCCGGGTCGTACCTGTATTGTATCCGTTGTTACCGGACGCACCTGTGCTAAGGCCACGCTAACCGAAAAGGTTAACAATGAAATAATTATATGTACCTTTGGCCTCAATACTGAATGTATTATAAACTGAAACTGTTTTTAATGGATTGAGGTAAAACCTCAGATTCCGGCCCCAAAGTTACCAGGCCGGACAGTTTAGGGAATTTTTTCACTGCGAATTTCGTTATGAAAGTGATTTCACCGGCTATGAAGAAAGCTTTAATCATCTTACCAGTTATCCTCACCTGCTTTGCACTGACCAATCCGGTATTGCCTTTACTACCAGCTGACCCAACGAGTCAGGATGGCAAAATTATTAAAGCTGAACAATTTCCCACCAGGAATTACCAAATCAATACCATCGTCATTGACCCAGGGCATGGCGGACATGATCCCGGCTGCAGCGGAGCACATTCCAAAGAGAAACATTTGGCATTGGCCATTGCAAAGTATTTTGCTCAAGCTGTCGAGCTGAACTATCCTGAAGTTAAAGTGCTCTTAACCCGAAAAACGGATGTATTCATTCCCTTGAATGTACGTGCCCAGATTGCGACGGAGAACAACGCAGACCTGTTTGTTTCCATTCATTGCAATTATATGCCTGGTTCTGCTGCTACTCATGGTTCTGAAACTTTTGTCCTGGGACTTCATGCCACCGAGGCGAATTTAGAAGTAGCAAAACGTGAGAACGCCTCGATATTGTATGAAGAAGGTTACAAAGAAACATACGGCTATGACCCCAATTCCCCCGAGGCGCACATCATGATGTCCATGTTTCAAAATGCCTTTTTGGAACAAAGCATCAATTTTGCATCAAAGGTTCAAAAATACATTCATTCAGAGGCCAACAGGAAGGATAGGGGAGTGAAACAGGCAGGATTTCTGGTGTTGCGATATGCCACCATGCCAAGTGTGCTGATTGAAACGGGATTTTTAAGTAACAGAACTGAAGAAGACTATTTGAGTAGTGAAGCCGGGCAATTACAAGTAGCCAATGCACTGCTTTTTGCCTTCAGAGACTATAAAAATGAGATGGAAGGTAAAACCTTCAGGAACCTCCAGGCATTGACTGCCAGTAATCTTAAACCCGACTCTGGCTCAGCTGCACTGATGACCGGTGTGGGCACTTCAGCGAAAGAGTTTGGGGAGAGTAACTCTAATCCGCGCACCGAGCCAGTGAAGCCAGGTGGTCAAAAGGAAAAACCTAACGAAGGAAACAACGGTGTTTCAGAGAAAGAAAAAATATTATCACCAAAAATTTCTCCACGCCAACCCGTTGAAAAAGGTACGGTATCTTCATCACCGTCAAAGCCTCAAACCTCTAATATTCAATACCGTGTACAGCTTGCTGCCTCGCAAAAACTCCTGGATGTGACCACTGGGAAATGGGCCAAATTAGAATACTTGATAGAAGTTGTCACAGAATACGGTTTATATAAATATCAGGTTCGTAACTTCGCCACCCAAAATGAGGCAGACGCTGCAAAACAAAAACTACGAGCAATCGGTTTTAGTGATGCATTCACCGTTGGTTATCAAAACGGGATACGCGTTTACCCGCCGAAAGCAAAGTGATTGACAAGACAACTATCTTTTTCAAACAATGAGAAAAGAAACCAAAATCGGCATTTTTGCCGTGATAACCATTGCAGTCGCAATCTGGGGTTATAAATATTTGATTGGGTTTAACATTTTAGCCCGCACCACCACTGTATATTCCATTTTTGAAAGAGTGGACGGGCTTAGGCTTTCCAACCCCGTTTACATCAATGGACTACAGGTAGGTTTGGTAGCTGCCATTAAACAGGAAAAGGGAGACCTTACCAAAATCAGAGTTACTATGGAATTGGATGGCGATGTGTTGATTCCAAAATCTGCCAGGGCTGAATTGGTAGCTACCAGTCTCATGGGAGGCAATGCGCTTAACCTCATATTTGAAGGAGCCTGCAGCGGCCAGGATTGTGTTCAGTCCGGGGATTATATCGAAGGAGTTACAAAAGGTATCCTGTCCTCTTTTGCCAGGCCTGAGGAAGTTCAGGTACTGATGGCAGAACTGAACAGAGGGTTAAGAGGGATAGTCGATACGCTTTCTTCCAAGTTATCTGATGGGTCAGAGTTGAACACCAGTATTCAGGACGCACGTGTGGTGCTCTCCAATTTGCGCAGCACCACCAACAGGCTGGATGCTGTCATGATGAATTCTGCCAGTTCCATAGAGAACTCCCTTAAAAACATAGAATCGATTTCTGCCAACCTCAAGGCAAGCAATAATCAGATTAAGGCTATTCTTGTCAACGCTGAGGCGCTCTCGAATGACTTGAAAAATGCCAATTTGAGTGGTGTGGCATCCGATGCCAGTGCTACCATGAAAAAGTTGCAGGCTACATTGGCATCTTCAGATCAGGCAATTGCAAATCTCGATGCCATTCTCGCCAATATGAGGGCAGGAGATGGTACGTTGTCTATGTTATTGAATGATGAGAAGTTTGCCAGCAACCTCCAGCAAACGGTTAAGAACATAGACCTTCTTCTTCAGGATATTCGCCTGCATCCGGAACGCTACCGCCGCATTTTGTCCAAAAAGCAAATGCCCTATCAGGCTCCGGCTGAGCAGAGTAATAATTGAAGTCAGCCCCAGAAGCTTACCTCTGCTTCCAGTTTGATGCTGAATTTTTGGAAAATGTCCTTTTGGATGGCAAGGGCTAACTCCTTTATTTCAGTTCCTGTAGCATTACCATAATTCACCAGAACAAGAGCTTGATTCTCATGGGAGCCGGTCTGTCCGATTTTTTTGCCCTTCCAGCCAGCTTTCTCCAACAACCAACCGGCAGGTATTTTGACCAAATCACTGTGAAGCGGATAGTGGGGAATATCGCTGAATGCTTTCTGAAGGGAATGAAAATGAGAAGCTTGAATTTCGGGATTTTTAAAAAATGAACCGGCATTGCCCAGGACGGAGGGGTCGGGTAGCTTGCTGCGTCTGATTTGAATTACCGATTCTGCTACATCTCTTACCGATGGGCTCACTATTCCCTTCTCAGCCAATACATTCCTGATGTCTCCGTAATCGATGTTCAATTTTGGGGTAATGGAGAGTTTTAGCCAAATCCTGGTAATGATGTATTGTCCCTTCATTTCATTCTTGAAAATGCTGTTCCTGTAACCAAAATTGCATTCTTCGGCATCAAATTTTGATGTTTCCAGTTTCTCAAGATGAAAAGCCTCCAATCGATAAAAAACATCTTTTAACTCAACTCCATAAGCGCCTATATTCTGAATCGGTGCAGCACCTGCTGTCCCGGGAATCAATGCGAGATTTTCTATGCCACAAAGCTCATTTTCCAGGGACCAAAGCACCAATTCATGCCAACTGACTCCCGCTCCAACTTCTACAATAATTTCGTCAGACTTCCTGACCATAATTTTGATACCCGGAATATCGATTTTGAGGACGAGTCCACTCAGGTCATTAGTCAAAAGAATATTACTTCCTCCTCCAAGAACATAGATGGAAGGATAGTCGCGGGCCAGAACCTCCCTGATTTGATGTTCAGTTCTTACGATGGCAAAATGCTCAGCACTGGCCGCGATTCCAAATGTGTTGAGATGACTTAGCGGGTAATTGGAATAGATGTTCATGCCGCCAAGTTAGGCTGTTTGAAGAAATTGGCTGTAAATAACTTATGTATAGCTTTGTGGTTTTGTATGGTTTCTTGCCACCTTTGCGGCAAATATGAAACTGATGGCATTGAGTAATTTCAATTCTTTTTTACTGAAATTTCCAGAGCTGAAGCTTCCCATAGTTTTGGATGAAGAGTCTGTTCACACTTTTTCCCTGGAAAATCAACCTCTGACGGAGCGCCTGACACAAGAGTTTATCATACCTTATGAAATTGAAGAAGCTGACGATATGACGGAATTCATCGCCTGTTGCCGTATCGCTGGAATCAAGGATTTCCATGCCTTGGTTTATTGGCGTGCCGGATTGATGACCTACCAATACATTCTTGCAACGTTCGATAAATCAGGAAAGCGCATTGACCAAAAAACTTTAGCGGGCACCTATTCCGATGGTAAAATTGTGACAAACTCAGTGGCAAAGATTGACGAAGATTGGACGATCTATATCGTTAGCGGGCAAACGGACGACGAACATGACCTCTATGATGCGTCAAAGAGCAAAACTGTAGAACTGGAGCTGCTTCCAGATGGAAGAATTGTAGATTCCTTGGAATGACGGGTATCAATGTGGAAATATCTCTGCGGCCATGGTCAATGAAGTCTCAAATTCAAACCTATCGATTTTAAAGTCTTTTTCCCTTTTAAGGAAAAAGTGAACCATGTTCTCTGTAGGCATATTACCGGTCAGGTCGTCTTTTGCCATGGGGCATCCTCCAAATCCACGGATTGCACCGTCAAAGCGCTTGCATCCGCTTTCCCATGCGGATTGTACTTTTTCCTTCCAACTTTTAGGTTCTGTGTGCAAATGGGCACCTATTTCGATACCTCTTTTTTCGTATGCCGGAATGAGGTTCGAAAACAGATAGGAAATGCTATCCGGATTGGAAACTCCGATAGTATCCGACAATTGTATGATGTTGATGCCCATGTCAGTCAGGCGGTCCACCCATTTCGTCACTATTTCAACATTCCAGGGGTCGCCGTAAGGATTGCCAAATCCCATGCTGATGTAAACTACCAACCTTTTCGATTGGTTCGTACAGATGTCCTGAATCTCCTGCACCCGGTGGAGGGATTCTTCAATGGTGGCGTTGGTGTTGCGTATTTGGAAAGTTTCAGAAATGGAAAAGGGGTAACCAAGGTAAGTGATTTCATCAAAAGCAGCAGCGTCCGTCGCTCCGCGTTGGTTGGCAACTATGGCCAATAGTTGTGTTCGTGTAGAGCCTAAATCCAGTTTGCCCAAAACCTCTGCCGTATCCCGCATTTGGGGAATGGCTTTTGGTGAAACAAAACTCCCAAAATCAATAGTGTCAAAGCCAACCTTTAGCAATTGGTTTATGTAAGATGCTTTTACATCAGTTGGGATGAATTCACTCAACCCTTGCATGGCATCTCGCGGGCACTCTATGAGTTTAATCATGGATGGTATTGGTTATTGCGGGACGGAGGCAAAGATAGGAACTGCCCGAAATTACTACCTTCGCTTGCGAATAATTCGTGTTTCTGATGCAGGTTTGCCCAAACCACTTCAGAAAAATGCAAAAAAAACCTTTCGATGAAAAAGGCTGTTTGGCTGTTTACTGGATTCTTGCTGTTTGTAATTGGATTTTCAGCACTCGTGCTCAGTTTTGTTGGTGTACAGTTTTCCTTCCTCGGATGGATGGAGATAGTTGGCAAATTGCCAGCATTTCTACTGAAATTGTCCATGGTCATTGCTGGAATTATCATCGTCTATCTGACTGCTACAGATTGGAGAACGCAGGATGATTAGCCACATTTCAAATTTGAAACCCGATTATTCTATTATACCTACAAAACTCTTCGTTGGTTTCTGCTAATGGCGTAGGCAGGGTCTTCGGCATTTGCTTTTTTTTCCACTTCAGTGAGATTGAAAATTTCGGGCGACAGGGATACATTCAGGATTGCTGTTGCAGCATTCATTGTGACATTTTCAATTCATTGCCGGTATCCGATGTATTGGACGACTAAGAGCTTGTTTGGGATTTAGTGCTTGAGTTAAAAACGAGAAATTTTTCGTCAATTTTTTGGCTTTTTGAAGGAGAATAGCGGGACTACTTGACTGAAAAAAGCTGAAAAAGTGGCGAAAAAGGGTCGTTTTGAGCCAAGTGACCAAATTCCAAACAAGCTCTAACTTGTGTTACCCTTTTTCCAAATCGAGGCTGAACTCGCCCTTTGCGTTGGAAGTGGTGCCAATCGTTGTTCCCTGGACATAAATAGTAGCGAAAGGTAGTGATTCGCCACTTGTGTCAGTTACTCTGCCTTTTAGCTGTGCAAAAAGAGTAAGAGGTAGAAAAAGCATCAAACAATAGAGCGGTGCAAAGGATAGTTTCATCAATTATTTGGTCTTTCCTTGTCTGAATATTGACTTTGAAAATGTCTGATATCCTGTGCCAGTAAAAATAGAGTCCATTTTTCAGTCTGTGGTTGGCTTGAATCTGAGAAAGACAAACCGGGTTAAGGGTTGCTTATATGAAGTGATTGAACATATTTGATGGCATCGGGGAAAAAGGCGTTAAAATTTGCCTCGAAAAAAGAATAATCTTTTTTAAAACTCTCTACCGCATAGTCAAAGAAGCGGGGATGTTGGGTTCTTAATTTCATTCTGGCAAATGTAAAACGCAATCCATTCTCAGTTCCATAATGCATCAACCAGTCATCTTTAATCATTAACGGCATCCTTAGCTGGACAAATTCCGGCATACTGTCAAAATGCTTCTCCAGAGTAGCGTAAATTCCCTTAGTAAAAGTGGCAAGGCTGACAGTTGAGTACAATCCCCAATTTTTGGCCAATACATAGTCGAACAGTACATCGAGAATGACCGGTGCATACTTGTGATGCAAAGGCCTTAATCGCTTCACACTTTCTTGGACGACAGGGTGATTGTCTGTAAAAGTGTCTATTTTTCTGTGCAAAACAACACCCTGTTTTACCAGTTCAGGTAATTGCCTGACTTCCCGGTTGGTCAGGAAGTCCGCCAGGAAGTTTCCGACAATAATGTTTTCGTCTTTTCCGGAAAGATAAAAATGCGCCAGGAAATTCATGACATTGAGGTTCTATGAGTCAGGTGTTAGGATGTTTTAAATTTTCAGTCTGCTTTGATAGATAAAGAACACTAAATTTGAAACGCCGAACAATTGAGCACTACAAAACATATCTTTGCGCCCGTTTTATCGAAATGTATTTTGTAATCTGTTCAATCTTATAATAAAATGCCGCTCAAAGCAGGTATAGTCGGACTGCCAAATGTAGGAAAATCAACGCTGTTTAATGCCCTGACTTCCGCTAAGGCGCTCGCTGCCAATTATCCCTTTGCTACCAAAGACCCTAATCTGGGTATTATCACTGTTCCTGACATAAGACTGATTCAACTCGCAGACATTGTCAAGCCAAAGGAAATCATTCCCACTACAATAGAAATACTCGACATTGCGGGACTTATTAAGGGTGCCAGCAAAGGTGAAGGCCTTGGCAATCAATTCCTGTCCAATATCCGGGAAGTGGACGCCATCGTGCATGTGGTTCGCTGTTTTGAAGATCCTAATGTGGTGCATGTCGATGGCGAAGTCGATCCTGTGCGCGATAAGGAAATCATCGACATGGAGCTGATTCTGAAGGATATTGAAACGACTGAGCGCCGTGTGGAGCGGTTGAAGAAGCAGGCTAAAACCGGTAAAAAAGACGATATTCTTGCTGTCGAACACGCCGAAAAAGTGCTCGCACACCTGAGTTCCGGCAAATCTGCCCGTACATTCATCGGCGATGTAGAGGAAGCGCATTTAATTGAGGAAATGTATCTGCTTACGGTTAAGCCGGTGCTGTACATCTGTAACGTAGATGAGGCTTCGGTGACCACAGGCAACAGCCACACACAACGTTTTATGGAACTTGTCAAAGGTGAAAATGCCGAGGTGGTACTCATTTCGGCGGCCATAGAGGCAGAGATTGCCCAGCTTGAATCCG
>CAYRDX010000010.1:0-46751 GCA_964423205.1 uncultured Saprospiraceae bacterium | reverse complement strand
TTGAAGAACGCCTCGAATACATCGCAGCCATGGGCCTCGACGAACCTGGCGTAAATAAAGTAATCAACGCCACCTACAAACTGCTCGACCTGATCACATACTTTACCGCCGGTGAACGGGAAGTCCGTGCATGGACCATTCAAAGAGGCTGGAAAGCCCCTAAAGCAGCCGGTAGGATTCACACCGATTTTGAAAGGGGATTTATACGGGCTGAAGTCATCAAACTCAATGATTACCTGAAATACGGCTCAGAACATGCCGTCAAAGAAGCCGGAAAAATGTCCGTGGAAGGGAAGGAGTACGTCATACAGGAAGCTGATGTGATTTATTACCGCTTTAATGTCTGAGGTGGCTGTTAGCTATTGGCTTTTTGCTATTGGCTGTAGAATTTTTACTTAGCCATTGTATTTGGGTTTTGTCATTCTGAAATAATCGGTTCTGCCATGTTGTAACACGTATGACTAAGATGCACCTGAATTACGCGGGTCTGCACCTCCTCATTCCATCTTTCTAATCAATTAGAATCAACACCATAATTGTTGCTAAATGCCAGCGGCTAAATAAGATAGCATAGTCTTCATCTCCTCAGTCAGCATTTCCCCAAAAAGATATTTCTTTAAATAAACAGAAAATAGCGATTTCTGAAAATTTGACATTTTAAAGAGGGTAGGGCAGCTATGAGCTATGAGATAGGAGATATGAGATATGAGATAGGAGATATGAGATATGAGATATGAGATAGGAGATAGGAATGCCTGCCCCAAAGCCTCGGGGCTCGGGAATGAACTATGAACGATGAATGAAGAACTTAGAACCAAGTTGAAAATGAATTTCACCCATTATATCCATTACAGTTAACCGATTAACCAAATAACCAATTAACCATTTTGCCTTTTACCTTTTTACTTTTGCCTTCATACTTTTACCTTTTCACCTTTTACTTCACAAAAATGCCCTTAGTCAATCCGCTTCCAACCGATGCCAATCCTGAAGTAGCTGAACTTGCCCGGTTTTTTAATGAAACACTTGGTTTCCCACCGAACAGCGTTCTGACCATGCAAATCCGCCCACATATTGCCAAAGCATTTATCGAGCTCAATATGGCGGTGATGAAAAACGAGGGCAGGGTCACAAGTGCCCTGAAACGGCTCATTGGTTTTGTCGCCAGCCTGCATGCCGGTTGCCGCTATTGTCAGGCACATACCATCCGGGCGGCTGAACGGTATGGTGCAGCTGCTGAGCAATTGGGAAACATCTGGGATTATAAAACACACCCGGCTTTCAGTGAAGCCGAAAGAGCTGCGCTGGACTTTGCCATAGCCGCTTCGAGTATACCCAATGCTGTGGATGCTGTTATTTCTGACAACCTGAGAATATATTGGGATGATGGCGAAATAGTCGAAATGCTGGGCGTTATTGCTTTATTCGGTTACCTGAACCGCTGGAACGATTCCATGGCAACGACTCTTGAGGCTGGTGCGCAGGAAAGTGGGGAAATCTATTTGATGAAAAAAGGCTGGGAAGTGGGGAAACACGTTTGAAGGCTATTGGCTGCTTGCCCCTTCGGGGTAGTCAGCCACCAGCCAAATGCCAACCGCCCCCTGCTAAAAGCAACTATGAAAATAATCCACACATCCGATTGGCATCTCGGCCAAAAGTTCATTTCGAGGGAACGGGATGAAGAACACAGCCTTGCTTTGGATTGGCTGGTTGAAACCATATCCAAAGAAAAAATTGATGCCCTGATTGTGGCAGGTGATATTTTTGACATCAGCAATCCTCCCAATTCAGCCCAGACATTGTATTTCACTTTTTTGAAAAAACTCCACAAAACAAGCTGCCGGCACGTCGTCATCACCGGAGGAAATCACGATTCACCCCTCATGCTGAACGCTCCAAAAGAACTGCTGCAACTGCTCGATGTGCATGTGGTCGGTTGCGTTACCGAAAATCCGGAGGATGAAATCATACAGCTTCGAAATGAAAAAGAAGAAGTGGAATGCGTTGTGGCTGCCGTGCCCTTTCTGCGCGATCAGGATATCAGGAAAGCAATTCCCGGCGAAAGCATTCAGGACCGTGAGGAAAGGACAAAACAGGGGATTGTAAATCATTTCAGAGAAGTTGGCAAACTGGCAGAATCCAAATCGCCGAAAGATATGCCGATTATTGCAACAGGCCACTTGTACGCAACAGGAGCTAAGGCAAGTGATAAACAGGACAACATTTATCTGGGCAATCTTGAAAACATTAATGCCGAACAATTCCCCAAGGAATTTGATTATGTGGCTCTTGGGCATATCCACCGCCCGCAGGCTGTCGGTAAAATGGAACATATCCGCTATAGCGGCTCTCTCATTCCCCTGAGTTTCAGTGAGACAAAAGACGACAAAGTGGTGGTCTGTGTGGAGTTTTCAGGCAAGTCCATCAAAAGCATCCGGGAAATTCAGGTGCCACTATTCCGCAGGCTAAAATCCGTAGAAACGACCTACGACAAGGTTTTCCAGCGACTGGATGAACTCCATGAAAATTATAAAGACGGGCTGGCGACATGGCTCGAAGTGACCGTGGAATCCGATACCGCTATCCCCAATCTCGACAATGAATTACGGGAATATTTGACCGGCAAAAACATTGACTTACTCCGTACCCGCCTCCAATTGGACAGGAAGCAAACGGAAGACCTGTTCGAGCTTAAAGAACTTGGAGACCTGTCACCTATCGACGTATTTACCAAAAAATGTGAAAGCGCCGGCATCGCACCGGAAAACATGGATGAACTGCTGCAAACCTTCAAAGAACTTGAAGTTTGGAGGAAGGAGCAGTTGGATGCTTCTTAGCTATTGGCTGTTGGCTTTTGGCATTTGGCTGTTTAAAAGTTGGCTTTCAGAATTCAGAATTCTTAAAGATTGTAAATATTTGGCGCCTCAGCGAGGCGGTATCTTTGTAGAATTAGCCGTTTGAATCGCTTTGACAGTTCCAGCGGATATATTTAGGTGATTATAGCTTATGTTGGTGATGCCTTTGTAGGAATCTGTTTTGAGGTTGCCGTTGCCCCCGAGTACTCGGGGTAGGTGTAGCCGCTTCCTCCCAGGCCGGGGTTGAAGCCTCGTGCTCTTGCTGCCGATAGTGACGTTGCATCTGCAATGGAGGTAAGCCGGTTGCTGTTGGAAGCGTAGGAGTAGGTTAAGTTGTCTATCTGGCCGAAAGTGCAGGTACTTCCGTCCTGGTAGAAACCCCTGCGTTGCAGGCTGAGGATATTACCCCTGATGTCGTAGCTGAGTGATTCGTTGAAGCAGTTGCTGGCAGTGGCTGAGTTTGAATTATTGACGTCGAAGTAGCTGGCGGAACTCAGGCGACTGAGGTGGTCGTAAGTGAAACTGTAAACCTGTCTTTCACGCCCCCGCGTGCGCCAGGCCATTTGTGCAATGTTGCCATTCTTTTGCACTGTGCCGCCTAAACCACTTATCGTGCCACCGGTGGATGAGGAAGTGGTGAAGAGCTGGTCGTATCGGAGTTCCAGATAGAACAGGTCGTTGTCTTCCGGGTACACAACCAATGCTGTACTGCCCGGAGTCGGCATAGCAGGGGTGCAGGTCGCGCTGAGTGCCAGATTAGAGCCAGTTGCGTTTTTGGTGTTAATGGCGGTAAGCCAATTCTGGTCATTGTAGGCGTAGTCCACGCTCTGGAGCCAGGCCCAGGTGCTGCCGTACTGGCCCGAGTGCAGGTTTCGCTCTATGAGGCGTTCCCGGTAGTCGTAACTGTACTTGGCGAGATGGGTGTTGATTCCTCCTATTTCCAGCAGTAAATCCGTTTTTCGACCGGCCTGGTCGTTCAGGTAGTTCGTTTTGATGGTCTGATTGCCGGTAGCCGCAGCCGAACCGGGCAGATGCGTTCGGGTGGATAGCATTAGAAAATCGGAAAAGTCGTAAGTGTTGACCGTGGTTTCGGCATTGGCAGTAGTGCTGTTCAGGTAACTGTTGCCCTGGGTTTGGGTGATGCGACCGTAAGCATCATAAGTAAAGGTACTGTGCAGCCAGGTGTTTGTTCCGAGCACGCGGTTTTCATTGCGACGCACCTTGCCCCTGTACTGCGGGAAGCTGGCCAGGTTGAGTTGGGTACTTCCATCGTAGCCGTCGTAGAAGTTTTTGCTTTGCAGTTCCAAAAAGCTAAAGGAAGCGTTGGGGTCAGACGGAAATCCGCTCACCAGGCCTGTTTCCAGCACGCGGCCGTAATCATCGTATTTATGGCCTGTGCACTGGCCGGAAGAGACCAGGTTGCTGTCGCGGGAGAATACCAGCAGGTCGCGCACATTGTATTTCATATACATGTTGCCTGCGCCTGGTACTTTTTTCTTAGTCATCCGGTCCCGGCTGTCGTATTCGTAGGCATAAATCAAATCCGCATTCGCAGTAGTAGCACCCGGTGGAATAACCCGAATCAAGCGGTCTTTATCGTCGTACTGATGATAGGTGTCTGCCGGACTGGTGCCGTTACTGTCTGTTTGACTGCTGAGAATCACACGGCCCCGTTTGTCGGTATAGGTAATGTTCACGCGGTTGTCGGGGTCGGTGACCTTGGTTTCATAAAGGCTGCCGACGGGATAAGAGATGCCGGTGCCCGGTACAGCAATAACTGAGGTATTGGCTCCGTAGGATGTAGTCGTGGCGTAGCCTCCAGGGGGTGTGGCCGAAATTACCCGGCTCAGGGGTGAGTTTTCGTATTGAGTAAGAGAAAAAGGAGTTCCGGTAACTATCGGCCAGTAAGCGCCGTTTTTGCAATAAGCACTTGGCTTTTGGCGGCTGGAAGTTAACTCCAAAAGCCTTGTTATCTTAAGCTAAAATGCCAGTGACGAAGCAGCTTGCAGAAAAATCCAATCCCAAATAGGTAAGCAGCTATTACTGAATGAGTAAGCGGTCAATACCCAACAGCTAACAGCCCACAGCCAATAGCTAACAGCTAACAGCCAACAGCTAACAGCCAATAGCTAACAGATAACAGCCAATAGCTAACAGCTAACAGCCAACAGCCAACAGCTAAATCTTCCTCGTCTTCAACCGTATAGAATTTCCAATCACCACCACATCGGAAAAGGCCATAAACAGTGCTCCCCACATGGGACTCAGGAAGCCAAGAAATGCTACCGGTATCGCCACAATGTTATAGGAAAATGCCCAGAACAGGTTTTGTTTGATGGTGGTAAGGGTGGCTTTGGAAATGGCTAAAGCCTTGGGCAGCCGGTCCAGTGAGCCATTGAGCAGGATGATTTGTGCGGATTGCATGGCTACCTGAGAGGCATTGCTCAGCGAGACACCTATGGTGGCTTTGGCTAAAGCAGGTGCGTCATTGATTCCGTCTCCAATCATGGCCGTCGATGCATTTGCATTCAATTTTTCAATTACTTCCAGTTTTTGCGCCGGCAATTGCTCAGCATAGTATTCGGAAATATTGAGTTGCCTGGCTACTGCCGCTGTTTTCTCCTCCCGGTCACCACTGAGAATGATTGGGTTTTTACCTTCTTTTTTCAGGTAGTCAATCACAACTGCTGTGTTCTCTTTCACATCATCTTCAATTTCTATGGAGGCCAGCAATGTGTCATTTTTGGAGAAATAGAGTGGGGCAGTGCCTTCCTCCAAAAATGGCGCTGCAAAACGTCTTGAGCCGAGCCTGTAAACATTTCCTTCGAGGTCTTCAGCAGTAACGCCCTGTCCTTTCAGTTCTTTTATCTTTCTGATTTTCGGTGCACCGCCATTCATTTCGAAGCGTTCACTATTTTCCAGTTCCCTAACCAGCGATTTGGCCACAGGATGCGATGAATGTTGCTCCATTTTCAGAATCATGGAATTGGTATTGGCGGATTCGCCATTGACATAGGTAATGTCCTTTATTTTGAAATCACCGGAAGTGAGGGTTCCTGTTTTATCAAAAACAAAGTTCTTTATGTTGGAAAAGACCTCGAGGGTATGCCCACCTTTCACCAGAATGCCGTTTTTGGCCAACCTGCCCACTCCCACCATAACAGCAGTTGGTGTTGCGAGACCCATGGCACAAGGGCAGGAAATGACGAGAACTGCAATACTGCGCATCATAGCTTCCTGTGGGCTGATGCCAAATACAAAAGCTGATAGCGTAAAGGTGAGCAAGGCAATCATCAAAACTGCCGGAACAAAAACGCTGCTTATTTTATCCGCGAGCCGTTGGATATCGGGTTTGTTCTGCTGTGCTGATTTCACCAGTTCAATCATCTGGCTCAGCACTGTGTCCCGCATGGCTGCTGTTGCTGCCATAGTGAAATTGCCTTGAGTAACCATAGAGCCACCAATGACGCCATCATTTTCCGTTTTACTGACCGGCAGGCTTTCACCGGTGAGCATGGATTCATCTACGTCGGCAGCACCTTTTAAGATGGTGCCGTCCACCGGAATTTTATCACCTTCATTCACCTGCAGCCAGTCGCCGGGCATAACTTCTTCAGCCTCGATGGTTACCACTGTGCCCGAAGGCATGATTTTACGTACCCATTCAACCTGGAGGCGTGTCAGGTCTTCAATGGCAGTAGTGGTTTGTTTCACGGAGTGGTGTTCAAGGTAATTACCTGTCAGTACCAATGTGATGATGGTGGCTGCTGTTTCATAAAAAATGTAAATGTGGTTATCCTGGAAGGTGCCGATGAGGCTATAGACAAAGGCCGCCGTGCTGCCGATAAATATCAGCATGTCCATGTGCACGTTTCCGTTTTTCAGGGCATTCCAGCTTGAACCACCGAAATAGAAAAAGCCTAATGAGTAAACGGGAAGACAGAGCGCCAATTGCACCCAATTATTTTGCAGGAAGGGGATACCGGCCATCATAAAAAAGTGTTCCAGCAAGAGTGGGAAGGTGAAGATGGCCGAAACGATGAGTTTGCGTTTCAAGGTCCAGAAAGGTGGTTTGTCAAGATCTCCGGCCACCGTGTAGCCCAGTTTCCTGATGCCGTTATTGATATCGTCCATGGGCACTTCCACTTCACCTTGGACGAAACGCACCTGCCCGGTGGAAAAATTGACGGCAATATCCTTCAGGCCTTTCTTTGCCAGAAAAGTATTGATGTTGTTTGCGCAACTCTGACAGCTCATGCCTTCTACCTGTATTTCTGTCGATTTGTTCATTTGAAGCTTTTGTCTAAACTAAAAGTCGGATAAATATGTTGGTGGAACAGTATGGCAAAAGTAAAAAGGATAAAGGCAAATTGAATTGCCCGGCTTGTATTGAAACACCTCCGTTTTACTTTTCCGGTTCAAATTTTAATTCAAAATAAAACTAATGAAAAAGAACACCTTGTTTTCCTTATTGGTTGTCCTGGCAGCCGTGATGTTTTTCAGTGCCTGCGGTACAGGTTCCGGTGAATCCTCAGCAGAAGAGGCAACTGATACGACTGTAGTGAAAGAGATTACCATTAAAGCCTTTGAACCTTCCGTTCAGTATCCCGATGCGACCATCAAGGGGATGACCTATAAGAATGGAAAGTTTACATATCAGATAGAATCCACGGATTACCAATTGGGCGCACAGACTCCCGACGCACCACAGAAAATGTGTGCTAACTCCGAAGAGGGTCAGCACATCCACCTCATCGTTGACGATGAGCCTTATATCGCCAAGTATACGGCTGAATTTGACCATGAAGTAGCGGATGGAGAGCATTATATTCTCTCCTTCCTCTCCCGCTCCTACCATGAGAGTATCAAGACCAAACCTGCCAGCCTTGCTCAGAAAGTAACGGTGGCTGCTAAGTCGATTACCAAGTCTGCGGCTGTCTCCGAACCTATGCTCTTTTACAGCCGCCCAAAGGGGAATTATGTCGGCAAGGCAGAGACTGACAAAGTAATGCTCGACTTCTTCCTGGTAAACACGACACTGAGCCCGGATGGCAATAAGGTGAAAATACTGATCAACGACACCACTGAATTCACTGTGGATGTATGGCAACCATACTATCTGGAGGGGCTTCCTATCGGAGAAAATAAGATTAAACTGACACTTGTTGACAAAGACGGGAATCCCGTTCAGACACCCCTTAACCCGGTGGAGAGGGTGTTCACTTTGGTGGATGATCCGGCGCCGGGGCAGTAGATAGACAAATTTGTTTATAGCAGTTTGAATTTCCGGCCATTGGAATAATTGGCCTGTTTCAAACAGCTATAACTTGATTTTTTAAGGATTACAAAAGCTTACAGGTTTTTGTAATCCTTTTTTTTTATTCCAAATCCAAAGTGGCCTGTGATTCTACTGAAAATATCTAAATTTCAGCTTCCTTTTGACACAAAATGACACATGCCAACAGAAACCAACAATAGGGACATTCAGCACCACCTGGAGAAGGGGGTTGAATTTTCAAAACAGTTTTTCACTACCATATTGCTGCATAAGTTGGCCGTGGCGTTTATTAAGGAGCACAAGCCATGGCAATGGCTGCATTGTTATGGTTGGACTGCCCACATACTGGTATTGGCCGCTGTAATTATTTTATCATCTTAGTAATGAGTCAAAAATAAAATAGCCAAATTGTTTGCTTAACCAATTGAAAATCAGTTGGAAAACTTTTGCCTTTTGCCTTTTTACTTTTTACTTGTTCCTTAACTCTACGCAATGAAAAGAATATCTCTGTTCCAACTATTCTGCCTGATAGCCTTAATGTCATTTGCGCAAACCAACAGTAATAAGATTCCGATTCTGATCCGTTGCGATGACATTGGGATGTGCCATTCTGTAAATATGGCTGCAAAAGCTGTTCTTGAGACAGGAATTCCAGTTTCAATGTCCGTGATGACGCCCTGTCCCTGGTTTATGGAAGGAGCTGAAATCCTGAAAAAATATTCCAATGTTTCCGTCGGAATTCACCTGACGCTAAATTCGGAATGGAAAAATTACAAATGGGGACCAGTCACCGGTAAAAATGCAGTTCCCAGCCTCGTTGATTCAATGGGGTATTTCCACGGATCGAGAAGTGCTCTTTTTGATAGTAATCCATCATTGGTTGAAATAGAAAAGGAGCTGCGTGCCCAGATTGAAAAAGGTCTGAAAGCCGGTCTGAAAATCGATTACCTCGATTATCACATGGGCACTGCAGTCCAAACCCCTGCCACAAGGGCTATTGTGGAAAAATTGGCTGCTGAATACCGTCTTTCCATTTCCCGCTATTACGAAGAGGAGGGCGTGGATGGCGTATATGCCGCCCCAATCGAAAGCAAACACGATACACTGATTTCAAAAGTGAGCTCACTTACGACGGGACCAGTAAAATTGCTGGTTTTTCACATCGGACTGGAGACGCCTGAAATGAATGCAATGGAGGATTTGAATATTTTCGGACTGAAGGAAATGAGCAGACACCGGCAGGCAGAATTGAATGCCCTGATTTCCAGAGAGTTTCATGATTTGCTGAGGCAACAACAATACAGAGTTGTCAATTACGGGATGCTCAACAGGGAAAGAGGATTGAATGCCATGAAAAGACCGAGTGGCAGTTAAAGTTTCATAAGCAAAGGACTATTCAGCTTCAAATCTTATGGCAAAACCTCCTCCTCTAGCCATTTTAACTGGCAAAGAGTCCCGATAACTTACACTTATTGAATCTATTTTGATGGCCTTGGGATTTGTCTGGTAATCAGCATCAGGCCCGTCCCGGTAGATATGAGCCTTGTATGGTTTGTCCTTAGGCAAAAAATCCAGTTTGATTGCGATATTTCTGGCGAATTCATCGGTGATGCCACCAACATACCAGTCCTCAGAGTTTCTGTCTTTTCTGGCTGTGATGATAAAGTCTCCTATTTTGGCATCCAATACTTTAGTGGTTTCCCAATCGACAGGTACTTCTTTAATAAACTGCAGGGCCGGTTGATTGCGATAGTTTTCGATCAGGTCAGCAGCCATTTGCAGGGGGCTGTAAATAACAACGTACAGAGCCAGTTGCTTGGCAAGGGTAGTATTGACATGGTTTTTAGGTCTACCAGGAATGTCCATCTCAAAGATGCCCGGAGTAAAATCCATAGGCCCTGATAACAGCCGGGTAAACGGAAGAATGCAGGTATGTTCAGGGGGATTGCCTCCATCACCACTCCAGGCATCATACTCGGTGCCGCGGGAACCTTCTCTGGTGAGCATATTGGGGAAAGTTCTTCGTTCTCCGGTATCTTTTATAGGCTCATGAAAATTGACTGCAATCTGATATTCCGCTGCCTTCCTGGGCACTTCGCGGTAATATTGGACACCATACTGGCTGTGATGGTATTCTTTCAAATCCATTCTGCTCCCAACTTGTCCGATTTTCGCGGTATGAATGCCCAATCGTTTTGCCATTGCAAAAGCACTGTCAATTTGACTGAGGAAATTTCTGGTATTGGCCATAGTCTCATAATACATCTGAAGGCTTACTCCTCTGGATTGAGCATAATTCTGAACAGCATTGATGTCGTAATCAGTTGTAGTTTGGGTGTGATTGATATTGGCACCGTCGTCGAGGTACCAATCAGGTCCAGCCCGCCAGCCAGTATTCCAGCCTTCCACCAGTATTTCCCCGAATCCATTTTCCGCCGCAAAATCAATGTATTGTTTTGCCCTTTCTGTGGTCGCCCCATGTTTGTCACTGTACCAAAAAGTCCACAATCCAATGTGCATGCCCCACCAAATTCCAATATACTTCTGAGGTTTTATCCAGGTGACATCTCCCAATTGGTTGGGTGGATTTAGGTTCAGAGAGAGATAGGAAGTTATCAAATCACCCGGTTTTTCAGCTATCTGAATGGTTCTCCATGGTGTTTGGCAGGGAGTGGAAATTTTGACTTTAGTGCCATCGGAAAGCGGAGTAAGTTCACTTTGCAGGCCGTTTTGTCCTGAAGGTTTTAATGTCATTGAAGCATAATCGGTTAATTCAGCTTCATGAATGCTTAAATAAAGACCGTCAGCGGTCTCCATGGTTAAAGGTGTGTGCGCAAAACTATCGATTTCATTTAATCCGCTGCTACGGTACAGATATTCATACCGTTCGGGTTGAAACGCTTTAATCCACCAGGCCTTGTGGTTGGCGGTAAAGTTGAATTCAGTATTTTCTGCCAGAATGACAAAATCTGAAAGATGCTCCTGTTCCGGGAAGAAGAACCTGAAACCTACACCATCGTCAAAAACCCGGAAAACCAATTCAATCTTTCGGGCACTAATTCCTTGTTCAGCCAGAAGGAGTTTGATTTCATTATATTGCTCATTGATATACCGCTCCTCTCCCCAGGGCTGTTCCCATGTTTGGTCATAACTACTTGTTTTGTATTCAACGATGACCAAAGAATCCTGAAGGCTTTTTTGATGCTCAAGGTCAAAACCAAGAAGGGAAGGACTGATAATTTCCTTGCCTTTGAAATTGACGGAATAAACCATCCGTTTTTCCCTGTTATCAAAACTCAGCACAATGTCGCCATCAGGTGATTTTACCTGAATTATTTTAGGCGAAATAGATGTGCAAGAGCAGAAGGAGGATAGTACCAGGAATAATAAAAAACTTTTTTTCATGCCGCAGAAGTATAAAGGTGGTAAAACCTGAGCCAATTTATCATAGACACGATTCTAATGGTCAGTCAATATTATCATTTTTTAAAAACAGACATAAATATGCTCCATTGAGTGTGATTTGCAGGTATGAAAAGGGGCTAATATCCCTAATGAACTGTGTTGGGATTGGCCTTTAGTCTGATTTTGTATTTAAGTGCGTATACAAATATTTGGGCATCAATAAGTGATGTGGTGCAATTTACTTTCGGCAATTCGTAATTCTTTGTATGTATTCCAAATTAAATTTTTTAACCTGATAAAAGTCACCTCTTTTCCTGTCAATTCTTTGTTTGATTTTTTCGCCCTTTCAAAATCTTTGCGCCATAAAAGACAACTATGTCTGAAATATAAAGCACATGACTAAACTGATTCGATTTCTGATTCCACCACAAGAATGGCTCGTCCCGGGATTAATTATCTCCGGTGCTTTGGTTGGATTGTTTTTTTACCTGCTCATAGAGTCAAAAGCTGTGTCTTATTTGTCTGAAGACCCTAAAACCTGCGTCAATTGCCACGTCATGACTCCTCAGTTTGCTACCTGGCAAAACAGTTCACATCGGGAATGGGCTAATTGCAATGATTGCCATGTACCCCAGGAGAACTTTCTTAAAAAGTACGCTTTTAAAGCAAAAGATGGCTTTAATCATTCTACAGCTTTCTTGCTCCGCAATGAACCCGAAGTTATCAGGATGAAAGAAGCAGGAATAGCTGTTGTGCAACAAAATTGCGTGCGCTGCCATGAAGACCAGGTTACCGACGGTAGGTTGTCTAACCTGATTTCTGACCACAAGGAAGACCGCACCGAAAGGAAATGCTGGTCTTGTCACCAGGAAGTTCCACATGGAAAATCCAACAGCCTTTCCACAGTAAAATACTACGGTAAGGTGCCAATGGAGCATCAAAACACTTTGCCTGACTGGTTAAAAGAATACACTAAAATCAACAACGATAAAAATTGAAAGCAATGACAAAGAGAAGAAAACCATGGATGAATTGGATGATGTTTTCAACATCCTTAATACTCGTTTTCATACTGGGTATCGTGATTTCATCGATAGTGGAACGCAAGGCTGAAGCTAAATACGCCTACTCGCCTCCGGTGACGATAGATGAATTTGAATCGAGAAATGAAGTTTGGGGACAGGTTTATCCCAGAGAATTTGAATCGTATTACGCTAGTGCCGATACTACATTCGCTTCCAAACACCTCACCAACGCCAAAACCGACATGCTGGAAATGAACCCCAGGCTTGTTGTACTATTCGCCGGGTTTGGTTTTGCCAGAGACTATAATCAGGGAAGGGGACACTTTTATGCAGTGGAAGATACACGTAATACATTGAGGACAGGTGGCCCATTGAATGCAGAGGACGGTCCCATGCCATCCACCTGTTGGACCTGTAAGTCAACCGATGTTCCGAGACTGATGAATCAAATGGGTGTGGATGAGTTTTACAAAGGTAAATGGGCTTCAAAAGGCCATGAAGTCACTAATTCCATTGGTTGTGCTGACTGTCATGATGCCAAATCCATGAATCTGAAAATCACACGGCCTGCCCTCGTTGAAGCTTATCAGCGCATGGGTAAAGACATTTCAAAAGCCACCCGCAACGAAATGCGTTCATTGGTGTGTGCTCAATGCCATGTGGAATATTATTTCAACGACAAAATACCCGGCAAAGAAGGCATCAAGTACCTCACATTCCCATGGGACAACGGCTTCACGGTGGAACAGATGGAAAAATTCTACGACGACATTCAGTTCTCTGACTGGACTCATGCCATCAGCAAGGCCCCGATGATTAAAGCCCAGCACACCGAATTTGAAGTGTTCAACACTGGCATACACGCTGAAAGAGGAGTATCCTGCGCTGACTGCCACATGCCGTATAAAACAGAAGGTGGCCAGAAATTCACCAACCACCACATCATGTCGCCGCTAAAGAGTCCATCAAATTCCTGCCAGGTTTGCCATAAAGCTGAAACTGAAATGCTTCTGAAAAATGTGTACGACCGCCAGGACAAACTCAAGGAAAATCAGGACAAACTGGAAGAACTGCTGGTCAGGGCTCACTTCGAAGCGAAGCAGTGCTGGGATTTGGGTGCGACGGAGGCCGAAATGGCTGCTATTCTTCAGGACATCAGGAAAGGGCAGTGGAGATGGGACTATGTGGCCTGTGGTCACGGTAACTCCTTCCATGCGCCTGTCGAAAGTGGAAGGGTAATCAGTCAGGGCATCGCATATACACAGGAAGCCCGTATAAAACTGGCAAAATTGCTGACTTCAAAAGGCTTCAAGGGAGATGTGCCTTACCCAAACATTAAAACAAAAGCCGATGCACAGCGCCTTGTTGGACTGGATATGCAATCATTGAAAGCTGAAAAACAAAAATTTCTCGATGATCTGGTTCCGAAGTGGAATGCTGAGGCTGCAGCAAGGATGGCTAAGCAGTAGTACAGGCAGCAGTAAACATTGAATAGCGGAAGCAATTCCACATAATGAAATTGCCACCATTTCACGAATCAGGTATTTGTGTTTGGTGGCAATTTTTTTCCTTAAAAGTCAGTCAGCTCTTGCGTTTTCTGATTTTTGACTCAGCATTTGCAATGTTTTCTTTTACCCACTTGACATCACATAGTACCAAAGATAGAGTTCCAACAGACTCAACATAATCATACAAACTAACAAGAGATTAATTTCTTCTTTGGGCGGGGAGTGGACTGACGGGAGTGATGCATCCCGCATATTTCAAATCAATTTGTTCTGTGCATTTTCTTCCATTGAGGCTATACAAAATAACTGTATTTACCTTTACGTCAAAAGTTTGCAGCGTATGCTCAGGATTTACATTAAACCCCAAAGATAAGCCGGTAAGATTGCCTTTTGGCCCAATGCTGTTAGAAGGGACTTCAATAGTTTGATTCATCATTGATATCGAATGGATGCTTAGCAGGCAATCAGACTTATTGGTTATACCAAATTTTAAGACATGTTTGTAAAGGTTTAATTCCCTGCCAAGGCATTTCACTTCAGCATTGATTGAATAAGGAGCACTTTTACTATCTGGTGAGCAGTCGCATATTTTGGAATTGCATTTTGGTTTAACCCTGAAGTTTAGCCTCCTTGAGCAATTCCCATCACCACTATTTGCTGATTTACTATAAGCCATCAGTACAACGTGATAAGTCCTTTCACAATCGGGGAATGAATAGCTTATTTCATTGCTGGTACCGGCTGACTCAAATACTTTCCTGTTTAATTCGTCAGTAATGAAGATACTGTACCACGACTGGCAACCTTGTTTCGACCGGATTAGCGGAACAGTAAATCTTACGGGCTCAGATTGTTTTGGGGGCAATTCTGTATCGGAGCTTAGAAAAATACCTACAGTTCCATAGACGGCTTTTGTGCCATTCATAAAGTTTGCTGGTACCGGTTCTGCAAAGCAATTACAAATACGACTATCGGGTGTGCCCTGGCTTACGCCTATTAGGGGAAATAAGGTGAAGGAAATACTAATGAAAATCCAGACGAAGGGCCTTTGTGGATTGGTCATAATTGCAGATTTGTGTTAAGCGGGTATCCGGTGTTCCGAAAAAAATAGTTTGATATACTGGTTTTTTGGGGTGAATTATCGAGTACGCGATTGGTAATGATTTAACTTTGACACTTTTAAAGCAACCTTCGACACATCACCCCAGTAAATACAGGGATTAAGTAGTCAATTTTCAAAAAATGTGGCGCTAAAGTATTTATCTACAAGCGCAGCCTCTTTTACCTTAGCAAGGTCGAAGACTATAGGTCACAGACCCTCCGCTCCATTGGTCAAAAACTCTTCGAGTTGGGTAGTGGTAACCTAATAGACCTCCTGATGACCGTAATGCAGCACCCTATTTCAGATTTTACCGGCAGGGTGCTGCATTGCGGTTAGGAGCTAAGCCCAATCCTGAATTTTTGAGACTCACGGTGTAATACCACGGCCAGACAGTAGAACCCTAACTGGGAATCATTCCCTTAGCCAGTTACTTGTGCGCAATTGACCTGTGTACCTTACTAATGGATTGCCGTTTTTGTTGATTACATTTCGTTCCACCCCTGTCGTGAAAACAAGAGCAATCCGTATCGATTGCATATCCCAGTTGTCATAAGTATCGAAAGGTTGGCCTGCCCGGGGACTGCCGTCGTGGCGAACTGTGATGCTTTTAATTTCAGACACATCGGCCAAAGCATTGCCGAGGTTGATTGGCACTGTTTTCAAAGAGTTTTGACCAAAGCCGCCGCCCAAATTAAATTCAGGCGAACTTGTCCCATTCGTATAATTGACCGTCAAATAAGCACTGTTTCCACCACGCAGGTCATCGGAACCGGTTGTCAAAAAAACCTTTAAAGTGGAGGTTTTGGGTGGAACTGAACTTGCACCTGACTTTGGGGTGAAGGTCATGTTGCGCAATTGTCCGGTAAAGCGAACCAAGGGGTTGCCTGTTTCGTCAATGAGCATTTCACTACGGGAACCAATTGTCAATGAGATTTTCAATGTTTTTAAATCCCAGTTGTCGTAGGTATCAGCCGGGAAACCAGTACGTGGAGAGCCATCATGGCGAAGCACAACATTCTTTATTTCCGTCAAAGAGGTGATATTCTTTAGCAAATGTATTGATTTCGTCACAGTATAATTTCTGGCAAAACCGCCACCCAGAGGATATTCATGCGAAGTAGTCCCATCTGCGTAGTTGATCGTGATGTAAGCTTGGTTGCCACTGCCGCGCAAATCATCACCCCCAGTTATCATGGTGATCTGTACAGGAGTAGCGACCACAACCTGGGGGGCCAAGAAGTGTACTAAAAATAAAAGCAGAAAGGGTTTGACTAATGAAATTGAAGCACTTTTCATAATAATCCAAGTTTTATGAATTAAGAAAATAGTTACGATAGTTAGCTGTCAGATTATCGGGAAGAGAGCACACTTAAAGCTCTATGAACAAAAAGCTAAATTCACGTGATGGATTGTGGCAATTTTTTCAGCGGATAAATATTTGCAGGTTTTGTCAGGCAAACAAAAGCACTCCTATTCTATGCCATTGGCCAGATTGGTCTTTTTCGTTTGCAATAAAAGATGTTGAAAATTGAACTGCCCGTTACACGGGTTTGATAAATCAAAGATACATTTGGAAAAGCCGACCCCGCAATTACCTTTTCGGGTACTGTGAACAATAGTTAAATGGAAATAATCTTGTCTTTCAGCGCTTTTGCGACAGCTTCAGTGCCGCAGCTGACATGGAGTTTGACGTAAATATTTTTCAGATGCTTTTTGACAGTATCAAGGGAGATAAAGCAGGCGGCTGCTATCATTTTGTAGCTGTTCCCTTTAACCAAAAGTTTCAGTATTTCCTGTTCTCTTGCTGTAAGATTATAGTCGGATGTGGTACTGCTTTTTCTGAAATGTTGGAAAATCCTATGAGCAATAAAGGGACTCATAGGAGTACCGCCGCCAGAGAGTTCTTGTAAGGCCTGCACTATTCTAACGGGAGAAGTATTTTTCAGGATGTAGCCATCTGCTCCATTGCAAATGCTTTGAAAAATGCGGTCGTCATCGTCAAACACCGTGAACATCAGAACCCGGCAATTGGGGCAGATTTCTTTAATCACCTTAACTGCTTCTATTCCAGACATTTCTGGCATATCAATATCGACCATTGCAATGTCCGGTTTTTGTTGTGCAAGTACAGTACTCAGTTGTGCAAAATTGCCATAGCTGCCCACCACAAGAAATCCTTCATCACTGCCCATCAGTAATTCCATCGACTGCCTAAGCCGCTCATTATCTTCGAATATAACCATTCTTGCTTGTTCCATATTCTTCAAATGTAAGCCAGGAAATGATTGAACCCTATTACTTAATTGGGTACTGTTCTAAACAAGCATCGTAAGGCTTATGGTAGTTCCTGAACCAGGGGCACTTTTTATGAGTAATTTTCCCTTCCATTTTTGAGCACGGGCATTCATTGATTGCAGCCCGGTTCCCATTACTACTTCTTCTTTAACAAAACCAACACCTTGGTCTCTTACTTCGAGTGATACCTTTTTGTGCTCCAGACTTACGTGAACCTGTGCAAATCCAGTCCCGGAATATTTGATGAGGTTATGAATGCACTCCTTGTAAATCAGGTAGAAGTCTCTGCGCTGTTCCATACTCATAGTAAACTTTGGCGATTCTTCGGGTATCAATAATTCATATTGAATTCCTTTTCCCTCAAAAGATTCTGCTGCATGTCGTTTCATTCTGGCAAACAGATATTGAAGGTCATCGTATTTTGGGTTCACATTCCAAATGATCTCACTTAGTGCTTCACTGATACGACTAATATCCTCAGCTGCCCGACTTAAAAAACTTTTTGCTTTCTCTTTGTTTGCCAGATTTTGCCGTGTAAGTTCTGTCAAAATCTGGATATTGCTCAAGGAAGAGCCGATGTCATCGTGTAAATTTCTGGAAATTGTATCCCTGACCAACAGTTGCTGATATAACTGGCTTACCCTAAATCGATATAAAGAATAAAATGCAAGAATCAGGATCAAGCTAATCAATAGGTAAAACCAACTCCTTTCCCAAATTGGAGGCATGATGCTTATAAACAACTTTTTATTAAGGCTCGGGACAGAGCTCGCCCCTGTTGCTTTTAATTCAATCACATAATTGCCAGACTGAAGTGCGTTCAATTGAACTGTTGGTTCACTTATGTTTTTCCAATGACCTGAATCACGTTCTGTACTTAATCTGTACGAGTAGCTTGTTTTGAATGGATACAACCAATGCATTGCTGCAAAAGAAAGTGATATATTGTTTGAATAGTAAGGAAGCTCCAGATAGCTTTCAGCTTTTTCAAACATTACAGGTTCCTGTTCAACATTATTTACAGTAACCCTAATTATGTTGATCTTTAATTTTTTATGCTGGATTTGCAGTGCGCTTTCTGGAAAAGCGTTCAATCTCGTACCATGATTGATGAATATCATGCCATCGGGAGCTACCCAGATGCTGCGGTCCATAAACTGTTTGTTCAGACCATCTTCAGTTCCTAAGATTTGCCAGTCTAAGGAGCTACTGTTTACAGCGAGTAGGCCTTCCGTCGTGGGTGCAAGGATATTTCCCGATGCAGTAGCCACTAAGTCATTCACTTGCCATGTCTGCAAGTTGGAACTTTGGGGCCAATTTATCGGCTTGAGTTCTTTAGTATCGAATATATCAATGCCATCGCCATTATATCCAACCCAAAGCCGGTCTTTCGGGTCAATGGCCATGGATTTTATCAGCCTGTCTTTCAACCATTCGCCTTTGCCATTTTTGGGATGAAACAGTGTAAACTGCTTTTCCCCGGGTTTTGCCATCCATATACCTTGATTGCTGCCAACCCAGGCATTTCCTTTGGAGTCAGTTTCGAGGTGATAAAGGTAAAGTGTAGAAAAGGGCCTATCGACTTTTGGGTGAAAGCTTAGAAAACTGAAACTGTCAATTGTTGAAACATTACGTGAATCGATCCGGAATAGGTTGCGCCTGGTTAGCAGCCATAACAGACCTTTTGCATCAACCCTTATTTCAAGACCAAAATAATCTGGAGTTATTTGCAGAATTGCCGGACTCAACTTCCTTTTTTCAGAATCATAAATGTGGACTTTGCCCTCGAATCCGAGTGCCAGAATACGGCCATCTTGTAATTGACATAACTCTTTCAGGCCTTTTGCGTCGAGCGAAATGCTGGCCGGTGTGAGCTTATCTTTGGTAATGCTAAGTAAAGCGACAGGTCCAGCAGCCGGTATGAGGTAGGATTTTGTTAAAGAGTCCCACACACCTTTACCGGTGTAAATTTCATCAAATGGATTTTTGGGTGCAGGAACTATAGTTTTCCCTAAGCGCATCAAGTATGGGTGGTATTGAAAAAGATATCCTTTAGAGCCGATAAAAATCCCGGCATTTTTCGTTCTCGAAATAGCATTGAATTCAATTGGTTCCCCATTCTCCGTGGGTATAGCTCCTGTTGGAGACAGGTTACGGAAACTCCGGGTTTTTGGGTTATAGCAAAATAATCCACTTAGCGCACAGGACCATAGCACTGTGCTATCATTCATATGCATCACATCCAAAGCCAGCATTCCTTCATCTAACTGCAGGTCGCAAGATAAATTCTTTAGTTGTGTTAGTTTACGTGAGTTAATATCGAAATGAAACATGCTGTTGCCCCAGGTGCCAATCCATAATCCTCCCTTTCTATCATGATCAACACTGATGAGTGCATATTGGGTTTTTCCAGCAGGAAGGTAGGAATGAAATTCACACTCATTGGTATCGAATAGGTAAATGCCGTTGTTACACAATACCCAAATTTTACTTTGATCCTTTGGGTCCTGAACCATGTCAGTTATATCAAAACTCTGTGAGGGTTCATTATTGTAGATAATCATTGGATAGGGGTAGTAAAACTGAAAGGTATCTTTTTCAGGATCAAAAAGGCCAAGCCCCAGTGTACCTGTTCCAAGCCAGACCTGGCCATTTTCAAAACACAAGATTTTGTTAACTGACTGTGTATGACTCTCGAAGTTCCAAAGTTTGGAATATGACCGAAATTTTTTTGATTCTGTATCATAACGTGCCACGCCATGACGTAATGTCCCTATCCAGACACTTTTGCCATTTGCCGCTGACGCAATTGAAGTAATAAGATTATCGGGGATGCTACCCGGGCCTGCAACAATGCTATGGTAATTTCGACCATCAAACTTTATTAGCCCAATACCGGTAGCTATCCAAAGATACCCATCGCTCGATTCGCATACATAGGTATTCAACCCGGCCGACAACCCTAAACGCCAGGAAAAAGCCATGAATGACCCCATCCGCTCCTGGCCTTGAGATCTTGGCTGAAGCAGCACGAGATGGAAAATGAATACAAGCAAGATTTTTGCCGTTAGTCGAAACTGCATAAAACTATTAGGGAATAACAGTAAATTCAGCTTATCTATTTGGCAGGGTACAGTTGTTACAGCCTATTTGGCAATATTCAGAAGGGCTCAAACGAGTTTTATGCGTAAATTTAAATTAAGGATAGATTCGAGGTGTGAAAATTTTTGGATTGTATGGATTTTAGAGCAGAATAATTTCAGGAAATTCTTTCCAATTAATTCTCCTTTACCTGGTTCAGACGTTAACCCCAGCCCAAAAGTCATCCTGAATGAATTCAAAAACTGAATTCATGAAACGGACTATCATTGTGTTGTCGCATTAGTGTCATCCACGCGGGTTTCTTTGCAGCGAATTGTTGGCCGCCCTATTGTCATCATTTTGGGTATTGTTATCGGAACGGATGTCTGGCTCAAACACAATGACTGCTCTGTAATTAGGCAAAAACTCTTTACCGGGTTTCTTAGCTGGTGTTTCAAATATGAATTGCATGCTTGCGCCAGCATTGACGTTTTGAAAAGGAAAAACTTTCACCTGTATTGGTTTATCTGGCGTCAGTTCTTCGAAAAGCTGCAGATTTTGTTGGTTTGGGTTACTTACATAATTTAATCCACCCGCATTTTTCAGCACGATGGTTACCCTAAGCACATCGCCTGTTGACTTCTTAATTGTTGCAAAATTTATTGATTCGACTGCCAGGTCTACTTCCAATTTGGTAAACTGGCGGTTATTGGGCGCAGCTGTATTAACAGGTGTTTTTCCCGATTGTGAAAAACCGTTCATACAGTTTACGGTTGCTATAAGCACTACTAAAATGAAATTCTTCATGAATGGAGATTTTTTAAGAACAATATCTTTATGTGTTAATAAGACTGATAAACTTCTGCATCTGGATTGCCATCCTGATTGTAATCGAAACCCGTTACTTTAATCTTCACCTTCAGGAAACCATTGGCGCCTGTAGTGCCATAATGTTCCAAAATGAGAATTATTCCATAACAAGTTCGGTTTGCCATTTCGGTTTTCACGGCGATGACCTTACCTGTGAGTTTTGTGCGACTTTCTATATGGTCCTGAAAACCCCGGATCTGTTTAACAAATGACGTTAGCTGATCATTTGTCTGAATCCGGTTGAAATGTGCTTCTGTAAGTGTGGTCATTGCCACTTCACTTTCGTTCACATTATCCCAGGACATGGGTGGCACATTGGCATCCTTGTACTTAGGTCCCCTGAAATAGTAATTCGCAAAAAAATCATTTTTGACATAAGCAGGAGTAAGGAAGGCATATGCAGGGCTGTTGCCAAAATGATTAGTTGCTGTAAAAATCAAATCCACAGAAGCCGTCTCCATAACCACCGAAATATCATCCAGGATGCTACCTTTCATGACATCTAGGTAGGAACCGTATTCAGTGTGATTCTGCGAACCCCAGTTAGCTGTACCATCCGCGTTATACAAAGAACTTTCAGGAATAAAAACCTGGGGCGGCTCTGAAGGAATGGTAACTTCTTCCTGAGGCTGTTGTGGCAAAGTTGCCACAGTGGTATCAACAACCGGAATTGACTCCTGTGGTATATAATCCGCACTTTCCTGCTTTTTTTTATGCAAACCGAATATTGGCTCAAATACCTTTGTTATGCCCTTAATATTCTCGATTGCCATTTTTAACTGGGCTGCGGAGGCCTGCGATGCTTGGAGAGCCTGGGACGTTTTTTGTTCCGCAGTGGTGGTCACTTTGCCTATCGTACCCGGCGTATTTTGAGAACATACTACAATCGGTATGGACAAGATTATTGAAAGGATAATGGCTTTCATGCTGTGCTTTTTTATGAGGGTTTATCTGGAAAATGTTGCAACAAAGGGATGGTTGTTTCCGTCAAATCTGACAAGCGGCCTTCCCCATTTTTCATAAACCCGAGCCTCCGAATTTCCTTCCACTGCCGTTATAACAAGCATATCCAGGTTCCAGTTATCTCCTGAAATACCACCGCCAAATGTTGTCTTGAGCGTTACGGATTTGAGGTTACGACATTGCGTAGGCCTGCGCAAGGCTATTTCTACAACTTCCATATTATTACCGATCCATCGTTGCCGGTTATTGACACAAGCATATACATCCGTTGTGCCATCGGTGTAATTGACATGAACATCTACATTATCGTTTCCTCCTCTGAGGTCGTCACCGCCTGTGCAAAAATCAATTAGAAGCTTGCGTACCATTCCATCTGCAGGCATTATGGTGGTTGGGATGTTCGGTGGGCTTGCAAAATTGTAATCCTTATCTGCAAAATAGGTCATCCAGGAGTTATGAGGTGCTTCAGCATATGAAAAGTTTGTAGAAGCCGGATTGGGCCGCAATGTCATCGTTTGGTTGGGGTAATTGGGGTCGTAAACGAAAATCTTGACATCTTCTTTATATTGACCAAGGTCACCTTTGTATCGTCCCAAATCATAGCCTATGGCTAAAACGCAATGATGTGGCCCGACGCCACCATCACCTGCTTTAAACAGTCCGAGTGGGATAGGTTTGCCGGCATCAATAGATGCTTTGAGGTTTTGAAGTTGCCCACCATTGGAACCTTGCAAGCCCCAGTTGAAGAACTCATTTGTCCGCCATCCAAAAGGATTAAAGAAAAGTTCCGACCAATTGTCCAATGTGCCTGTCCAGCATTGTATCTGCCGGTCGTGTATGTATCGTTGTAATGTACTGCCAGTGGTTGGGGGAAAGTTCTGAGCAGGTATGGCCAATCCACGGTTGTAATAATCTAATGCGGCATACACCATACCGCTGCAATAACCATTAATTCTTGGTCCATTTAAACCGACAATTTGCATTTCTGTAGCAAGTGTGTTAACAAACTTGAATCCGTGTTGCGCCGGGTTGAATTGGGATTTTACAGCTGTAGTAATTGAAACTGCAGGAGCCTTTACCGGGGCTGTCTTTGCTGCTTTGACTGCACCGGGATTGAGCTGTGCATTTGCTTTGTAGATTGGAGCGATTAGAATGAACAATAAAGTCAGTTTGATTAATTGCTTTGTCATAATGGAGAGGATTGTTTGATAAAAGAATTTTTTAAGTATCTGGTTAACTAGTAAGTGACATCAATCATGACTTCAACTCACGCGACAAATTTATAGGTGCAAGGATTGGACGGTAAGTACTCAATAGGGTGATTTGGATCGGTCAATTCTAAGAGCTTGTTTGGGATTTAGTGCTTGAGTTAAAAACGAGAAATTTTTCGTCAATTTTTTGGCTTTTTGAAGGAGAATAGCGGGACTACTTGACTGAAAAAAGCTGAAAAAGTGGCGAAAAAGGGTCGTTTTGAGCCAAGTGACCAAATTCCAAACAAGCTCTAAGTGTGGGTGACTATCATAGATATTAAAATGAAAGGGTGATTGTAATAATGGAATATTGACAGAGTACCCATTTAGGTAAGAGACCTACTGACTGGATTTAATGGATTTTGCTTTTACTGGATTATTATCCTTCCGGGGAGAATAAAATTTACCAGGGTTCAGAGAATCTGATACTTGAGGTGTGGCAATGCCCAAAACAAATTATCCTGAACTGTGCGGTACACGTTTCAGCGGTTTAAAAGATACCACATTTCCAACTTGACTTCGATGTAGATAAACAGGTTTTACAGGCCAGGAAGTTTCAATCTTAGTGTTTTCGGTACTTTGCCATCATTTCAACAGAAATGACATTATTAAGGAGAAATGCCTTATCTGCGTTATAACTGCCTTTGGTAGGGAAATAAACTTCGAGAACGGGAATAAACCAAGCCGGGTCTTCACCGAAAACCTGCTTAAGGCCAATTTCGCCGTTACCTTTAATATCTGAACCGCTTTTGGTCATGGTAATATTCTTTTCGAATAAAAATGACCAATCTGCGCGGCCCCTAGCACTGATACCGGTTGTGCTTTCATCAAGAAGTGCAACACGGCACTCCATTTTAACATGTTCCTGGGCACAGACATTTTCAACAATCTGACTCCATTGAAAGACACGCGTACCTCCTTGTGTATAGGAACTGAAAACACCGGATGTGCTGTCAGCAATGGAAGTTCCCAGAAGGTAAAGGTCGTATGTCTCTTTTGGACCGCAGGGAGAGTCGTCGAACAGGTCGCAACCCCAAAAAAATGAGGCAAATACGACCACGGGAAGTAGTGATCTTCTTATCATAATTCAATATTAGAGGTGAACACTTAAAAGATATCTCTGCAATTTGTTCTTAAAACGCTTAATTTCAAATATTTGGAGTGCGAAAAGATTATTAACCCGGAAAACTATGTTGTGAGTTCAAAATTGTGTTTATCGATGCATCAAAGTGACATGTCTTAACCTATCCTTCAATTCCCGGTTTTCCCAAGCCTCATCATAAATGCCGACCAAAAAAGATTTTGTATCAAAATCCAGCTTCGATTTGACCAGTGCGGTAGTTAGCCGTTTGAAGAAATCTTCGCTGATTAGGTTTTTGAATGGTTCGGGCATTTCGCTTTAGAATTTTGAAAATGAAAAGTATAGCTCGCCAAGGCAACTCCCATAATGTAATGTGTCAAAAATAATGTAGCCAAATTGTTTTCTTAACCACTTGAAAATCAGTTGGCTGTTGGCGGTTGGCTGCTTGCCCCTTCGGGGTTGGCGGTTGGCAGTTGGTTGCTGGGGCTTGGTTATTTTCCAATTTCCCCCCGAGTACTCGGGGTCCTTTTTCCTTTTTCCTTTTTATTATTGCACCATCCTCGCCTCAAGAATGACTGCTACCTCTCCAACAGGGCCGTCAATGTACAAGGGTTGCTGTCTGATAACATATTTTAGCTCAAACCATTGGTTTTGCAATTGTTTGTTGGCTGCCCAGCCCTGATTGCTTTCATTGGCCTGCTCGGCCGGAAGTTCTTCTGCAAACTGAACGGAGGTGTCTTCACAACCACCAAAATCCCAGGTTTTTCCGTTTTCGTCTTCAAAGGAATAATGTTCAGCATCCCCCAGCGTAAAGTCGACAAACTTGGCTTTTAGGGTTAGCACTTCATCCGTTGCTGCGTCATCTGCAAGCACAGTATCAGAGTTGTCCTGATGATCGGTAGAACGCTCATTGCATCCTGTGAATGGCAGAATGAGCAAACTAAAAGTAAAAAACAGGTTAATTGTCTTCATCGAGGTGTTGTTTAATGATGAATAAAAAGTATCAACGCGAATTTCAATGGTCAGGAATTTGGTCAGGAAAAGCGTGCGAATATAAACAAGTTGTGTCTATTTATCCATGGGCACGACAGCACTGAACATACTGAATGCAATCAATGCTATTGAACTAATGGCCACATCGTGAAAGTCAGGTATCAGGGTACTGCCGGTTGTCGCATAAGCCCAAACTAAAAAAGCCAGGGTTGAAACGATCAGGTGATTTCTTTTTGGTTTGTTTTTTTCAGCTTGTGTATTGAGGTAAATCGGTGTTGCCACCAGGCATAGTCCGAAAATAGCCCAAAATACACCAGTATGCATGGCCTCATTTTTTACCATCGGAACCAGCCCAAACATGGCCAGATAAGCAGCAATGACTTCACCCGGAATAAGAGAAGCCACTTTCTCAAGGTGGCTGTTGATGCTGCTGCTACGCATTTCACCGCCAGCCTCAGGTGTCTTCACTTCAGGTGTTCTTTCAGGAAGGTTTACTTCCAGTTCTTCAGTGTCCACTTCTCTTACTGGAGCGGAAGCTTGTTCGTAGTATAGACGTCCCATGATTGAAGATTTATAATGAACGATGAATAATGGATTGACTTGATTGCCAAATATCTACCGCAATTTTCAGCCAATGTATGAAACATTAGAGAAATGTTTGTTCCGAATCGGGCTAAAAGTATTTATCTGTCATAGTTGTTTAAAAGTAGTTCCAAAAAATAAATCCGCTGACCGATTTTAGTTACTGTTCCAGGATAAAATATTGATATGGTTTCAATGCCAGTTGAGTCTGCAGGGTAACATTGCCGGTTGCCATCACATCTTTCCAGGTGCTGTTCGTTAATCCCGCCGGAACGGAAAAATTGATGTTTGCGTTTCTCAGGTTGGCGATAATCAGTATTTCTTTGCCGTTGTAAGACTTTTTGAAACAAGCCACATCGTTATGGGGATAGACCGAGTTCATACCCCTGCGCGCCGTCTCAGATCTGGCATAAAACTGAAGTATTCCTTTGTAAGTTTCCAGCATGGTTGGGTTGGCGTTCCAGTTGATGGTGGATTTTGAAAAGAAGGGTACCTTGTTCGCCGTACCGACTTCCTGAGAACCATATATGAGCGGAACGCCACCATAAAATATGGTCACCACCGATGCTGCCAATGCCCCGTCGATGCCGTTGAACAGACTGATGGGTGTAGCATCCCATGCCGATTCATCGTGGTTTGTAGTAAAGCGCACCCAATGTTTGCCGGCCGGCAATGAACTGTACTCATTTTGATGAGCCGTGAGCAATCTGCTTACCGGCTGACCTTTGAAAACCTCCTTAACAGCACCATAAAACTGCCATCCAAAATTGAGTTGGAAACCAGCCGTAAAATGGTCATTTCGGGTTCCTTCGGCAAAGTAGATGAATTTCCTGTTTGGAATGGTATCCAGCGTTTGCCATGCCGTTCTCCAGAAATCAAAAGGAACCCCATCTGCATAATCGCAGCGGAAACCGTCCACATTGGCTTCGTACACCCAATATCTCATGGCATCGATCATGGCCTTTTGCATGTCTGCATTGCCATAATTCAAGTCGGCAACATCCTGCCAGTTGGTACCCGGCGGATGCACTATATTGCCGTTACCATCCTGCGTGTACCAACTCCGGTTTTCCGTCCATTTATTATCCCAGGCGGTATGGTTGGCTACCCAGTCCATGATGACGGCAATACCACGCTTATGCGCTTCATCGGTTAGTTTCCGCAGATCGTTCAGGGTTCCGTATTCTGAGCTGACGGCCTTGTAATCTTTTACAGAATAAGGTGAGTTGACAGATTTTACCTGCCCGATTGGATGGATAGGCATGAGCCAGAGTACATTCACACCCAAGGCTTCTATATGATTCAATTTATCAATGACACCTTGTAAATCGCCCGAAGCACTGAAAGCCCGTAAGTTAACTTCGTACATTACGATATCCTGTGTTTCCGGAATGTTTTTAAATGGAGTACCATACTGCAGGTATGGTTTTACTTCACTGCCCGTGTCCGGTGGCACTTGTTCCTTTTCTTTTTTGCATGAAAAAAAGAAAAGAAGAACCAAAGCAAACAGCAATAAAGACCTAATTCTTTTCATGTTGCAAACATTTGTTGGATACTGGAATTAAATCCGTAGAAATCTTCGGAAACCTGTTGCTGCCTTTCGGCGACGGTCACAGAACGATGCGCTTCCAAGTTTCCGGTTGGCATCGGGATTATTCACCCAGCTTGATGTTTTCATGTCAAACTTGCCCAACTGTTGGACATAGTGCAGTTTAATTGTAACAGGGTATAAGGATTGAATAGAATGCCAAACACCTATCTGTAATAAAAAGCCAATGTATGAAACACAATATAAATGGTTGCCGCAAACTTAGTAATGAGTCAAAAATAAAATAGCCAATTTGTTTGCCTAACCAATTGAAAATCAGTTGGCTGTTGGCTGCTTGCCCCTTCGGGGTTGGCTCTTGGCGGTTGGCGGTTGGCAGTTGGCTGCAGGGGCTTGGTTATTTTCCAATTTCCCCCGAGCACTCGGGGTCCATTTTCCAATTTCCCCCGAGCACTCGGGGTCCATTTTCCAATTTCCGATTTCCTTTTTACTTGTTCCTTAGCTAAATGTTATCCTGTCATTTAGGTTTTTGCTCTGTTTGATTATCGGTAATCGTATAGTTCGAGCCGTTGAATGGAGTACTCGCCGAGAAAGATGCGTACATGCCTTCCCTGATGCGTTTGGTCACCATTGAGATGGCGGATAACTGTCCAGTTCCCCTTGTCAAATCGGCCCTCCTCATTTTTCAGAATACCGGTTCGAAGAGATGTATCATTCAGATTAGTAAAAGTGATGACAAACCCCGATCCACACAGGAAAAATTCCTTTTCACCGGTTTGAATGATGAGAAGGCCAGCTGGTTCCCAGGATTCGTTTTTGGAAGCTGATTCATACCCAAGTGTATGACTGTGGCGGGCTGTAAACTCATAATTGCCGATATTAAGGACTTTTTCTGGGTGATCTTTGTCCAGTAAAACGCCGAAGATTTTATCCTGCCCCTGGTATTTACTGATTGTAGGACCCAACTGTTGTAACAGATGATATACCTTTGCAAGGTCTTCTTCTTCCGGTTTATCCTTTGATTCAATGGAAAAGGGTGAAAAACCAAGAGATTCGTATTTCCCAATGGTAAAAAGTGCTTTAGCGGCAACAGTGTTATCGAAAACATGCTCAGGAATGAACAGTGGGTTATTCTGACGTGTGTATAAATCGCACCAGTGTTCAATATTGGGAAAGTAGAAATCAGGGGACAAAAAGTCTATCGAGGGTGCCGCAGCTTTCCAAATATCCATAAGGTGGGGGAGTGGCCCCGCACTGGGATATCCCTTTCCAGGTTCACGTCCGGGTCGGTTCAGTGCGGCATTGACAAACATGGGAAGAGGATACACTGATTTACCGGTCTCGACAATCGTGTTGGTATACTGGGCAAAATACCAGGCCATGAAAATTTCATCGGTATGACTGCCTTTTCCGAAAACTTCTTCCCAGGTGCCTTTTGTTTTGAAGCCCGCTTTCTGCCAGACTTCATAAAATTCAGGAACGAGTTTTTGCTTATGTTCCTGAAGGTATTTTGTCAACTCTTTCGGAACCGGTGCCATAAATTTTTGTGTGGCCAATGGGTGGTAGTCCCTTGCTGAAGGCAACATACCAATTTCATTCTCCGGCTGAATCATGATGACGGTGTTATGCTGGCTGTCGATAGCTTTGATATGTAACATCAACGCCTTGAAAGCCTGAAGGTCGGCCTTCAGATTGTTATCGCTGAAAGGAGTTAAAATTTCCTGACTGATACCGTTTTCGTCTTTTGCGCGCGGATAAGTCTCCTGATTCAATTTTAACCAAGCCGGAACATGACTTGACATGCTGTTTTTCCAGGAAGCAAACCAAAGCAGGATGAGTTTCAGGTCATTTTTTCTCGCTTCCAGGATCAGCTCGTCCAGTAGCGTAAAGTCGAACATTCCTTTTTGTGGTTCGATGAGTTCCCAATATACCGGTGCAAGGACAGTGTTCAGTTTCAGTGCCTTTAGCTTGGGCCAAACAGGTGCCATGGATTCCAAACTCGTAAAAGTGGAGTTGCCCAGTTCACCACCCATTATCAGAAAAGGGTGTCCGTCAACTACGAGTTGGGTTGTCTTGCCTTGCTTCCGCAGATGGGGAATTTCTGGCATTTGTGTTTGCGATACAATAGGTAACGAGCTGGTCAGAAACAGGATAATGAGAAGGAAATATTTGGATTCCATCGGGTTGGTTGTTTTTTTAATTGACTTACAATTACCGTAAAACTATTTAAATCGTGGTTTGGCAGATATAATCACCAAAGGTATCTCTAAAAGTACTCTGAACAGACTATTGTAAGAAAATACAACATTGCAAATTATAACGGATTGGGAAATCAGACCTTTCGAATGACTGAGACAATTGTCATGTTTCAACATAGATTTTTGGGAAAGGTCGAGCAATTCACAGCCAAGTTATTTTATTCCTGTCAGCTCCAAACATATAAGATACAAGGGTTTTAGACAATATAACTCAAGTTCTTGCTCTTGTAACGATTAACCAAACACAAAAGGTCCATTCTGCAATTGCACAAGGAATTATGATAGCCGCGTAAATGAATTTCACTAAATCCGGAAATTGAAACCAAATAATGTTATTGGCGATGTAAAGGAACCCCACAATCAATAACAGGACACCAAGGTACTTTCTGAACAGCGCAGAAAAACAGACAAGGTAACCAAGCATCAGCACTGGCATGCTTATACACGAGTTATAGTGGTGAACGAATGTATTGTTGCAACCTCATAGCCATCCTGAGCGTTACCTACAAATTAACTGTTGACCCAAATCAATAAACACTTTGCTACGTCACAACATAGAATCCAAGATAGGTCAAAAGCTTTCGAACGAAGAATTTGATTTTTTCCAAAACCTTGCGCGACCCGTAAATATATCCGCCAAAAAAATACTCATCCATGAAGGTGACCGCTGCGCCGACCTGTATTTTGTTGAAAAAGGCGCTCTCTATTCATACCTTATCGACCAGGAAGGTGATGCACATGTCATCCAATTTGCATTCGAAGATTATTGGATTTCAGACATGTACAGTTTTTACAAGAACAAACCTGCGTTGTACAATGTGGAATCTCTGGAAGACTGTCAGCTACTGGTATTTGATCAGGAAAGTATTCAAATAGCAAGTGATAAACTGCGCAGACTGGACCGATTTTTCAGGATACTTGCTCAAAATGCTTACGCCAATGCCCAATACCGAATAGCGCTGAATTTCAGTGCTGATGCCGAATCCAGATATATAGAACTCATCGAAAAACGCCCCGATATCCTTCAACGGGTACCACAATACCTCATAGCCTCCTACCTCGGTGTAAAACCACAATCGCTGAGCCGTATCCGGAAAAAAATTGCAGAAAGACGTTGAACGAAGTTAACTTATGTGAATGACTCCTGCCTGATGCTGACCCTACCTTTGCAGCATCAAATTTTTTAATAACCAATTTTTACCCAAAATGGAAAACATTACAAAGTGGGTACTCGACCCTACCCATAGTGAATTGAATTTTAAAGTAAAACACCTTATGATCTCCAATGTAAAGGGCAGTTTTCAATCATTTGAAGCGAGCATGGAGTCAGATGGTGCTGATTTTCGGAAAGCGTCTGTAACTGTAAAAATCGATGCCAATTCAATCAATACAAACATGGCAGATCGTGATGCACATCTTCGCTCTGATGATTTTTTCGATGTTGAGAATCATCCTATTATCACGTTTAAGGGAACATCCTGCACCCGTTTCGATGAGGAAAACTACCATCTGGTTGGACAGTTAACCATCCGGGGTATCAGTAAAGAAGTCACACTGGAGGTGGAATTCGGCGGAATCGGCACTGATCCCTGGGGCAATGAAAAAGCCGGATTTTCCGTATCCGGTCAGATCAACCGGAAGGACTTTGGCCTGAACTGGAATGCAGCACTCGAGGCTGGAGGCGTATTGGTGGGCGAAGAAGTGATGATTCTTGGGGAAGTTCAGTTTGTCAAACAAACTCAATCCAAGGAAACTGAAAAACAACATCAAAATCAGGCTGTTAGCGTCTGAGCTGTATAACTAAAATTATTTTTTAAAAACCATTAAATCCTTTATTACAACATGAAAAGATTGTTTTTTCTCCCGGTTATTGCAATGGTAGCATTTGCTTTTACCTCTATAACCAATTATTCTGTCGATACGACAACAAGCAAAGTGGTTTGGACTGCCTCCAAAGTGACCGGTACCCATACAGGCAATGTGAAGGTTAAATCCGGCGCCATAAAAATGGAAGCTGGCAAATTGGTGGGCGGTGAGTTCGTTATGGACATGAACTCCATCACCTGTACTGACCTTCAGGGTGGTTCTGCTGAAAAACTGGTTGGTCATCTCAAATCAGCTGATTTCTTCAGCGTTGATAAATACCCAACTGCAAAATTCGTCATCACCCGCGCTATTCCTGTTGATACCAAAGGAAACTACCGCGTAATTGGCAACATTACTATCAAGGACAAAACCAAGGAAATCAAATTCAACGCTTTGGTAACTGAGGTTGGTGGCAAGGCTTCCGCTTCTGCTAAAATCACCCTCGACCGCACCGACTTTGACGTGCGCTACGGCTCCGGTTCTTTTTTTGACAACCTCGGCGACAAAACCATCTACGACGAGTTCGACCTCGAAGTAACCCTGGCTGGAAAGTAATCGCCCGAAAAACTCTATAACACTGAAGTACGGATTCAAAGAATTTCGTGCTTCAGTGTTTTAGTGTCCTCCGTATTTCAGGCATTAGCAGAAAAATCATTTGGAATAATGTTTTCTGACTTCCTTTTCCATCGTCGTTTTTACTTTATGCCAGGTATCTGTTTTGTCAAATAATATCGGATATGGTTCATCCTCAGCATCATCGAAATAAGTAAGGCTTTTTATGACATGGAAAATTTCATGAGCCTCAAACTTTCCTTTATACAAATCGAGAATTTCAGTCAGGCTAATCTTTTTTAGCAAATAAAACATGTCAAAGAAGTCTTTTTTGCTTCCACGTTTGGTAATCGCGTCCAGCTTCATTGGTGCAATATCCCTTATATCGAGCATTCGGATACCCTCAATGTTTAGTTCTGGAAATATGATTTTATAGCGAAAATGGACGAAGTCGACCTTGACACCATTTATCCTTGTTATAAAAATGCTGGGTGAAACTACTTCTACGATGACATCAAACTCCTTCTTCAGAAGATAGAGGAGTTCATCTTTATCAAATTCAGAAATTGTAAAAAGGTACAAATCTACTGTGACCCGGTGACCAAATTGCAGGGCAAGAGCTGTTCCTCCTACGAGGAAAAAGGGATCAACATAAGGTTTTGTCATCAAGGACTTTAGAAGTCCCAATGTCCCGGGTTCGACTGTGCGAGTTTGAAGTATCTGTATTCACTTTTAGGTATTCCAAAAACTACGCTGCAGAAGGAAAGTGAGTATTTATCCAAATAGCGGGCGGATAAGACTACGTCCCTGACAGTATCCCAGCCATTATATTCCAAAACTGAGTCAAACTCTTCTTTCGTACCACGCAGGAGAGTGCGTTCAATAATCTTTCTTTTGTGATTATCTAAATGGATATTTTCTATGTCTGTATCCCAAAATAGTGATTTCCTTAATTGCAGCGCCATAGTCTAAAAAGAATTGATACCCAAAGTTCTGATTTTTTGAACAAAAACAAATTCTGCTATAACATGATCCCACAAAAATGAAACGCAGCAAATTCCTCAAACTCATGGCAGGTTTACCACTGACAATGGCAGCAATGAAACTCAGCTACCTCGACAAAGTTACCCGTGAATTTTCCGGAACGGACAAAATGCCGTTGCTCTTTCTCGGACATGGCAGCCCTATGAATGCCATCGAGGAAAATGAATTTGTTGCGGGGTTCCGCAAGGTGGCCGCTGAAATTCCAAAACCCAATGCCATTCTTTGCATTTCAGCCCATTGGGAAACACGTGGCACATGGGTTACAGCCATGCAAAAACCAAGAACTATTCACGACTTTGGGGGATTTCCCAAAGAACTCTATGAAGTTTTGTATCCCGCTCCCGGCAGCCCTGAACTGGCGGAAGAAACCAAGGACCTCGTCAAATCTGCTCAGGTTGGCCTCGATGATAAATGGGGACTCGACCACGGTGCATGGAGTGTCATTAAACAACTCTACCCTGCTGCCGATGTGCCTGTCATTCAATTGAGCCTCGACTACGGCCGTTCTCCCCAGCAGCATTACGAACTGGCAAAAGAAATTGCCGTTCTGCGCCGAAAAGGTGTGCTCATAGCCGGCAGCGGCAACATGGTCCACAACCTGCGAATGGTGGCCTGGGACAAACTGAATGCCGACAATTACGGTTACGACTGGGCCATGGAAGCCAACACCAAATTGAAGAACCTCATTGCCAATAACGAACATCAACGACTCATCAACTACCAATCAGAGGGTCAACCTTTCCAGCTTTCCATTCCGACTCCGGAACATTACCTTCCCTTGCTTTACACCCTCGCATTGAAAGATGAAAAAGAGGAAGTCAGCTTTTTTAATGACAAAGCCGTTGGTGGCTCACTTACGATGACTTCGGTGAAAATTCAAGCCGCCTAACTGCTGTGCCTCTTCCCCTCTTTGTCTTTCGGATTGCCTTTAACTGAAGAAAAACTCAACTAATTTTGACTCAACCCGCAACAATTGGTGGCGTAAAAATTGTTTCTGAATTATCTTAGTCAATAAGTACGTTCCACTTTCAAAGAGAAGCACTTGCGATACAGCGTTATCTTATTTTTTTTGACTTTTTACCTGCAATTTACAGCAGGTCAGCCCGAATGGAATGAATCGGATTTCCGTTCCATGTCCAATCAGGAGCGATACCGCTATGTCCATGATTACTCATATTGGAAGATACGAAGTGGCAAAGAACAATCTGATTTACTCAAACAAATGCTGCTTACAGCCGAGTCCAAAAAGGACCGGCCCAGTGTCCTGGCCATTAAATACTATATCTGTCGAATTTCCGGGAACAGTGGTTTTGAAATGCCTGGCAACAAAACAGTCAAACAACTATTAACAGAAATTAAGGAGGAAGCCGGAAAGAAAGGTTTGGAAGTGGAGGAAATTGTTGCACAGCATTACCTCGTAAACATTCGCAGGGTTTTAAATGACCTTTCCCTTGAACAACAGTATGTGGAGAACCAAAGGACCTTTGAGCAAATGTCGGATCTTGGGTTGGACAAATTCAAAGACTACCAGGTGGATGGAATCATGTTCAACCTCGCTTATTTCATGTGGGAACTGGAGGATTTCGAAAATGCATATCACTACTTAAGTGTTGCAGAGAAGTACATATATGCCGACGAACCTGGAGCCTATTTTTACACGCAGATTCTAAGTTATCTTCAAACCTACTGGAAACAAAAACAAGACCTCAACAAGTCGATAGCATATACACAACAAATCCTTCAATTCCACGAGAATTATCAGTTTGAAGACCCGGCCAATCATTGGTGGAGCCGGTTTTGGCGCGGCTTTTCCAACATCGAAATGGCCGCCTTACTCATCGATCAGGGTAAAATTGCTGAAAGCGAACCCTATGCGGATATCGGCTATTCACTTAGCAAAGCAGAAGACACCACCACCAATGTAGTTCCGTTTCAGGCCGAATACGATGCTTTAATGGTGCTCATTCCGGTAAAACTAAAACTCGGCAAAATATCAGAGGCAGGTGAGCTTTTGAAGAGGGCTGATTTTATCAAAGCAAAACTGGAACCGCTTGGTCAGTTAGACTATTTCAAGCCATTGAAACTGTACCAGCATTTCTCTGCATATAATGAAAAAAGAGGGGATGCTGCTGCTGCCCTGCGTTATATTCACCTTGCACAGGAATTGCAAGACAGTCTCGAACGCCGTAACGATGCCCACAAATTGGCGCAGGCACAACAACGCCACGATGCACTGAAGTTTTCTGAAAAATTGGAAATGGTGGAAAATGAAAAGCAGTTGCAGAAATTGCTTCGCAATGCTTCCATTGTTATACTGCTCCTGGTAATCGCTTTAGCCTACGGCAATTACCACCGCCTTCAATACCTGCGCAAGCAAAAGGAGGCCGAGCTCTATGCAGCCATGAAAGAATTGGAAGCACTTACCATCAGCTTCAGGGAAAAATCGGAAATGCTGGAAAACCTCAATCGTGAAAATGAAAAACTGGAGGCGGCTGGTCAGCACAGTGAATTTCTCTTTCAGCTCGCCAACTCAACAATCCTAACTGAAGAAGACTGGACTAAATTCCGCCTGGTTTTTGAAAAAGTCCACCCCGGTTTTATTGCAGAACAGAAGCAGAACTACCCGGAACTGACTCCCGCAGAAACCCGCCTATTAGTTCTGGAAAAGCTGGGTCTGGAAACTTCTGAGATTGCCAATATGCTGGGCGTCAACCGCAATACTGTCAACCAAACCCGACACAGGCTGCGCAAGAAAATGGAGTATTCCTAAGTAAAATCATCAGGCTGCACTACCCATCTTTTTACTTTTTACTTTTACTTTTTACTTCATACTTGTCAACACACGTTGTCACCCTTTTGTCACCGTGATTTTTTGCATTCATGCCCTCTCTTCCCCCTTTTTTGTGCGGTCGAATAAAACGAAAGTGGTTACACAACAACATAATTCACAGCAAAAAAATAAGTCCAAGCACCCTGCATTGCGCTATTGGATTTTTTGGACAATAGTCATCAGCATATTGGCATACGGTATTCATCGCTATTTCGAATACAGGAATCAGGAACTGGACAGGCGACTGGAAATGATTAAGTAACATGCGGAAAGCATATTCCATAGCATTTTGTTTACTTATTGCTGCCAGACTTTACGGACAGCAGGTTTCAGATTTTGAGAACCTGGATGAAGTGACAAAAAAGGGCTTTTTCACAACCTATTTTAAAGGCCTGTTTAAGGGCTTTACTGATTTCGGCACTCCTCTCGACTACAGCGGCGGACTTAACGTGAATCTGCGTTCCTACAATCCTATTGGAACCGATAGCCGCCAGGATCCCTTCCTTTTGAACCTGAGTGCCAATTTCAACGCCAGAATTTACAAAGTGAACCTGCCTTTTTCCCTTATGGTTTCATCCAAAAGCACGGAACACTCTTACCCCCATCCCAGGGATTTGTATAACTCCTTTCTGAAAAGTGCAAAATCCAGCATTGAAGCCCAAAAACAAAAGTTTGTGCGCTTCGGAGTCAGCCCGCGCTACAAATGGATAAGAATGCACTTCGGCCACCGCAGCATGAATTTTTCCCAATTCACCATGTCCAACCTCGTTTTTCTTGGAGCCGGTACAGAACTCACACCCGGCAACTTGCGTGTCGGTGCCATGTACGGACAATTGGCAAAAGCAGAACCCGTTGACCTCTCACGCACCACTCCGAACATTCCCAAATTTCAACGAAAAGGATTTGGCGTAAAAGTGGGCTACGGAAATCAGGAGGATTTTGTTGACCTCATACTTTTCCAGGCAGAGGACCTGCGCAACTCGATTGTCATTCCCGACACCTTGTCCCGGAAGGTAAATCCCGAGAATAATGAAGCACTCGGATTGGTTTTTCAAAAACTGTTTTTCAAAAAATTTAGGCTAAAAGCCGATATCGGAGCCAGTGCCCTTTCGCCGAACGCAAGTGATGCCAGGGCTCCGAATCAATTTCCTCATCCCGGTTTCCTTTTTGAAGGTCGACAGACAACAGAATATAAAACGGCAGCCGAAGCCAATTTTGACTATCAGACCGGTGCCTACAGCCTCGGCTTGAAATACCGGCGCATTGACCCTGGTTATAAAACCCTCAGTGCTTATTATTTCAACAGCGACATTGAAGAATGGACATTAAACCTGAGTACGGGCTTGTTTAATCAAGCCCTTTCCCTAAATGCTAACGGCGGTATTCAGCGCAATAACCTCGATGGCTCCAAACCCAACCGGCTTACCCGCCTGGTGGGAGGCGGAGACGCAGCGTTCAGTACAGGTCCATTGAGCCTAAGCGCCAATTACACCAACAACTCATCCAATGTGGCTTATTTACTTGACCCAACTGATGACAGCCTTAACGTGATCATCGTGACCCAGGACGCAGGATTCAATGTCACTTACACCATCCAGGACAGTTCGAAATTTACACATGTCTTTAACCTCACTGCAAACTCCCAGCTTGTCACCGACGATGTAGAGGACCCACTCACCAGCACTTTCTCAAAAATGTATGTGGGCAATTTTTTGTACTCCCTGAACAACAGTGAATGGGGAATTGGCTTTCAGGCCAGGTTGAGCTATAACCAGAACCGGCTTTCTACACAACTCATGAAACAGTACGGCCTTGGCTTCGGCATAACCCAAAGCTTGTTGGAAGGGAAACTGACAACGGGAATTGACATAAACCATTTCACCATAAAAACGGGCAGTGCCAGTAACACCGGCAACATCAGCCTCGGGGCGAATGTCAACTGGAACCTGAGTGATGCCCACGCACTTAACATGAACTGGTATTATCTCAATACGAGAACGGAGAGTGCCACTAATACCACCCGTTTTGGAGAGATAGTGGGCACAGTGGGTTATCAGTTCAGGTTTATGAAAAAACCGAAGGGAGGTTCAGATATACAATAAAGTGCAGGCAGAAAGCTGCTTGTGTCTTATACCCAATTCTCCATTTCAAGATTAGAAATCTGAGAAAAATGCGCTTGATTATTGGTGACAACTTTCAGATTATGGTGCAAGGCAGTTGCACCAATCAGTACATCTGAGTGGCCAATGTTCCGCCCTTTTTGCCTCAGTTCTGATTGAATTTCTGCTGCAAGGTGAGCAATTTCAAGGGTAATGGGTAGGATTTGACTGGATTGCGTTAGTTCAAGAAAATTAGCCATCTGCTTTTTGGCGTCTTTGTAAAGCAGCCCATTGAGCAACTCGTAGTATGTGATTACGCTGATTTTTAAAGAACCGTACTTATTGAAAGAACCATTTACCTGGCTAACAACATTTGGATAGCCTTTGAGGAAGTATGTAAGGGTATCGGTGTCAAGAAGTGGTTCTTTCATAGGTTAATCTGCCGAGGAGTGAACAGCTCACTCCTGGTTTCATAGGTTATTCTCAGGAGATCCGCAAATTCCCTGTCGTCCCAATCCTTCCAGGAACCTGCCAAATGGGAAATGTCTTTAGGATTTGATTTAGGATTTGACTGTATGGAATCATAAACGATTTCTTGAGCTGCATATTCATCTGACTTTTTCCAAACCCTGATACCCCCAAACCAATCGGTGCCGCGAAGCAGTTCGAGCAGGCGCTGAAAAACACGATGATTCTTGACTTCTATGATGATTTGCATTGCGACAATTTTTGACAAATATAACCCCATAACCCCAAAATAGAAACTGAAAACTTGACGAATTCTTTCATTGAAGAATACGATATGAGCAATCGATTACTAACTTTTGTGACCATACTGCTTCTGGCCAACTCGCTGAATGCCCAGAAGGTGTACCCTGTTTCAGTCACAGGGCTGCTCATACCACCCCACTCGCTCGACCTCAGCGTTTACAGTACAAAAAGGGCACAAGACATCTCGTTTACTGCCACCCTTCTCGACCCGGTTGAACTCTACAGGGACACACGCCTGAAGCTCTACATCGAAAACAATGGAAGAACGATTTATACCACCGACCCCAATTATTCAGTTCCTCTCCTGCGGCTGAACATGCAGCAACCCGTAATAATCAATGGCTTTGTGCTTCAACCCTACCTGCAGCCGGAGGCACTCATCGGAGTATCCGGACAAGGATTTGGCAGTGTAAACATACCTGAGGGATTGAACCGGATTTGCGTGGAAGTCATTGACCTGGAACGCAATGTACCTATTTCACGAAAAGCCTGTGTAACGGGTAGATTTTTCCTAAACGACCCACCTGTTTTACAATTACCGGCCTGCGGCTCCAATATCACTCAGTCCAGTTTTCAAAATCATACCTTTTCATGGACGCCACAGCATTTAGGCTCAGGTAACAGTCCAGCCCCCGTTGAATACTTGTTTCAATTGGTACAAATCCAACCCGGCGTCGACCCCAACGATGGTTTTGATTTCAGCCTCAAAATCATGGAGCGCACATCTATGTCGCCTTCCATCATTTACGGGCCAACCGATCCGATATTGCAGTCCGGTCAAACCTATGCCTGGCGGGTGCAGGCCCACAACAAACTAAAGCCAGGGCATTTTTTTAAAAATGAAGGCTACAGCCAGATATGCACTTTTGTATATAGGGATGGTTTTCCTGCTTTCATAAGCAGTCAGGCGGCGGAAGAATTGGAAGAAGCGAGGGTTTGCCCACAGGGCTGTGAGATTTTTGACACGGATTTCGGGCCGATATTTACAAAGGATTACAGCTCTGAAGCAGTACAAGCCGGAGATACCATAAAAGTGGGTTGGTTCGATTTGATTGTAAGAAGAGCAACCAGACGTGGCAGTGGGTATACTGGCCAGGGCTTCATTAAAATACCCATGCTGAATGCAGCGGTGTTGGTGAGTTTCAGGGATATGAAAGTAAAACCCAATACGAACCGCTGTTATGAAGTCAGCAATATTGAAGCAGGGAACGACATTCCACTATACTATGAATTCAAGGAAGGTGGATACCCGGGAGAAGGATTCTTCCCTATGCTGCTATATGAGTTCGAGAACGGTCGCTACACAAATAATCTAATTGACCAATTGGATGTAAATGGTAGTCCCCTGAGCTTACCGGTAGGTATAAAAAGCGAAAAGGGGCCTTACATGGTTACGGTCAACGAACTGCGATTCACACCCCGCAATGCCTACATGACCTGTACAGCATACGAGGTCAACGACGATGGCACCCTTAACGGTTTTGGGCCCATGGAAATCCCCATCACACCTTATGGTGTAAAGAATGGTGCACGACTTCCGGTTTCCCAGGGTGGCGACGTGGCTGGTGTTTTTGCAGGCATTTTTTATACCGGTGCAGGTGGTGAAACGGACAAAACTGGCATGAACCTCGATTGCACCGGTTTTAAGTCTCTTTTTCTGGATAATGAGTTTACAATAGACTCCACGCTGCTGAGAAGTTTGGCAGGTGGCCCCGCCCGTTTTCGCCTGTCCAGCAGCAAAACAGACCCTTTCGACTATTTCGGAGGCATAAGGAAAATGGCAGACTTTACTTTGCCGAAAATGCCCGGATTCCAGTTTTCCATGAAAAATGGCACCCTCGACCTCAGTGAATGGCAAAAAGTCGGGGGCAGCAAAGCCGTTGTTGCTCAGCCTCAAATTGACCAGGTGGAATGGCAGGGGCTCTATCTTGGCGAGGTGGCCGTCACGCTCCCTGAAGAGTATGATTTCACAGGGAACGGAAGAAAAATCACGCTCGAGGCAGGCGACTTTGCGCTGGATGCAGAGGGTGGCCATGGCTTTTTCGCCAAATCCAATGTAGTCTCGCTGAATCAAGGACGAATCGGTGGCTGGCGCTATTCGGTGGACAGCATTACACTGAATATTGCAAATGGCACCGAGAAATCTGTTCGCATGGTAGGGCAACTGCAGGTGCCGGTCCTGGACGAGCCATTCCTTTATTCCGGAGAATTGAAAATCAACAGTGAAAATACTCGTATAGCCATTTCGCCGCAGACCGGCGAGCGAGGCATGAGCCTTTGGAACGGAAGACTCAACATTGCTCCTGGCGCAAGGGTGAACGCTGTGCTAAAGGATTTTGGCCCACAGGGGCAAAAGTTCTTGCCAAGTGCCGACCTGAGCGGTGTGTTTTCGATGGAATTCTCCTCAAAGCAATTCGAAAATGCCCTTGTTGGCAATAAGGGAATCATTAAAAACCGCCTTAAACAGATTTTTGGCTACTCACTCAATACCGCCCCGGGCTTTCTGCTAAATGATTTGAAGCTGGGGCACTTTGTGATTGACCCAACCCAATTGCCGGACGTGCGATACAAACTGGATAATTACGAATTTGATGCTGATGGGCTCTCCATTGGCGGCGTGAAGGCACAGGTTGCTGATATCCGAATTAAATACTTAGAAGACAACGGCCAGGGCAGCGAGGAGCTGGGTTTTGAAGTAGTGGTACGAAAGGGAACCAACCTCGTGCAGTTCAGCTTTATTGCAAAAATGAACCCGCAAACCGGAGTTTATCAATTCGACAGGATTGAAGTGAAAACCGATGAGGTGGAATGCGACTGCCACGCATACGTGCCATATTACGAAGTGAACCCCGGTGACATTGAGTTGATTTTGGACAGGGTGTATGAACACAATTTTGCACCACAAAAAATACCGACAGTTAGAAGCCTGGCCGGAGGCAATACACTGGACCTGGCTACCAACCAGGTGGGATTGCACAATGCTTTCAAGGAGGCAACCATTGCTGAATTGCATAAAAACATGGTAGCTGGCTTCCCTGTATTGGACAACGGCAAAATCGTTATTCCGTTCTTCGATAAAATGAACGGCGGCCTGAAGATAGCCTGCACAAAAAGCGGTAACGAGTTTGCGGCATTAACGCATACAGGCTTCACAAGGGAAGGTACAAATTTCACATATAACCATCTGCTGAACCATTTGCCTGCCTCAGAAAATGGTGTGTGGAAACTGCCACTCGACGTGACAGACAGCCTTAGTATGATGGGGTTCGAACAAAGTGGTTTCCCGGAGGACACCAGGCTCCTCATAACCGGTATCCGTTTAGTGGGCAGCAACGATGTAAAATCTGCAGCAAAAGCCCTATTTGATTTCACTTTGGTTGCAAAAATTGACGCACAGACCGATGCTGTGTTTGTGAAAAAGGATGTGGAGGTCGGGCCTACTTCTGTCTCTGGCAAGGACTTTTACCTCTACCTCGACAAGGACGTGTTGCTAAATTCTCCTGGTGTCTTCAACAGTAAGGCTGGCAACAAAACATTGACCCTTAAAGCCAGCCAACCTGAATCTGCCGGCGCAGTCTCAGAAGATTATCACAGCTACGCTTTCATGACCTGCGCTGATGGCTTCAATACATTCAATGTACAGGGTGAATACGCCGTACCCTTTGAGAGCGGGCGGTTGAAAGTCCGTGACCTCAGCACCAACAAGTACGAAGATGCCCTGAAAAAACTCACTATCGGTTTCATTATTCACAACCACAAGAAAAAGCTCGGCGAGTTCATCGCTGCCATCAAAGATAAAACGGCAGAAGGCAAACCATTACAATTCGTTGTGGACGGCGAGGAAGGGCTGGTGTTCACCGCTGAGCGAAAAATTGACGCCTACTTTGACTTTAGCCCCAGCGAAAATGACCTTCTGCACATGACTGAAGCGCCAGATGGTTTCCAGGGGCTCTATTTTGAAGAAATAGAAATCGCTATCGAGGGCATCGACTCTACGGGTGACCCGCTGCGGGTGGATGCAGGAAATTTTTACTTCTTCCCAGATGACAAGGAAAAGGGTAAAAAGGGCATGGTCGGCAAGTTTGAACAAAACGGCGGCGTCATAAAATACGAGGATGGACAAAAACTGGGCGGCTGGAAGTACGCCATTGACACCCTTTCCATCAATTTCACAGATGCTTCCGCAAAGGACAAAGGAGGAAAAGCCTGCTCCATCAGCGGACGCATACACTGCCCTGTTTTTAAAGAAAACTACAAGGACAAGCCTGAATTGATGTCCTTTTCCGGAGCCTTGTCCTGGGTAAAAGGCGAAGCTACCTTAAAAGATGAGGAAAAAGTCGAGATCATTCGTCCGGTAGCTGATTTTAAGTTGGGTAAAAACAACGAGTTTCAGGCAAGCTGGTTGCCGGGTATGGTGCTTATCCTTAACGATGATTCCAAACTGTCCTTCGCCTGGCAATTTGAGGACAAAAGCGAAAAGGGCAGTTTCCTCCCTGTCGCTGAAATGAACGGTAAGGCTATGGTGTTTTTCACCAAAAAACTGGCTGGAGAACTGGAAGGGGGCAGTGAAGATGCCACCTCGTGGGGCATTGATTTTGGCCTGCCGGGACTGGCTTTCGAAGGTTTCAGTGTTAATAAGGCGCCTGAAGAAGATGCTGCACCAGATGATCCCGAAGTAGTTGAAATCAAAGATCCCTCTATCGGACTAAAATACCTCAGTCTGGGTGAGTGGGGCTTTGGCCTTGAAGGCTTGCTCGGTGACAAGGACGACCCCAAAAACGAGAAAGAACGCAACGAGGATCAGGCGGAAAAGCGCAAGGAAATTCGGGAGCATTTAGCCAAAAACGGTGGCATGAATGGCTTCCCCGTTTCCATAGACCGCCCCACTTTTGGCGTGACCAACCGGGGCGAAATCTTCATGGAACTGGCCATCACCGTCAACCTTCTAAAGGAAAAACTGGCTGAAGGCACGAAAGTCAACAAAAAGCTGGTTAACCAGATTGAAAAGGACGGCTCCTCCAGTAAGGTGAACAGCACTGGCATCGTTGCGACGACAGTACTACGTTTTTACAGCAAAATCACCAAAGGAAAGGGTGTGCTGCCCGACCGCGTGGGTTTACAGCAAATAGCCGTGGCCGGTTCCTTCGGCCCTGTGGAATTAGCAGGCGCGCTGCAATTCCTGAAGGCAGAAACACCATCTGAAGAAGAATTCGGTGAGGGCTTCAAAGCCTACTGCGACTTTCGCTTTGGAAAAACCCCGGACGGCTCCTACCGCTTCCAGGCCAAAGCCATGACGCAGTTCGGCGTCGTAACCCGTCCCACCGAAAATGGTGGTAAAAAGTACAGCTACTTCTTCGCCGACCTCGAAGCAGGGCTGCCGGCACCTGGCCGCCATTTGAACTACGGTATTTTCCTCGTTGGAGCGGGTGGCGGCATTTACGTCAACATGGAAAAACAGTCTCCGGCCAATTACGAAGCCCCTGGTGAGGCAGAGGATGAAGACGAAGATCTCATCGAAACCAGCACCGATGGTATGTTTAAGGCCATCGACGATGAACTGATGAAGCCAGGCAGAAGCCTAAGCGGCTTTGAGTACAAACCGAAATACCAAAGTTATGGCGGCTACTTTAAGGGCATTTTCAATTGGGTATCACCAAAACAGATGCTCTTTGACATAGCCATCGGTATAGAAGTCGGTTTCAATACGGCTGGTAAGTTTTCTTTCAAAAAGGTTTTCGCAAACGGCAATGCCTACATCTTCGCCGATAACATGGCTGACCGGACGGCAGCACCCATCAAGGCATCCGCGGAAATAGAGCTGGACATTGCCAATGGCCAGCTCAGCGCCGCCGCCAACCTTTCCGCCGACTATGAGATGAAGGGCGGCTTGCTCAAGCTGAACATAGACCCTGCCAATGCCCGAGGAGCAATGCTCATTCAGTTTAAATCGAGCGGCAAGCGCTACTTTAAGGCAGGTAAACCGGGAAGGCCAATCGGAGCTGAGCTTTTCGTGTTTGGTACTACCTACAAGGTGGGGCAATATCTGCAGATCGGCACCGACCTCGATCCCGTACCTGACATAAGTCAGATGGTGGAAGGCTGGCCAGAAGGTGGCAGGCTTGAGCGCAAGGGCCTGGATCCCGAAAACGGCCTATGCCTCGGCATGGGAATGGAAATGCAGGTCAGCAAGACCTTGGGAATTTTCTTCGCAACATTACGTGGCGGCTTCGGCTTCGACCTCGGAATTGGCAACACAACGATGCAATGTGGCATTCCGCCCCGTACCCTCGGCTTCAACGGCTGGCGGGTGAAGGGTCAGGTTTATGCTTATGCCTTAGCAGCAGTGGGAATGGAGTACGACCTTGGTTTTACCGATGGCAGGGTGAATATTTTGGAAGCTTTTCTGGGTATGCAATTGAAGGGGCAATTTCCAAACCCTTCAGTGTTCCAGGGACGGCTATCGGGGAGGTTCAGCGTGTTAGGTGGCATGGTGAAGGGTAAGTTCAACATGAACTTCGAGGTGGTATCGCAAAAAGACCGGGAATGCCTCGAATTCCTGAATGCCAATCAGAACAATCTCGTTGCAGACCTCAAAATCGTGGGAGACAGATACCCGGAAACCGATGCAAAGAATGTCCCCATTTTTGTCAAACCAAAACTTGCTTTTAACCTTGATGTTGGGAAGGAAATGGCATTGGAGGATGAAGACATCAACGGCAACAGGCGCATGCGTTTCTTCCGCGCTAACTTCCATTCAACCGAAGGACATAATCTCTGGAAAGACGGCCAGAAAATCAGCTGTTCCGCTATCGTTGACATGGAAACCGCCACGATGGAGCCTGCACAGTTCCTGAGTCCGAACACCTCATATTTGTTCAAATACAAACTGAAGTGGGAGGAAAAAATCAACGGCAAATGGACGGACCTGAAAACCCCTGCGGGCAAGCCCGTTGTGGAAGAGGACAGTGTTTACTTCAGCACCGGCAAAGTTCCGGATAAAATCGTGACGGAACTGCTAGATTACCACGCCCCTGGCTACCGTCAACGTTACTGGCATACAGGTTACGCCAAGCCAACTGTCAAGTTCAAGTCATCTGTGGACGGAATGAGTTGGGAGCAGGCATATTTTCCAAAATCTTCGCCTGATACTGCACGCATTCCCGGTTATGGTAAGATTGCCTATGATTATGTAGTTAAGCTAACAAAGTACAGCCAGGGCAAAGAAGAAGGCGGTTTTGAACTGCCCCTGTCGGAGTACCCCGGGCTGGTGAATTTCCAGGTACCGGTGTCCGTGCCCTACCAAATCGGCAATAGCTTCCTGCTGCAACGCATGGAGCTTCGCAATGTGTCGGGTCTGAACGTGAGTTATACCGGCCTGAATGACCTCATCAACACAGCCACACAGGAATGGAAAAACCGGCTCGTACGGCTGGAGATTGTGAGAGTGCCCATTTTGCCGAAGGCAGTAACTACAGAAGAAACGGAAAAATTGGTGGG
>CAYRDX010000009.1:0-85957 GCA_964423205.1 uncultured Saprospiraceae bacterium | reverse complement strand
AGTCAGGTTGTGCCAACGGAAAACTTCTATTGACTCAAGCTGGCATAAACAATTCTAAAAATGAAAAAGAATTTTATCGGAATGATTGTTTTGTTGTTTCTCTGGGTATTTCCATCCTGAAATCTTGATAAAAACTCGGATAATTCAGAGATTAATTTACCAAACCATTTCTCAGAGCAAAAAAGCCATGAAATTGTTACTTCCGCAGAAGCAAGGAAGTTTTTAGAGATCAGGTTTGATTTTGTCGAGTTAGTGGACAAAGCTATTAAAGCCGGACATTCACCATCAACTTTAAAAGCCTTGGCAACTAAGTGCTTGGATGGTGATAAAAAGGCAGAGGCAGAATTAGTCAAAAAAATATTCAAGAGTCCAGAAGAAGGTATCATTTACATTGAAAAGTATATGTCTGCCAGGAAAAGTTTATTTGACAAATACCCTGAATTATTCTTAATTAACGATGCAAAAAGTTGTACGAATTGTGATATTAGTGGATTGAATCGATTCTTTGACAATTTTGATAAAATTATAAATCTTAAGGCTAACACACCAACTGAACGATTGACTTTCAGGGATGAAGTTCCTACTTGCGGTTCATATTGGCGCCAAGTCAAACTTCTTGCCTGCGCAACAGGATGTAGCTTTGCACCAGGAGGATTAGGTGTAGTTCTATGCGGGTGGGGTTGTTGGTGCATGCTATGCAATGAAGAATCTGATTTGGCCGATATAATTTACTAATTCATATTAAAAAAATTATAGCATGGAATTTTTATTAATCACCGTAGTTTTATTAATCATGTATTTTGGCCATCGTTTTTCAAATGGACTACTACCTCGAAACAGGCTTATATTATCACTACTTGCAGCTATATCACTATTGATTTGGATTTGGATATTCCTGCCTGAAGTCCGGTCTCAAATGAAAATTCTTGTGAGTGCTGTTGTTTTATTTTCACAAATTAATAGAATCAGAGAATTCAAAAATCTGAACAGAGTAGCTGAATCAAATTAGATGCAATCTGAATAGACACGTTGCCACATTGCTTATAATTTGAAACCTCTCTTGCTGGTCGTATCCTGAGCTATTAAGAAAAGTACGATCAGCAAGAGAAATTTGTGATTAAATAAAGCAAATACTCTATACCTCAACTAAATCCCAAACTTTATTCTGAAACACAAATTACACGGCCCCTATACAATCTCTTAATTATTGAAAATTACACTACAACAACTCACCCCACCCTCTGCCTTCACCACTTCCGAATTATACACCAAAAGAATATCCAGGCAGACTTTAGCCAGCAAGAGGGCTGTCCTTGGAAATTCCAGCGAGCAAATCAGGGTATCATTGACCAGTAGTGCATTGGCGGCAAAGGGTTCTTCCGGGTGGGTTTCTATTTGTTTGAAATGTGAAAAAATCTGGCGCTCTATCATGGCCGGATTCAACAGGACGGTGTCTTCGCTTACCTGTGTTATCGCTGATTTCAGGTGCAGGCAGCCATTCACACTGACTCCCCTGAGGCTATATCCATAAGGTGAAAGGATACGCTGCATTTGCCGGACAGCCTGTTCATTGCTGCGGGAGGACAGTCCCACGAATATTTCTTTGCCCAGCACCAGCACATCGCCGCCGTCCAGGATTCCCGGCTCGGTAATGTGATGTAGTTGCCGGTACTTCCGCAGCACCTCTTCCACCCCTGCTGTTTCGGCCCTGCGGCTTTCAGCGCCCGGCCGGGTGATGATGGCCAGTTCGTCCAGCACAATGGCACAATCTTCCACAAAAACGGAATCGGGAAGTTCGGGTGCAGCTTCAGCCCACAGCAGTTCGCAGCCAAGTTCCGTAAGGGCTTTGGCATATTCTGCATGTTGCCTTACTGCTAATTCGACATCAATGGGCTGGCGCTCCAGATGGGTCAGCTCACAGGCTGCCATATTTGGACTGACGGGACGAATGAGGGCTGTTTTCATGTTCTTATGGTATATCTTCTTCCGCCAAAGGTAACCATAACAAGGAAGGACAATAAGTAACTTCAGGTAAATTGCTAATTGCCGCTTCTAAGGTAGGTGCAGTCTTCAAAACACCAAGACTCCAAATGCTATAACAGATTTTGTGTTTTAGCAATGAGTCAAAAATAAAGTTGCCAAATTGTTTTCTTAGCCACTTGAAAATCAGTTGCCAAACTTTTGCCTACTTGCCCCTTCGGGGTTGACTTTTACCTTTTGCCTTTTTACATAGTGCTTTTGTGGCAAAAAAACAGCATGAAGTCCCTACCAGAACATGCCGTTCAGGAAAATCTTGAAAATGAGAAGGAAGGCGATGATTACAACGAGAAGATAGTCCAGCACTTTAAGGGTAGATAGTGATCGTGTCATTAGTGTTTTGTTTTCTGTCAAAATTTGGGTTTACCGTTCTGTGCGTCCGAATGAGCTATGGGTCTGATGCAGACAGCACAGAAAATACAGTTTCAAGGAATCGAAATTCCCGATAGTGTTTCTAATAAATAAAGGGAGTTTGTGGAGACAGGACCAGTTTGTCTGGGAGGTTTCTCAAATGTGGATGCAAGATAAGGGTTTCTTGTCATCGAAGCTGCCTCAGGGTGGAAAATACCTGATATGGGTTAGGGCGGAGGTGAGTAACTAAGGATTTGAGGATTTGTGGAGAAAACCATGGTTTCCATTCCAAAGTGTGAGTATTCCTGTAAAATCGGTCTTCAATTATCCAATTCTTCAGTTCTTCTATTCCTCAGTTCTTCTATTCCTCAGTTCTTCACCCCGAGCACTCAGGGTAAATACCTCAAAATCGCTCCACAGCAAACATCCCCATTTCCAAAGACGGGGTATTTCCACTAATCACCTCAGAAACCAGCCGTCCGGTGGCGGGGCCAAGGCTGATGCCCAACATGGCATGTCCGGAGGCCATCAGGATATTGGATAGGCTTTTTGGCCGTCCGATATAAGGTAATCCGTCGGGTGAGCAGGGACGGTATCCATACCAGATTTCGGAATCTTTAACCGGAACTTTGGGTTGCAATTTTGGGAAATAAGCGGGCACGGCATCCACGATGGCCTGCACCCTGTTTCTTTTGATTTGTTCGTTGAAATGACTCATCTCCAGTGTTCCGCCTATGCGCAACTCTTTGCCCATGGGCGTCAGCACGACCTTGGCTTCGGAGAGAATGACCGGAAGTCTTGGTGAATCGTCTGGTTTCGACATGGTGATGGAATAACCCTTTGCGGGCTGTATGGGCATGTACAGGCCCAGTTTGCGGGCAAGACCAGCAGACCATGCACCACCGGCCAGTATCACTTGCTCTACCGGATGTTGCACACCATTTCCAGTAATCAGCGCTTTGATGGACTTGCCTTCTTTTACAAAACCCGATACCTCGGTATTGGAGTGGAAACTCACACCTTTCAACGACAGGTTTTTCTTTAAAGCCTGAATCAGTTGCCCGGGGTGGAGGTGTGCATCGTCGCCGAACCATACACCACCACGTGCTCTCAGTTCGGTGCCGGTGTCGAATTCCTGTATTCCCTTATCATCAAGTACCCTCACTTGCATACCGAGTTGTTCGGCCTGCTTCGCAACGTGAATTTCCTCTCTTAACGCCGCTTCGCTGTTACAAACCGAAAGCATGCCTTTTTCTTCGTAACTGAAATCCAGCTCCTTGGCTAATTCACGGTACAAGGCCTTGCTCTGCTTATGGAAATCCAGCAACAGCGGCACTGACCGCTTCACATGGCGCTTGTTGGACGAACGGTAAAACTGCCACAACCAACCCATTAGATCAAGGTCCAAGCGTGGTTGTATGTAAAATGGACTGCTCGAATCGAACATCCATTTCAGTCCTTTCGATATGACACCCGGCGCTGCAAGCGGTATAAAATGGCTCGGCACCAAAAGTCCTACATTGCCATGCGAGCATCCGTCGCTGAAATCGCCTCTTTCCAGCACTTCCACTGCATGACCACCTTTTTGCAGATAATAAGCGCTGCACAGCCCTATGATGCCGCCGCCGATGATTGTTGTTTTCATGTGACCAATTTTTTTAGTAAAAATTACCCCCCTTGGAATGCCAAACCGTGTACCGTTGAACCGTGTACCGCTGTACCGCTGTACCGTGTACCGCTGTACCGTTGCACCGTTGCACCGTGTACCGCTGTACCGTTGCACCGTGTACCGCTGTACCGTTGCACCGTTAAATCACCTGAAACCCAAACGCGTATGGGTCATCATCGTCGTCAATAATGATGTGATTGTAACCGGTGATGCGCGCCCAGCCTTCAATGCCGGGAATGATGGCAGGGTAAGGGCCGCAGGTGGTCACACCTTCGATGGTTCCAATGAATTGGCTTCCGATGAAACTTTCATGGATGAAGCGGTCGCCCTCCTTCAGTTTGCCTTTGGCAAACCACTGAGCCATACGGGCGGAAGTTCCCGTTCCACAGGGCGAGCGGTCGATGGCTTTTTCACCATAAAACACGGCATTGCGGGCAGTAGCTTCTGGTGAAATAGTTTTTCCCGTCCACAGTATATGGCTCAGCCCCGTGATATTGGCGTCGAGGGGATGCCTGAATTCGTACTTTTCATTCAGGCGTTTTCGCAGCACCGGACTCCACTGTATGAGTTGCGAAGCAGTATAGTGCTCCAGTCCGGGAAAATTTTCCTGCGGGTCAACGATGGCGTAAAAGTTACCACCATAGGCCACATCCATCGTGATAGGTCCTAAATCCGGACACTCTACTTCCAGATTTTCCAGATAGAGAAAGGACGGAATATTGGTCAGTTTGACGGATTTTACCTTTTTGCCTTCCTGCCGGTATTCCACCTTTACTAATCCGGCCGGCGCTTCCATGCGCACCTCCCCGGGTATTTTGGGTTGTATCAGGCCCTCTTCTATGGCAATGGTGATGGTCCCGATAGTGCCATGACCGCACATCGGCAGGCAGCCGCTCGTTTCGATGAAAAGCACCCCCACATCATTGGCCGGGTCGGAAGGCGGGTACAAAATGCTGCCCGACATTATGTCGTGGCCCCTCGGCTCAAACATGAGTCCTTTGCGGATCCAGTCGAATTCCCTGAGAAAATGCAGTCGCTTCTCAGCCATGCTGCCTCCTTCCAGTGGCGGCCCTCCGGCTGCTACCAGTCTGACCGGATTCCCACAGGTATGCGCATCGATGCAGAAGAAGGTTTTTTTCATGGTGTATCAATTTCAGGGGTTGGTACCCCGTCATTGCGGTTTAGTTGATCACGTTTTGATTTAAGATTTAAGAGCAAATGATTTTTGATTTTTGATTTTGAGGGCCTCATAGACGATCTGGAAAAACCTCCCTTCTTTTTACGAAATCTCAGGGGCATAGCCCCGGTACGGTTTATAGTAAATAGTTATCAAAGTTACATTTAGGGGCGTAGCCCCGTTACGGCTTTGCTCTGAATTAGCTTCGGGCCATGCCCCATTTATCGTCTGGCTTTTTTATTTCTCTCTATCCTGATTTAAGATTTAAGAGCAAATGATTTTTGATTTTTGATTTCATCCAAGGGGTCATGACTCCTTGAAGGCGGTGAAAACCCCATTCACCATCCTCAAAATTCCCAAGGGATTGCCATCCTGCAATGCATCCGGCAACAGTGCAGCAGGACAATCCTGATAGGCCACCGGCCGGACGAATCGTTTGATGGCCGAAATACCAACCGATGTATAACGGCTGTCGGTTGTAGCCGGGAAGGGGCCACCGTGGTGCATCGACGGGCATACTTCTACCCCGGTCGGTACGCTGTTAAAAATCAGCCGGCCTACCTTTTCCTGGAGCGTGATGATGAGGCTTTTGTTTTTGAGCAATTCATCATCGCTGCCAAATACCGAAGCCGTTAACTGTCCTTCCAGGGCATTGGCTGCTGCCAGCATTTCTTCACTGCCTTTGCATTTTACCAAAAGCGTAAAGGGGCCAAATACTTCACGGTGCAGATTCGGATTGGCAATAAACTCCACCGCCCTGACTGAAGCTACGGTTGCTCTTGCCTTCAGGCCTTTTTGCTCACCTTTGTCCTCAAATTCCAGGGCCACACCCTTCTCGCCAAGGTTTTTGGTTTTTTCCATCAAGTAGCTGTCGAATATGCCTTTATTGAGCATGGTTGCAGCCTGAATGCTTGCAAATCCAGTCTTGAGAAAGTCGAGGAAAGGAGTTGTATATTCATCATCGGGAACTACAACCACGCCGGGATTGGTGCAGAACTGTCCGGCACCGAGTGTTACCGAAGCTGCGATGATGTTTGCTGTGGTTTCAGCTTTGTGCTTCAACATGGAAGGCAACAGAAACATGGGATTGATGCTGCCCATTTCTGCAAAAACGGGAATGGGCTTTTCGCGCCGGTTGGCAATATCAAAAAGATTTTTACCACCTCTGAAAGAACCCGTGAATGCCACAGCCTGTGTCAGCGGATGCTCTACCAGTTTAGCTCCCAATCCATAACCCAGTCCAAACAAAGAAGAAAATACGCCATCCGGCATTTTGCATTTTTTTGCTGCTTTCATAATGGCTTCGGCAACCATGGCATTGGTGCCAAGATGCGACTCATGGGCTTTCACTATGACTGGGCAACCTGCCGCTAATGCAGAAGCCGTATCGCCCCCTGCTGTCGAAAAGGCCAGAGGGAAATTGCTCGCCGTAAACACCACCACCGGGCCAATGGCCAGATTCATTTTGCGGATATCAGGCTTTGGTACAGGACTGCGGTCGGGTATGGCCGTGTCGATGCTGGCCTCCACCCAGGAACCTTCCTCCACCTGGGCGGCAAAGGCACGAAGCTGGTTGCAGGTGCGTCCACGTTCACCAGCCAATCTGGCTTCTGGCAGGCCGCTTTCTTCCATCGCGCGTTGAATCAGGGCATTACCTAACAATTCAATTTCATCGGCGATTGCCCGTAGGAAAGCTCCTCTTTCCACACCATTCGTTCCCCGGTAAACTTTCCATGCCTCATGCGCTTTTTGCATCGTCAGTTCCAATTCCTCATCTGTTGCCAATGCAAAATCGCCGGGTAATCTTTTCAGGGTTTCGGGGTTGGTGGCAAATATGGTTTCAGAACCCTTTGCCGAGTATTCGTATCCAATCAGGTTCTTTTCGTTGGGAAGCATATTTGGAAGTTGAAAAGGTTGAGGACGTTGAGGGAGTTGAGGGGGTTGAGGGGGTTGAGTAAACGACTCTACTTCTCAACTTTCTAAACCTCCTCAACCCAATTATAAGCTTAAGTAATCGAGCAACTGCGGCCTCGTCTTCATTCCTTTTTCCAGAATTGCCATCACACGGTCTCTTTCTGTGCCGGAAAGCGGTTGCCGGGGGGCCCTGACCTGCTCCGTACCGATACCGGTGACCACCTCAGCGAGTTTGATGTTCTGGACCAGTTGCGGACTGATATCCAATTCCAGAATGGGCATAAACCAGCGGTAAATGGCTCTGGCTTCTTCCAGACGACCAGCTTTGGCCAAGCGGTATATCGCCACTGTTTCCCGCGGAAAAGCGCAAACCAGTCCGGCCACCCAGCCATCGGCACCCATCAGGAAACTCTCCAAGGCCAGGGTATCCACGCCGCATAGAATTTTCAAATCCTCTCCAAAGCGGTTGCGGATGCGGGTCACATTCGACAGGTCGCGCGTGCTTTCTTTTACCGCCTGAATGTTACTGTGCTTCAACAGTTGCTCGAACATGCCGAGTGAAACTTCGATTTTATAGTCAACCGGATTGTTGTAAATCAGAATAGGGATGGAAATCTCCGCAGCAACCGCTTTGAAATAGTCCACCACTTCTGCATCGGTGGCTTTGTATTGCATCGGTGGTAACAACATGATGCCGTCAGCACCGTTGTCCTCTGCATCCCGTGCAGCTTTCACCGCAGCTTTCGTGCTGCGTTCCGCAACGTTCATGAGCACCGGAATTTTGCCTCCGGCAAAATCAATGGCAGCTTTCAGCAACTCTATTCGCTCTTCCGGCAGCAGTGTGCTGGCTTCGCCCAATGAACCGCCCAATATCACTCCGTCGATACCGGCATCCAACTGCGCCTGTAAGTTTTTGTGAAATGCCGGAATATCCAGTTTGTCGTCTTTGGTAAACTTGGTTGTGAGGGCCGGATACACCCCCTGCCATTTGATTTTCATGCAAGTTGATTTGAATTTGTGAAGGTCGCCAAATTACGATTCCCGGTGAAATGGGCGATGAAAAAAGGGGAAAAGGTGCAAGGTTTTTACAGCCTTTGAATGTATTTCCACAGATTTTCAATATCACAAACCTGCACGTTTTCTTCTATCGGATAGTCGCCTGCAGAAGGAGAAACAATAACAGTGAAAGGATTTCCCAAGTCATCCATAGCCAGTCTGTTTCCCCTGTTCAAGGATGGTTGCGATGACATTTTCATTTCCAAAGCCAGCGCAGGCTTGTTTCCCCTGACAAGAATCAAATCCAACTCAGCACCATCTTTTGTGCGATAAAAATAGGTGTAAATCCCTTGAGGAAGGTTTGCCAAAATCTGTTGAACAACATATCCCTCCCATGATGTCCCTGCAATCTGATTCCCTATTAATTGATTCTGATTGTAAATGGATGCTATGACATGCAACACACCGGTGTCCCGGAAAAATACTTTCGGTGTTTTCACCAGTCGCTTGTTGATATTGGTATGCCATGGCGATAAAAATCTAATGAAATAAGCACTTTCCAGGTAGGAAAGATATCGCTTAATCGTCGGCATTGTAATACCCAATGAATTTGCCAGCGTGCTTTGATTGAGTAAAGAACCATGAACCCCGGTAAGCATCCGCAATAGATTTCGAAGAATTTGAGATGGAGCATTTAGTCCGAATTGAGGTAAATCCCTTTCGATAAAAGTAGCCACAAAATCTTCTAACCATTGAAAGGAATAGTTCTCGTTTTCGGCAAATAGTGCAGGCGGGAAACCGCCCAGCAGCCAATGTTTCTGGTAATTGATACCCGGCAATTCCAGCCAGTGAAAGGGAGTTAGTTCAAGATAAGATATTCTTCCTGCAAGGGTTTCAGAGCTCTGGCGCAAAAGTTCAGGTGACGCAGAGCCCAGTATCAGAAAACGGGCAGGCACCCTTTTCATGTCAACCAATGCCCTGATGAGGGGAAAAAGCTCAGGCTTTCGCTGAACTTCATCAATAACAACCAGTTTATCCTCATTCTGCTTTAGAAACAACTCAGCATTCCGTAGCCTGTTCAGATGAGTGGGCAACTCAAGGTCCAAATAAATCCAGGGCGTAGGTAGTTTTTCGATATAAGATTTAGCAAGGGTTGTTTTACCTGCCTGCCGGGGGCCGGTTATGGCTACAACAGGAAAAGTCTTCAACCTTTCTGTAAGAGTACTCGTAATATTTCGTGGGAAAATGTTCATTTATGCCGACAAATTTAAAAATGAATTTTAAAATTGTCTGCATAAATTACTTTTTGAAACACTTTCAAAGTATTTAACCCATACTGTGAATGCTTGCTTACAGTCAGGAGAAAATCCAGACGCCAACATCGACAGACTTGTTACGGGGCAATTTGAAGCATATCCAAACCAAAGCTGTACTATCCAGCCCGCCTGTACAATAATCCCCTTTTCCTATCCCTGAAAAAGATGAAGATGTATAAAGCGGCCCATACAACCATGAAAACGTAAATCACTCTACTTGCCCGATCATTTATATAATGTTCGGCACTCACCCAGTTGGAGCTAACAATTTCAGCTTGGGTATTGGAAGCATTTAGCTGACCCTGTTAAACCAAATCATGGTTTAAGCGGAAAGTTCTTCTATTTATTCTTATTCTTCTCCATATATTCTTGTGGGGTAAGCTGCTCCATATCTTGTAAGTTCTTATGTGCTTTATAAAAGAATATCATAATAGCCACCAAGAGCACACCTATTAGGGCCATTATTATTTTTTTCCTTGAATTCATGTTACAATGGATTTAACAAGTTTTACAAACAACACCTTGAACGCAAGTGAAATAGTCTTCAAGTAAACCTGGAAACGTTATTTGTTCAGGACCAGGCTGATCACAGGTTAATGCAGATTTAACCATTACCAGTAAATATTCCCAAAAATTGCATTCTTCCATGTTTATGCTACCATCAGCATCTCTATTACATTTATCCCCTCTCAATGCTATTTCAGATACTAAATCACTTTTTTCACTTTTCCGGTCATTTTCGATTAATTGTACCAACCAACCCTCCACCCTTTCCCTTTTGTATTTCTTGATGAGAAGTTTTGAATGACTCGCAACAATATTAATATTTCTAATGATTTCTTGATCCAATACACCAATATTTCTTTTCGCAAGTACTGCTCTAGTGGAGGCAATCATTTGAACAGATGGATCGTTTATAAAAGCTTCTAATGAATCATCCTGAGAATCATCTTTATTGCAAGAGAAAATAATTGGGCTGATTATTATCAGAAAGATGAAGATCTTTTTCATAGATGAAATTTTTAGTATTAGAGATATTTGTCCCAGAATTATTTATTTATGAATTCCAACTACCTAGACTGACCGCTTATACAGAGACATCACCCACACAAATAATCTTACTAAAAATTGAATTTCTCCACAACTCATCTATCTTTGAAGTCACGTCTATTCTTTGGAGATGTTTTAGTCTTTGTTTTGCTATTGAGCGCTCTGGCAACACAAGATTATGGCGATTTGTAAATTTTCACAACAACTTTTGGCTATAAATTATAGCCTGAGACTATAATTTAAAACCTGCAGTTGTTAATCATAACCTCAAATTTTTCAATCATGGACGTTACCGAGAAAATTCGCAAACTGCGTCAGGAAAAAGGCTATTCACAACAGTACATGGCACTTAAGCTTAACATCTCCCAAAATGCCTATTGTAAAATAGAGCGAGGGGAAACACGGCTAAGCATGGAAAAATTGGGACAATTAGCCGGGGCTTTGGACACTTCCATTGAAAAAATGATAAGCCAGGAAGAAGAAGCCACAGCAAACGACAAAGTAAGGCTGGAAAATCTGGAAAGGGAAGTCAATTTCCTCAAAGCGATGCTTAAAGAACTACTGAGCGGGGGGGGGGTAAATATTAACCTTTCCCGGTTTGAATTCTTTTCCCTAATCTCTTAGTGTATCTTTTTATTACACTGAGTTTCGAAGAGCATACCCAGAGTTTCGCAGAGAAAAGCCATATTTGTGGGCACCACACTCGTGATTATGATTCGCTTACTATTACTGTTCACAATTTTCCCGGCCATCTTTCCTGATGCTTTGGCCCAGGAACGTTCCTCTTCAAAACCCAACATCATTTACATCCTCGCCGATGACCTGGGTTATGGCGAAGTGGGTGTCTACGGACAGGATAAAATTCAGACACCCAACATCGACAGGCTTGCAGTAACGGGTACGCGTTTCACACAGCACTACACCGGCGCGCCGGTTTGTGCACCCGCACGTTATATTCTGATGACGGGCCTACACAGTGGACACGCCTACATCCGCGGCAACGATGAAGCCGGTGAGCGGGGTGAAGTCTGGAACTATGCAAAAGCTGTGTATGAACCCAACCTCGAGGGCCAGCGGGTGGAACACCGGCAGCAGCAGGAGCACCAGACCATGCACCGGCAAACCTGTTCGGGGCGTGCCCACGAAAACCAGGAGGCTCTTTTCGCCTTCTCTCAGCAGCTCCGGTGGATGCTCAACCACCATATCCCTTGCAGAATGATGGACGGCATGCCGCCCTTGCAGGCGTTTCCACAGGCAGCCCACAGCGGCAAGCACTACGACCCCCGCCAGGAGACTATTGAATGTGTTCAAGTATTTCCTTACTTATGTTATCCTTGCCTGTGTACCCTTCAATTTTATAAATTAAACTGCCTTGTGAGTCAAATAGTAGGAAATAAGGGAACCCGTTCATTCCAAGAGCATTATACAGTTCCTGATTTATGTCGATAAGGATATTTGCCTTGAAAGGCACGGGTTTGAAATTGAAAATCTTGTCGAACTTCCTTCTGACCTGTTCTCTATTGTCTTCATACACATAATACACCTCCAGCCTGTCACTCATAGTTTTATAAAATTCCGGAAGTTCTTTCATGGCCCTGATACACGGAAAACAGGTTTCGTTCCAAGTTTCGAGAAGTATAAATCCTTTTAGAGGTTTCTCTAATCTTATCGTATCGAGATTTGGATTGATGAAAGAAAAGTCAGTCAGATTTATGGTGTTGCCTATTTCTGCAATTTCTGTATCCGGAGGAGTGTTTTCCTGGGGGACGTCTGAGCCAAAATTATCCAAAGTGGAAGATAGCTGGAATGGTCTTCCTTCCTTGTAAAAGAAGTAAGAATAGATTATTGTCAGGTAAATGAATATAAACAGATTGATATGCCTTGATAGGTCTTTCATTACAGTCATACTCAACACGAGAACCAGGAAGGCTATGTTTATGGGGTTAATAAAATGAGCATAAAATAAAAAGAAAAACGGGTGGTAATGACCCTTCGATAATCCTGGAATGATAACGACAATGTATTCCGTAATCAGGTACAGTATAGGGAGGATAATCAAGCAGAATTTGTCTGTATAACTTAACTGAAAATCATACTCCTTTTGTATGAAATAGGAGCTTAAGAAAGTAAATGACAATCCGAGCCCGTAAGTGAATTCATTGGATCGTAGATACCCCTCTTTAAAGCAAAGACTCCAAATGTTGATTAAGACAAATCCATATAGGAGGAAGATGATTTTTCTTTTCATTTATTGTCAAGTTATATAAGGGTTGCGTCATTGGCATACTATGCCATTCTTACACTACAGTTCTTTTATGTAGTTTTTCTTTCTAAATCCCAAATTGGATTAATAGAAATTACTGCCCTGCTTATTAATGTGCGGCTCATTATATTTAAAACTCATCGCACATCACAAGACGTGTACATGAAAAAATTCCAAAAAATCCACATCCACTAGGCGTTCGATTACAACAATCATCGGTTTGTCCATTTTGACAAGTTGAAACCGTGACAGCCCATTGACCTCCTGGACATAACATGTTGTCTTCTTGCTGCTGACAACTCCATTTACAATCACAATCAGGTGCTAAGTAACGAAATGTCAAATTAGAATCGGCATTGCTTTTTTGTAACACAGCATTTTCCAAGTCATAAATACAAATTGTACACGGATCTCCAGTCTTTTGTAATACAGGTAAAGCTACTGTTACGCCCTCACAGAATAAATTTAAAAAATCCACTTGTGGGGTTATCTCTGCCATTGCGATGGCATTCTTTCGGAGATTTTCAGTCAATAAAAACTGACCGCTTTTCATGCTTTTCAAATCCGTTACAATTCTTCGCAGGATGTTTTTTTGATCAAGGCTAAGCTCAAGCTCAAAATAAGTTTCAAGTTTTTTAATCCAAAGTTGTTTTTGTACTTCCGGAGGCAAAGAAACAAATGACTTCCTTGATGCAAAAGCATTTAGTTGATTCCGCTGTTGGACCTCGTCAAGGATATCTGTTTTACATGAAATAAATAACGAAGCATTGCAAATAAGCATGAATACAATAAGTCGCATTGATGTTTTCATAATTCATGAAAGTTTTAGGAGCGTTAATTTTGTATGATTATAGGTTAAAAAAAACAGGTTAACCTATAAAAAACCAAATCACCCTCTCGATTAATAAAAAGCGATTTTATAAACCTAATATGTACACAGTAGGAACAGCACAATTGTTTTTACAACTTTTTACCAATGGCTAAAAAAACTCAATTCCCCACCAGTGCAATCAACCAACACAAATAATCTTTCTAAAAATTGTATTTCTCCACAACTCATCTATCTTTGAAGTCACGTCTATTCTTTGGAGATGTTTTAGTCTTTGTTTTGCTATTGAGCGCTCTGGCAACACAAGATTATGGCGATTTGTAAATTTTCACAACAACTTTTGGCTATAAATTATAGCCTGAGACTATAATTTAAAACCTGCAGTTGTTAATCATAACCTCAAATTTTTCAATCATGGACGTTACCGAGAAAATTCGCAAACTGCGTCAGGAAAAAGGCTATTCACAACAGTACATGGCACTTAAGCTTAACATCTCCCAAAATGCCTATTGTAAAATAGAGCGAGGGGAAACACGGCTAAGCATGGAAAAATTGGGACAATTAGCCGGGGCTTTGGACACTTCCATAGAAAAAATGATAAGCCAGGAAGAAGAAGCCACAGCAAACGACAAAGTAAGATTGGAAAACCTGGAAAGGGAAGTTAATTTCCTCAAAGCGATGCTGAAAGAGCTACTGAATGGGGGGGGGTAAGTATTAACCTTTCCCGGTTTGAATACTTTTCCCTAATTTCTTGTTGAGCACATGCACAGACGATTCACTGTAACCCTCTTCGTGTAACTTTTTCTGATACAGAGTGGCGCAGAGAAAAACACGGAGTTTCGTGGAGAAAAGGCATATTTTAAGAGGCGAGTGACTGGGTAACTATAGGAGTCACCCGGTCACTTGCCTTGGAGCCTTTACAGGATTACTAATCTTAAAAAGCTTAGTAATCCTAAGACTGGCACCTTATCTTTCGCTTTTGAGTAAAACCAGCATCCAAACCGGGAACTATGCCTGCTAAAATGAGACTGTCCATACTACTATTCACTTTCGTGCTGTTCTTTGCAGGCTTCATCACAGGCAGTTTTTCGCATTGCAGTCCAGCAGATTCTGTAGCAGACGCAGAAGCCAGAAAAGCCGGATATGTCGATGAAAAGACCTGTTACTCCTGCCATGAACAGGCCTACAAAGACTGGAAGGGTTCACACCACGATTTGGCCATGCAGGTCGCTACGGAGGAATCGGTTTTGGGAGATTTCAATAATGCGGTTTTCGAAAGCGATGGTGAACAGACCTGGTTTTACAAAAAAGACGGAAAATTCTTCGTCAGTACGGAAGGGCCTGATGGGCAGCAGGCAGAGTTTGAGGTGCTCTACACCTTTGGATTCACCCCGTTACAACAATACATTACCGCACTTCCCGGAGGTAAACTGCAATGCCTGCTTACCGCTTGGGATTCCGAAAAAAAGCAGTGGTTCGACCTGCAGCCCGGTCAACGCTTCAAGCCGGATGACTGGATGCACTGGACCAAAGGCAGCATGAACTGGAATACCATGTGCTCCGATTGCCACAGCACTTATGTCCGGAAAAACTACCAGGAGGAAAGCGGTAATTTCAACACCAAATACGCTTTTGTCAATGTAGCCTGCCAGTCCTGCCATGGCCCGGGTAAAAAACACAACGACTACATCGATTCAAAGGCTTATAAGAAAGGTCGCAAGGTTAAAGGCTCTTACATGTACATGACCCTGCAGGACATGGGCAAAAAACAGGTGGAGCTCTGCGCCCGCTGCCACTCACACCGCAGCCAGGTATCGGAGGTTTACGACCACAGCGGAGTGTTCATGGACCACTATGTGCCGGAAATTCTAAGACCGGAATTGTATCAGGCCGACGGTCAGATACTGGGTGAGGTTTTCGATTATTCATCTTTTTTGCAGAGCAAAATGTACCGCAATGGCGTGATGTGCACCCAATGCCACAATGCACACAGCATGAAGTTACGCGTCGATGGCAATGGCTTATGCCAGTCCTGCCACGACCCCAAAAAGTACGATACCTCATTGCACACATTTCATAAAATGGACAAAGAAGGCGGGCTTTGCGTGAATTGCCATATGCCGGGCCGTGTGTACATGGGCAATGATTTCCGAAGAGACCACAGTTTCCGGGTGCCACGACCCGACCAAAGCGAAAAATACGGGACGACTAATGCCTGCAACGATTGCCATACGGACAAATCTTACAAATGGTCGGCAGAGGCTGTGCGAAAATGGTACGGCCCGCAGCGCAAGCCCCATTTTTCAGATGCACTGGTGGCGATGCGTTCCGGCGATATGTCGGCTTTGCCTAAACTGGCCTCTATGATAGGTGATACGGCACAGCCTGAAATTGTGCAGGCTACGATTATGAATATTTTTGGTGACATTCCCTCGCCCTTGACGCATCAAAGGATACTGGAAGCATTGCGAAGCAAAAGTCCGGTTGTGCGGTATTACGCCGTCAATTCCATGGGCAATTTCTCCTTGCAGGAAAGGCAGCAGCATCTTATTCCCATGCTGTCGGATTCGGTGCGGTCCGTCAGAGCTCAGGCTGCTTACATGCTTGCTGATATGCCGCTGACTGCTCTACCGGAAAAGGAGAAAAAGGCTTTCCAGTCTGCTTCCAAAGAGTTTGAAACGGTATTGAAAATGCAGGCCGATTTTCCGACGGGTCAATTGCTGAAAGGGCAGTATTTTCTCAAAAAAGGCAATACGCAGGCGGCTGAAAAGGCATTTCTGGAAGCTCTGCGACAAGACCCCTATCTGGCGCAGGGGCACCTGCTGTTAGCAAACCTGCGTTACAATTCCGGGCAATTGGACGCTGCAGAAAAGGGTTTTGAAAAGGTGATTGAATTGCAGCCCCAATACGGGGATGCTTATTTCTGGTTGGGATTGTTACTTGCCGAACGCAATAAATTGCCGGAGGCAGCAAAAAACCTGGAAAAGGCGGCGATTATTTCAAAAAATCCGCGTCACTACTACAACTGGGGATTGGTTTTGCAAAAAATGGGAAAGGTAAAAGAAGCGGAATCAACATATAAGAATGCCTTGCTCATAGACCCCAACTCCGAGGTGAATTTATATGCTCTTGCCGTTTTGTTGGCTCAAAACAACAGAAATTCGGAGGCTCGAAAAGTAAGCGAAAAACTTTTGAAACTCAACCCTAACAATGCAACATACCAAGCCTTAAAGTCGCAATTAGGCTATAAATAGCAGCAATTTGTCCAAAGCCGGACTGCCAATCAAATTATATTTACCGACGGTAAATGTATTTTCTTACTTTTGGAAACATTTTCAAATAGACGCTACCTCTTTCACTTAATCATTACTATTATGTCATTGAAATTTTCCCTTTCAAAACTTTATCCACTATTGCTTTTGCTGTTTGTAGCCCAATGGGCCATAGCACAGAAGCAGGTGAAATTGCCGGAAGGCATCGAAAAAGTAACCTCTGTGGAAGGCATCACGGAGTACCACCTGAAAAGCAATGGCCTGAAAATTTTGCTCTTTCCCGATGCGAGCAAACCGACGATTACTGTAAATGTCACCTACTTAGTTGGCAGCCGCCACGAAGGATATGGTGAAACCGGAATGGCTCACCTGCTGGAGCACCTCGTTTTCAAAGGAACTCCCAATCACCCGAATATCCCGCAGGAGCTGACCGAACGCGGCGCACGTCCAAACGGCACCACTTGGTATGACCGCACGAACTATTTTGAAACCTTCAATGCCACCGAAGACAACCTGAAATGGGCCCTCGATATGGAAAGTGACCGCATGGTGAATTCATTTATCGCCAAAAAAGACCTCGACAGCGAAATGACGGTCGTGCGCAATGAATTTGAAATGGGTGAAAACAACCCAGCCGGCATCCTCATGCAACGGGTCTTATCCACCGGTTATTTGTGGCACAACTACGGCAAAAGCACCATTGGCGCCCGTTCCGACCTGGAGAATGTACCCATTGAGAGACTTCAGGCATTCTACAGACGCTTTTATCAGCCCGATAATGCTGTGTTGGTAGTTGCAGGTAAAATTGATGAATCCCGCACACTGGAATGGATAAAGGAATACTTCGGACGGATACCGAAACCCGAACGCCAACTCATTCCGACCTATACCAAAGAACCCACCCAGGATGGCGAGCGCCAGGTTACCCTTCGCCGCACAGGCGATGTGCAGGCCGTTTCCTGCATGTACCACACCCCTCCGGGTTCTCACCCCGAATATGCGGCTATCGCAGTAATTGATGAAATATTGACCAATGAGCCTTCCGGACGTTTGTATAAAGCGTTGGTAGAAAGTAAAAAAGCTTCTTCAGTATGGGCATTTGCCCCCGGCTTGAAAGAAGGTGGATTTATTTACATCAATGCCGATGTGCGTTTGGAAAACAGTCTGGACGAAGCCAAAACCATTCTGCTGAGTACCTTAGACGAACTGAGCACCAACCCACCAAATGCCGAGGAGATTGGCCGCGCCAAACAGCGTTTACTGAAAAACTGGGAACTCGGCTTCCGCAACAGTGCCTCCGTGGGCCTGAACGCCAGTGAATACATTGCCCAAGGCGACTGGCGTCTGGCTTTTCTGTTCAGGGATAACATCGAAAAGGTGGGAGCAGAAGACATCATTGCGGTAGCAAAAAAATACTTCAAGCCCTCCAACAGAACTATTGGTCAATTTATCCCCGACAAGTCACCGGACCGTTCTGACATCCCCGATGCTCCGGACATCACAACACTTCTGGCCAACTACAAAGGCAAAGAAGCCATTGCCCAGGGTGAGGACTTTGACCCGTCACCTGCCAACATCGAACAGCGCACCACGCGTGGTGCGGCATCCGATAAGTCTATTGAATTCGCCTTTTTGCCTAAAGAAACCAGAGGCGATGCCGTATCAGCCCGCATGACGCTGCGTTTTGGCGACGTAAAAAGCCTGAAAGGAAAAGCCATGGCCAGCCGTTTTGCAGCAGCCATGATGGACAAAGGCACAACAGACAAAACACGGCAGCAGATTCAGGATGAACTCGACAAACTGAAAGCCAGGGTGAGCTTTTTTGGCTCTGGTAGCACTCTAAACGTGAATATTGAAGCTGAGTATGGCAACCTGACCGAAGTCATTGGACTGGTGAGCCATATACTCAAAAATCCTGCATTCCGTGCAGAAGAATTCGAAAAGCTCAAAGAAGAACAACTGGCAGGCATCGAGGCGCAACGAAGTGAACCGACAGCAATTGCCAGTCTCACATTCAGCCGCGCACTCAGTCCTTATCCCGCCGATGATATCCGCTACACTCCTACTTTTGATGAAGAAGTTGCGGCTATCAAAGCTTTGAAATTGGAGGACGTAAAGGCATTTTACAAGAATTTCTATGGCACCAGTGATGCGACGGTATCCGTGGTGGGTGATTTTGACCAGGAGGCGGTTCAGAAAACCGTGCTGAAAGAATTCAGCGGCTGGAAAAGCCAAAGCGGATATACACGTGTGCCAAATCCTTACAAAGAAATAAAAGCTGAGGGCATCTCATTGGAAACACCAGATAAAGCCAATGCTATGTTCATCGCGGGTATGCCTTTGCTCATCAACGATAGCGATCCGGAATATCCCGCCATGTTGCTCGGAAATTACATGCTGGGTGGAGGATTCCTGAACTCCCGCCTCGCCGTGCGCATACGTCAGAAGGAAGGGCTGAGTTATGGCGTGGGCTCCCAGTTTAGTGCAAGTTCAACTGATAAAAGAGGTGTTTTTGCGGCTTTCGCCATCTATGCACCTGAGAACAGAGACAAACTGGAAGCAGCTTTTAAGGACGAACTGAACAAAATGCTGACAGAAGGTTTCACTGCCGAAGAAATTGAGGCTGCCAAAACCGGCTACATCCAAAACCGCGGCCTTAGCCGTGCCGACGACCGCTCTTTGTCAGGCACATTGAACAGCTATCTCGACCTGAAACGCACCCTGAACTGGGATGCTCAATTGGAAGAAAAGCTGAAGGCACTGACTCCTCAACAAATCAATGCCGCTATGAAAAAGTACGTGCACCCAGACAAACTACTTTACATCAAAGCGGGTGACTTTGCCAAGATTGGAAGGCCTTAAGGTATGTAGTTAGTAACCGGGTGACTTCGAGTCGCCCGGTTACTTTAATTTGAAACTCTTACTTTTTACGGGGAATACTCAAGGTCTGCCACTCCGGGGCAAACATTTTGGCTATAAAGATGATTTGTCCGACATGACTGGCATAATGGGCCACCTGCCGGTTGATGGCTTCCAAGACGGTATGTGCTTCACCCCGGATGTAAACGATTCTATTCAAATCCTCTTCACTAAGTGGTGCCAAAGCAGCAAAAACACAGACCCAACCTTCGTTCCATTTTTGCATTATTTGCTGCCGTAAATTGAAATCGTTCTCAAATTCGGCATTCCGCATCCGCCATTGTTTTTCTCCGTCGCTTTTCAGGAAATCAGTCCAACGGGACATCATGTTTCCCCAAAGGTGTTTCACTATGATGGCCACACTGTTGGTCTCTTCATTGTGCTGCCAGAACAGCTTGTCATCAGGAATTTGGGCTATGGCCTTTTCGCCCAGTGATTTGCAATGGTTGAATTCGCGAAGGGCACTTTTCAGAAAATTGGATTCCATGTCTGCAGGATTTTGTGAAAGGGTGTATGTGAGCACGCCAAAGTAAGGTTTTTTATCGTATGTCGGGTTTGGATTCAAAAACTCAAATGGCTAACTTCAGCATCCTAAAAAGTAGTCCATGAAAGCCTTATTGCTTGAGCGTTGCTCATCATTATCTGAGCAATCAAATCCACTGATTTTGGCAAATATTCCTGAACCTGAACCAAAACCCTGGGAAGTAAAGCTAAAAGTCAGTGTTTGCGGCATCTGCCACACCGAACTTGACGAAATCGAGGGCCGGACTCCACCTAGCCGTTTCCCAATGGTGTTGGGGCATCAGATAGTTGGAATCGTGGAAAAAACCGGAAATAATGTTTCGAAGGTCAATATCGGTGATCGCGTAGGGGTGGCGTGGATTTTTTCGGCCTGCGGACTATGCGAACACTGCCTCAAAGGTGAGGAAAACCTTTGTGCACACTTCAGAGCAACCGGACGTGATGCCCCGGGAGGTTATGCCGAGTACATGTGCGTTCACGAAGACTTTGCCTTTCATATTCCCATAACTTTCAAAGACGCCGAAGCTGCACCACTGCTCTGTGCCGGAGCCATTGGTTACCGTTCTTTGCGTCTTTCGCAGCTCCAGAATAGTCAAACACTTGGACTGACAGGCTTTGGAGCATCTGCCCATCTCGTGCTCAAGATGGTGAAACACCGCTATCCGGAATCAAAAGTTTTCGTTTTCGCCCGCAGTGAAAGTGAGCGCAAATTTGCCATCGAGCTCGGGGCAGCCTGGGCCGGCGATACGAGGGATACGCCTCCGGAGGGCCTGGATGCCATAATCGACACCACACCGGTCTGGAAACCTATTGTTGAGGCATTGCGCCATTTGAAACCAGGTGGTCGCCTCGTCATCAATGCCATCCGCAAGGAAAACCACGACAAAGATTATCTGCAGGAAATGGACTACCCTACCCACCTGTGGCTGGAAAAGGAAATCAAAAGCGTGGCCAACGTCACACGCGCCGATGTACGTGAATTATTACTGTTGGCTGCTGAAATCCCCATTCATCCGGAATACCAGGAATATCCGTTGGAGGAAGCCAACATTGCTTTGCATGAGTTGAAGCAGCAGAAAATCAGGGGGGCGAAGGTGCTGCGGGTAAGTTGAATCCCAATTCAGTGAATGTGATTTTGTTGATTCTTGAATTCCGAATCCCCAATTCAATTCGTCCTAATAACCGGCTTCCTGTTTACAATGTATGCTTCTACTTGGGCTAGGGAAGTTTGTTCGTCGAGGATCTTTTCAGAAAGGAGAATGACCGTAATAAAATCGCCCGAACCTCCGACTGTCCTGAGATTGGGTTCCGAGTGCGAGATACACACACAATCGGCTCCCGGGTCCTGAACACAACGTCCCTTGCAGTATTTTTTGCAATTTGAGCAGTCTTTGTATTGCCTTTCGGTAAAAAAACTGACTTGAACAGCCACATCTTGCTGTTTTGCATAACGCTTCATGTTTTGTGCTATCCAGCCTTTTGCTGTGCGCTGGTTTGAAAGCTGAGCGTTTTCCAATTCATGTAAAAAAGCCAATGCCTTTTCACTACTGAAGAAATGGCCCGGATAAATTAACCGATAGACATTACTCTTCGAACTGTTGAGATTGGTTGCGAGAACTGTTGGTGGTTTTTGGGCTGCCAGGATGCTTGTTGTAAAGAGCAAAACAAGGGTAAGGTTAGTAATTTTCATCGCTATCGATTTTGAGATTATTTGGAAGATGAGTTGATTTTACAAATATCCACACAATTAATGAGCGTTTTTCAAAATCATTATTTTTAATCAGAATATTCTTCAAAATCTTGATAGCATGACGTGAACTGAAATGTAAAGAAATCGATGCAACTTGGCCATAGGGATTGTACAAGATGGAAATGAAGAAATGTTTCACCCTTCTTGGGAATCCGGTTTAGCCAATCAGACTGAAGGGAGACTTTGGCAGTCGCGGTGATGGTATCAGAATTCGTAACTAGCTGTCGAAATCGAAAATTAAACTGCTCCTGTAAAGATTGGGCTCAGCATTCCCAGCAATTCAAATTTCCTTCTTCACAAACCTGAGACACAAAAATGCCGGAAATTCATTCAACTCCCTGAAGTGCCTGGGGTCGAACTGCTCAAACTCTTTCACGGGTCTTGGTTCCACCAATCTGTCGAGGTAAAATCCATTATCCGTAAATGGTGACAAGCTCTCCCACAGGGACCTTCGGTAACTGTTCACTTCCACAGGCTGTCCAAATCCCTTCCAGACGCATTTCACAGCTTCCGTTGCGAAGTATTTCGTTGATTTGTAAAAATTGAATTCAGAAAAGGGGTGTTCAATGGATACAACTAGGATTCCTTTTGGCTTCAGCAGCCGGTGAAATTCCTGGACAGGAATAGTCCAATCCTCAATATATTGCAGTGCCAGGGCGCATAGAGCAATATCGAAAGTTTCATCCTTCAACAACGTGACTGGCTCTGACAAATCGTGTACAAAGAAGAATCCCTTGCCAGAATTGCGCTCTTTAGCCAGCCGGACCATGCTCGGACTGATATCGAAGCCGGTAATGGAGGCTCCTTTTTCCAACAAAATCTCAGCGTATTTGCCGGGGCCGCAGGCTGCATCAAGGATGGACTTTCCAGCTACATCGGGAAGTAGTGCCAGCGTATTTGGCCGGTCATAATAGGCATTGTGCGGTTTGTGGTCAATCAGGTCATTGTAGGATTCTGCCAGTGTTTCGTAGGCTGCGTAAATTTTGTCTTTTATCTGGAATGCATCAGGCTTTTTGACGACTCGTGAAGGTTTAACAAGGGAATACAAAAAGTTGTGCAGCAGCTTGAAGATTGAAAACATCGCAATGATTTTGACTGCAATGATAGGGATTTCCATTGCTATACTTGGGGCCGATTGGCTTATCACAATTGGAGTTTGACGTAAAAGAGTAGGTATTTTTTAGAACTGAATGGAAGTGACAGGGACACGAAAAGCTCACGCAGGAATCCTTTCTGGTACTGTTCTTCTTTGCTGTTCCGGATATTTTCCTGTTTAACCGGATCGAGAAAATGAGCGGTAAAGACCTGCCATGCATGACGGGTAGTTTCTGAAGGGAGCGTGGTTAGATGCCTTTTCAGGACTGATTGCTGGAAGAGGGGCATAGATAAGGAGTAAATGTCCAAGCGCTAGAATCAAGGATTATGGGAATCCTTGAATCACAACTTACTGCTGCCAAATTAAATAATTTAGCGGATAACCCACTGCCATTTTTTCACCACCCTCCCCCCTCCAAATCTGCCATCTTGTCGCCAATATAGTTACACAACTGTCAATTTGTATCACTAATCCGCTTGGCACAGGCATTGATTGGAGATTTTTGGTTCTGTTTATAAACTGATTTTTTGAACCGTTACACTTTATTGTTTAACCATTAAAAAGGAGGTTTATCATGACACTGACTAAATGGAATCCCACATTCTTTCCGCGTGTATTCGACGACTTTTTTACCAGAGACCTGCTCGATTGGAACACACGCAATTTTTCAAACACCGATTCTACCATTCCATCCGTGAACGTCAAGGAGACGAACGACAGCTTCAATGTGGAAATGGCAGCACCGGGTATGAGCAAGAAGGATTTCAGAATTGAACTCGACAATGAAATCCTGAAAATCAGCTCTGAAAAGAAGGTGGAAAATGAACTGAAGGAAAACGAACGCTATAGCTGCCGGGAATTCAGCTACCAGTCCTTCGAGCGTTCCTTCCACCTGCCCAAATCGGTAGTTGACCTTAGCAAAATCAAAGCGAAGTACGAAGATGGCATGCTGCACATCATGATTCCAAAGCGTGAAGAGGCCAAGGCCTTGCCACCTCGTAAAATCGACATTGCGTAAGCAATTTCGTTGTCCAAGGTTTAACGCTGATTTAACAGAATTCTGAGGATGCCCATCCAACCGCTGGTTTATGGGCATCCCACCTTTGATACTGACACGACTAAGTCAATTTTTATTAAACCGAAATAACATGAAAACGATCCACAAACATTACCTGATCACCGCACTCATTGCATTAATTGTAACCTCAGGAACCCTTGGAATTTATCATTGGCTCGGAAACGATTCCGGCCGGACTTTCAAAATCGAACACATCAATGCGCCGGCAGGCAGCAAAGCGCTTTACACACTCGACGAGAACGGCAATGTTGTTTCATTGGATTTTACCCGTGTAGCCGCCAAGGTTATGGACGCTGTTGTACACATCAAATCCACCCAAATCAGGGTAAGAAATAACAGGGCAGATGTTCCCAATCAATTCAGGGATTTCTTTGAAAACGACCCGTTCCGGGATTTTTTTGGCCCTCGATTTAACCTGCCATCTCCTGACGACCGCCGTTCCCCTCAGTTGCAGATGGGTACTGGAAGCGGAGTAATTATTAACGCAGACGGTTATATCGTGACCAACAACCACGTCATCGCCAATGCCGACGATATCGAAGTGACGCTGCACGACAACCGCACATTCAAAGCCACGGTCATCGGCACAGATCCCACTACCGACATGGCTCTTATTCAGATAAAGGAAAAAGGTCTAACTCATCTGCCATTCGTCAACAGCGACGAAGTGAAAGTGGGCGAATGGGTCATGGCCGTTGGCAACCCTTTCAACCTGACTTCCACTGTCACTGCAGGTATAGTCAGTGCCAAGGGGCGCAGCATTAACATCTTGCGGGAACAGTTCGCTGTGGAGAGTTTCATCCAAACCGATGCGGCCATCAATCCCGGCAACAGCGGTGGTGCCCTCGTAAACCTGCAGGGCGGCCTTATAGGCATCAACACCGCCATTGCCAGCCCGACCGGTTCTTACTCCGGTTACGGATTTGCGGTGCCCAGCAACATCGTCAGCAAGGTGGTGGAAGATCTGATGAAATACGGCGTTGTTCAGCGCGGCGTTTTGGGTGTCATGATACGCACGGTTGATGGCAATCTCGCCCGTGAAAAAGACATCAGAATCAATGAAGGTGCATACGTGGATAGCTTGCTCGAAAACAGTGCTGCCGCTGCGGCCGGTATAAAAGTGGGTGATGTGATTGTGGCGATAAATGATTCACCAGTAAAAAGTTCACCCATGCTGCAGGAAATCATCGCAAGACACCGTCCTGGTGACAAGGTAAAGGTGAAAGTGCTGCGCAATGGCAATGAAAAGTCCTTCGACGTGATACTGAACAACCGCAAAGGCAACACCAACCTCGTGAGTAAGGAACAGAAAGACGTACTCAACGTGCTGGGAGCTGACTTCGAAACGCTGAATGCCAGTACTGCCAAAAAATTGGGTATTGATGGCGGAGTAAAAGTAAAATCGCTCTCTGCCGGCAAGCTTCGCAAAGACACCCAACTAAGAGAGGGCTTTATCATCACCAAAGCCGATGGGCAAGCCGTAAAAACGGTTGAAGACCTGAACAAAATTCTCGACAAGAAGAAAGGAGGCGTAATGCTGGAAGGTGTTTATGAGGATATTCCGGGGACGTATTATTATGCTTTCGGGCTTTGATGAATTGAAGATGATGACACAGTGATTTTCCCGCGGATTTGCGCAAATGGACACGCAGATGTCGCGGAACAAATCATCTGCGTTTTTTTTGAACTACGAAGACACCGAGACACGGAGCCTCACGGAGTTCTCTCTGTGGCTCTTAGTGCTCTCAGTGTCTCAGTGGTAAAAAACTCCTAAAGGAAAAACAGCGGTATGATCAGTGCAATCTGCGGGAAAAACACTTATGACGCAGCCTCGTCTTATCTCTTAAATTCTCAAATTACTTTGTTGTAAAATCAACCGTGTCCTTCGTATCTGTGGACTGCGTAAAAAGAACAGAAAACCAAAAGGCCTTACTTAAACGAAAAACTGTAATCCACGGTAATCGGAAAGAAATAATCACTCTCATTCCTGAGCACATCGGCTGTGGATTCCGGAAAGGCTGCCACTTCCACCCTGATGCCCTCTGATTTCAGATGTCTAACCAATTCCACATAATCCGCATCACCGGAGAGTATGATGATGGTGTCCACTTTTGAGGCAACCTGGACAGCCTTAATGGAAAGTGGAATATCGGCCGACTTATAACACGGCGTGACAGAACCGTGAAAATTCTTTTGCAGTCTTTCGGCCAATTTTTTTGAAATGCTGTTACCCTCCCTGAAATAGATTAGCCGCGACAATGCCCTGTTTTGAAGCAGAGCAGGAACCAGGGTGTCGAAATTTATCATTGACTTCTTGCTGGTGGCCTTGTGCAGGCTCATTTCAATATTATTTCCATCGATTAAAATGGCCACGGATTGGTCAAGTATCCCCTTGATTTTTTCCTCTTCAGGAGATTTTACAACAGTATCTTTCTTCTGTTTTGGCATGAGGTAAAAGTAGCGAAGAATTGACTAAGTAGTTGCACATGCTGTAAGTCAATCTCAAAGCAGGATAATAATTTCAGCTTACCTCTGAAAAATCCTGAATTTGTACCCCACTTAAAATCAATGTTTCTATCGATTCAATAATTCAGCACCACAGTAGTAACCGACTTTGGCCCCAAAGTCAAAGTGGTAGTGGGGTCCAAATTGAGACTTTGTTTGTAAAATCCTGTCCCCTCTCGGCTTATCCATGTATCCATAGTTTTGGCCGCCGGACTGGTTGCTTTCATTTTGATGTCCTCAATTAAATCGCTGGTATTGAGAAGTATAACAGTTATCTTTTTTGCATCCGGGCTGATGAATGCAGAAGTTTCAATTTTCTCATTTGAGGAACCCACTCCAATGCGTTTGTATCCTCTGTCGATATGCTTTGCGAAGTGCTTAATCAGGTGATAAAATGGGGTCACCTCATATTCTCCATTTCCCCGAATGCGGATCATTGCGTTGTTACTGGCATTTTCATCCCACATCAATTCCCAGTAAATGTATGCGGAGGTATTGGCGTAAACCAGGGTATGGTTGATGAAACGCCCTGTATTGAACCAATCAAATGAACCGGAAAACTCTGTCATCCAGTTCGTTCTGTCTGAAAATTCATTTTTGATGCGTTCCAACAACTGGACAGTACTTGGTATGCTGGTTCCTTTGCCAAAGTTGTAGGGATGCCAGCCATACACACCCAGGTAACTGCGGTTTCTGATGGCATTGGAAAACTCATGGAAAGAGGTGCCATTGGCGGCAAAACTGATATTTGCTGATTCCGGAGCAACCAGAATCGGACGATTTGGACGGTCTTTGATTTTGTTGTAAACAGCATCAAAGGCCTTGTCGAAACCTCCATGATTGGGGCCTTCTGTGTCGCGCCAGGCACAGGTTTCCCATCCCGTATTTTCATAAGAAGGTTCATTTTGGATACTCAGATAATCGGGATTAAAGGTGATGTTGTCCAGAATATCCACCCAATACTGCGCAAACTCGTCGTACATAAAAGTGCCATCGGGTCTCTTTTTCAGTGTGCCTGTGTTGAGTTGGCCATTACTTTTCAGGGCAACTGGCGGACTCCATGATGAGAGCAGAATTTTTACATTGGGGTCTTTTGCTTTGGCAATCTTAAAGAGCTCGTTAGTGGCGTCGAAAAGGTTCTTAAACCAGTTCGGCTCCATTGTAGCCGGAGACTTCACACCTGGATAATCCTTTGGGTAATACCAGTTCTTTAAGCGGATAATATCCGCACCAAGGTCTTTAAACATCAGGTCGGTGATTTCTTCTTTCTTTGGACTGCTGGTTACGCGGTCGCAATACCAGGTCAGCGCTCCTCCAAAGCCTATCATTTCCTGATAGGTCCTGGATTTGTCGATGGTAATGTATTGGGTTGTATCTGAGGGTTCTGGATCAGGGTCGGGATTGTTATTATCCTTTTTACAGGCTCCGGCAGCCAGGAGAATGAATGCCAGCAATGGGACGAACTTCATCTTGATTTTAATTAAGTAATGAGTCAAAAATTAAGTAGCCAAATTGTTTTCTTAACCAATTGAAAATCAGTTGGAAAACTTTTGCCTTTTGCCATTTTACTTTTTACTTGTTCCTAAAAGGCATGGATCTTATGTTTTTGGTGAATTCAGGTAAAACAAATTTTACCTCCATCACCATACAAATTTACAGGTAAACAAATGTTGAATTTCAGTTACAGTTTCAATTGTCACTTGTTATACACCAATAGTCAGATTGCTAATCTGCTTCGAAATTTATTTCAAACGAATCCTGGCAACGTAGGCATCTGCAGTCATAAAAAGCACAGATTCATCTTCGTTAAATGCGCAATTGGCAGTAGCCTCACCTGTAACTATGGTACCCAAATGCTTTCCAACAGGTGTAAATACGAGAACTCCGCCAGGCCCGGTTGCGAATATGGTTCCATCGGAACGCACCTTAAGTCCATCAGGCAGACCCTTTTTCTCACCCACCATAGAGGTTGCATCAAAAAATATCCTGCCATTGCTGAGCTTTTTATTGGCAGCTACATCGTACACCATCCAGATTGCACTAGCTGGGTCTGAGTTGGCAACGTAACACTTTTTGAAATCAGGGCTGAAAGCAATACCGTTAGGGCGTGTCAGGTCGTCCACCAAAAGGGTAACCACCCCATCAGGAGATATGCAGTACACACCCTGAAAAGGAATTTCTTTCCCCGGGTCATCCTGTTGTTTCGGTAAGCCATAAGGTGGGTCAGTGAAATACAGATACCCTTCCTGGTCATAAGCTGCATCGTTGGGGCTGTTAAAGCGTTTGCCGTCGTAGCGATCTGCAAGTGTCTGATAATTTGGTGTTGGTTTATCCAGAGGAGCAACCATCTTTGCCATTCTCCGGTCTCCATGCTGGCAAAGCATCAGTTCTCCATCCGGACTCAATAACAAACCATTAGAACCTTCACGTTCCCCTTCACCCGTATAGCCTGAAGGATTGAGATAGGTCTGTGCCCCTTCGCTTTCAGTCCAACTGTAAATGGTGTTTTTGGGAACGTCAGACCACAAAAGTATTTTATGTTCAGGCAACCACAATGGACCTTCGGACCAGTCGAAACCTTCAGCCAGGACTTCAATTTTGGCATCTGTTGGCACGATGTTGTCAAATTCGGGATCCACTTTTTCCAGAAATCCAATCGACTTATATGCAACAGGCTGGCCATCAGAATCCTGATGCCGGGAATCTCCGCATCCCGAACTAATCAAAAGCAGAAAAATGCTGAATAATTGAATCTTAGTTAGCATAATATCTAATGTTTCGAAACAGTTTTTGCCTTTTCAAAAACCGGGTCATTACCCAGGTATTCAAACCAGTCGAAAAAGGCGACATTATCACTTTCCTGTCCTATTGAGGTTGTGTAGAGTGCCATGAAAGAACCCACAAAGCCACCAGCAACTTTGGTACTGAGAAAAGACGCATCAACCCCCTCCTTTAATAACTTCCACGATCCTTTTTTTTCAGCAAAGAAGAAGGCGTAAGTGTCCTTTCGCATGTCTATTTTCAATTGCAAAGGTCCGTCCCCTACCGGACTGTCAGCAAGCAGTTTCAATCCCTCACCTTCCGATTGAAATAACTGTACAACAGGCTGACCAGCTTTAATTGACTTACACAAATAGTAGTAGTTCTTTTCACTTTGAAAGGCCAGAAGGCCTGCTTTTTCATGTTCGCTATTTGCATTGTAATACAATAAGGTTGTGGCAGAACCAACCTGATGCTGTTGACGGTGACCAATAAAGCTGGGATTTAATGTGCCGGCGCATGTTTCAGGCCGTGTTTTTAAAGCAATGCTACCGGGTCGTGTAATCAGGCTATACCATGGGGCAGCAGGTGGATTTCGCAAAAAGACCCAATTGGGAGCCAGCTTACTTTTGTCGAATTCATCTCTTATCACAAAATTACCACTGAGTGGAAATCCTTTTTCGCCCTTTATATCAGGATGTGGCAGCGGGTAGCTGTATTGAACTTCCTCAAAATCCGGATTGATGACTGGCCAGCCGTCTATCCATTTTACCGGCGACAGAAAGGTTTCCCTGCCCGTATTGTACAGGTCATCCCCATAAGGGCGGCAGCCAAGAAATACTGCCCACCAGTCGCCGTTCTTTGTTTGCACGAAATCGGCATGGCCGGTTGAAGTGATTGGATTCGGTCTGGAAGGGTCAAGATGCCTTTGTGTGAGGATGGGATTTCTTTCCCACGGCACGAATGGCCCGGTGGGTTTATCACTTCTGAAGACCACCTCTGAGTGATTGTAGCCCGTTCCGCCTTCCGCACAAATCAAATAGTAATAACCGTTCTTCTTAAAAATATGGGGCGCTTCAATCCAAACCGGATTTTTGGTGATGTCCACTCCGCCATTAACAAGAATGCGCTCCTCTCCAACTACTTTCATCGCAACAGGGTCAAATTCATATTGACGGATGGTTCGGTGCCCACTGTAAAGTGACTTGTTGTCTGGTGGGATACTGTTGTAAGTGAGATAAACTTTGCCATCATCATCAAAGAACAAAGAGGGGTCGATGCCATTCACTTCCGGCACCCTGACTGGCAGAGACCATGGCCCTGCAGGATTTTTAGCCGTAACGATGAAGTTACCCATCCTGTCCACCTGCGTGCAAATAACATAAAAGGTCCCTTTGTGGTATCGTATTGCTGGCGCAAAAAGTCCTCTTGAAACCCGGGCACCGTTGTGGTCCATTTGCTCCGTTCTATCTATGACATGACCGATGGTGGTCCAATTGACCAGGTCTTTGCTATGCTGTACGGGAAGCCCCGGAAAATAAGAAAAGGTAGAGGTGACCAGGTAGTAGTCGTCATCAACCCGGCAAATACTTGGATCAGGGTAAAAACCGGCCAGAATTGGATTAGTAAATGTTGTTTCCGATGTAAAATCGGAATGTTGTTTCACCGAATTACAGGCTGTAATCAGTGCGAAAACAAAAAGCAAAACCAAATCTATCTTCTTCATTTTCTTTTCTTGACAGGTTCTACCTAATCCCTATAAGGCAGGGTTGATTGGTTCTGGTTTTTGACTGGTTTTTGATTGACGATATATGATTGACGATATCAGATTTTTGATTTTCCGAGACAAGAACCGGCCGTTTGCGTCCCGAAAAATCAAATCCCGATAGCTATCGGGATACGTCTGATATCTTAAATCTGAAATCAAAAAACCCTTATAAAATACAACCAATCAGCCCTGCCTATAGGGGTTCAGTGTTTCGAAACTTCCATCCGGCCGGTATGTCAACTCCGTCATTTTTATGGAACGCAGGTGAGTAATACCTTTTGACAACAGAGAATCGTGGTAAAACAGGTACCATTTTCCTATAAACTCGCAAATAGAATGATGACTGGTCCAACCAACCACGGGGTTCAGAATTCTGCCTCCATAAGTGAAAGGCCCGTAAGGGTTATCACCTGTTGCATAACAAAGGAAATGAGTATCACCTGTTGAATAGGAGAAGTAATATTTACCCTGATATCTGTGCATCCACGATGCTTCGAAAAACCGACGGTCATTGTCTTTTTCCAATAGTGGCATCCCGTTTTCATCCAGAATTTTAATCTCTCTGGGTGTTTCAGCAAACTGTTTCATGTCGTCACTCAGCTTGGCCACAATTGGGCCTAAAGCAGGTTCATCACCTTTGGGCAGTTCATTGTTTTCATGGAAAATATTATTCCGGTACTTTTGTAATTGACCACCCCAGATGCCTCCGAAGTACATGTAGTAGCAGCCATCATCATCTTTGAAAACCGCTGGGTCGATAGAATAAGAACCTTCGATAGCTTCGGGTTCAGGAACGAAAGGCCCTTCAGGTCTGTCACCCACTGCCACTCCAATCTGGAAAATGCCGTCTTTGCGTTTGGCCGGGAAATAGAAATAGTATTTGCCGTCCTTATATGCCGCATCTGGCGCCCACATCTGCCGTTCAGCCCAGGGGACGTCCCTGACATGCAGAGCCACACCGTGGTCAGTCACCGATGCACCCGGTTCATCCATACTAAAGACATGATAGTCCTCCATGCCGAAATGGTCGCCATTGTCATTGAACGGTATTCCCGCGTCGAAGTCATGAGATGGATAAATGTAAATCCGGCCTTGAAACAAATGAGCGGAGGGGTCCGCTGTGAACATATGAGTGACCAGGGGTGGGGAAATGGCCCTTTCGTTATAGTCCTGTATGATGTGATCTTCCCAAGGTTTTTCCATGATGAAGTTATTTTTTGACCTTAGTTGCAATTAAAGCAGGAGGGTGAAATACCCGTGTTATTGTTTTGACTCCAATCTGCGTGCAGCCAATTCCTGCTCAATCTGCGTCTCCTTTGCCTTGTTAATTTCATAAAAGAAAAGAAGCGCCGCGCCAATCAAGAAGAAAATACCCGGATAAACGCTGACGGACATCCTGATTCCCTGAACCGCAGCATCGGATTGACTTGTCAGAGTCGCATCATATCCGTAAACACCCAAGATACCCGTAACAAGGGCGCCACCGAAAGTAAGGCCCAGTTTTAGGCCGACCATCATGGCTGAAAAGATAATGGCAGTGGCCCGGCGGTTATTTTTCCATTCCGAATAATCTGCCACATCCGCAATCATTGCCCATAGAATTGGGATGGTAATGCCATAGAAAAAGCCATGCAGGATTTGCGCAAGCATCACCATGCTGATACCGGATGGTGATATAAAATACAGTACCAGTATGAACAATGTAGAAATCACCAGCGCTATTCCGAACACATCCCGTTTACCATATTTATCTGCCAGTGGTTTTGAAAACATGATTCCGATGATCATGAAAACGATGCCGCAGCCGTTGAAAACACTGAAACCATAGGATGCCGGATTTTCGATATTTTGTAGTCCAAACTTGCCGAGGAAGCCACCTATTGCTGCTTTGTCGAGGTAATTTTCAAAATAATAAACATACATTCCCCCTTTCAGTGCGAGCGTGATGAACACCAGGATGGTAAGCAACAGCATGATTACCCAGGGCCGGTTTTTGATTAGGTCGTCTAAATCTTCCTTCAGGGTGGATTTCTGTTCCGGCTTGGGCACTATCCTTTCTTTCGTTGTAAAAAAGGTTATCAGCAAAAGCAAAGTGCCGGTCGCTGCCAGAAAGGTCATTACTTTGGAAAAGCCAAGAGCCCTGTCGCCACCTCCCATGTAGTCTACGAAGGGATACATCAGTACCTGAACGATGAATTGTGCTGCCATAACTGCCACGAAGCGATAGGAAGAAAGGCTGTTTCGCTCAGCCATATTACCGGTGATAACGCCACTCAGGGCCGCATAAGGCAGGTTGTTGGCGGCATACAACATCAGCAAAAGGGTGTAGGTGATGATGGCATAAATGATTTTGCCCTGCATGCTGAAGTTTGGCGTACTGAATGCCAGCAACGCTATGGCCCCCAGTGGCACTGCAGTCCAAAGTATCCAGGGCCTGAATTTTCCCCAGCGCGTATTGGTGCGGTCGGCCACTGCCCCCATGATGGGGTTAAAAATGACAGCAGCGAAAATGCCGACGAAAAAAATAATCGGCGTAGCTATTTCTGGTTTCAACCCGTACACATCAGTATAAAAGAAGGCGAGAAATGTCAAAAGGGTCTGGAAAACCAGGTTTGCAGCAAGATCGCCGAGGGAATATCCTACCTTTTCCCGCACGGATAGTTTTTGTGAAACGTTGTTCATCTGTTACCTGTTTAAAGCGATTTTTATATCAAGGTTTAATGTCAGGGTTTTTCAGTTCCATTACGCTGTAATAGGCTTTTTTCGGTTTAAACTCCCTATCAAAAAGTAAAGGATAATCCGTCCGGCCTTTTATCGGCCAGTTGTTTTTCCAGGAATGACCATCATTTACGCCCCAAAAAGTTACACGGTCAATTTTATCCTGGTGTTTGATGAGTACCTTGAAAATATCCTTGTAGCGTTTGGCTTGTTTTATTGCAATAGAATCTGGAAGCCCCTCTGGATAGGGATTCATGTGTGGACTGCCAGGATAGTTCAAACTCACATCGGCACCGGTCAAGTCCCAGGGGTTGGGTAATACGTTGATATCCACTTCCGTAAACATCACTTTAAGTCCAAGGGCGGCGTACTCGATGATACTCTTTTCAATTTCTTCCACTGGAGGACCATTTAATCCCCAGTGACCCTGAATGCCAACTCCATCAATTTTCGTCCCGCTTTCCTGCAGCTTTTTTATCATTTTAATACATCCTTCCCTTTTCCTGGGCTGTTCAATGTTGTAATCGTTGTAATACAGTTCGGCCTCAGGATCGGCAGCCGCCGCCAGGTCAAAAGCTTTTTTGATATAAGACTCTCCCATAGTTTTCAGGAAAATGGATTCGCGCAAGGTTCCGTCTTCATTCAATACTTCATTGAGCACATCCCAGCCATGAATCTTACCTTTGAAATGACCGACTATGGAACTGATGTGTTCCTCCATCACCTTTTCCATCTCCCCGCCTGTCTTAATGTTATTTACCCAGGGCGCTGTCTGACTGTGCCAAATCAGTGTATGTCCAATCAGTTGCATCCCGTGTTTTTCACCCAATGCCACAAACTTATCGGGTAGTTCGAAGTTAAACTTTCCCCTTTCTGGATGGATGTACATCCATTTCATAATGTTTTCAGCTGTGAGGCTGTTGAATTCCTTGGAAACGAGGCCAGAAGCTATTGGATCTTCTTCTCTGATGTGTTCGGCACCCAAAGCAGCGCCAATGTAAAAGTTGTCTTTGTAGGCATCTTTCAAAGAATTGGCATTGCTGGAGCTTGCCTTTTGAGCTGATTCAGAATTACAGGAAAATGCGATGGGCAGAACGAAGAACAAAATGGAGATTGCTTTCATGGTTTGCATAACGCTGTGAATTGGCAAACACAGCCTGGAAGCACCCTGCGTTTCGCATACTGTGTCTGGTGGTTATAAACAGGTGTTGCACTGAGTTTACATTACTACACTTGATGGAGTAGTACTGAAAATCGAGATAGAAAGCACAAGGTAATAAATTGAAAAAGACTTCTGCAACCGATTGCAAAATATCATTTCTACATCTTTTTCATCAGATAAAACATCATAATGAGGGTTAGACCCAGGTACCAGTACCAGTCTATCCCGAGTAAGAGTTCACGAAATGCCGGCCAGGCAGTCAAAAGAAACAGGGTTGCAAAAAACACTGTGAGTTTCAGGATAGGTACGTCGTACCACTGCATTTTTTCATTGAAATGGGTTATCAGTTTTTTCAGACTCATGGCATTGATTTTATTTGGAAAAATGACAATTCCTGATGTGGTTGAGTTGGTTGAGGAAGTTTAGAAGGTTGAGTTGAGATAGCACCTCTCAATTGCCTCAACTTTCTCAACCCCCTAACCCAGGGCTGATTGGTTCTGGTTTATAAGGGTTTTTTGATTTCAGATTTAAGATATCAGACGTATCCCGATAGCTATCGGGATTTGATTTTTCGGGACGCAAACGGCCGGTTCTTGTCTCGGAAAATCAAAAATCTGATATCGTCAATCATATATCGTCAATCAAAAACCAGTCAAAAACCAGAACCAATCGACTCTGCCTCTCAACCCTTTCAACCAACTCAACCAACTCAACTTTCAACAGTCTATTTCTTCGCAACGATAGCAGCCAGGTCTTTTTCCAAAGAGGCTTTAGGGTATTCGACAATTCGGCCCATTTCCTTCCCATCCTTCAGCACAATGAAAGTGGGAACGTATTCAATGTTCCAGCCTTTTTCTTCACCACCCGGGCTTGTTTTCCGGCGGTCGGGATGATTGTCAAGTGCAATTACAGTCATCTTTTTGACGGGATATTTCTTGTAGTCCAACATCTTGTAAAAGCGTGGTACCTGCTCCTGGCTGTCGCCACACCAGGTGCCGAGAAACAGTTTTATCTCGACACCCTTCAGGTCAGTTTTGTCGAGTGTTGTTTTGTCCAATTCGTAACCCGAATAGGTGGCATTGAACCATTCATTGTATGGAGCTTTCTCCATGCCTGATCTGTCAACCTTGCCAAGTAAAATGGGTTTGCCGGTGTGAGAGGTAACTTCCTGATTTTTGGTTGTTGCACAACCAATAAGCACCATAGCCAAAAAAACGAATAATATCGATCTCATACATTAGGATTTAGTGATTCGTGATTTGGTAAATATTGTAAAATCCACCAAAACCACGTGTATTATTTAACAGTGATTCAGAACTCCTACAGCTTTTGAATTTTAAAAACCTGACTGTACCTACCCTGCCTGATAACCAACATATAGATACCTGGATTCAGATTCCGGGTATTGATACTTTCTCCCCACACATCCGCCGCAATCATTACCTTTTGACTAAAAACCATTTGTCCAACGGTGTTATATAAAATGATTTCCGATTGTCCTGAAGAAACATTTCGGGCCTGAATATGTAGCATGTGAACAACAGGATTCGGAAAAATATTCAGCTCCCAGGATAATTTGTTCTCTGTCGCCTTCGTCCAGGTCTGACACTTTGAAACAGCAGTACAATTGTTCTGAGTCACTCTGACAGCATAAGCGCCGCTGCCAGGTGGCGAATAGGTCTGTCCGGTTGCACCAGTTATATTGGCCATTGTACTGCAATTTATCCACTGATAAGTGGCAGGAGAAGCATTGGCCTTAAGTGTATTTCCAACCAGGCTGACAGCCGTATCAGCAGAAAAAGTGGTAAACGCCTCAGCAGTTGCGTAAGCAGAAAAAGTGTTATTACAGGCCGTCAGTGCATACACCCTGAAATAATAAGTGCTGGCGCAGGCCAAAACACCCGTGCTTGCTGTTGTACCGCTTGTTTTGCCGAAGGCAATACCATCGCCGTATTTGATTACAGGATTATCGCCAACGACCCAGTGATAAGTCACTTCCGTACCCGCCGGGCTGCCTGCTGACCAGGAGAAATTGGCGGAGTTTATTCCGATAGGCATTGCTGTGACATTGGATGGCGCTCCCGGAGTCTGGCAGGGTGATGCTGCGCTTACACATACCTGAAAACTACCACCTCCAGAACCGGCACCGTAGTGATACACCCTGAAATAGGAGGTCTGATGAATTGAAGAGTTGATGGTTACGGAGTTAGTTTCGCCTGCTGTTCCGGGTTGGTCTGCACAGGCCAGGCTACTTCCGCTGCAGGATTCTCTCAGGTCAATGACACCATCGAAATTATTGCCGTTCAGAACCTGAATGGTATAAGATTGTCCGGCAATGGCAGCAAATTTAAACCATACATCGTCATCGGCATTTCCCAAAGTAAAACCATTGCAATTGGGAAGTGCTGCCAAACTTTGGGATGCGCAATCTGTACTGAATGTTTGAAAATTGCATTCAGAGGCCGGTATCAGTGATATTGCTCCAGTGCAATTATCATTTACCGGTGCGGGACAAGTAGATGTACCGCACTGAGTCAGCGTCCAGTTTGGGTAATAATGTGCCAATATCTCCTGCCATGTTTTGGTACCGTAGCCATGAGGTGCCAGCCAGTTGCAGGAGCTGTTTGCGAAGTTCAACCCTGTAGCCCAGCGCGCGGAACCATTCTGGCACATACCCCGGCCGTGCCCGTTGTAGGTTTGGCCGCTACATGGTGAATCATCTTTACATGGCCATTGGGCGGTTCCATTACCCACTTTGCCATTACCACAAGCAGAATGGTTGTTCTGTTCCGCGGCGTATTCCGATAACTGGATTTTTCCATTGGCAACCAACACCACGCCTTCCGTGCTGTCCACTGCCAGGTTGGAATTGGTAAATTGTGAAGTGCCATACACATGGCAGCAGGTGGTGCTGCATATATCATACAATCCGTTTCCATGACTGTTCACATAAGCTGCCATCCGGGGAATCGTATAGGAGCGAATGGCCACTGCACCGGCTCTCAAAGAATGGGTGCCACCAACCTGATTACCCCAGCAATTGAGCCATTCCTGAGGCAAAACCCGCTTCACATAAGTCGTGTAGTTCACCACATTAATGGTGCCTGTGCAAGTGTGACAAGAGCAACTTGTGCCTACCCGAATGGTGGTCGGGCATTGCTGGGCGGACAGTTCACCCGCAAAACTCAGGACAATGAGCACCGAAAGTATCCGCGTGATTCGTTTCGTGATATTCATTGTTTTGCATTGCTTTTATCCAACAAACTGATGCTGGCATTCCGGCCCAGAAGTATTTTTTCTTCATGGGTTCCGGTTCCGCTTCTCATGCGAATTTGCAGAATCATGTCCCCATTTGGCCATATATCGAAATTGGATCGGACTTCAGTTGTGTAACCTTCTTTTTGAAAATAAAGCTTGTTTCTCTTCGCAACAGATTCTTTCACCGAAGGTAATGGAAGGTGAAACTGGAAGAAGCCGTTTTTGTCTGTAATGGCGAAAGCCACTTTGTCGGCGGGTTGTACATTCACATTGGCCAACGGCTTGCCACTTTGGTCGTCCACCACATATCCAACTACAACCAATGCATCCGGCCTTTGCAGTGTCGTGATGTACTGTGAGGAAAGCTCTTCTTTTTCAGTAATCGGCTCCAGGTTGAAGTTCACCTTAAGGTCATTGTTCTTCAGGTCAAAAAAGGTGGACATAGGGAGATAACCTGCTTTACGAACCGTAATATCATACAATCCATTTTCCAAATCGACGGACAGGCTTCCATTATCAGCGACATCGTTTTTAGTGCTTCGCAATCCTTTGCCTCCAGTTCCCCTCAAGTTGATTTCAACAAAGTCGGGAATTACGGCGGTGCCAGTACCAACATCCAGAAAGCGCATGTTTAGACGACTTTGCCCAGCTGGTATTTTTTCTTGAGCAAGAGATTCCTGATCTGTTTGACCACCGATAGTAGCTGTAGCATCGCCTTGGTCAACGACTGGACCCGTTTCTTCAGCGTTTTGTTCCTTATGCGGCTCCTCTTGATTGAAAAAATAAACTCCGGCAATGCCCGCAAAAAGTACAGTTGCAGCAACAATTAGATAGACAAATGATTTTTTCATTATTTCAAAATGAATGCGTCAAAATTAGTGATGCCAAACTACCCTGACTTCAGTTCATTTTTAGCAATTTTTTCCACTTTTTTTGTCGCATGTCAGAAAAATGAAACAGCTACCACAACAAAAATCAGTCAGTCAAACTGAATAGAAAATTTACCTTGCAAACCATACCATAGGCTTCTTAAATCTTCAAAACATGAAATACCGCAACTTCGGAAATACTACTCTAAGCGTTAGCGAAATTGGATTTGGTGCATGGGCAATTGGAGGACCAGTCATGGCGGGCGACATCCCCATTGGATGGGGTGAAGCGGATGATGCGGTATCCATTGAAGCCTTGCGCAAAGCCCTCGATGTAGGTATAAATTTCTTCGATACAGCTGATTTTTATGGACTGGGACATTCCGAAACCCTGATTGGGCAAGAGATGGGCAAGCGAAAGGACCTGGTCATTGCAACAAAGGTTGGCCATCGTCTGAGTGAGAATCAGGATATCATTCTGGATTACACTAAAAACTACATGCTGCAAGCCTGTGAACAAAGCCTTCGCCGTCTTCGCAGGGATTGCATTGATTTTTACCAACTGCATACCGCCAAAGTGGCCGACCTGGAAAACGGCGAATGCATGGAAGCAATGCAGCAATTAGTAAAGGAAGGCAAAATCCGGTATTGGGGCCTTTCTCTGAATACTTTCTACCCGGACACCGAAGCGGATTGGCTGATGGACAGACATCTCGGTGATGGGTTCCAGGTTGTGCTCAACATCATCAACCAGCGCGGCCTTTCTGCGATACAGAAAGCCGGTAAATATGGAAAGGGAATCATCGTTAGAATGCCCCTACAATTTGGTCTGCTCACCGGAAAATTTGATGAAAACACCCGCTTCCCCATGAACGACCATCGCTTTTTCCGGCTTCCACCTGAACTGCTTGTCGAAGTTTTGGAAGCACTGGAACCGGTCTGGCAGCTCTCTGAAAAATACGGCATTTCCGCTACGGCATTCGCCATGAGTTACATACTAAGCCAACCTGAGGTGTCCACGGTCATTCCCGGTATCCGGACACCTGCTCAGGCAGAAGATAATGTGAACGGCATTGTTCCATTGTGTCCGGAGGACCTTGAACTTCTTCACAACTTATTCACTGAGAAGTTTGATGTTATTGTTGGAAAAATGAAATGAGGATTGGTCTGCTCGAGTATCCGGTTTCTGTTCTTTTTTGTTTTTGCAAACCTGATTTGGCGGGCTCCAGATGAACTAAGTTTTCAACTCTTCCAACTCCCGTTCCAGGCAATCCGAAAGCACCGTGTAAACATATCCACTTCCAGATTGCCAGTAGCCACGGAAATTGATTGTGTTATCTGAATAAACAGTTCGTAGTTCCTGCCATTCCTCTTTATCAAGCGGAGGCGATATTTGCACCTCAATTCGCAATGGGTTAATTCGCAGCCCCGTTCTCAGTGCTTTCATGGTGCTTTCTTTGGCACTCCAAATAAGGTTGGTTAGCAGTGGTTGTCTCTCAGAGTCGACAGCGCTGAGCAATTCCTGCTCACTTGCAGTGAAATAATCCCGGACGAATAGTGGACTGCGTTTTTCAATTTTCTCCAAATCGCAACCCATCCGAAAACCAGGTTTTGCAACGATACAAAATGCCTTTCCATGACTGTGACTCAGTGAAAGGAACGCAGGCAAAGGTTCTGCTTCGCAGTGAATTTCCGGTGCCCCATCTTTTGCTCTGATGATGGCAAAATCAGAGTTTTGGAGAGTGGGATGACTTTCTTTAAGGAAACTAATTACGGCTTTTTTGGCCGTCCATCTGCCGAGCAACCAGTCGTTTTGTTTTTTGGGAAACTTAAAGGCAGAAAATGTCTCCAACTCCAATGGATGCAGCCAGACCAGTGAGTTGGGCAACTCACTGGAAGTTTGCCTAAGCCAAAAGACCATGAGGGGCAACATGATTAGAAAGTTATTGTTTCGGTACTCCCAAAACTGAAAGTAAAAGGGGCGTTAGCCCCGATTCAGTTAATAGTTAACACCACAAATTCTATCGAGCCACGTAGTGGCGGCACCTACTTTTCGGGCCGTCACTACGTGACTAAATTCCATCAATTAGCATTTCTATAAACGGTATCGCCACTACGTGGCTGGGCCATAGCTAAACCAATATTCAAATTTCTCGTGAATGAACATGTTACTCGCAGGATGATTGGGCGAACCAGGCTACTGACAGTAATGACATTATGATTTCTTGTTACCAGAAGATAAGTTGAGGGAGTTTAAGGGAGTTGAGGGTGATTAATAACGCACCGCTCCTCTGAGTAACTTTGTGTATCCTCTGGGAAGCTCTGCGATATTACACAGAGAACCGCAGAGATTACGCGCGAAGTTACGCAGAGGCTATACTCGCGGATTTCATTTAACTTCTCTCAACTCCCTCAACCTCCTCAATCCCTACTCTCCTCCTGCCACAGCCTGCAAAGGCACCAACAGATTTTTATCAAAATCCGAAATAAACTCAACCGTCTGGTAACCCTTCAGGGTCAGGTAAACTTCACCTTTCGAATCCACCACAGAAGCATGGTAAGCCCCATTATCCTGACTCACTACAGCGTAATAATTGGCTTTGCCAATAACAGCTTGCCTGTGTATTTGCAGTGAGTCGAGGTGCCTGGGCAATCCCATTCTTCCATGTCCACCCATTTCTGTGATGCCAGCCACCTGGAAACACAATTCCACAAACCGCGGCAGGGCCAGAGTTTGCAGCTCCTCCGGATGGTGGTTGGCTGGAATACCGTTTGCGTAAAGCCCAACCATATCTTCCCCTTTCTTCCATGTCTTTTCGATGACCTGATAGGCCGGGCCGTGGAAGTAAAGTTTGTAAATATCATCCGGCACAGCTACTGCCTGCTTTTTCGAAGGATCTAATTTTTTTGTCAATGGTGCTGGTTTTTCCGGTGCTTTTTCTCCGAGAAAGACTTTGGCGCTGAAGTGAGTCTTCACCTCCTCTTTGGTTTGGCCATGTAGTTTGCGGGTACCGAACAACTCGCAATTAGCTGCGACATTAGAGCCATCTGCCAGATAGATGACTTTCACAAACACTTCTCTCGGTTCTGAGCGATAAAACTTGAACGGAGCAAAAAAGTCCACAGCTTCAACCGACTGAACATGTAGTTCCGGGAATAAACAAGTGGCGGCATCCACCATCGCTTCGATGCCCATGACACCCGGCAATACCGGGGTGCCGTTAATCTGGTGATCGAAAAGGAAGCCCTGCTCTTTTGGATTGAAGCTTGCTTTGGTAACCAGTCCTTCATAGAGGCCCATTTTCACCACTTCCTGCACCATCACCCCTTTGCTTTGTTGCAGTCTTTCACTGACGGCTTCCGGTTGAAGTCCACCATTATAATCAAATTCCTCCATCATCCTGCCGAGGCGCTGTGCCACTACCACTTCCATTCCGGTATTGGCAGCAGTCAGTTCTTTTCTGATAAACGGAATTCCCGCTTCCGGTGGCAGCATGTCGATGCCGGCTTGTTTCATAACTGTAGGGATAGAACCCCGGGTAGCCATGCCAATACCACCCCATGCTGTCCAGTCGAGTGCAATGCCACGAGTCTCCGGACGGTAGGTGCGGAAGCTCGATGTGCTCTTGCAAAGGAAGTCATTGGCGGAACTGTAGTCGGTCTGGCCGCCGTTGCCAAACCTTCCGGCAATAGAGCTGAAGGCCACAGTTGCCCCGATATGGAACTCGCCAAATGACGAAAGCAGGTTGTACCAGCCATCTGCTTTTACATCAAATACGAGGTCGAATTCCTGCGGCGACTTGTCGGGCAGCAAACGGCTGATTTCCAATCCTCCTGCGTGCAGCATAACATCAATCCTATTCACTTTCTTTTTGATATCCTTCACTGCTGCCGCAACAGCCTTTTGGTCACGAAGGTCAACGCTGTAATAGTGTGCTGTGCCACCGGCCTTTTCTACTGCCTCAATGGCAGCAAGGGCTGAATATCTGCGCTCGATCGCAGCGAGCTCTTTGTCCACTTTGACTGGCGTGGGTTTATCGCCAGATGCAGTCATGCGGTTGAAAATTTCACGCTTCAGACCCTCCTTATCATTTGCGAAGCGAATCAGGTCAGCATCCGATTGATCAGGTGAAGGAGTGAGGTCGAGCAGAAAGAACGTTCCCGATGATGCAGCGGCAAGGTCAGCCGTGATGGCCGAGGTGATGCTGCCGGCTGCACCGGTAACCAGGAAAGTGGATTCTTTGGTTAGTTTCATGCCTTCGCTTCCCTGCGGAACGGGCACCTCCTGCAAACCAATGCTCCATCTTTGTTCATCTTTGTATCCGACTTCCACAATACCTGGATCTAAGAGCGTTTCGTCAATCAGCAATTGTGCGTTGGCTGTGGTCTTGCGTGATTTCTCAAAATCGACCACTTTCACCTGTGCAGCAGGATGCTCCCGTTTGTATGCTTTTGTAAAACCAGAAACCGCACCACCCAAAGGAGCAAGCGCACCATTTTCGTCGTACCCGAAATGGCCACCCATGCATGTTGCAGAGACGAGGAAAACGTTTTCGTTTTTCAGCAGCACCAGTTCACGCATTGTTGCGTAAAGAAGCTTCACACGAAGTTGCGTGGCTGCTTTCCAATCCCTGTAACTCAGTTTTTCAATGTCACCCTCGTAATCGAGTGCAGGCAACCAGTACACGCCGTGAATGGGCCCATTTGCCGATAAATCACAGAGCTGTTTGCTGAGTTGGTCAGCGGTAATACCTTGATCAAGCACATGCACTTTCGCTCCCGATTTCTTCAGTTGCGAAAGGAGAGACTTTGCGACTCCACCATTGTCGGGCATGACGAGCACTGTTGTTTCATCGTTGAGTTGCACACCTGATGCTTTGCAATATTTCAGTGCTGGTCTGAGTTGCGGTGTTGGAATGCGTCTGGGAATCTGATTGACAGCCTCGAGATTACTAAACTTTATATGGTCTTCCGGAGCTTTTTCAGACACTAGGTCTGCGGAAGTAGTGGTGGTCACAGACAGTAAAACCGAATCCTGCTTCAATTCTGGTTTCCTGTCATAGACAAACTGGACGATATGATTGATAGTCGGGAAATCTGCCAGTTGCAGGTTATCGTCCCTGTCGATGCCCCAGTTGCCGCGGATTTCAGCAAAGAGTTCTGCCTGTTTGACTGTATCGATGCCGAGGTCTGCCTCCAGGTCGAGCTCAGGGTCGAGCATTTCAACCGGGTAGCCGGTTTTTTCGGCAATGAGAAAGAGAATTTTTTCCTTGACTCCATCAGTCAGGGCTGGTGAGGTCACCCCCCAACTCCTTTCGAGGGGGGACGAGGCCGCCGCCGTTGCAGGAGCGTCCATTGAGGCTGCTGATAGAGTTGGGGAAGTAGCAACAGTTGAGGCAGCCTGCTTTAGGCCTGGACGTTTGTCGTAAACGAACTGTATAATGTGGTTGAGCGTCGGGAAATTGGACAACTGAACGTTGTCGTCCCGCTCAATGCCGTATTCGCCGCGGATTTCGGCAAACAATTCAGCTTGTTTTACCGTGTCGATACCCAGATCGGCCTCCAGGTCAAGGTCGGGATTGAGCATATCGACCGGGTAACCTGTCTTTTCTGAAATGAGTGTTAAAATTCGGTCTCTGACCGGATCTGATAACTCAGTTCGGCCATTGTTTTCGACCACGACTCCTGTGGTTTCCACCGTTACGGTCTGTTCAGTTGATGCAGTTTCTTCAGCAAAGCCGTTCAGGTTATCTTCTGGCTCACTTAATAGTTCACCAAACTTATCTTTTATCCTGAGGGTTCGTTTTACAACCTCCATTTCAGGTGCGTCTTTACCGCTGATTACCTTCAACCAGTTTCTCCATCTGTCATTGTCGTTGATGCGATAAGCATACCCCAACTGATTGGGTTTTGGCCTGGACCCATCTACGGAAGCAGGTGTCCAGCGCAGGAGACTCATGGCTATTTGTGAACCAAAACCGGCACCCAATCTGAGTGCATAACGAATGGGATAGGCTCCTCCTTTCGACAGGTTGAGCATTCCGAGTTCCGGGTCAACTTCTTTGAAATTGGGAACAGGCGGTACCCATCCGGTTTCCAGAGATTTAATGGCCAGTATATCTTCAATACCAACTGCCATGGCATGTCCTGTCATGCCTTTCGTGTTGGCAATGACTATTTTATCGGCAGCCGACTGGAAAACATGGCGCAGCGCAAATATTTCAGCGGAAGCACTGCCGCCTCTGGCGGGAGTATAGGTTTCATGAGAGACAAAAACCGTTTGAGCGGCAATTTCATAGCGGTCGATTCCCCACTTGCGTTCTGCCTCTGCTATGAGATCCTCCATGATGCACTTGATATGGTCCACATCGAGCTGAGTGGCGTGGAAAGCGCTGTTAGCTGCTACCGTGCTAAGTACTTCACAAATTGGTTTGATGCCTCTTTCAGAAGCTGAACCACCTGATTCCACCACTATGGCTGCACCACCCATACCGACTATCATGCCGTGGCGACGTTTGTCGAATGGCAGGGCTGCGTCTTCCACCCTGGCGTCTGTTGCGGCTGCACCCGCGGCCAGAAAACCACTGGAGAACCAGCCAATCGTTTCATCAGCTGTAATGTCATCGGCTGCAATTATGATAACTCTTTTGCAACGTCCAGCTTCAATCCAGTCTTTTGCCATTCCCACTGCCAGGGTTGTGCTTGCGCAAGCAGAGTTGATTTGCGTATTGGGGCCTTTGGCTCCGATATATTCAGCAAACTGAGAGTGGCCCATTGCCAATACCCGCAGCAAGAATCTGCGGTTAAAGGAATAAGGTGTTTTCTCCAGTTCTTTCTGAACCCTTAGGATTTGGGAATCAATTTCCAGATGTAATTTTTCTGCGCCGTTTTGTGCACCTATCCTGGTTCGCAGACTGTTCAATACAGACAACTGTTCTTTGAGAGCCTTATTTTCAAAGTACTCCCTCATTTCCTTTGCATAGTTGTTGTAACCAGGAAAAGCCGAACAGAAAATGATGCCTGTATCATTTTGCATCTGGGCAGGCAGCAACCATCTGTCGGGTAATTTGGAGCCTGTGGTCGTTGTCTTATAGTGCATGACCATTGGAATACCAGCATCCCGCATAGCATCGATGCCAGCACCGATGGCCAGTTCCGTCGTGATGTCGAGGGCGCTCATACGTTTGGAGGGGTATCCAAAATCGGCGGCTAAATCCATACCGGCCTTTCGGGCGGCCAGTTTTATGACTTCATTGATTGTGGAAATGGTTTCGAACCGTGGCCCGCCGTGTCCCATTTTCACCAGGCGTGTGATATTCCTGTCGAGCATGGCCTGTTGAAACTCAGCGGGAATGTTACTAATCAATTGCTCGCCATTCAGCAGTTTCTCCACGTTGGAGTCGCTGAAAACTCCATCCACCTTGGGTAGTCCCACTGCTGCACCGGTTATCCAGATATCCTGCACAGGACGCGATCCGGTAGTTCCTGAGTACACTGCATTGGCTTTGTCCATGAATTCGACAAAGAGCTTACCTAGTTGGGAATATCTATCACCAGATGGTGTGCTGGAAGGGGTTTCCGGTGATGATGTCTGTTGGCTGGAAAAAGTTGGTACCGGAGCCGATTTGCTTGCGACAGGCATAGTATCCTGAACTTGCACTGCAGGAACTTCCTGCTGTGGGACCTCAACTTTTATTTCTTCACGGCCGTATCCAAGTCCGGCTGCATACAAGCCACAAAGTGCCTGGTTAAATGAAGCTATATCACCACCTTTTTGCTGGTTGGTGAAAAGGTTCATCACATCTTCCTTTTCAGCTGTGATGTCTTTGACAAAACCATGCAAGGCCCTTTTTGGACCACATTCCACAAATACACGGACACCACTTTCGTACAATTTGTTGATGCCTTTTACAAACTGAACCGGGGAGGCAATCTGCCTGGAGAGTAGATCCAGTATCTCAGGAACTACATCCGCTCCTGTGGGATAAAATTCGCCGGTAACGTTGGAAATTACTGGAATAGAAGGTGCTTTCAATTTCCCATTTCTGAGCGCATTGGCAAATGGAATACTGGCAGGCGCTACAATTCTTGTGTGGAAGGCATGGCTAACCGGCAATTGAGTCACATGGTAACCCGCTGCTTTACAGGCTTTCATGGCTGCCAAAGTCGATTCTGTTTCACCGCCTATCACGCATTGCCCGAAACTGTTCACATTGGCAATTTCAACATAACCATCAATCTTGCTGATGACTTCCGAAATCTGGTCCGGAGAAGCGAAAACTGCAGCCATGATGCCCTTGTCCTCCACTTTCACGTTGGCCATTTCCGCACCGCGGGCACTGACCACTTTCAGTGCGCTGGCAAACTCCAGCGCTCCTGAAGCAACTAAAGCTCCATATTCCCCTAAACTGTGACCCATGACATAGTCGGGTTTTATCCCGTAAGCTTCCATCATTTTAAAAAGGGCATAATCAACTGACAATACAGCGGGTTGTGTTATTTCCGTCTGCATCAGGTTTTTGGTGGCTGCTTCCACCGCTTCTTTATCGTTTCTATCGAAAAAGATGTACTCCGTCAAGGGCTTTCCCAACAAGGGCTTCATGACTTCATCGGCCTCGTCGAAAATTTTCTTCACGATGGGTTCAATTTCTTTCAGCTCTTTCAGCATATTGATGTACTGGGAACCCTGACCAGTGAAGAGGAATGCCGTTTTCGTAACCGGCCCCTGGCTATAAAAAATACCTTTGGCATTCAGTGCATCCCATATTTTGGGATTGTCGGATTGCAAACCGTTTATAGCTCTCTTGATTTTACCGGCCAGGTCGGTTGAATTTTCAAAATCAAGGGCAATGCGATGATCAGCTTTTAAGTCAGCCTTCAGTGGTGGTTCAATGGCTGGCGTCCATCCGCCTTCTGCTTTGGTAAGGCTTTCTTCCAGGAAAGCAACCAAAGCCTCCTTTGAACTTGTACCTTTCACCATCGCCCCTCTGAGAGGGACTTTCAATGGTGCAGCATGGGGTGCTTCCGGTTCGCTGGCCATGAATACCTGAGTTTTTTGTTCGGAAAGTATTTTTCCTGGTATGTGTTCTTCCAGAACCACATGGAAATTTGTTCCACCAAAACCGAATGCACTCACACCACAACGGCGCGGGATTCCGTTTTTCATCTCCCAAGGCCTCAAATGTGTGTTCACAGCAAAAGGTGATTTTTCGAATTCAAAACCGGAATTGGGGGAATGGAAGTTGATGCTGGGTGGCAGCACTTTTTCATGCAATGACATGACGGCCTTCGCAATTCCCGCAGCTCCTGCAGCACCCTTCAGGTGGCCGATATTGGATTTAATGGAACCCAGAGCGATTGACCCAACCGGCAGGTTGAATTGTCCGAAGACATCCTGCAGGCATTTCAATTCCACAGCATCACCCACGGATGTCGATGTACCATGTCCTTCTATCATGGTAGCAGTTGAAGGTGAAACGCCGGAATTTTCCCAGGCTCTTTTCACAGCAAATACCTGACCTGCCGGGTTGGGAGCCGTGATGCCCTTTCCTTTACCGTCGCTGGATCCGCCTACCGAGCGAATGACAGCATATATTTTATCACCATCGCGCTCAGCATCTGCCAGTCGTTTCAGCAGGAAAACTGCAGCCCCTTCTCCCATGATAAAACCATCGGCTCCTTCGGCATAAGGCCTTGTACCAGTGGCTGAGAGTGCACCAATTTTACAGAATTTCACAAAGGTTGTCGGGCTCATGTTGGCATCGATGCCTCCAGTTACAACCATGTCGTAGTCGTGACTGACCAAACCTTCGATAGCTGCAGAAATGCCGGCCATTGCGGAAGCACAGGCTGCATCAGCCACGTAATTTGGTCCGTGGAAATTGTATAGTGCTGCGATGCGGCCAGCAACAATATTCGACAGTTCACCAGGCATGGTATCTTCTGAAATGCTGGGGAATATATCCCCTAATTGGCCGGTCATCTCGCCGATAATTTTCTTGCGTAAATCAGCAGGGAGAGTGGCAAATCCAGGTGATTTGTCCAGCAAACCAATATATTCAGGGACAAAAATCCGGGCTGCAGAATACAAGTGTTGGTCGCCTCCCATGGCCACACCAAAAATTACGGCTGTACGGTCGCGGTCAAAATCCTTCTCAGGGAAACCAAAATCTGCCAATGCCTGTCTGGTAGCACTGATGGCCCAGCGTTGTGTATTGTCCATCTGGTCGCAGATTCTTGGCGGAATAGGCAAACCCCATTTCAGAGGATCCCAATAATCATCTTTCACCCAGCCTCCAATTTTGCTGTAGGTTTTGTCCGGAACTTTTGGATCGGGGTCGTAGTATTTATCCAAACTCCATCTATTTTCAGGGACTTCGGTTACACTGTATTTTCCCTGTTTAATATTATTCCAGAATAGTGGTAAATCGTGGGCGTCAGGCATCACTGCTCCAATACCAACAATCGCTACTGTTTTATGTGTTGCTTTTTCCATTTTTCTAAAATTTCAAAGACCGGTGCTAACAGGGCATCCGGCTCGTTTTCACTATCTCTTATAAATTACATCACAAATGGCATCCATGTCGCTGATCATACCGGTCTGAACCAGATAGATACTGGACAAATTGAGTTTACTTTCAAAAGCTGCAGCCTCTGCTGGAGTAAGTGCATCCGCTCCCAGTATCCATCTCAAGCCATCCTGACCTACTTTCATGGCGGCTTCGCGAGCATAAATGCGACTAAGTGTAGCCAGTGCATTTGCATCAAAACGGTTGTCAGCCTTCTCGTGTAGAGTGCCATTGGCAGCCCGCACGGCCCTTCTGGCCATAGAACCGGCACATTCTGCCCAGGCTATCCACTCACCAATGCGCAACAGGATATGCTGATGGCGTGTCAGTCGCCTTACCCTGGCCTGCTCCAGCAGGTCTGCGAGTGTATGCATAGCAATGGCGGCGATATTGGCACCGACGTTTGGATTTTGGATATGCAGACTTTCCATCTGCCGGGCCATATCATGGTAGTACTGGCCTTGAGTTTTCAGGTGCAATTGCCAGCGGTCACGGCTGATGGTCATCTCCATGATTTCGGAGGTACCTTCGTAAATGGTCGTGATGCGCACATCGCGCTTGTGTTTTTCAACCATGTATTCTTTGGTGAAACCATAACCACCGAGGGCCTGAATGCTGTCGTCGGCTGCCTGATTACCTGAAACCGTAGCCATGTATTTTGCTATCGCTCCTTCGGTGTTGAGATTGCCTTCGTCATTGTCAATCCTTTCTGCTGTTTCCTCAACATAAGACCGGGCAGCTTCCAAACGGGCGACATTGGGAACGATCAATTTGTGGGTATATCCCTGCTTTTCTGAAAGTGGTGTACCTCTTTGAATCCTTTCCTGCGAATAAGGGATAGCCCTGTTGAGTGCGCCCCAGCCGCCTCCAAGTCCGAAAGCGGCAACCATCAGACGGGTGTAGCCAAATACGAGTTGCGCCTGATACAGACCTTTTCCTTCACCTTCACCAACCAGATTTTCAGCCGGCACATAAACTTCTTCAAGTGAAAGTGCGGCGGTATTGCTGGTGCGGATACCATGCTTGTCTTCCGGTTTTCCGTATGCGAATCCTTCAGCACCTTTTTCGAGCACGAACCAGGTAGGTCCGCCGGGGGCATTTGCCAAAATGGTGTACATGTCGGCATAACCACCATTGCTTATCCACTGCTTGGCACCATTGAGTTTGTAGCCTGTGACCTTACCATCTTTCATTACCGGAGTTGCAGTGGTGCGTAAAGCACCTAAGTCAGAGCCGGCATCAGGTTCGGTGGCACCATAAGCCAGCAGCAATCCCTCAACAGCTATGCGGCTAAGCCAATTCTTCTTTTGATCTTCGGTTGCCCCAAAAACAATGGGGTCGGCACCGAGGAAAGTGGCAAAAATTCCGGTTGCCACACCGAGGTCGATGCTGGCCATGGTTTCACAAACCCTGTATGAGTCCCATGCTCCTCCTCCCATTCCTTCATATTCCTGGGGTATAAAAATGAGGTGCAAGCCCAAACCCTCGCCGCACATTTTACGGATGTCTTCAATTGGGTATTCGTCATTGTGGTCCAGTTCCAGCAGGCGTGATTCCGGAAAATTTTCCGTTGCATAGGCTTTGATAGCATCCACTATCATGTCGAGTTCGGCTTTCTCAATACCTTTGTTTGATCCCATAGTTTTTGAATTTATGACTTTGTGTGTACTGACATAAATCATTCATCAATCGCCAGTTGTGGAGAGGTGTAAAAGGACTTAAGGGATGGCGATTTCCAGAATATAAGCCCTTTTAATGCAGTAAAACAGGTCTTTTCATTTGTCCGACTTTGAAAAGAACCCGATGGGCGAAAGTTAGAAAAATTGGGGATTATTCAAATGCTGTAAAAATCAGGGGTGGTAATTGTCATCACATACAGCTGCGAGATTGGCAATAGGATGACTTTTGTCCTGAGAAAATTATGGTACTGATTCATCGCAGGTCAAAATCATGCTTTGGCTCATAAAAGAAAGTCTGTGCAAAAAATCCTTCACTTTATTTTCGATAAACATGGAAAATTGAATAGCCAGGATGGTAGCCATTTCAACCACAGGTTTATCTTTCTGCCTTCTTAAAACAGTAAAAAATGGCGTTACTGGGTATAGATGTTGGAGGCACCAAAATCGCATTGTCGGTCGTGGATGAATCAGGCCGTCAGCTTTATACTGACAGGTTTCTGCTGAAAACTGTTGAGGGGGATCAGGTGACTGAAACCATAAAAAGTGAAATCAACAGGATTTGTTCCCATGAAGAATTTGAGATACAGGCCATTGGTATTTCTATCCCCGGCATTTCAGATAAAGTAAGAGGTACGATTTGGGCTCCCAATATTAAAGGATGGGACTATTTTCCCTTAAAAGATAAATTGAAAGATGTTACCACTGGAAAGCACGTGACAGTGGAGAGTGACCGCACGTGTTATATTCTTGGCGAGATTTGGAAAGGTAATGCAATAGGCACCAAGCACGCTATTTATTTATCCATTGGTACGGGCATTGGCGCCGGAATTTATTCAGAAAACCGTGTATTACACGGCGCAGCGGACATAGCTGGCGCAGTTGGTTGGATACCACTACCTTCACCACTAATGGATGGAGCTGTTTTTCCTTTTGAGCATTTTGCTTCCGGAAAGGGAATGGTTGAACTGGCGGGATTGCTCATGAAGGATGATTCAAGTTACCAGGGCAAGCTAGTATCGATGACTGAAAACCTGAATACACATCATATTTTTGAGAACTACGATAAAGACCAAATAGCTGAAAAAACCATCAGGAGTTGCATAAGACTTTGGGGCATGGGAATCTCCAACCTGGTCAGTACTTTTAATCCCGAAGTCATAGTATTGGGAGGTGGAGTGTTTGGCCCAGGATTGAGATTTCTCGAAGAAATAAAGAAGGAAGCTGACTTTTGGTCGCAACCCATCAGTGCCAGAATGTATCAATTAAAGGGTTCAGCTTTGGGTGGTGATGCAGGAGTCATAGGTGCGGCCTACGCAGCCCTGCTCTTGCTCGATAAACACGGAAATGAATACTTATAACAAGACGCTCAATTTCTTTACTGCCTGCGCAGGAATGCTATTGTTTGGCATAACACTGATTACACTAGGTGCTGTGCTCCCCGATTTGAGAAATAAATTCGGACTGGATGAAATAGCTGCGGGTTCCATCTTTGCGATTTTACCATTGGGAATTCTGGCAGGCTCCCTGGTTTTTGGTCCACTTTGCGACAGATATGGCTATAAATGGATACTGACCTTTTGTTCGGCATTGATTGGTTTTGGCCTTTTGGGAATAGCTGAGTTGGAAAACCTTGATATTCTGAAATCAGGAATCTTTCTGTTCGGATTCGGAGGAGGAATGGTAAATGGAGCCACCAATGCATTGGTATCCGACATCAGTGAAAGAGACAAGGAAGCAAACCTGAGCCTTCTGGGTGTTTTCTTTTCCATCGGCGCCTTGGGCATGCCTTTTATATTAGGATTGTACAAAGGAAGTTATGGTTTTGAGATTATGCTGAAAGCCATCAGTGTATTGGCTTTTGTCGTATCCTTTTTCATGTTTTTCATAACATTTCCACCGGCAAAACAAACAGAAAAGCTGCAATTAAAACAGGTGACGGATTTAATCAAAAATGATTTCATCCTCCTGATTGCTTTTTTCCTGTTTTTTCAAAGCAGCCTTGAAGCCATCGTACATAACTGGATTACCTCTTACCTCATCGACGACCTGCAAATAGATGAAAGCAAAGCTCTTTATGCGCTTACGCTCAATGTTGTGGGCATGGCACTCATGCGGCTGATTCTCGGAGGTTTGCTCAGAAAAGTGTCCAATGCGGCAGTACTTTGGCTTTCCATGGGCATGTTACTCATCAGTGGTTTCATGTTGGCGATGACAAATGATTACTACACAGTGGTAACTTCGCTGATTATTATGGGTGCGGGACTAGCTGCAGGATTCCCCATCATGTATGGTATCGTTGGCAGGCATTTCCAACACCTCACAGCAACGGCATTCAGCTTTATTCTTTCAGTGGCTTTGATTGGCAATATGTTGCTCAACTATCTGATGGGAATTATTGCAAAGCAGTTCGGGATAGGTCAGGTAGTGCCCGCCATTATCATTGAAGCTATATTCATGAGCTTCCTTTGCTGGGTTATACTTCGAAAAGAGCTTAAAAACAAATTCATCACAACACAATCATAAAACCATGCTGGCAAAACAGTGGCTACGCAATGCCTATGACATCATGTCAAAAATTGAGGAAACCCAAATGGAAAACATCCGCAAAGCGGCTGAAACAATGGCAGATACAATAGAACAGGGCCGTTGGGTGCATACTTTCGGATGCGGTCATGCCACCTTACCTATCGAAGAAATGTACCCGAGAATTGGCGGATTCGTTGGCTTTCACCCCATGATAGAACTTCCCCTGACGTTTTTTACCAGGATAACAGGTGAAATGGGCGTGCATCAATTCATATTCTTGGAACGTGTGGAGGGTTACGGTCAGGAAATTATGAAAGGATATGATTTCGACAGCCGCGACACCATGTGGATATTTTCGCACACCGGCATCAACAACGTCAATATCGACATCGCCCTCGAAGCCAGGAAAAAAGGAATGAAAGTTATCGCTTTTGGCTCGGCAGCAGAGGCAGTTGGAAAAACCTCGCGGCACTCTTGCGGCAAGACCATCTTCGACCTCGCTGACATAATTGTAGATACCTGCACACCGATTGAGGATGCATCCGTTCCTCTGAAAAATCACTTTGATAAAGTAGGTCCAGTTTCCACCATTGCTTTTGTCACCTGCGTTTGGATGACCGTTACAACCGTGGCCGAAATATTGGCTGACCGTGGTGTAAAACTCTATATCCATCCCTCACACAACGTGCCCGGCGATACCACCGCAAAAGTTCGCCTTGACGAAGCATTGGCGGAATATAAGAGGAGGATTGCGGGGGTGTAGAAGTATCTGAAGAAATCACGGGTGGGTATTTTTATCCGGGAAGCCGGCCAGCCCCATTCCGAAAACCATATTCGCAAATCCCTTGATAGCATGCAATTCAGCCTGGTCCAGCAAGGGGATGCATAATTCTATCTAAGGGCCAACTTAGACAACTTTCAAAAAGACCTGTTACAATTACTGGCATTGAAAACACTACCGCCCATCCTGCCCAAGGATAGCCTGGCAGCCCGCCAGCTGGCGGGTGCGAAAGCCAAAAATCAGAGTGTTGATAATCAATTTTTTAACTCAATTAAGTGTCAAAGTCAAGTGAGCAGCCGAATTTCTTATTTATAATTAGTCATCATTTTTGGTCAGTCCCAATTAGTGTAAAAAGGAATAGTTATCGGAAGTTCTTTTCCTTTTATTGAACATTTTCTCAATCCCGGGCAAAAAAAAAGAGCTACGATTTTCGTAACTCCTTGATTATTAAGTCGGGGTGACTGGATTTGAACCAGCGACCACACGCCCCCCAGACGTGTACGCTACCGGACTGCGCTACACCCCGTATTTAACAAAGAACTAGGAATGATGAATGATGATAAGACAAAGTTCTTATCACTCAATTCATATCTCATATCTCATATCTCATATCTCATATCTCATATCTCATAGTTAAGAAGTGGGTCGTACTGGATTCGAACCAGTGACCTCATGCCTGTCAAGCATGCGCTCTAAACCAACTGAGCTAACGACCCTGGGAATGAACTTTCAAATCGGGGTGCAAAAATAGGAAAAATTGTTACTGCAACAAGTTTGCTGCAACCCATTTTATCAACCTCCTTTTTGAATTGAAAGTTCATCCAAACAACAGGCAATGTTTACCAAACATAACCCGCTTTATGAAGCTCTTTCATACTATTTATCGGTTTGGCCGGCTTCAGGTATCCGTTCAGGAATTTGTAAATCTTAAGCCTGATCTCTTTGGCTGTTTTGGTATCGATGCGGTCAAAGCCATGCCCACCCGGAATAGCCTTGTATATTTCATACTCAAACTTCTTTCCTTCAGCTTTAAGTGCTTTGATGAGGTGTTCCACTTCCAGTACGTTTACGTCATCGTCGATGGTATTGGTGTGTATCAGAAGCGGCTTTTGTAACTTATGAGCATTCCAGGCTGGTGAGCGGCGTTTGTATTCATCTACATCTTCAAAAGCTGTTTTACCGATATGATAAGGTGCGGAGAAAAGCCCTCTGTAACTGTCCGTTTTGTACCCCATTCTTGCTATCAGGTCGCTCACAGGTACTCCTGCATATCCAACCGCATATGCATCCGGATAATCAAACAGATTCATCAGGGTAATCATGCCCCCGTGACTCCAACCCAATATGCCCACACGTTTTGCATCCAGAAAATCGTAATGCTCCAACATATAATCCCGGCTTGCTTTCACATCTTCATTTTCTTTTCCACCATAATCGATTGACTGATAAAAACCGCGGCCGTATGCGTTGCTTCCGCGATATTCCGGAGCTGTTATGACGTAACCCTGAGTGATGAGTTCTCTGATGATGTGGTAATAGTATGTATTGAAATTGCCATGGACTCCACCATGAGGGAATACCAGTAGTGGATATTTCTTATTGGTATCCAGGTTCTTAGGAATGAAAACATAAGTTTTGAAACGAAGTGGGTTTTCGTAAACATGTGGCGGATTGTTAGCCCCGCTCATCACCTTTGCTTTTTCCTTGCCGAGAGGGGGGCCGGTAAGTTCCACTTTGTCAACAAACGCAATGTCTTCAAGTCTTTGAGTCATAGCAATATCGTCGATGGACTTTTCAAGAGCATCAAAATTATGTTGGAGGTTGGAAATCTGGCTTCTCAGGGAAGCGATTTCCTTCTGCAGGTCTTCATTCGTTTGAGCATAGGAGTTGCTAATGATGAAGCACAACAAAAAGAATACTGTACGATAGATTTTCATGGTTTAGCTATTTTGATTAGAACTTAGGAAAAAGTAAAAAGTAAAAAGGCAAAAGTAAAAAGGCAAAAGTTTTTCAACTGGTCTTCAAGTGGTTAAGAAAACAATTTGAAAATCAGTTGGAAAACTTTTGCCTTTTGCCTTTTTATTTTTGCCTTCAACCTTATCATTCAGGTTTTCATTTTCTGTAAATCAGCAAGCGCATCAGTTCCTGAGCTGCAACCTGTGATTTTACCTTTATAAACGGCCGGGGTGTATCATCACCAATTTCATAAGTTATGCCTTCGGCATTGAACTGAAGGAAAAACCATCCCTTGGTCACTGGTGCATTGAGACTCGATGGCTGGTCGTTAACACGGTAACCCTCTATCGCGTTCTGAATGCCATATAGCCAGTAGTCTTTGAAGTGCGGAACATTTGACCTGGAGGTTAGTTCAACGCTGCCTGTGTAATAGACATCCTGCCAGGTAGAGTGAAAGTCGAGACCAACCAGTACCTTGCTTTTATTCTTTTTTACTTCTTTAACCAGGTATTCAGCTACCTGTTTGGTTTCAGGCTGACGATAATAGGCCCAGTCTCTGTTGAGGTCGATACCACCTGCATTATGGCGCCAATGCCCTAAATCTACACCATCCGGATTAATCAGCGGGAATACAATAATTCTGAACTTTTTTCTGAAAGTAACCGCCAGTTTATCGGATGAAAGCAATTCCTCCACAAAGTGCTGCATGGCATAATAACCAGTCACTTCGGGCGGGTGCTGCCGGCTGAACACGACGATGATATCCTTACGCTTTGCTTTGCCCTCATTGATATCGAGCATGTACATTTCGCGACCCAATTTGCTTTTGCCGAAGGCAGAAAGGCTGACACCGCTGAACATGCTCATTCTGGCGCACCACTCTTTTGCATCGGAACTCGTTACTATTTCCTGGGCAGCAAGCCAAAGTGTATCAGGCCCAATGTTCAGTTTCAGATTGGCATATCCACGTTGGCGTAGTGAAAGTTCATTGGAGTCCATCGGTTCCCAATTTCTTCCGTCTTTACTGAGTTTTGGATGGTAGCGGTGATAACCATCAGTATATTCCAGCCTGAGATTGATCTGCCGGATGTTGTCCGACCAAAGCTTGAAAGCATACCATGGACTCATATTGATAGGCTGATTTTCAGGGGAAATAGTAGCTACAAAGGTATCGCGATGGGTTTGCCGGAATCCATTCAACCGGGCGGCATCAAAGCGGTTATCTGCATAAACTCCATTTGCAGAATATACCTGCCTTACCTGGTTTTGAATGATTTTATCATTGGTATCAACCGGATCAGGATAAGTAAATTCCGATGGAGAGACTACCCTGCAGGCACTGAAAACACTCAATATGATCAGTATGGCGAGCGCATTCATATTCAAAAGCATCCTACTTAAAATTCATAATTCAATTGGCATTATTCCATCAGGGGAAAACGATCGAAGTTGTCGAGCCACCAGCCAAACAGACAGATAGATTTTACCTTTAAAAGCTGGTGGCCCGACGATTTGGCGAACGCAGAGTTTCAGAACTCCATATACGCCGGGTTATTCTCCGCCCATGTTGGCTCTTTCCATTTTCCTTCTGGGCAACATTTCATCACGCTGGGCAGTTTGCCAAACAAAATAGGAAATGACGGTTGCCGCCTGTTTGAGGTCATCTTCAACCAGGTGGTCGAACATGTCCATATTGGAGTGGTGGGTCCTGTTGGAATAGGCCACACCATCCTGTATAAACTGGAAGCCCGGAACCCCTACAGCATGGAAAGCCAGGTGGTCAGTACCGCCTGTATTTTGCAGTGTAAGTGTGGTTGCTCCCATTTGGCGGAATGGATCGAGCCACTCCCGGAATATTGGAGCAATTTGTTCGTTGCCCTGAAGGTAAACGCCACGAATGCGCCCAGTACCATTGTCGAGATTGTAATAAGCAGAAATCTTACCATGCCCTGCTTTCACATTTTGAAGGTTGCCCAATTGATCGGTATCGGCAAAATGTTTCCTGACATAACCCCTCGAGCCATAAAGCCCCTGTTCTTCACCCGTCCAAAGGGCAATTCTCAGCGTCCGTCTTGGCTGAACACCTGTTTCCTTAATCGTTTCCAACAGTATTCTGGCTACTTCCATCATGACGGCTGAGCCGGCAGCGTTGTCGGTAGCTCCGGTTCCTGCATGCCAGGAATCAAAGTGACCTCCAAACATGACCACCTCATCTTTGAGGTCGGTACCCGGTATTTCAGCAATAATGTTGTGCTCCATTTTATCCGGATTAGTGTAAACTGCACGGAGGTCCATGCTCAGCGTAACGGGAATCCCGCGGGCTACCATTCTGAAAATGCGGTTATAGTGTTCTACAGCCATGGTGACCTGAGGAAGAACCTGTGCGGTATCGGCGTATGCGCTACCTGCTCTGGCACTGGCACCCGACACGAAAACAGTTCCATAATCGCCCTTAAAGCTCCGGTCAATAGTGGCCAATGGCTGCTCAGCATGAATAAAATCGCGCAATACACGGACGAAATTACGGCCACTTTCGGGGAAATTGCGGAAAGGGCGACGGGCAGGAACACCTGCATTGGCCATGTCGAGCAATTGCTCGGAGCTGTAACGAACGGCAAGTGGTTCTTCCCATTCTTTCAGTGTGCGAAGGGTATCAATCAGCACGAACTTACCCTTGAGCTTGCCTTTGTATTTGACGAGGTCTTCTTCTGATGAAGCATTCAGGTAAATAACTTCACCCTTGACCAAACCCTTTGTGGAAGGTGACCAGGCTTTCGGGTAAGCAATAACATGGAAATAAGTTGGTGCTTCGCAATGCATTTGAAAATGCTTGAGTTCCCAACCTCTGCCAAAGGGCCCCCATTCGTCGAGAGCGACGTTTTTCATACCCCAATCTTTCATGGTTTTCATGGCCCATTCAGAAGCACGGTCGAGGCCTGGCGTGCCGGTAAGCCTCGGGCCATAAACATCGGTCATCCAACTGGCTAATTCCATGACCTGGCTTTTGTCCAGACCATGTTTTTTGATTACTGTTGCAAAATCAGCAGCGGGTTTATCCTGAGCCAACAGGAAAGTGGTCAGAAACAAAACCAGAAGCATCAAAAAGGAAGATTTTTTCATGTCAGTTCAGAAATTGTTGTTTTTGGATGACTGCGTTTGAATTCACATCTGCGGCAGCACAGCCAATTGATTATTATTGAAAATTAAGAGCCTTTGTGTGAACGCCCAGCCTCAGAGAATCTCGCGATTCGGTTGTCAATTGTACATTCCTGGTGACCAGGAAGGTGACCGAAGAGAATACTCCCCTACCCTCCGACAAATTAGTATAAACAGGAAGTTCCTGTGAACCGGTAAGGCCGGTATTTGCCTGAGCCACATTGATGAACTTTTCCAATTCCGGACCACCGTTAATAATGTTGATATCAATGCCGAGGAAAATGCGGCGCAAGGTGTTGTTTTCGCTCAGGTTCGCTTTGAGATGCTGATAAAATTCCACCCCTGATTTTTCGACAACGTTTTCCGGCTGAGCAGATTCCACTCGCAGCCCTTGTCTCCAAACCCAGTCCAGGGATTTCTTAACCACTGCGTTTGGGTTATTCACAGGCCATTCGGCATAATTCAACACCAGTTTCACATCGAAAATCCGGGCAGCAGCATCAGAAGACCAGCTCACTTTCGAGGGCAGATTGTAATGGAATGCAAAACGGCCATCTGTTGGTGCCGGGGTTCTCTGCCTTCCTTTATCCAGAACGATTGTCTCGGCTATTACAGGTGGTAGGCCATTGCCTCTGTCCAGCCTGAACCGGATTTTTTCACCTTTTTCAAGACGGATCGTGGAAGAATCAGCCCTGTATAACCAATTGGGTGAAGTGGCAAAAATGCCAGTTTGGCGCGGGTAACCTTCTTTATTGCCATCGATTTTTCGAAGGTTGAAAACCTGAGCATTGCTGAGGCGCAGCAATTGCACAGACGCAGCAGGGTAATAAAGGCTGTCGGGGTTTTGCGCCATCTTTAGTGCATCTCCGTTTGGATCAAGGAAAGCTTTTTCTACCCGGATATAATGAACCGAATCAGCAATATTGAGCAAACCATACACGACAGGTATGTCTTTCCAGGGTGCTGCCACCTCAAAATCATTGGTACAGGAACTGACCAATACAACTGCAGAGCATAGGAAAATACAAGTTTTTCTAAGCATCAGATTTGCAAATTCGGATTTGGCAAAAGTAATTTTATTTGGGGAAAGTAAATGACTGTTACTTTTTCGTTCTGGCAGATTGGTGACTAAACAAAGAAACAGAAATCCATAGATAGCGTACTTCAAGAAGCCGCGTGAAAAGGAATTTGAAATTGATTGACCAGTAGCATTTCGTTTCAATAGGATATTCGCCAGTTTTGTTGGGATGACAGGTGATTCCCGGGAATCCCCAGAGGTGACACCTTTTTGAAAGGTGTCGTCACCTCTGTCCCAAAGCTAAAAACCAAAAGAACAACGAAAATCGATGCTTAGAAAACTGATATTACCTGTATTGGTGTTAGCCTTGGCTTATGCTTTCTGGGCCAGTCCTGTGTTTAATGAAATTGCTGCCGGTGTTGCTATTCTTCTGCTCGGGATGATGCTTTTGGAGGAAGGATTCCGCTCTTTCACAGATGGCCCTTTGGAAAAAATCATCAGGGCCTCCACTGACAAGTTGTATAAGGGAATAACAGTTGGGGGTGTTGCTACTGCACTGCTCCAGTCATCTTCACTGATTTCCATTGTCGTCATCTCTTTTCTTAGCGCCGGCCTGATGAGCCTGAAATCGGGTATCGGAGTCATTTATGGAGCCAATATCGGCACCACAGCCACAGCATGGTTAGTATCTGCGTTCGGACTGACCTTCAAAATATCGGCCTTGGCCATGCCCATGCTGGCATTTGGCATTCTGCTGGTTTTTCAAAAAGCCAAAACTCTGAAAGGCGCAGGTAATGTGTTAACCGGCCTTGGTATGTTTTTCCTGGGTATCCATTACATGAAAGAGGGCTTTGCAGCTATTGAATCTGAGCTGGACCTGGCTGCTTATGCCATGCCAGGTATTACCGGTATTGTAGTTTATGTTGCCGTTGGCATTTTCATTACCGTTATCCTGCAATCGAGCAGTGCTTCACTGGCTTTGATACTGACTGCATTGGCCGCAGGCCACATCACTTACATCAATGCTATTGCAGTGGCCATCGGTGCTAATATCGGTACCACCATTACAGCCATTTTGGGTTCTTTGGGAGCCAATATCGCAGGTAAACGATTAGCTGTTGCCCACCTGATTTTCAATTTCGTAACGGGAGTTGTGGCTGTTCTTTTCATACATTTTATGATCAACATCGTGGACTTCATAGCCTTTGAAACTGGCATCAAAGCTTCGAACTACACTTTGAAGCTGTCGATATTCCATACTATTTTCAATGTCGTTGGCGTGCTGTTGCTTTTGCCGTTTACGAGCCTTTTGGCCCGAAAGCTGGAACAGTATATCAAGGAAAAACCTGACCCGGGCATCGAATATCCCAAACACCTCAACAAATTGTCGCTGGATTACCCAGCTGCAGCTATCGAGGCATTGACCAAAGAATCAAAATACCTTTTCAAAAACGCGACTTTTGAAATTGTAGCTCACGGATTGCACCTACATCGTGAAGACATCAAGTCGGACCGTAAAATCGGTGAACTGGTGAAGAGTTCCAGAGAAAAGATGAATATCGATGTGGATGAATTGTACTACAAAAAGGTGAAAGTGATTTACAGTAAAATCATCGAATACGCCTCGCTGATACAGCAGAAAAACATCGGTGCAAAGGACGTGGCTGCTGTTGCCCGCATCAAACAGGCTAATCGCAACATTGTGGAAGCCATCAAAAATGTTCGGGGTTTGCATGCCAATGTTGGCAAGTTTATGGTATCCGACAACGAATTCATCAGAAAGGAGTACGACAAATTGCGCAAGAAAATTTCAAAGGTGTTGCGGGAACTTTACCTGACGCGAAAAGACAACTACCCCGAGGCACACCTGGACCGACTGAATAAACTGAGATTGAAGGCTGAAAAGAGCGATGTGCTCGTGGACGGCAGCCTCGATAAACTCATCCGTTCCGGCCACATCAGCAGCGAAATGGCTACTTCCCTCGCCAACGACAGCGACGCCGTGGCTCGCATTTCCCGGCATCTCATCAATGCCGCCGAATTGCTCTATATCGACAGCGATACCATTTTCAACAACAACCATCAGGAAGACAGCGGTGAGGAGGAGATCAGTATGTAGGGCGGGACAAGGACGATAGAATGAAATTTAGATCTTCCAACTTCGACCTTTGGAAGAGTTAAATTTTACGATCAGCTCCCAATTGATTGCACCATCTGGCAGACAAAATTTCTGACCAAAACTCAAGGTGAATCTGTTAACTATTTGAGAATATGCCTTCTGATACTCTTCATTCTGTTCTTTGGCTTTGAAGCCAAGAGGCTCGATAATTTCAGTGTAAAGCGATGCGTTTCCGCTCAGAACTCCCAGAAAGTCTGACCGCAATATTTAAAATATTCTCCTTTATCGGGTTTGTTATCCCGGCCATAACAACATCCGTTCACTGCCGTAACAATAAGACCAGAATTACTTGTTCGCAATGCCCTCTTTGCATTAGCAAAATCTGACTTCATCCTCTTCTATGGCATCCTCGATAAATTCCATAATTACTGATTCAATTATATCGTACCACGGCATTCTTTCAATGATTTCGTCTTTAATCATGGAAATTTCTTCATCGGTTAATCTCCTGTCAAGAGTATCCTGGGCAACTGTTTGAATATCTTCATCAATAAGTTCATAAAAAGGTTCTTCTTCTATATGTTGATTTATTTGTAAAAAATGTTTTCTCTATGCCATTTTAAGGAATTGAGATGTGGAAAAAATGAGACAATTTCAGGAAGTGATATTGGCTTATTCTCAATTACTGGATTCTTCAGAAAGTTCAAATTGCCGATTTTGCCTATATCAAAACCTTGGTTTGAATACCTTGACGAAACTACGACTCTGAAATCATTGGTCAGTGAAAACCATCCAACATCAAATGCCCAATGATGTAAGCTGCACAGGGCAATACCATTCCAAATATCGTCTCTCCCATAATAGCTGCGAGGTACAATGTGTGCAGCCTCAACTTCCCAAATACGATTATCGGGCGACATTATCTTTAACCCACAGACAGAGCATTTAAAATCATAGGACTCAATAATTGCTTGTCGAAAACCCCTTGATCTAATACAGAGCTGTTTAGTATAATTTTTTCTCTTGCTTGACGATTCAATAGGATTGTAATTTTCCGGGCTGGAGGTTGCTTTTAGTTTATTTACAAATTTCTGAACTTCAAAGGATTTGACCGGAAGAAGGTCTTTTTGGTAAATCGGTATGTTGAGAATTCTCATAGCCTTCTCATACCCATCTTCTGTAAGCATCCACTCTTTTTTATCAGTAATCTTTTCTGTGGAAGTTGGCCGAGATACAAGCTTTTCTTTTGCCAATGAATCAGCAGCTCTATACAGTAGCCTGTGCCAAAGAGGTGTTCTAACAATACGATTCTCCTTTTTATAAATCCGCTCTAATACTGCTACCCTTTGTTCTTCATTCAATGAGAACAATTCAGCTAATTCATCAACTATGTCCTCACCAGATGCGAATTCTTTTATTGTCCCATTGTGTTTGAACAATGTTTTCAATAACGCAATTTCCACCTCTTGTCTACGAGGCATACACAACTTCTTATGCATTTCACCTTCGTAACTCATGGAGAATCAATTGTGTAATAGTAGATAAGGTGTGCCATCAATAGATAATTTTCTATTGAATAGCGGTAGTGTTTAACCTTCGTAAAGCTTAAAATAAAGTTCAAAATAGAAATTTACTTTTCAAATATCCTCACATTATTCCATTCAACACTTCATCACCTCAATTTTACTCAAGATTCACAATATACCGCATCACCACAGATGGGTCGGGGTGCAGCAAGTTGCGGGTCTTTTTCTTTTTGGGATAAGGAATCTCTGACAAGACATACCGAATAGCTTCCAGACGTGCTTTCTTTTTGTCATCGCCTTTCACGATAATCCAGGGACTGAAGGGCGTGTGCGTTTTGCTCAGCATCTCATTTTTGTAGTAGGTGTATTCATCCCACAATTCCTGAGCTTTGGCATCGACGGGGCTTTGTTTCCATTGTTTCAGCGGATTGGTTATTCTGGATTCAAAACGCTTCTTCTGTTCCTGTTTGGAGATGTCGAACCAAAATTTGATGAGTATGCAATTGTCCTGATGCAGCAGATTTTCAAATGCAGTAACCTGAAACATAAACCTGCGGTACTCCTCTTCAGAGCAAAAACCATTCACAGGTTCCACTACTGCCCGGTTGTACCAACTGCGGTCGAAGAAAACGATTTCACCGGGATTAGGCAGGTTTTTGATGTAACGCTGAAAATACCATTGTCCCCTTTCCACATCGGTGGGTTTTGGAAGTGCAACCACGCGCATTCCCCTTGGGCTCAGGTACTGGGTAAAGCGTTTGATGCAGCCTCCTTTACCCGCAGCGTCACGGCCTTCAAAGATGATGACAATGCGCTCGTTTTTCTCAATGCACCAGCGTTGCATTTTGACGAGCTCAATCTGCAGGTCTTTAAGGTCACTTTCGTATTGAAGGTGATCGAGGATTTTTCTGGAGTCGAGATTATTGCTTTTCAGAATGGAATACAATCCATTCAGGTCTTCCAATATTTTGATGTCTTTAGGTGATAAATCGATTCTCAGTTCTTGTAATTTCTTCTTCATAAAAGGTTTTATATCAAACGGCATCAACTGAAATCCGCTCAAAGGCTAAACTAATCAATCATTCAGATAAATGCCATCATCCTCCAGTCTTACTTTTCTCTGTTTGTAAAGCGTCCCAATGGCTTTTTTGAAGGTCTTTTTACTCATCTCCAGTAATTCAACGATATCATCGGGATCGCTTTTATCAGTTAACCCAAGGTACCCGTGGTTGACCCGCAACAGCTCGAGTATCTTCGAAGCATTGGGTTCAATACTTCTGAATCCAGGTTTTTGTAGGCTCACATCTATCTTTCCATCCTCCCGCACTGTTTTGATAAATCCTTTCATTTGGTCTCCCCGCCTGAGTTTTTGAAAAACCTCATTGTGGTAAACCAGTCCGCGGTACAGGTGATTGATGATGACGTTATAACCCAACCCTGTCTTGTCATCAATAATCAAATCTACCTCCTGGCCCTCCGTCAGGTTAGCGGTTTCTTTTTGCAGATAACGCTGATAACGGCCCGACGCCACCAATCTGTCCGTTTCCGTATCGATGTATAGGAAAACCATGTACCACTGCCCTTTTCTCATGCGGCCGGGCTGCTCTTTATATGGAACAAGAAGGTCTTTTTCCAGTCCCCAGTCTATAAAAGCCCCAGCATCATTGACTTCTGCAACCTGCAGGCAGGCAAACTGATGCAGTTCGATGTGGGGCTTGGCTGTTGTGGCCGTCAACCTGTCTTCTGAATCTTTGAAAATGAAAACCCGGATTTCGTCGCCCACTCGTAATTCTTCCGGCACATAGCGGTTGGGCAGGAGCACTTCACCGCTTTCAACCTCATCGGTAAGGTACATTCCGTTGTCAGTGCGGCGGGTCGCTTTGAGTGTGTTGTATTGTCCGAGCAAGATCATGGGGGTAAAAGTAGGAGGAAATTGGAAATTGGACCCCGAGTACTCGGGGGAAATTGCCTGCCATTTTGGGGAAATTAGTCAGATTGAATTCTGGGCGAGGAATTGTAGCATTGATAAAAAATAGTTGAAATGAAATTGAGTGGAATAGAACTGAAATCTAGTCGGAGCAACAATCAGAGGCAGGATTCGACTGCGTATTGGTAATACATTGTTGATAATATTTCCCGCTGATTTGCAATAAGATCAGCGTCTATGCCGGAGAATAGATACTCTCACTCCCCCATCCCAATATGAAACAGCGCATCCCCCTGCCCAACAATGGTGGCGTTGTTGTGGCCGATGATATAGCCATCTTTTGACGCCAGAACCCTGATTTCCTCCAGACCGAAAGGGTCATTGATGACGGCGATTGGCTCACCTTTTTGCACTTGTTGTCCAGACTGTTTCCACCAGCGGAACAAGCCCGGTCGTGCGGCCCGCATCCAACTGGTAGCTGAAATATAGACAGTCTTCGCAGTTGTATGAACCCCATCCAACATGCCTTTGGACACTAACAGTCTTTGCAGCCCTGCCAGGCCTTTATCGATGGCCAGTCCGTCGAAGCGAAGGTTTTCACCACCCTCAAATACGATGATGGGTTTGCCTGCATCCAGAGCCGTCTTACGAAGTGATTTGGGAATGGGTTTGGAGGCGATGGAAAACGGAGCAGCAAAGGCCTCTGCCAATTCTCTGGAAGGACTATGGTGCCGGGAATATCGAACCTGGGGATAATTGTAATTGCTGTTACCGCCTGTGTGAAAATCGACCCCAAAGTCAATTATCGGCAATATGTTTTTTGTAAAAAGGTTGGCTACACGAGCTGCCAAAGAGCCACGGGCTGAGCCCGGAAAACTTCGGTTTACGTCTTTACCGTCGTGAACATCCCTGGAAAAATTATTGAAGCCATAAACGTTCAAAACCGGTATAACAATGGCGCTTCCTTTTTGCAGATGGGTGAACATCTCAGATGCAATGGTTCTCCTGACAATTTCAACGCTGTTGATTTCATCGCCATGAACACCCGCCATAACCAGAGCCACTGGCCCGGGTTCTGTGCTTCGGTAAACATGCACATTCATGTAAATGCGCGTATCAGAGGGCAACCGCCCTACGAGCATACGCACCACTTCATTTTGACCGGGTTCGATAAGGGTTTTGTTTATTTGCATTGATGCTCTGTTACAATTATGTCCTACTCATAATTAAGGGTGTTAAAGAAAGCCCGGAAAATTAATGAATTTTGAGAAACGGCCGACATGCCGCATATTTGAGCTTCTGTGATTAGTTGCCTTCAACCATTCAAAAGCTAATGACTGTAAACACACCTTTCTCTCACCCCACACGGCAAGCACCTGCTGCCATCGTCTTTCTGCTCGGCGACAACTTCCGGATTTTGGTGAAACAGCTTTGGGTTATCATACTGGTGGTGCTGTTTAATCCTAAACGGAACCTCTTCGATGGGTTTACAATGGTGTTTGTTGCACTGACCGTATTGGGTGCCATCGGTTCGGTCATATCCTACTTCAGGTACTACTTTTATATCCGGCAGGGAGAACTGATTCTCGAAAAAGGGATTCTCAGAAAAATCAAAATTAATGTACCACTCGACCGTGTCCAGTCGGTCAATTTGAAACGGGGCATCCTGCATCAGGCTCTCGATGTGGTGGAAATTGAAATTGAAACTGCCGGCTCCAAACAAAAGGAATTCCACCTCCATGCGATTGGTAAAAATCAGGCACTTGAGTTCAGGGAATATGTGATGGGCCAAAAAACCAGGAGTAGCGTTGAAGCCAATGTTGCTCCGGAAACATCCGGTTTTGGTGTAGAAAAGGGAGAGCTGATGGAGCAATCCCCTGTTTATGAAAACCATGGCGAAGTGATGGAGCCTTCGGGAAAGTTTGCTTCCAATAGTAACTATGAAAAACCGAAACCCAACGAACTAATCTTTAACCTGAGTCCTGTTGACCTCCTGAAAATTGGCGTCAGCCAAAACCATCTGCGCACGGCTGGTATCATGCTGGCCTTCTTCATTGGATTTTTCGATGACCTGGAGCAGGCGTTGGGTTTTGACCTCGCAGAAGAAGTAGAAGAACTGCTCGGCATGGAACAAGCCATCAATTTTGGATATTACATCTTAATGGCTCTTCCGGTCTTCCTTATTGTCTCCTTTTTATTGACCCTCTTTAATACGGTGCTAAAGTATTTTAACCTGCATTTCTGGCGAACTGAAAGGGGTTTCAAAATTGAAAGTGGTCTGTTCACAAGAGAGGAATTCTCTGTTAACCTTCGTAAAATCCAGTACCTGATGTGGAAGAGCAATCCTCTAAAAAGGTATTTTGGGCTGGTCAGCGTGGCAATGCCCCAGGCGGCAAGTGTGCAGGTTGGCAGAAGTAACACCGGAAGTCTTCCCGGGTGCCGTGCAGAGAACCTGGACGCCATCAGACAAACATGGTTTCCCGAAGAAAGCGAACAGCTAATGAATGACCATGGTATCAACAACCGGATTATTTACAGACAGATGATTGTCAGTGGATTCATTCCAGTGGGAATACTCATGGCACTGACCTGGTCATGGTTGCAGTCGGGAATTCTGATTTGGCTGTTCTGGTTGCCTTTTGCGTATTTAATCAGTAAAAAATACCACCAAAACTGGCTCTGGCAGGTTAGCGAAGATTGCATACGCATAAGTTGGGGAGTTTTCAATCACAGGACTGTTCTGATGCAATGGTACAAGGTACAGGCAATTGGTCTGAGGTCTAATTGGTTTCTCGACCGCAAGGGGCTCACCCATGTCGATATTTTTACGGCAGCGGGTGCTGTCAGCATTCCTTTTGTACCGCTGGAAAAAGCCCTGGCATTGCAGGATGTCGTTTTGTACAAGATGGAAACAGACAGCAGGAGTTGGATGTGATTTTTAGGGTCGAGTTTTTTTTACCACGGAGAATCGGAGAGCACGGAGGGCCACAGAGAAAATGCTGTGCCAGGTATTCAATCCTTCAGTCCTTATTTTTTACCACGGAGAATCGGAGAGCACTAAGAACCACGGAGATAAATCTGTTCCTTTCATTCTATCCCTCAGTCCTTCAATCCTTCAATCCTTTCAACTGAAATGCTTCAACATAATCACCTCTTGTTCGGTGAGGTGGCGGAAGCGGCCACGACCAATATCTTTCTTGGTTAATCCGGCATAATAAGTCCTGTCCAGTTTGATTACTTCGTAACCTAATGATTCAAAGATGCGGCGAATGATGCGGTTCTTTCCAAGATACAATTCGATGCCAACTTCTTTTTTTACACCTTCGACGTAGTCTGCACCGTCAACCTTTGCAATACCATCCTCCAATTCTATTCCTGTTCTGATTTTATCCAAATCAGCCTGTGACACGCTCTTATCGAGGGTGACGTGGTAAAATTTCCTGACTTTATAACTGGGATGAGACAGCTTTTGAGCCAATTCACCATCGTTGGTCAAGAGCAGCAAGCCAGTAGTCATGCGGTCCAAACGCCCAACGGGGAAAATCCGTTCTTTTACCTTTCTACCAACCAAATCCAAAACAGTTCTCCTTCCTCTTTCATCACTTGCAGTCGTGATGACATTTTTTGGTTTGTTCATTAACAAGTAAACTCTTTTCTCCTCAACTCTGAGAAGCTGTCCTTTTAGTGCCACCTTGTCGCCGGGTTGAACAACATATCCAGGATTGATTTCAATAGCCCCGTTTACTGTTACTTTGCCAGCCTTCACAAATTCTGCGGCCTGACGGCGTGCGCACACTCCACTATGGGCTATGTACTTATTTAGTCGCATCAGTTCCGGTCCTTGCGATTCTTCCTGAGCCTGGGTTTTTTCAATTACCTTTTTTGGCCTCCTGGAAAAAGGAGTAGTATCTGGCCTGCTGAGAGAAGAAGGTGAGCGCTTGAATTGTTGAAAAGGCTTCTTTGGCCCTGTCTTCTTTTTATTTGGCTTATGCTGTTCCATTATCCTGTGTTATGGCTTTGAATTACCGGAAGGTTTTTTGCCCCTTGCATGGTTGCGTCCAGATCCGGATGGTTTTCTGCGATATCTTTTTTTTCTGGAATCTCTCCTTTGTTCATTAACGGAATCTTCCTCCTGCTCAAAAGGTACAGGAAGTCGTTTCACGGCCATTCCTGTGAGTTTTTCTATACGCTGAAACTTACGGGTCGTCTGGCGGGTGATCAGTGTCAGGGCGACACCGGTTTCGTCGGCTCTGGCAGTCCTGCCGATTCTGTGCACGTAATCCTCCGGGTCACTGGGTACATCATAATTAATTACTACATCAATACCTCTGATGTCGATTCCCCGGGACAAGACATCGGTTGCTACGAGAATAGGAACAGAATTATTTCGGAATGCCAGCAGCGTATTTTCACGTTGTTGCTGGTCGAGGTCGGAATGAATGTCGGCAGCGGGATAACCCTTACGTGTCAGATAGGCAGCGAGTTCTTTGGTGCTTTTTTTACTGCTTGCAAAAATGAGGACCCGCTTTTGTTTGTTATTCTGACTTTTAAGGAGATGTTCAATGAGTTTGTTTTTAGAACTTTCATTGACCATGTATGCTCCCTGAATAATGCCATCGGCTGGCTTTGAAATGGCGATGCTGATTTCCGCAGGATTGTTGAGAATGTTTTTTGAAAACTTCCTGATTTCATCAGGCATAGTGGCTGAAAACAACAGATTCTGCCTTTTACGCGGAATTTTGTGGATGATGGTCATGATATCGGTAATGAAACCCATATCCAGCATACGGTCGGCTTCATCGAGAACAAGATGCCTGACTGAATCCAGCTTGACGTACCCCATTTGCAGGTGAGAAAGCAAACGTCCCGGCGTAGCCACTATAATGTCCGCCCCTGTCTTCAAGGCTTTCATTTCCTGCTCCATGGACTGGCCGTCGCGGCCACCATAAACGGCTATAGAACTGATATCGGTGAAATAGGACAATCCTTCCAATTGTTGGTCCACCTGAATAGCCAATTCCCTGGTGGGTTCGAGAATGATGGTGTCAACACCATTGTTTGGCTCCACGACTAACCTATGCAGAATGGGTAACAGGAAGGCAGCAGTTTTTCCGGTTCCGGTTTGAGCACAGGCCAGTATATCCCTTTTGTTCATCACAACCGGGATAGCCAACTCCTGTACTGGGGTGGCAGTTTCAAAGCCTATTGCGGCCAGGCCTTCCAGAATGGAGGGTGCTAAGCCAAATTCGTCGAAACTCAATAGAGTGGATTTTAATAAATCATGTGGGATAATGCCCTTATCACGTTCCTGGGGTAGATTAATTAACTTGTATCATAGTTGGCCCAATTGAAAAATGAATTTAAACTTTCAAGGTTTCTCAATTAGTTGAGCAGGTTCAGGAGGTTGAGAGTTGAGATAATTAAAGCAAAGCCCATTCTCAACTTCCAAAACTCTCACCTTAGTTGGATAGTCTACTTTCAAAACGAGTAACTATAATAGCCAATTTGGCTGCAAAGGTGGTAAAAGCGCCTTGATTATTTGTTAAAAAGCTCTGGATTTCAACTAAAAACAAATCTGGAGGACACAAAGGTTCATAGAAGTCCTCATTCACTCATTGTTTACCAAGGAGCCACGGAGAGCATTAAGGTTCACAGAGTTCCTCATTCACTCAGTCAACCCTTCAGTCATTCACCCCTTCACTCCTTCGTTTCAGAAAGGAATTTCCTCTTCGTCATTCATTTTCGACGACCGTTTGATTACTCCTTGTGATTCGAGTTGTGGCGAAAATGAATCTGTTGGCGATAAATTGTCAAAATTGAATTCATCCAAATTTGTGAACTTGGTGTACTTGTCGATAAATCGCAGCCTTACCATATCAGTTGGGCCGTTCCTGTGTTTAGCCAGTATAATTTCCGCAACACCTTTATTGGAATTTCCCTTTTCATCTTCAAAGATGTCGTAGTACTCCGGTCGATAGATAAAAGAAACGATGTCTGCATCCTGCTCAATAGCACCAGATTCCCGCAGGTCTGAAAGCTGCGGCTTTTTGGAACCTCCCCTGATTTCGGTTTGACGGCTGAGCTGCGAAAGGGCAATGACCGGTACATCCAATTCTTTAGCCATACTTTTCAGTGAACGCGAAATATTACTGATTTCCTGCTCCCGGTTGGCAGAACGGAAAGCTTCAGGGCCACCACTCATTAACTGGAGATAGTCCACGATTACCATTTGAATTTTTTGTTGTTTTTTGAGGCGGCGACATTTGGCTCTCAGTTCAAAAATGTTGATACCCGGAGTATCGTCAATGTAAAGCGGAATATTGCTCAATTTCTCGATGGTGTGGTGTAACTGTGTCCACTCATATTCCTGCAATTTACCGGTACGTAACTTACTCACATCAATCTCGGAATGCACAGAAATCAACCTCTGCACCAACTGAGTACTCGCCATCTCCAAGGAAAAAAAAGCAACGGGCCTTTGGAAATCCATTGCGGCATTCAAGGCCAATGACAGTACAAAAGAGGTTTTACCCATGCCGGGCCGGGCAGCTACGATGATTAGGTCGGAAGATTGCCAACCGGAAGTCAGCCTGTCGAGGTTGGTAAAACCCGTCGGCACGCCGGTTAAACCATCTTTCTTATTTTTCAGCTCTTCCAACATTTTGTAAGTCTTGGCCGTCAACTCACCCATGCTGTGGTATTGCCGCCTCAGGTTGTTTTCCGACACATTGAACAGTTCCTTTTCCGCGTCATCCAACAAGTCGAAAACATCGGTAGTATCCTCAAAAGCATCTTTGATAATTTGTGTGGAAACCCTGATGAGTTCACGCTGGATATGCTTTTGCGAAACGATCCTTGAGTGGTATTCAATATTGGCACTGGACGCAACCCTGTTCGTCAGGTTGACGAGGTATGTAGGGCCACCCACCGTTTCGAGGTCGCCTGACTTTTTCAATTCCTCTGTTACGGTGAGTAAATCAACCGGATGGGAACGCTCAAACAATTGCCGCATCGCACGGTATATCAGCTGATTGGCTTCTGTATAAAAACTCTCCGGATTGAGATTTTCCAATACGATAGGCAAGGCGTCTTTATCCAGCATCAATGCCCCTAATACTGCTTCCTCAATATCAACAGCCTGGGGTGGCACTTTCCCGAATACATAATCTGACAATTGGCCCTCCATCTGACCCCGGGTTCTCGGGTTGGATTTCAGGTTCCTTACTTTTTTTTGAGCATTGCTATTTTCTGACATGGCGAATAAGTAATCTTTGGCGCTGGTTTTCTTCTGATTTGAAGGCCATTGGATGCACAACAAAGCTACGAGGAAATCTGGTGATAGATGCCTGATGTGGAAAAGTTGTGGGCCCGACAAATGTTAATTAACACGTATTTGATGTTGATAAAAAATTGGCACGCGGAATCGCCATACCTTTCACTTCAAATGCCATTCGGGTAAAAAAATACAAAGCATTGTACCAGAACTTTTTGTAGCAGGTTATCGATCAAGTTCCTGAAATTTTAACCCTACAAAACTCAACTTGTAGAATGTTAGTAAATAAAAACTTTTCCCAAAGAGTGATTAATTGATTTGACCCTTGGCCTTTTTTTCCTGTAATTTGCAGCCACTTTTCAGCAACCCTCAGCTGAGAATGACCATGGACCGATCAAAAACTACACCGATGAACTTATCCCAACGAATTGACCATACTATTCTGAGCCCCTTATCAAGACCAGATGAAGTTGCTAAATACTGCCAAGAGTCCTTGAATCATCAGTTTGCAGGTGTCTGCATTCCTCCTTTTTTTGTCAAGACTGCCAGAAGTATTATTAAAGATGCGCCGGTCAACATAGTGACAGTAGCCGGATTTCCCTTTGGTTACAGTCACGTAGCTGCCAAAATTGAAGAGATGAAAAAGGCCTTTGTCGAAGGTGCCGATGAAGTGGACGCTATGGTAAACTTATGTGCTATCAAATCTGAGCAATGGGGTACTGTGAAAAACGAAATAGAATCCATGGTAACTATGTGCCACATGAAAGGGAAAATTCTGAAACTCATCGTTGAAACCGCTCAATTATCTGAGGATGAACTCAGGCACATTTGTGAATTATCCGTTGCTGCAGAAGTTGACTTTATTAAAACCTCCTCAGGGGTAATTGGACCGGGTGCTTCCATCGAATCGGTAAGTTTTCTCAGGAATATATTGCCTCCTGAAGTCCGTGTCAAGGCGTCCGGCGATATTCGCGACAGAAATTTTGCAGAAGCACTCGTAGCTGCGGGTGCTGACAGAATCGGCACCTCGGTTGGCGTACAACTCATTGCGAATTAAAACTTTGCCTCTTCCATCAGTTGTAAAACATGACAATTCTCTATTTTTGTGAAAAACAGAGCTATGCGAAAAATATTCATCCTCCTTTGTTTCACCGTCTTTGGTATAACTGCTATACATGCGCAGGGTCAGATTCGTGAAACAGTTGACCCGCGGGTTGCACAACTGATGCAGCGATTCATCGATATTAACAAATCTTCTTCTACCATGAAAGGATGGCGGGTTCAAATTCTCGCCACCACCGATCGGCAAAGAATGGAAAACGCCTTGAGCCAATTTCAAGCACTATATCCTTGGGTTGCTTCCAGTTGGGTGCATGCCAAACCATATTATAAAATCAGGGCAGGAGCATTCGCCACCAAAAGGGAAGCCCTGCGCACATTGTACCTCCTCAAACGCGACTACCCTGCTGCCTATCCTGTTCAGGATACCGACATCAGGCCGGAAGAGTTACTTAAGTAGTTTGGAGTTTGAAGTTTGAAGTTTGGAGTTTGAGCCAACAGCCAACCCCGCAGGGGCAAGCAGCCAATCGCCAATAGCCAACAGCAAAAAAACAATACATGCAAGACCTTCAGAAAATTATAAATCAGGCGTGGGACGACCGCAGCCTGTTGGAAAAAGATTTCGTACAGGATGCCATCAAAAGCGTGGTCGCCAAACTAGACGTGGGTGAACTGCGCGTAGCAGAACCAGACAATGGCGACTGGAAAGTGAACGACTGGGTGAAAAAGGCTGTCATACTTTATTTCCCCATCCAGAAAATGGAAACCATTGAAGCACCTCCTTTTGAGTTTCACGATAAAATTGCCCTCAAGAAAAATTTTGCCGCACAAGGCGTCCGTGTGGTACCTCACGCCATAGCCCGCTATGGGGCTTTTTTGGAAAAAGGGGTCATTATGATGCCGAGTTATGTAAACATTGGCGCCTGGGTGGGCAGTGGCACCATGGTTGATACCTGGGCCACAGTCGGCTCTTGCGCTCAGATTGGCCGCAATGTACACCTGAGCGGAGGTGTTGGCATTGGAGGCGTTCTGGAACCGCCACAGGCAGCGCCTTGTATCATCGAAGACGATGCCTTTATTGGTTCCCGCTGCATCGTTGTGGAAGGAGTCAGGGTAGAAAAAGAGGCCGTTTTAGGTGCCAATGTGGTACTCACCCAATCCACCCATATCATAGATGTAACCGGTTCTGAACCTGTTAAGTACAAAGGCCGTGTTCCCGCCCGCTCAGTGGTTATTCCCGGCACTTATTCAAAGCAATTCCCTGCCGGTGAATTCCAGGTATCCTGTGCATTAATCATTGGTAAACGCAGTGAAAGCACGAATAAGAAGGTGTCGTTGAATTCGGCGCTGAGGGATTATGATGTGTCGGTTTAGAAGAGTGTTAGTTGTTGGTTGTTGGTTGTTAGTTGGAACTAACAACCAACAACTATCAACGAACAACGTCTTCCTGCCCGACAAACTCATCGAAGTTTTCCCTGTGAATATATTTCGTTTCACTTTCCGGATAAGCTTCGAGAAAGGTCTTTGGGAAACGAGGTTCCTTATGCGTTTGCCACTTAAATTCGTAAGCACACAGTTTGCCGTTGTTATCCTCGACGTAGTCAATCTCCTGTTGGGTTGTTGTGCGCCAAAAGTAGGCGTTACAATAATAATCCCTATAAGTGTTGCGTTTTTGCCGCTCGGCAAGCAGGAAATTTTCCCACAAAGCACCAGTATCCAACCTCAGATTCAGAGGACTGAAGTTCTTAATGATGGAATTGCGGATCCCGGTATCGTAAAAATATATTTTCCGGCCTTTCTTGATTTCGTTTCTGACATTCCGGCTTAATGATGGAAGGCGAAACAATACAAAAGACTGCTCTAACAAATCGATGTATTTTTCGACAGTGACCGGGTCGGCACCAATAAGTTGTGCTACTTCATTGTAACTGACTTCATTTCCAATCTGGAGGGCAAGGGCCTGCAGCAATTTGACCAAAAGAGAAGGTTTTTTAAGCTGGTCGAGCGTCAGCAAGTCTTTGTACATCAGCCCGTCCGACAAGGTATTGAGTATCTTAATTCCTTCATCAGGCCCACTTGTCACGACCTCCGGGTAATAACCGTAAATCATCCTGTGCTCCAACAAAGACCTTTCAGTAATGTAACCGTGGTGTTTGACCATCTCACCGAATGAAACTGGATATAGCGGGAACTCATACCTTCTGCCCACCAGACTTTCTTTTGTCTCTGCTGCAAGGTCGAGCGAAGAGGAACCTGAAACGAACAACTGTACGTCCTTGATATGATCTGTAATCAATTTCAAAGTCAGGCCGGCGTTGAACAAACGCTGTGCTTCATCCACAACCACGACTTCATGTTCACCGATGATGGTCTGCAAGCGCCCAAGAGAGACATTTTCCAGGACGTTCCTTGTCACAGGGTCGTCACCAGTGAGCCACAAGGTTTTTCGTCCTAATTGTCGTGCTATTTCCTGTAATAAGGTTGTCTTGCCAATTTGCCGCGGGCCGGTTACGATGATGGCTTTCCCTTTATCCAGATAGGACTTGATTCTTTCTTCCTGAATTCGGGTTATCATTTGTTTTTCCCGAAAAATAATTGAATTTTCGGATTCAAATCCAATAATTCTACCTTTTTTTTGGATTTGGACCTATTTGAAGGTCCAGTCGTAATTGTCCAGATTCAGAAGAGCTACTTTCAGAAGTTCGATACTTTGGCGTATATCATTCTTATTGGCCATCTCAATAACCGAATGAATATGCCTTGTAGGGATAGAAATTGCGCCTGCTATAGAACCATGTTTACCGTATCGCTGAATGCCCATGGTATCTGTTCCACCAGCGGGTAATATTTCCGGTTGCCATTTGATATTGTTTTTTTCCGCCAGTTCTTTCAGATAACGAACCATGCGGTAATCGCTGATCGCCGAGCTGTCCATGATTTTGATGGCGGTTCCTTTACCGAGTTTGGTTACCACTTCGTGAGGATTGGAGCCGGGAATATCAAAAGCAATGGTCGTATCGAGTGCGATCCCGAAATCCGGGTCGAGGCGGTGGGCAGCAGATACCGCACCGCGAATGCCCACTTCTTCCTGTACGGTGAAAACAGCGTACACATCGTAAGGCAATTCCTTGCTCTGCAATTCCCGCAATGCCTCTATCAAAATGAACACCGAAACCCTGTTGTCGATGCTCTTGCTATTGACACACTCCCCTACTTCAATGAGTTCCCGCTCACGGGTGATGGGGTCACCCACGGACACTACTTTTTCGACTTCTGATTTTGGCAGGCCGAGGTCAACAAAATAATCCTGGATATCCGGTGCCTTCTTACGCTCCTCAGGTTTCATCAAATGAATAGGCTTGGTACCCATCACACCCATGATGTCTTTTTTACCATGGACAAGCACACGCTGGGCGGTCAATGTCTTTGGGTCAAAACCACCAAGAGGGTGAATCCTGACATAGCCCTCTTCATCGATATGGGTCACCATAAAGCCAATCTCGTCGAGGTGGGCTGCAATTACGACCTTTTTGCGTTCCCGTCCTTTTTTCACCGCAATGATACTACCCATGTTGTCGATGCTGACTTCATCAACCAAAGGATTGATTTCCCGTATCACAAATTCCCGGATACGCTGTTCGAAACCGGGTGCCCCCGGGATTTCGCAAATTTTACTGAGTAGCGCGATGTTTATGTTTTGGGTATCGGCCATTTTAGGAGGATTTGACCCCGAGTACTCGGGGTGAAGAATTGAGGATTTGAATCGGGAAAATATAACTGATTTTTAAAAGCCGGGTAAAGATAGAGGATTGTGAAGGAAATTGAACAAATTTGCCACGACTGAACTATGAGATATGAACTATGAACTATGAACTATGAGATATGAACTATGAACTATGAGATATGAGATATAAAGGGTGAGCTTAGATTAGTATCTGTTTTTCCTTTTCAAATCCTCCCATTCTCAAATCCTCATATCCTCATATCCTCATATGCTCATATTCTCAACAATAAAACCTTGTCACTACTCAAACGACTTGCTGGCGAAACGGCCATTTATGGACTTAGTTCCATCATAGGCAGAGTGCTGAACTACCTGCTCGTGCCAATTTATACCCGGATTTTCCTGGATGCAGAATACGGCATTGTGTCGGAGTTGTATGCACTGACGGCCTTTCTGATGGTGATATTCATTTACCGGATGGAAACGGCTTTTTTCCGCTTTGGAACAGATAAAGAGCAAAGAGAGGAAGCCTATTCCACTTCCCTTTGGTCGGTAGCAGGTACTTCACTTTTGTTTTCATTACTTATACTCGTTTTTTCAAAAGAAATAACGTCCTGGCTGGATTATGCACCATTTCAGAGCAGTTACATCACCATATTCGGTCTGATACTGGCTCTGGATACGCTGGCCGAAATCCCTCTGGCCCGTCTGAGGCTTGAAAGCAGACCCATAAGATTTGCTGCGGTACGGCTCACCGGCATAGCCCTCAATATTGGCTTCAATCTGTTTTTCCTGATACTGTGCCCTTGGCTGCTGAAAAAGGGCCTAGCCACTGACTTTATTGATATGATTTACGACCGGGAATTCGGAGTAGGTTATATTTTCCTCTCCAATCTGATAGCCAGTGCGGTCGTTTTATTGATGCTGGTACCGGAGATGATGAGGGTAAAATGGCAATTCAATCCCCGGCTTTGGAAAATCATGTTTTTGTACGCCGCACCGCTCATCCTTGCCAGCATGGGCGGCATCATCAATGAAATGCTGGACCGGGTACTGCTTAAACACCTTTTGCCCGGAACAACACAGGAAAACCTCGGACAAATCGGCGTGTACTCTGCCTGTTACAAACTGGCCATGCTCATGAGCCTCTTTACACAGGCATTCCGCTACGCCGCCGAACCATTCTTTTTTGCCAATGCCAAAAACAGCGAATCAAGACAGCTTTACGGCAGAATTACCACCTATTTCACTATTGCTGGCTCTCTGGCCTTTCTTGGGGTCATGCTTTACCTCGATATCTTTAAACATTTCGTGGGAAGAGACTATTGGGGTGGTTTGGCAGTCGTGCCCATTCTGCTGATGGCCAACCTGTTCCTCGGAATGTATTACAATGTATCTATATGGTACAAACTCACCGACCAAACGATGTTGGGAGGCTGGATAGCCGTCGGCGGGGCCGTCATTACCATAGTGCTCAACGTTTACTGGATTCCACGGATTGGGTACATGGGTTCTGCATGGGCTCACCTCATTACCTATGCCGCCATGACAGCTGCCTGCTGGTGGTGGGGCCGCAAATATTACCCTGTTGAATACAACTGGGGAAAGGTTGCATTTTACATTGGCTTTGCCTGGGTTTTGTTCTTCGTTGGCGAATACTTTGAGAAAAACCTGGCCATTAGTCAGGCAATGGCCCTGGGTTTCAATACTATTCTTATCGCTGTTTATCTCTTAACAGCCTGGAAGTTGGAGCGGAAATGAATGGCAACGCGGATTGGGCGGATACAACTGATTTTCACGGATGGTTTTTTCTAAATCCGCTTTTATCTTCAACATCAGTGTCATCCGCGTTCCAAAAATCAAAATTGAGGGCCTGACTTGGAGTCAGACCCTCAATCGGCCAGCCAAATGCCAACCCCGCAGGGGCAGGTAGCCAATTATCTGTGAATCACTAATTGCTTCGCCAGAACCTGGTCAAATGTTACAGCCTTTACGGTGTAGACTCCCTTCACAAATCGGGTTTCCTCCAAACTGATGGTAGTTGAAGATCTTCCTTTTTCCCATTTCTCCGTCCAGACTATCCGACCTAACTGGTCGTAGATACTGATCTCCGTGGGAGCATTCACTCCCGGGAGTACCAGGTTTACTTCCGTCTGAGCGGGATTGGGATAAACAATGAGATTGTACTCCTTGAATACAGGATTTGGTACTGTGGTCACAGGAACTTGTGAACTGTTCTGAAGTGGTGCCATGCCACATGCCGTGATAATTCCGGTAACACTTTCACATCCGGTTCGGTTTCCAAATATGGAAGTGTAGCGGCGCACTCCCCCAGAATTCAACAGGTTGTAAACAGGGCAGCAATCGGACAGTGAGGGATTATAAAATATGCCCAGTCCGGCATTGACTTTCGCCAGATTGTTAAGACCATTTAGTGTAGCCAACACATTGTTGAAATAAATGGATAGGCTGCCACCAATTTCCTTCAGGTTGTTCAAACCTTGCAGCGTTTTCAATACGAGGTTGTTTTTTATTTCAACATGACCGGTCACTTTGGTCAGGCCCAGGAGCGGACTGAGGTCTGTAATATCATTTCCAAAGATGTACAGATTGCCATCAATGACCCCATAACATGCTCTCCAGGCATTGAGTTGAGCCTGAGTAGTGAAAGAAACTGAGCCAACATAGACACCACCTGTCACTCCTTCGTCAACCAGGCCATTACAATTATCATCTAAACCATTGCACAACTCAGGCATACCTGGATTAATATGAGCTTTGCCATCATGGCAATCGGTATTGTCTGCAACAAATCCGGTGGGTGCAACGCAGCCCAGAGCTGTAACAGCGGGATTTCCATATCCGTCGCCATCAGCATCGGCGTACCAGGTAGCCATAACACCTTCATCAATCAGGCCATTGCAGTTGTCATCAATGCCGTTACACAATTCTGCTGCACCAGGGTGTATATTGGCATTGCCATCATTACAATCGGTTTTATCAGCCAGGTACCCTTCCGGAGCAGTACAAGCCAACACGGACATGGCAGGATTTCCAAAACCATCGCCATCGGTATCTCGGTACCAGGGTGTTTTCGCATTTTCATCAAATTGCTTGTTGCAGTTGTTGTCGATGCCGTCGCAAAGTTCAGGAGCACCGGGGAAAATAGCAGCATTGGTATCGTCACAATCCTTGTTGTTGGAAACATAGCCAAAGATTTCAAAGCAATCTTCCAGCATATTGCCGGGATCGCCAAATCCATCGCCGTCAGCATCAGCATACCACTTTGGAGTTACACCCTCATCGATAAGTCCATTGCAGTTTTCATCAACACCGTTACAAATCTCCTTTGCCCCCGGATTAACAGCGGGGTTGAAGTCGTCGCAGTCGCCAGCACAGGAGGTGTAACCATTGCCGTCGAGGTCGAAACCTTCATCCACCAGGCCGTTGCAGTTGTTGTCTATGCCATCGCAGATTTCCAATACGCCGGAATTGATGGAGGGATGTCCTATAACGGTTACGAATACATTACAGCGATTGGTTGATCCATTTAGATTGGTTACTGTCAGTACAACTGAATTAGGACCTACATCATTACAATTAAAAATGGTTTTGCTGAGAACTTTAGTACCCACATTGCATGGATTCACCTCACTCAGTAAAACTTGCGCAGGTGTCAGTTCAGCGACTCCCTTTTCATTAATTTGAATGGCCAAGTCAGTACATGAAATGCTTGGTGGCATGTTACTGTCCAATACCTTGACAGTACTGACGCAACTTGCTTTATTGCTTGCCATATCTATTGCATTCAAAGTGACGGGAATGCTCTTTCCAATATCTGCACAGGTGAATTCACTTCTACTTATGCCGGTTAGATTCACAGAAATACAACGCTCCAAAGGACCTATGTAAACATCAACCGGCCTGATTGATGCAACTCCGGTTCCACCTAAAAATACTGTATGGTCCTTGCAGAGAATGCTCAGTTTTGTCAGGGGAGCGGCAGTCAGAACGATCGGATTGCTGGCATAAGTAGCCATGCAAGAAGGATTATCCTTCCAGCGCACTTTTATGTGATAGCTTCCGGGCTCAAGGCCACTGATGGTATTGGTGGTTTTCCAGGTAGCGCCGTTATCCACGCTGTACTCAAAGTCACCAGGTGTGGCTATGTTTATTTTTATAGTACCTGTCAGCACGGCACAAGTGGGTTGAGTTACCGTTGGTGCACTGAACACCGGAGTAACACATACACAGGCTGTGGCGTGGAATCCAAATCCGTCAGCGGTATTTTGTGCGAATCCGAGCCATTCGGTGGCTGGGACAAATGCATCACCTCCATCGTCATCGCCTTTTTGAACAGAGGGTTTTCTCCTCAATGTGTTGTCGGCAGTTGAAGTAAGTCCGCTTCCCCATTCAGCAGTTGGCCGAAATCCGATTTGTCCGATTACATCCAGGGTAGTGGTTCCTTTGACCAGTTCCACGGCATCGTCTCCGTTAAATTGGATGTTATTGTGCATCTGGTTAGGAATAATTCCCAGTGTAGTATCAAGAGAGGTGTGGCAAATAATATAAACACTGCCAGAATAGATGGTACCTGTCAGGTTGGTGCTGTTGGTACTGGTTCCACCATTAAAGCTAATATTGACTTTGTACCCTCCTGCGGCCAGATCAATAGCACTACCTGTTGGATTGTAAATCTCCAGACATTTATTAAAACTGGATCCTTCCATATATTCAGAAAAGAACAAATTCCCGCAATCTGGGAGACAACCAGTAGGAGTATTCAAGACAACTGGGTTACTGGTGTAAGTGGCCACACAGGATTGGTCGGCCTGTAACCTGACTTTAATGGTATAAATACCTGGATTTAAGCTGGAGAAAGTCGCTGAACCTTGATAACTGACACCATTATTTACACTGTATTCAAGGGTTCCTGAACCATTGGCACTGATAACCAGTTCACCAGTTGGAGAGATACAAGTGGGCTGAGTAACATCGACTTGTGATATAGTTGGAGGTGTGCAGGATGTCGCTGAGCCTGTTATTTCAAAATCATCAATAGCCAAACCATCATCTGAACTGGGAATATCATAATCAGTCCATCTGATCCAAAATGTTGAGCCATTAGAAATGTTTAATCCAGTTATGGTAAACGATATATTCGTCCGGTTAGCACTTGTATTACCATCCAGAGAACCAGCTGTTCCGAGGGTAACAGGGGAATTAAAATCCAAGTTATCGACGTCCGTCCAGGTACCACTTATAATACTTGTTGCATTCGTACTATATTGGAAATCCATTCGATCAGCTGCTCCCCTATTAGTAACACCTATTCTCCATTGTTCGCCATAATAAGAGATGGAAAGTTGGTTAATAGTAGCACCAGTTTCATTTTTAAAACTGGCACCAATTATTGGAACAAGAGCGCCACTTCGCAACCCCCCGAATGCCCTTTCTGTACTACCAGAAGAACCAAAACTATAAGTGTCTCCAGTCGTACTTGAACCCGTTCCGGCAGTATAAGTAGTATTGGCACTAGAACCTGTTTCCAGAAATGCCCAACCGGAAGGAACAGAAATACTTGTACCAGTATTGGCAAGAGTATTAAAGTTTTGAGTATAACTGACAGCACCAAGGGAAATTTGTGCTGAAACTTCTAATGCAAGACTACTCCACAATAGAGTGGCAAAAACTAACCCACTAACTTTCATCATGTTAAGAATTTTCATGTTCAACAAGATTAATGATTCTATAAAGCACATGTCTATTATTCAATGAGGATGCCTAAACAAGCATGCATCAGCTTTGACTACATTACCCACCAATGGCAGTAATTTAATCCAAAATAGTAATCGGAAAAGTATAAAATCAGGTAAGCACTTCGGCAAGCTAGTTTCATTATAGTGTTTGTTTAGGTTTATTTCTAATTCACAGGTTCCAAAGAATATCAAAACCCTTTTTCCTGATTTTTACCGGGAAATGTCTATTCAAAGCTTAGGTCATTTTCTGTAAAATAGGTATTGGAAACTAAAAGGATACCTGCAGGAATAATAAATTAACGCTCCAAGATACTCCATTTCACCCTTGATGAATACTCCATGTTTGTTGATTTCTTGACAAATCAAACATAACATTTTACCTATCCCGTATAGAATTATACTTCAGCAGTTTAGGGATGAATCATTTTATTAAAAATCAATAACAGAGGCAAACTAACTACTCATTCCTCCTTCGTCCCTAAAAACACCTCAATATTCCTATTCTCTGCGCCTCCAAGGTGGTAACTGTAGGATAACCTGCCGTTCAAATCGGAGTAGGTGCCGCTAACGGCAATGATGTCAGAGGTGGCTTTTAACATAATCATCCCAAATTGCTCTGAGAGTTTGGCTTCGAAAGAGGTGGAAACGGTTCCTGCCAATGGAGCAATCTTGATATGAACGCTGTCAATTTTTGTAACGGTGATTTGATAGTCTGTTATGGGAGCGGAAATGGATGGGCTTTGAAAAAGGCCCTTGTAAGTTCCTGCCAATTTATCGGCGAGATAGTTTTGAGCACTGGCTGTTGCGGCGATTAATACAAAAAGAAAAAAAATGTACATTTTCATCGGGTAAAACTCTTGTTAGAAAGCACTGATTTTGAATCCTATGCCCGACAAAGTAAGAAATTTTGCAGGAATCAGTTATCCGTCAAAGTATAAGTAACCAGTATGGAATAATCTGTATTGAAATTGAGCAGTCCGTAATTGGCGTCTTCACGGACGAGGCTATAGGCCAGTTGGTGTCCGTTATTCACACCATTACCGGTATAAGAACTGCCAATATTGTTTATCAGCGTGTAAAATACATTAGGAGTGGCCAGGGCTATCATACTTCCAGATGTTCCTATGGCTCCGGCACCGGCTCCTCTATAGGCTAGTGCCTGTACCCTGATGCCAAATCCAAGAGGCAATGTTCCTGTAAAAGACACCAGGACAGTCCTTCTGTCCTGAGGCGAATTGCCCACAATAGATGAGTAGTTCAGCCAAAGTGAATTATCAATATCACTTACCTCCAAAGCATTACCGGCTTCTGTAGGTGTTTTGACATTAAGCGCTATAGCCTGATCACTGGGCTCGATGTCGAGCAAAGCAACTTTAGGAACTCTTGCGTTTAATTGATGTGAACCCTGCCTGTTTTGAGGTGAAATATTTTGGTTCCCAGTTTGACCTGATGAAGTGGAATTCGGATCGGTGGAATTTCCAGTTGAAGGCTCTGTGGTTGATGGAGTGGTGGTGGATGGGTCTGTTGTCGGTGTGGTAGTACCCGGAGTGGTGGTGGATGGGTCTGTTGTCGGTATGGTAGTTCCCGGAGTAGTAGTTGATGGGTCT
>CAYRDX010000008.1:80934-86807 GCA_964423205.1 uncultured Saprospiraceae bacterium | reverse complement strand
GCTACCGACCTCTTCAGTGGCAGTGGCAGTGGCAGTGGCAGTGGCAGTTTGAAGAAACAGGAAGTCCTTCAGCTTTGAGAGTTGAAGGGCTTTTGATTTTTTATGATTTGCGCTCACGCCGGAAACTCCACATAATTCCTTGGAGTTTCATAAAGCCGAACGGTTAGCTCGAATTTTTCGTCAATTTGCTCCCTAAGAATTTTCCAGATGAGATGGCAGAAATTTTCTGAGGTGGGATTCACATTGCTGAATTCGGGGATGTCGGTATTGAGGTTTTTATGGTCAAATTTCAGTTCAATGTGCTCGTGGATGATATTCTTGAGAATATTCAGGTCAATCAGGAATCCCGTTTCCGGGTGGGTTTCCCCGGTCAATTTCACTTCCAGTTCGTAATTGTGCCCATGGTAACTTGGTGAGTTACACAAACCAAAAACCTGTTGGTTTTTTTCAACCGGCCAGTTGGGGTTGTTCAGGCGGTGCGCTGCATTGAAATGTCCTCTTCTGAATACTGATATTCTCATTGTCTTTTTTGGATTTTATGTTGAAGCAGCTTTGTAACAATAGTCGGCCGGAAAGGTTGTCAACCTATTGAGCCAACGTGCAAAGTACACAAATGGGAGTCAATTCTTTCCTGGCCCAAATATTATCCCGCTTTTCAATAACAGGCACCTTTCTTGCACCTTATCGATTGCTGCTATTGACTGCTTTTGATTAAGGGAAATAAAAACATCTGTTAAAAAACAGATAAATGGGTTGAAAGTCTGTCAGTTTATGGGCACTTTGCCAATGCTAAGAATGCCATAGATTAGAATACGCTATCTTTGCATCGACAAATTTGAGCTTCATGAAACATATTTTACTCCTTCTTCTTTTTACAACTTCCTCCCTTACTTTACTGGGACAAAAAGCGCTTGAAGTTCAACCCAATCCTTTCGAAGGTACTTTTCAGGTAGATCTGAACGATTATTGGGCAGAACCAATAGCCCATTCCAGAATCAAGAACTTATCCGGGTCAACTATCAATCTGCGTTGGGAGCGTGAAATCATCAATGCTCCGGCTGAATGGGAATTCCGGATTTGCGACACCGTAGCTTGTTACACATCCAGTGTTTTGTCTAATGTGATAATTGGTGGCCAACCAAACGTACCGGTACCGGTACAGAAAAATGAAAGCACCTTGCTCGATGTTCATGTATTACCTCGTGGCGTGGCCGGATGTGCTGAAGTGCGCCTCAAACTCAGCGACGCCACCAGCCCTTCAACTGTTATCAACACTGCCGTTTACAAGATTTGCGTAAGCAGCCTGACATCAACCACTGAAGCCGACAATGGTGCCATTCGCCTGTATCCAAACCCGGCTTCCAATTACATTAGCCTTAGCCGCAACAACACTGTGCGGCAAATGTGGGTAACCAATATTTTGGGAAAACGGGTTAAATCATTTTACTCAAATGGCAACGGCCGCTACGACATTTCCGACATCCCGGATGGCATTTATCTTGTCAGTCTCGTGGACGCCAAGGGCAGCATTTTAAAGACCATCAGAATAAGCAAGCGAAGCCCAAGACCTTGATTAGCTCAATTGGTTAAGTGCTGCAAATCAAAATTTAGGTCTGCACTACCCCTCTTTTCATTTCAACGTTATTAATTTTGGAAATCAAGTGAAATGGATTTCCCTCATGTCTTTTTACCACACCTAAATGGCGAAGTCTCAAAAGTTAAGACAGTTCAATGAACTATTTCAATCTGAACTTAAGCGATTGAATGCTGCGCAACGCGAAGCGGTGGAGCAAATTGAAGGTCCGGTTCTGGTAATTGCGGGACCCGGCACAGGGAAGACCCATATCCTTGCCATGAGGATCGGAAATATCCTGACAAAGACCGATGCAGCAGCCCACAACATCCTGTGCCTGACCTTTACAGATGCCGGAGTAAAGGCTATGTCGCAGCGCCTGCTTGAATTGATCGGGCCGGAAGCATACAGAATACCGGTTTATACTTTTCATTCATTCTGCAACAGCATCATCCAAAGTAATATTGAAAAGTTTGGAAGGGCCGGTCTTGAACCTATCAGCGACCTGGAAAGGATGGAATTGATCAGACGATTGATCGGGGAGCTCCCGGCCAATCACCTATTGAAAAAGGACCGTTCCGATGTGTCGTTTTATGAAAGACACCTTTTGAATCTTTTTCAAAAAATCAAAGCGGAGAATTGGGATGTGGTGGTTCTGAATCAAAAAATACAGGAATACCTTAATTCAATACCAGAACGGGAGGAATTCCGGTATAAAGTCAAGCGTGGAGCATTTAAAAAAGGTGATTTAAAACAAACTCAGATAGATGAGGAAACAGAAAAGATGGCCAAATTAAGAGCAGCCATCGACTTGTTCCCGCGTTTTCTCGAACTCATGGATGAGTGCAGGCGCTACGATTATGAGGACATGTTGTTGTGGGTTTTGGAAGCTTTTAAAACCAGCTCTGCTCTGCTTTCGAGATACAGGGAACAATTTCAGTACTTTTTGGTGGATGAATTTCAGGATACCAATGGAGCCCAGTATGAAATACTCAAACAGCTAACGGGGTATTGGGATGACCCTAATATTTTTATTGTTGGTGATGACGACCAATCGATTTATGAATTCCAGGGCGCACGCTTAAAAAACCTGATTGATTTTAACGACACTTACAAAGACCACCTAAAAGTCGTGGTGCTGAAGGAAAACTACCGTTCCTCCCAAAATCTGCTGGAAGTTTCCAGAAATTTGATTGAAAACAATCAAATCAGAATAGCAAACAGGCTAAAGGGCATTGGAGAGGAAAAAATCCTGGTAGCAAAACACCCTGAATTTGCCCAATCTCCCGCCCAGCCTGTCATTTTTGAATTCCCCTCCCGATTAGAAGAGGAGGTGTGGATTGCAAGCAAAATCCAGGAACTTAAAAATGAAGGATTTCCTCTGAACGAAGTAGCGGTTTTATACGCCCGGCATAAACAAGCCAGCAGGCTTGGGGAATTGCTGGCCGCCAAAGAAATACCCTTTACCACAAAGCGCCCGGCCAATGTTCTGCAGCATCCATTGATCAGGCAACTTTTGAGAATATTGGAGTATGTAAACCTGGAATCAGATTATCCCTATTCAGGGGAGCACCTGCTGTTTCCTGTCATGTCCTCCGGGTTTTTCAACATTTCGCCCCATGATATAGCCATAATTTCCATTGATGTCAATAACAGAAACAAAACTGGTAGCAAGCTAAAATACTGGAGAGATGCCATTGCTGACACTGAGTTTATCCAATCTTCAGAAATATCAGACAGCTCATCAGTTTTGAGGTGTTCCGAGGCCCTTGAGCACTTAATCAGCGCCTGTGCGAATTCCACTGTACCGGAGTTGGCAGAAAGAACTATCAACAGGACCGGAATGTTGGCTCAAATTCTTAAAGAACCCGAAAAGGCCGGCAAGATTCAATTACTGTTTACTTTTCTCAATTTCGTCAAGAAAGAAGCACAGCGCGACCCATTTATAACACTCAACCGACTTATGGAAATGGTTGGGAAAATGAATGAAAGTGGCCTAGCGCTTAATCTCCTTCCGCCAGACATTACAGTTTCTGAGAATCTGGAAGGAGCTTATAAGGCAGGAAGCGTTAGTTTATTGACTGCACATTCTGCTAAGGGTCTGGAATTCCGGAAAGTATTCATGATGGATTGCGTGGAGGATTATTGGGAGAATTCCAAAGGTGGGTACCGGAATCAGTTTTCATTGCCCGACACTATAACTTTCTCAGGCGAGGAAGACGCTGAAGAGGCTCGTCGCCGGTTGTTTTTCGTGGCTATGACCCGTGCCAAAGAGTCTCTTTATCTATCATATCCAGCAAACGATGACGATGGTAAACCCCTTAAACATTCAAGGTTCATCGAGGAATTGAGGACATCAAAAAAGGGGGCAGATATTTTGGAAATCTTACCTCAGGTTCCAAGGCCCAGCGATGTCCTGGATGCAGAAACAATGCTTCTGTCAGGATATAATCCGCTGATTGAAGCTATGGAAAAGAGAGTAATTGACAGCCATTTGGCTGATTTTACCCTGAACGTTTCGGCACTAAACACTTACCTCCGTTGCCCACTTAGTTTTTATTATGAATTCATTCTGAAGGTCCCGGTAATGCCGAGTAAGGCAGCCACCTATGGAACCGCACTTCACGAAGCCATGAATAAAGGTTTCCTTGCCTTTGATGTCACACACAAGACTTTTCCACCACCTGAAGCTTTTGTCCATTATTTTGAAAAAGAACTAAAAGCCCGGCGTGGCTTGTTAACACAACAGGAATTCCAGCACTTTTTGGAAAACGGTAAGCGCCAATTGGAAGAATACTGCCGTAAAAACCAAAACCAATGGCCTGCTGATTTTCTGGTTGAACACAAATTAAGTCACATCGAAGTTAATGGGGTTCCGCTCACCGGCATCATCGACCGGATTGATTTCCATCCACAGGGGAAAGTTCACCTGGTAGATTACAAAAGTGGCTCCGTAAGAAAATCATCCATAAAAAGGCCTGATAGGCTGTCATCAAAAGAATCGAAAAACCAGGAAAGCGAGGAGGCCAAATATGGTGGCTTGTATTGGCGGCAACTCGTTTTTTATAAAATCCTGTTTGAAAATCATCAAAGCAATACACAGCGGGCTGCAAGTGCAGAGATTTCTTATTTGAAACCTGACACCAGAGGTATTTACCATAAACTTGAACTGATTTTTGAACATTCCGACACAGAGTTTATGATAAATCTGATTACAGAAACTTACTCTAAAATCCGGAATCATGATTTCTATAAAGGCTGTGGTGAAACCAAATGCCAATGGTGCTCATTTATGAATGAACAAGCCCAGATTAATTCATTTGCGGAACCAGAGTTGGAAAGTCTTGACGATAGCAGCTTTTGATATTTGATTACTTTTGCCGGCCTCATTGCAGGTTTTCCTGGCTTGAGCCAATTTCAATTTTAAAACTTTTCCAGATTGGAAGATACATATCGGCATAAAGGATTAAGGCGCAAGCTGGTTGATTCATTGAAAAGAAAAGGCATTCATGATGTGAATGTGCTAAATGCCCTTAATGCTGTTCCCAGGCATTTTTTTTTGGATTCGGCATTCGATCAGTTGGCTTATAAAGACCAGGCACTACCCATAGAAAGTGACCAGACCATTTCCCAACCCTACACTGTTGCTTTTCAAACCCAATTGCTGGAGGTCAAAAAAAGAGAAAAGGTCCTTGAAATAGGAACCGGATCAGGATATCAGGCTGCCATACTCAGCGAGCTGGGTGCCCGCGTATTTACAGTGGAAAGACAGGAAAATCTTTTTGACAAGTCAAGGAAACAGTTAGTGGATATGGGTTATCAGAATATCCGTTGTTATTTCCGGGATGGTTCCAATGGCCTGCCTGAGTTTGCCCCATACGATAAAATTATCGCCACTGCCGGAGCATTGGAAGTCCCCAAAGCACTTCTGGAGCAACTTAAAGTTGGCGGCATGTTAGTTATTCCTGTTGGCAGGAATATCCAGAAAATGAAGCGTTTCACTCGAATTTCGGAGGATGAATACAATGAAGAAAACTATGGCGACTTCCGTTTTGTCCCCTTCTTAAAAGGTGTTCAATAAAGCCCATGTGAGGAACATGTAAGCAAGCCCTGCGTTGTATTAATCTCGTAGCATGCAAAAGTTCGATTTAATGCCTGCTATTCATTAGCACACATTTTGACTACCTTCGCACCCTGAATTTCTGTTATTGCTCCGCAATAAAGAGCACAGCCAATATTTAAGTAAGGAGTTAAAAATAAAGTTGCCAAATTGTTTTCTTAACCACTTGAAAATCAGTTG
>CAYRDX010000008.1:13158-80905 GCA_964423205.1 uncultured Saprospiraceae bacterium | reverse complement strand
TTTTGGCTGTTGGCGGTTGGCGGTTGGCAGTTGGCAGCTGGGGCTTGGCTAATTTCCAATTTCCAATTTCCTTTTGCCTTTTTACTTTTGCCTTTTTACTAAATCAATTGTCATGGCACAACTGGAACTAATAATGCCCAAAATGGGAGAAAGCATCATGGAAGCAACCATTTTGCGTTGGGTTAAAAATATTGGCGACAAGATTGAAGTCGATGAAACGGTGTTGGAAATTGCTACCGACAAGGTTGACTCAGAGGTCCCTTCACCATACGCTGGCACACTTACCAAAATTCTTTTCAAGGAAAATGACGTGGTTCCGGTTGGAAAGGCAGTTGCTATCATTTCGACAGAGGCAGAGGATCCTGGTGCCAGCTCTCCGCATGCAAAAACTGAAAAACAAACAGCAACATCAAACGGCCACCCGGCCAATGCTGATAAAGCAAAACCTCAGCAGGTTGAGTTGGCTGCTGTAACAGCAGTGGAAAACATTCCAAGCACCAGTCAAAGTGGACGATTTTATTCCCCGCTGGTGAAAAACATTGCCAAAGCAGAAAAAATATCCCTTCAGGAACTGGAAGCCATCCAGGGTAGCGGCCAACAGGGCAGGGTGACAAAAAAGGATATCCTTGCCTATGTTGACAACCGCAAGGTTAGTCCTGTTGCACCATCTGCAACTTTGGCGGCACCAACTTCCAAACCTGCTGTGAGTATCAGCGGAGATGTGGAAATTATCGAAATGGACCGCATGAGAAAGCTGATTTCCGATCACATGGTGATGTCCAAACGAACCTCGCCGCATGTCACCTCCTTTGTGGAAGTTGACGTCACCAATATTGTGAACTGGCGGGAAAAGGTCAGAAACGACTTTCAAAAAACCCACGGAGAAAAAATCACTTTTACCCCAATTTTCATTGAAGCTGTTGTGAAAGGGATCATTGATTTCCCCATGATAAACATCTCTGTGGATGAAAACCGCATTATCCGCAAGCGGGACATCAACGTGGGTATGGCAACGGCGCTTCCTTCCGGCAACCTCATTGTACCGGTTATCAAAGGAGCTAACCAATACAATCTGGTCGGACTTACCAAGGCGGTAAATGACCTGGCGAACCGTGCCCGTGAAAACCGCCTGAAACCGGAAGAGATTCAGGATGGCACTTTTACACTGACTAACGTGGGTACTTTCGGAAATGTCATGGGCACCCCCATCATAAATCAGCCTCAAGTAGCCATTTTAGCTGCCGGCGCAATCCGCAAAAAACCGGCTGTGGTGGAAACGGAGTATGGTGACCTCATTGCCGTCAGGCAAATGATGTTTCTTTCTTTGAGTTACGACCACAGGGTAGTCGATGGCTTCCTTGGGGGTTCCTTCCTTAGAAAAGTCGCCGATTACCTGGAAGCTTTTGACTCAAAACGAAGCTTCTAAAGCCGGGATTAACTTCTTAGCTGTCCGGAATAGCTGATTTTCAAAGGGGCTTTTTGCTCAAACCGATTTCAATTAATGACGGATGCAACGGAAATTCCTCACCTATGTATTCTTGATTGGGTTTTGGTTCGCAGCCTTGGGGCAATGCCCGGAATCGGTCCGGCGAATCGGTGAGGAACAATACCTTTCTGGTCATTACCAACTTGCTCTCGATGCCTTCTTGTTATGTGCGGGCAATCGGCCTGAAAATATTGAATTGCAGTTGAAGATCGGTGTCTGTTATTACCACACCAACCAGTTCGAAAAAGCGATCACAGAGCTTAGAAAAGTCGCCAGCCGAAAAAGCAAGTACAAATCTGAGGCACTTTTCTATATCGGTCGCAGCAAGCATCAACTTCATGAATTCCAGGAAGCGGTGGCTGCGTATAAAACATTTCTGGAACAATCGGAGTCAAACCATCCACTCAGAACAAGTGTAAAAGAGGACATTTTGCGTTGTGCCAACGGAATCAGATGGCAAAAAAAAGCAGGTATCGCCACCGTTTACAATGTTGGGAAAGCAGTGAACTCCCCAGAAGATGAATTCAAGCCAATGTTGAATCCGCAGAATCCTGACTGCCTTTTATTTTCTACAAATAGATTGGGTTCAGCTTTTACTGGCTTCAAAACGGCAGGCTTCAGCATTTTCCAAAGCTGCTTATTGGGCGGAGATTGGAATTCTTCTCTCGTGCTGAAAGAACCATTTCTCAATAGTTATGAAAATGATGTGGTGGCAGGATTCGCCGCTGATGGTTCGGTATATCTCTTTCGAAGTAAGAATGAAAGAACAGGCCACTTGTACAAGATTAAGCCGGAGATTGAAAAGCCGGTTTTGCCATCCCTTCAGATTACTCCCTTCAACTCCACTTTTGGTGACCGCGATCCCTTTTTTATGAATGACAGTACGCTGTTTTTTACCAGTTCAAGGCCGGGAGGTTATGGTGGTTACGATATCTACAAAGCCACACTGGTTAATGGTTTCTGGAGCCAACCTGAGAACCTTGGAAATCAAATCAATACGCACTATGATGAAGTGTCGCCTTGGATGGCTTCCGACGAGAAAACAATTTATTTCAGCACCAACGATACAGGCAATAGTATTGGAGGGTATGATATTGTCAAAAGCATATTTAATACAGAAATCCGTGCTTGGGGTGTACCTGAAAATCTGGGGGTTGAAATAAACAGTGCAGCAGACGACCTGTACTGGTTTGGTAGGTCAAATGGGAAAGAGGCATTTTATGCATCTTCCGGTAGAATGAGTTTAGGTGGCCTGGACATCTTTTCTGTGCTTTTTGAAAAACCTGAATTTGTGCTCACCACTGACAAAAATCCTCAGGCTCCGATGCCAGGTGAGTCCGAAACTTCGGTTGATGTTACTCCTATAACTTCCAACATGGAAACACATCAAGGCACTATTTTTTACGCTCAAAGCGGTTCAATTGAAACTGCAGGCATAGAGAAAATAGTACATTGGAGTAACCAGGTCAAGCTTTATCCCGATACCCGTGTCATTTTTGTAGTTCATTCCGGTGCATCAGATGATTTTCCAGATTTTACCAGAAAAATCATTTCAGATCTCCTAACAAAGATACCGCCTACATTACGACAACACGGTAATCTGCGAATTCTCAACGTTGGCTCCCGCTACCCCTTTTCTGACAAAAAAGGAGATAACCTGAACCAAAGAATCGAGCTGTTTGTAAGCGGTTCCAAGGAGCAGACTTACACTCCTTTTGACATCAGGAAGCAAGATATTGGACCAGGGGCTCAGTACCTAAGGGACCTGATGGAAGTAACCAGCTATAGGATTGTCTTTTATGGAAAGGATGAAAAGGCCAGGAAATTATTCATCAAATCTGTACCGGGGTATTTTGAAGAAACTTCTCCAACAGAGGATGCACAACGTTTGAGTTCTGGCTTTTACCTGACACACGGTGCAGCAGAACAAGCATTCCAAAATCTCGTTGGTCTTGGAATTGTGCAAATAAAAATCGTCACTTGCGAGAAGGGATGGCCCTCAGAATGAATCGAAGCTGAAATCTTCAGCGATAAATTTTTCTAATTTTGTAGGGTCTTTTTTGCTGCGACTCGAAATAGGTACGCATCTGCATTTCAACGAGTATTCCAATTGTGAGGAATTGGATGCCTCCAATGACCAGCATCAATCCCAGTAACAATAAAGGTTTTCCCCAGATATCATGTCCAAGCAACTTGATATAGAGGAGGTACAAATTGATTATTGCACCTACTAAAAACAACCCGATACCAATCACGCCAAACAAATGCATCGGTCTTTGCATAAAACGTTTAAAAAAGAGCATCAGAGTTAAATCGGTCAATACCTTAAAAGTCCTGCCTAGACCATACTTGGTCTTTCCAAATTGTCTGGCTCTGTGGTTTACTTTAACCTGTGTGATTCTGGCGCCTTCCAAATGAGCGAGAACCGGAATAAACCGATGCATTTCACCGTAAAGCCCAAGACTTTTTGCCAAGTCACTCCTGAACATCCGAATGGAACAGCCTAAGTCACGGTAGCTTGTTCCAGTGGCCGAGCGTATTATCCAATTTGCTACAACACTAGGGATTTTGCGAGTGAAGAAACCGTCCTTTCGATTATCCCTTTCACCTGTAACCATGTCCCAATCACCTTGTTCTGCAAGCTTCAACATGCCGGGTAAATCAGCACAGTCGTTTTGAAGGTCACCATCTAAGGTGGCAATAAACTCCCCTTTGGCAAAGTCAATTCCCGCCATCAGTGCAAGGCTTTGACCGAAATTCTTTTTAAATGAAATTATTGTTGTTCCCGGTGAAACGACGCCTTTCAATTCCGCCAAAGTGTGATCAGTCGATCCGTCATCAACAATAATTATCTCATAATCGATGTCCATAAGACAAGTCTTGAGCTGTTGTAACAACAGGCCAATGTTTTTCTCCTCGTTAAAAACGGGTATTACAACTGATAACTTGGGTGATGGCATTGATTATGATTTCGCAGGATAAAAATCGGATTTCTGGCTTGTACTTCCTGAAAACTATTTCTTTTGATGGAAGTTCCTCCTTTTTTTTCACAAAGAACAGATCTATTCCCGGGCCTCCATCCATTGCAGCATCTTTTCATTGATTTCGGCAATGACCAATTCTTTACATTCCCATTTGATGCGAAGCCTCCCCAACTCTTTGTACGTATCAGGCGGATAGGTTTGGGGGTTCAAAATATATAACACAGCTGAGTCCGGAAGACTGAATTCCGGTTTCAGAATCTTCCCCGTTTCACGGGTGTAATAATACCCGGTTATTGGCTGAAATCCCAGACTATACTCGAGTGAACGCAACTCTTTGTCCCTGAATTGCTCTGCCATTTCAAGGGTTGAGGTCTTTACCTGGGTGCTGCATTTCCCCTTCTGCCGTTCGGGCAAAACAAACCAATCAAAACCCAATCGAATGGTGATCAACACAACAGACAGGATTATCAGCCTTTCAGTGGGGAGTCGCCAATACATAAAACACAGTAATAAGCAAAGTGCTGCCAGTCTCAATGATTTCACCTGATACGCTGGAATTTGTTGCATGCCCTCATGAAAGTATGGGATGAGCATTGCTCCTGCTGCTGCCAGACAAAGCACAAGAAATAAGTTTTCTATGAGTCGGCTGAAATTTCCGCTTTTAATCTTGTCTGATTCATGCAGGTAAATGACAGTGGTGAACAGCAGCGGAGCGTGCATCAAAATATAACGGGGATAAACTTCCACTGAAGTCCAGTAGGGGATTATGGTGACGAGCAGTACCAGGATATTCCAGCTAAGAAAAGAATTGGACTTCAGGAGTTCCCGTTTGCTTCGCTGCAAAAAATACAGCACCAGTAGAGTCCAGGGCAGAAAGTGGTAAACCATTTCAAAAGGGAAGGTAAAAATATGAAGAACGGACTGCCAAACCCCATATTGAATGAAGGTGCGTTTTGCCGATTCGTGATACAATGTGCTGAAAACGGCTTCCAACCCATGTGACTGAGCATAAACGGCATAATAGCCACCAACCACTAAAACGAACAGGGAAAACCCTGCAAAGTGTTTCCAGCTAAACAGCAAACGCCATTTTTTTCTCCAGATGAAATAGGTAGGCAGTGTGAGGCCAAGAAATACAATTGCCGGAAGGCCCTTTAAAAGGAATCCAACAGAAGCCAATGCATAAGCTGTCAGGAATAGTGCCTTGATTTTATTCTTCTCTCCATAAAAATAAACCAACATGAACATTGAATAAATCACCAGAGAAAAGCAAATATCGATGAGGGCGAGCAGTGAATCCCAAAATAGAATTCGGCCACATGTCAGCAAAGCCAGGGCACTCGCAATGGGCACAATTTGAATAGTATGATTATTCTTCGCACTTGAATAAATGTTTTGGTTTCGGAGCGCATTGTTCACAAAATAGTAAACCATGAAAGTATAAACGAGGAGAAAGAATACAGTGACACTCCGAGCAGTGAATTCGCTGGTATCGCCGGTCAATTCGAACACGGCCAGTAAAATCCAGTTGTAAAGCGGGGGTTTGTTGTAATAGAGTTCGCCGAGAAATGTGGGATTAAAGTAGTTTCCTGATATCATCATTTCAAGTGCTACTAATGATCTGATCCCTTCATCATCATATAAAGCCAGCATCCCCAGGTTAGTGAAAAGAGCTGGGAAAATTAAAATGGCCGCCAGAAATAAAATACTTCGGCGTTCTCGTTTAAATAATTGAAGAAACATCCTATTTTAAACGAACATTTTTGCAGTCAATTTCATTTAACAAGCGCTGTGTAATACCTGGCAATTTCTTCAGCAATAACGTCAATAAAATAAAAACCGAGCGTTTGTCAGGTTTTGCAAACATACTTTTCTTTACATGAAAGATTTCAAGACTTATTTTCAGAAGGATTTTTGGTTAAGCAAATGGAACAATTTCATCTCTAATCCAAGAGTAAAACCCTGGTATGAAAAATACAAGAAGTATGAAGACAAAAATCCGCTATTAGCAAAAGTTCTTTTGGCCGGTGGTTCACTTGGCGTAGCCGGATTTACGGCACTTGTGCTACTTTTCCTGCTGACCTTTATCGGTGTATTTGGTTCTATTCCGAGTGTAAGAGCCCTTGAGGAAGTGAATCAGAATATCGCCTCCGAGGTCTTTTCAGAAGATGGAGTTTTATTGGGGAAATATTTCATCGAGAATCGCCTGCCCTCTGAACTCGAGGACATCTCACCACACCTTATTAATGCATTAATTTCAACGGAAGATGCCCGCTTTTTTGAGCATGGTGGCATCGATTTTAAAGCGTGGCTCAGGGTAATTTTCAGAACCATTCTGATGAGCGACGAATCGGGAGGGGGTGGTAGTACACTCAGCCAACAATTGGCTAAAAATCTGTTTCCTAGAAAAAGACTTTGGATATTAACTCTTCCTGTGGCAAAGATCAAAGAAATGGTTATTGCCACCAGATTGGAACGAGCTTACGACAAAAACGAACTGCTAGCCCTTTACCTAAATACAGTTCCTTTTGGTGATAATGTCTTTGGAATCAATGTTGCTGCCAAGCGCTTTTTTGATACTTCGGTTACTGATATCAAGCTTGAGGAAGCTGCGGTATTGATTGGAATGCTGAAAGCAAATACCGCTTATAATCCGGTTCGGAACCCTGAACGCTCACATGAAAGAAGAAACACCGTACTGTCCCAAATGGTGAAATACGGTCACATTACGGAAGCAGAATTAGATTCTCTTAGTCAACTGCCACTGGAGTTGAAATACAGTGCTGAAGGGCATTTAGAAGGTTTGGCAACCTATTTCAGGGAACACCTTCGCCTGGAGTTGGAGAATGAACTACAAAAGTTTAAAAAACCCGACGGACGACCATACAACTTGTACCGTGATGGGTTAAAGATTTATACTACCATCAACTCGAAGATGCAGCAATACGCTGAAGAGGCTGTTAATGAACACATGAAAGATGTGCAGAAATCCTTTGTCAGCCATTTTAAAGGATATAAAAACGCCACCCCCTGGGGAAGTGATGAACTACTGGCGCAAACTAAAAAATCTTCGGAGCGCTATAAACTGCTGAAAGAAGCAGGGTTCTCACAGGCTGAAATTGACAGCAATTTCGTCACGCCTGTCCGCATGACGATCTTCTCATGGGACAATCCATCTTATGAAAAGGATACTTTGATGACCCCGCAGGATTCATTGAAGTACTATCTTACATTGATGAGGGCCGGTTTTCTGGCTACTGAAGCGAACAGCGGTAAAGTGCTGGCTTGGGTAGGGGGAATTAATTTCAAGTATTTTAAGTACGACCATGTAAAATCCACCCGGCAGGTAGGTTCAACGTTTAAACCCTTTGTATATGCTAAAGCCTTGCAAATGGGAATTACACCTTGTGAGCAAATTCCAAACGAACAAATCGAGTTTGAAGATGGCTATAAGCCGAGGAATTCCGATGGTAGTTATGGTGGAACTTATTCCATGAGAGGAGGTATGAAACACTCAATAAACATGGTTGCCATTAATTTGATAAAACAAACTGGAATTGACCCGGTTCGGAAATTGGCAAAAACCTGTGGATTGGAAAAGCCCATCCCACTTGAATACGGTATTGCTCTTGGGTCCGTTGAATCCTCAGTTTATGAAATGACAAGGGCCTTTTCTGCCTTTGCCAATCAGGGTATTTTACCCACAACCCACTACCTTGTTCGAATCGAAACATACGATGGAAAAGTCTTGGTGGAATATCCGGAACCAGATCATAGAAAATACCCAAAAGTACTCACCAGCTCTGAAGCCAGCCTCCTGACAGAACTGATGTCAGCAGTAGTCAATGGCGGCACAGGTGGCAGACTTCGCCACTACTTTGGCGGAGCAGCAGCCGGGAAAACCGGCACGACAAATAACAATGCCGATGGATGGTTTATCGGTTACACTCCTTCCATTGTGACGGGTGCCTGGGTAGGCGCCGAACAACCAGCTGTTCGGTGGATGTCAACCAATCTTGGCCAGGGTGGAGCGACAGCACTTCCAATTTGTGGAAAATTTCTGGGAAAAGTATATCGCGACAGCAAACTCAGGAATTATCAAAAGTCGAGCTTCCCCACGATTGACAGTTTGACATACTATGATGTTTTTGATTGCCCGGATTTTATCTCAGCTGATACCTTGACTGCAGATTCACTGGAAATGGAACTACTCGAAGCTGATTCAATAAGAGGTGAATCATTGAGGGACATGATCCAAGATGTATTTAAGAAGAAGCAAAAAGAAGATGATGGTGAAAGTGGTGAGAATCTTAAGAATGAACCTCCGCTGATAGGTAGAAAAAGGAATATGTAAGAGGAAACCAATCAGAACGAAAATCATGACCTCTTAGGAGAACCCGTCCAAAGTAAGGACAACGATTCTTCCAACATAGAGCGGGAAAAAGGGGCGTCAGGATAATTCTAACTTAAACCTCTTTTCTCAGAACCTCTAATGGAGGCTTGGAAATAACCTCCCTGCTGTTGAGTAACCCAATCAACATCGTCAGCGCCGTTATACTGAGAAACACAATTAGGACCGGCCAGAGGTCAGGCGTGAACGGTATTTTTAACTGCCATTTGGCTAATACAAAACTCGCCACCAGAGATAATCCTATTCCTGTCAGAGTAGCCAAAGCGCCTAAAAGGAAGTATTCCTGAGCATTTATCCGAATGATTTGTCGCCTGTTAGCGCCGAGGGTTCTCAAAAGCACGCTCTCCTGAATTCGTTGAAATTTGCTCAAAACCACCGAACTGATCAGCACTACTATGCCAGTGAGAATGCTGAAAAATGCCATAAACCGGATGACAAAAGAAACTTTATTCAGCACCGTCTCAACGGAATTGAGAATTTGTGTCAGGTCAATAACGGAGACATTGGGAAAATCGCGAACCAGTACCTGTTGGTATCTTGCACTTTGCTCTTCCGATTCTACCCTTGAAACAACCACATAGAATTGCGGAGCTTCCTCTAAAACTCCTTTTGGAAACACCACAAAGAAATTAGTTTGAACCCGTCCAAAGTCCACTTCACGAATGCTACCAACAACTGTCTCAATTAAAGCACCCTGAACATTAAATGTAATTTTTGACCCGATTTTGACTTTCATGCTGCGTGCAACATTGTCAGAAACGGAAACATAAATGATTCCATCTTCACCAACGGTACCGTGCCATTTACCTTCAACAATTTTCTCCGTATCTATCAGTGAGTCACGATAAGTGACCCTGTATTCCCGCTCATACACCCATTCCCTTCTGTATGAATTCTCCGGAACTTCGTCTTCATTACCTCCTCTCGGGCCTCGGCGTCTGTTTTGGCGCTGCTCCCTATCCAGCCTTCTACCCAATGTATCCCGCCGGTTCAATTCTTTGGTTATACCTTCAATATTATCCACCCGCATGGTGACGATTGGGACCAACTGTTTGACTGGCAAACCATTTTCCTCAGTTAATGACGCTACTCTTTCCTTTTGGGGGGGTTGAATATCAAACACAATCATATTCGGTACATTTCCGGTTCCGGCGTATTCCACCTGTTTAAGCAAAAGATCCTGAACGAGGAACAAAGTGGAAATAAGCGCTGTACCTAATCCAATTGTGACGATGAGTATCAAAGTCTGATTGTTAGGGCGGTAGAGGTTGGCGATGCTTTGCCGCCATATGTAACTCCAGTTAGTAGGGAAAAACTTTCTCACTGCCCATGTTAGTGTTTTCGCCACCCCTGCCAACGCCAGGAAAGCCAGTACAACTCCAATTGGAAAGTAAATGCTTTCCCATTCACGGGTTTGCATGAGCGTGAAACCTCCGATAAAGAGGAAAATCAAAAGATAGACTATCCATGCCAGAGGGTCTCTTCCTCCCGTATCTGCTTCATATGCCGACCTCAATGTTCGCATGGGCGACACTTTTCTGATTTTCAGCAATGGCAACAGGGCAAATAATATCGTAATACCCAAACCAGTAATCAGGCCCTGAACAACAGAGTTCCAGGAAACATTATTGCTCACATTTTCAACGGGAAGGAAATCGCCCAAAACGGCCGGAAGGGATATCTGCAATAAACTGCCAATGATAGCTCCCAGAGTTGCACCTCCAATACCCAACATAATCACTTGGGTCAAATAAATCTGGAATGCCTGCCATCCGGTTGTGCCCAGACAGCGGAGCACGGCAATGCTTGCCATTTTATCTTTAATGTAAATATGGACGGAACTCGCTACTCCAATACAGCCGAGTAACAGGGCGATAAATCCTACGAGATTGAGAAAGGTGCGCATGTTGCCGAACGCTTCCCCAAGGTCTTCTCTTCGTTCGGCTACTGTTTCTATTTCCAGAGAGGTGTTTTCCAAAATGGATTTTACCTTGTTTTCCGCTAATTGCTCTACATCTGTTTTATCAGAAAACCGGAAGAAATACTGATACCAAATCAGACTCCCCCTTTGTACCAATCCCGTTTCTTCAATGTGCTGTTTCGGGATGTACACAACAGGGGCTATTGAACCGGCAATGCCTGCCCGTCCGGGTGCTGAATTGAGTTGGCCAATAATCAAAAAGGAGGAATACCCCACCCTGACTGTATCGCCTACAAGGAGGTCGAATTGAAGCATCAAAGTCTTTTCAACAAGAGCGACTTTTGGAACATCTCCACCTTCTGTACAGATTTTGGTAAATTCATCGCCAATATTGGCCGGTTCGGTTGATAGTTTTCCGTAAAAAGGAAATCGCCCTTCCAGGGCCCGAACCTGGGTAAGCCTTGTGCCTTCGTTTTTAGGAAAAAAGACCATGGATACCAAACTCATGGTCTCTGCTTTATCAGTATAAGCAAGGGAATCCAGGGACCTTAAGATTGAATCCGGTGCAGGTTGACCGCCCTGAACAATTAAGTCGGCACCTAAAAGGCTTTTAGCCTCCATGTTGATATCGTTCTGGAGGTTTTCACTAAACGAGTTAATGGCCACTAATGCGGCAATGCCGATTACTATCGAAGAAATGAACAGCAGGAGCCGGCCACGATTTTTCCTGCTATCTCGCCAGGCCATTTTCAAAAGCCAGAATCTGGAAGTATTGGACAAGAGAATTGAGAGTTTTTATGGTTAAATCCTAATTGGGCGACAAAATAACCCGCTAAGTAATGAGTCAAAAATAAAATAGCCAAATTGTTTGCTTAACCAATTGAAAATCAGTTGGAAAACTTTTGCCTGCCTGCCCCTATGGGGTTGCCTTTTTACTTTTTACTTGTTCCTAAATCATGCTAACGTTAAAAAAACACCTTTGGTAAACAATGCAAACCTAATTTTGTGTTTTGAAACCACACATTTATTTCTAATGACGCTTTTCAGATTGATTTCATCGGTGATTATTGCTATGATAGCCTGTCATGCCGCCATTGGGCAATCCGAACATTTCTACCTGAGAAAGGGGGACAAAGAGTTTGAAAACAGGAATTATGCAACAGCAGAGGACAATTACCGCAAGGCCATTGAAAAAGGAAATTCACAGAAGGGCATTTACAATTTGGGAAACAGCATTTACAAACAACAAAGGTATGAGGAAGCAGTGAAGCACTACGAGAGAATTATCGGGGATGCCAATAAAAGTGCCCTCAAAGCAAAAGCTTTTCACAACCTTGGAAACGCACATTACCTCAATCAGGCTTATGACAAAAGTGTGGAAGCCTATAAGAATGCACTTCGTCTTAATCCTCATGACGCTGACACCAAATCTAACCTCGCCCTGGCTATGGAAATGCTGAAACAGCAGCAGCAACAGCAGAACCAGCAGCAGCAACAACAAAAGAATCAAAAGGATAAAAAAGATCAGGACCAGAAGAACCAGCAACAAAACCAACAACAGCAACAAAATTCATCCAATCAACAACAAAAGGAGAATCCCGAAAAGTCACAGGGTTTGAGCAAGGAAGAGGCCGAACAGCTTTTAGAGATTATGAATCAGGAGGAACAAAAAGTGCAGAAAAAGCTTAAAAGGTCTCAAGCAAAACCAACTAAATCCGGCAAAGACTGGTAAATGAAACCCCGATGAAAAACAGTTCCACATCTTCAATTATTTCCAAGAATCCGGGAGTTCAATCCTCGAATACCCGTAGGCGATACTCAGCCTTATTCCCAGTCTGGGCCAGTATGATACTGTTTGGTATTACTTCCTGCACAGAAGACCCACCACCTACCCTGTACTATCAGGATAGGGAAATCATCGACAGCTTGTTTCTCGATACAGTAGGTGTTCTCCGACCAAGGTTGGACAGTTTGTGTGAAACCCGGCAGGACAGCATGGTGGCCTACCTGACTGATTCGCTTCTGGAGGCCCGGATGCGAGTCATCAATGAGTATCTTAAAAGCATAGACGAAGAAAATCCCGATGGAATCCAATAAGATGAAAGACAATAACAAAATATTGCCCCTGCTTTTGTTACTTACAGTGGTAATGTTTTTCTCTGCTTGCGATGATTCGGAAAAACAGCAGGCAGCTAAGGAAAAACTGATGAGAGATGAATTTCAGTTTCGGTTGGATAGCTGGAATTATGAACTGGAAAGAGTATGTAAGGAAAAGGCAATGACAAGGGCTATCGCCATTGTGGACTCCATCCTGATCGCTACTGCCAGAGGACAGCGCGATACGATGGCCAAGTATTTTATCCCCGAAAGACCTGTTCGTCCGGAGTTTCAGGAAGACCCTGACACCCTGCAAGTCAAGCCCTTGCTAAATGTCAAAAAAGACTCCGTCAAGGATTAGGTTGCTTACTCATTTCATAAAATCGGCTCAAAGCCCGGTTGAATTTGGTCAGCAGTTTTTGATAATAACTTTCGCTGTGGGGCGGCTGGAACAGGCTCTTGACCTGATTGACAAAGAATGGAAAAGGTTTTTCCATTTCCACTATGTTCTTATCCACTACGAGCAGTCCTTCCACCTCACTGGCAGTTGGCGAATTGAGCCTCCTCCCAAAGCTAACGATGTAATAAGGCCGGTCAGCAAGGTTTTTTGATGAATCTGTTTCAAGAAGGTCATTTAAAAACAATGGTTTTGAACCAGGTGATTTTAGCTCCGGAACATTGAAGTCAAACAGAAACAGAACATCAGAAAAGGAATAGAATTTGCGAAAAGCCTTTACTAATGCCGTATTCTGTTGGTCTCTTACCCATATCGTTTCTTTTGAAATTCTTTCCAACCTGGCCCTATCCTTGGCCTCCAGGGTTGTAGATTGAATCATTATTTCAATTTTTTCCAGCTTTTCCTTCTCACTATTTAACCGAAGAATAAGCACCCCATTTTTCAACTCCTGAATAGCCTGATATGCCCTTTGGCTTTCAGGTTTATCCGAAATAACCTGGCAAAAAGTCTGTAAAGGAATTACAAACAAAATCGCAACTATAACCGGGACATTAATCTTTAGTAATGAGTCAAAAATAAAGTAGCCAACTTGTTTTCTTAATTTCTTGAAAATCAGTTGAAAAACTTTTGCCTTTTTACTTTTTACTTTTTCCTTAGTGCTTAACATAGAATGTTGTAAGGATTTTATTCGGTTGAGCTTCTGTCCATCAGCGCATTCCAAACGGTATCCGAAGGAGGTTCTGTTTTAAGGAAAACTTTTTCTCCGGTGACCGGATGTGAAAAAGACAAATTCCAACCGTGAAGATGAATGGAGCGGTCCTTATTCCCTCTTCTGAATCCATATTTTACATCGCCTTTTATTGGGCACCCGATGGCTGAAAGCTGAGCCCTGATCTGGTGGTGACGGCCTGTTAGCATCTCTACTTCGAGCAAATGGTAATTATCAATACTGCTGAGAACTCTGTATTTCAACTCTGAACGCAGTGCTTCATCGGAAGCTTCATCACCGGCTGTCGACTTATTAATACGCCCATCCTTTTTGAGGTAGTGAATTACAGTATCTTCCGTTTTTTCAGGTCGTTTTCCTACTACAGCCAGGTAAGTCTTTTTCACTTCTCTTTGTTTGAACTGACTGCTCAAATGGGCTGCTGCATTTTTGTTTTTTGCAAATACAACAATCCCTCTCGCTGGGCGGTCGAGCCTGTGAACCAGGAACAGTTTCGTTTTACTGTAAATTTCAGCAAGTTTCAACAAGGAAATATCTTCTGTTTTATCCGATTGGACCGGAATACCTGGAGGCTTATTAAAGGCAATGAATTGATTGGTTTTATAAATCACCCAATTACCTATGCGGGAAGTATGATCATTTTCCATAAAGCTGTGGATGGAATGGATTCCACCTGTTCAAAGGTGAAATGTACAGGCAATAAGACATACCCTTATTTGATTTCTTCGTAATCAATGTATTCGCCTTCCTCTTCCTTTTTGGGTGGCTCCGGAGGAGGCTTCCGGTATTGGTTTGTTGAGTTGCCGTAATTCCTGTCTCCTGTCATCAATCCAAGTTTCGACTGTAAGTAACGGTATATCACATAGCCGATGATTCCCCAAATCAATAACTTTAACATGGTAAACTGATTTTCGCAAAGGTACGCTTTGTTTATGGGCTATGGATAATCGCACTTAGATCATTGTATTATTATCGTACCCAGATTGCTTTAGTTCATTGTTGGTCTTATAATTTACGTAAGCGCATAAGACGTATCCCGATAGCTATCGGGATTTGATTTTCCTGAACGTACTCGGCCGGTTCTTGTCTCGGAAAATCAAAAATCTGAGTTCGTCAATCGTATATCGTCAATCAAAAACCAGTCAAAAGCCAGAACCAATCACCCCTGCTCTTAGGGGTGGGTATTCAGGTGATTCAAACAGCCGGGAACTAACCCGACACTTAAACTCTCCTTATTTGAGCTCCCAATGCATTGAGTCTTTCATCAATGCGCTCATAACCCCGGTCAATTTGCTGAATGTTATGAATTATACTGTGGCCTTTTGCAGAAAGCGCGGCAATAAGCAGGGCTACACCTGCGCGTATATCAGGAGAAGTCATTTCAATTCCTCTCAATTGAAAACGACGGTTCAAACCGATAACTGTAGCACGATGGGGGTCACAAAGAATGATTTGAGCACCCATGTCAATGAGTTTGTCCACAAAGAATAGCCGGCTTTCAAACATCTTTTGATGAACGAGCACAGATCCTTTCGCCTGTGTAGCCATGACGAGTATGATACTCATCAGGTCGGGCGTGAATCCCGGCCAGGGTGCATCGTAAACAGTCATGATGGAGCCGTCAATAAAAGATTGAATTTCCATTTCTTCCATTGGCGGAATGCGGATATCGTCACCTTGTATATCCATCTGTACCCCCATCCTTTCGAATACAGGCAGTATGTTTCCAAGTTCATTCACTCCTGCTCCTGAAATGGTAATATCCGATTGGGTCATAGCTGCCAATCCAATGAAAGATCCCACCTCTATCATATCGGGAAGACAGGTGTGGCTGGCACCACCTAACTGTTTTACACCTTCTATGGTAAGCAGGTTGGAGCCAAGGCCCTGGATTCTTGCTCCCATTTTGTTTAAGAGGCTGCATAACTGCTGCACATAGGGTTCGCAGGCGGCATTGTAAATTTGAGTGACACCTTCGGCAAGAACCGCAGCAAATAATACATTGGCTGTACCTGTTACCGAAATCTCATCCATGAGGATATGCGTGCCTTTTAGTTGGGGAGCTTTTACAAAGAATACTCCCTTATCGATGTCGAAATCGAATTCGGCACCCAATTTTTGAAGTCCAAGAAAGTGAGTATCCAGGCGTCGCCGTCCTATTTTGTCGCCACCGGGTTTTGGTAAAATGGCTTGACCGAAGCGACCTAATAAGGCGCCAATCAGCATGACAGAACCCCGAATGCGTTTTGCACTGGTCAGAAAATCTTTGTTTTCAAAAAAATTCAGGTCTATTTCATCAGCCTGAAAAGAATAGGTGTCATGGCATACTCTATCCACTTTTACACCCAAACCTCTCAACAATTCCAACTGACTGCGGACGTCGGCAATATCCGGGATATTGGATATGGTAACTTTTTCAGAGGTGAGTAATGGGGCACAGACGACCTGAAGCGCTTCGTTTTTAGCTCCCATTGGCTTGATGCTGCCGCTTAATTGTCGGCCACCATGAACTTCAAAAGTAGAGGTTTGCATGTTTCTGGATTTTTATACGGCGAAGTTCCACATACGTGACCAATTATCCAAAACGCGCAAAGCGGTCACCGAAAACACCATTACCTCAAAGTGTTTACGAAAAGAGAAGTTTAAGGCTCTTACAAAATGGGTGAAACTCGGATGTGGTGGGCAAAGCTAATCTCAAAAAGTAGTCGTGCATTCTTCAGGAAGAATATGGTTTCAGTCCTGTTTGTTCTCCCGGTACTCAATTTTCAAGGATTCCTCAATACGGGTAACTTTTACTTCTGTTCTGCGGTTGTATTGGTGTTCCTCATCAGTACATTCAACCCCTTCAAGACAGCGGTTCCTGATTTTTGACTCCCCGTAACCGAAAGCTTTGATTCTTTTTTCGTCAATACCTTTCTGAATGAGGTAGCGACGAGCTGACTCAGCACGTTTCAAAGACAAATCCAAGTTGTACTTCTCCGTGCCCCGGCTGTCAGTATAGGCGATCAACTCTACATCCATACTTTTGTACAGGTCCATCAATTCCGCCAGTGCATCCAGGTCGCGGGCGGCTCCTTGCTTAATGATGTACTGGTCAAAGTCGTAATAGATGTTTTCCAGGACAATGACACTTCCGGTTTTAATCGGTTCTTTCAGGATGTTTTCAATTTTGGGCTTCAAATTGACGGAGACGGCTATGGCATCCTTTTCATTAGCTCCAACTGTTGTAAAATCCTTCGTACCGTTAAAATACCCTTCTTTTTCAGCAACTATAGTAAAAGGATGCCCTATCGGGAGGCAGACTTCAAATTCACCGTTGTTATTGGCTCTGACAAGTTCCTCTTTTTTGGATGTCAGGTTTTGTATTCTAATCAAAGCATTGGGTGCCGGCATATTGTAATCCTGCACATTTACCTTGCCGGCAATTGTCGCACAGGATTTCGGTTTCATCGGCACCCGAATCACTATATCGCCTTTCTCCCCTGCCGTGGAATAGAGCTTTTCCACACTTTCAAATCCCTCTTTACTAAACAAAAGCAGATAGTTCTTCTCCAGTTTAATGCTGCCCTCTGCCTCTCCATTCCGGTTGGTGATGAGTTGAGGTGCGCCGAGTTCTTTCTCCGACTTTCTTATCAACCTCATCATAAGCTCTCCTTCAGGAGATGGCATGAGTTGCACATCGTACAAGTCTGATCCTTCGATGAATCCATCAGCTGCCCTTTCAAATATCCTTACATCTACACCCGGCAATTTTTCCATATTGGTTTCATTGAAGGCTACAATAGTAGCCTTAACGGTTGGCAGTGGCGCTTCCAATAGCGAAAGTCCGGCTTCGAATAAGTAGATATCATCTTTGCCAGCACCACCCGGCCTGTCTGAGGAGAAATAACCTCTTGTTCCGGCCTCATTGATGATAAAACCGAGGTCATCTTTCTCAGAGTTAAAGGGCTGGCCAAGGCTCTTTAGTGGTCCATATTTCGGTGTGCTTACATCGATGAGGAAAATATCGAGTCCTCCTTCTCCACCATGCCCGTTAGAGGAAAAGAACATGTAATTACTTTCGTGGAGGTAGGGAAAAATTTCATTTCCTGTAGTATTGACGGAGGGGCCAAGATTTACCGGCTTGGTCCAGGTGTCACCTTTTCTTTCCACCATGTAGATATCCATGCCACCATAACCTCCGGGCATATTGGATGAGAAGAATAGCCGTTTTCCATCCAAAGAGAGAGTGGGATGCACACAGGTGTAATTGTCACTGTTAAAGGGAAGTTCTCTAATGTTTTCCCAGTCATAGCGGCCTCGCCTGCCCTCGTAAATCTTCATGACCACCTTTCCTTTGCCATTGGCCTTGGTTGCCCCCTTTTCGAGGTTGTTCCGGGTCAGGTAAATGTATTGGCCGTCTTTACTAAAGGCTACGGGTCCTTCATGAACTTGTGAGTTGACAGTAAGAGAGAAGGAGCGAGGCCCGATGGGCAGTCCGTTTGCGTCGGTTTCAGCAAAAAACAGCTCAAAGAAGGTCTCGCCAATTTTCTTGTCGATTGGCCCGTTTTTTCGGCGAGACGAAACATAGACCAGCCCGTTCTGATAAAATACCGGTGAAAAATCGAGGGAGGGCGAATTTATGCCGGTGGCATTTCTCAAAATGACACTCTGTTTTAAATTGCCCTTTTCATAAATCTTTGTTGCATTTAAAGCTGAGGAGCCCTGCTGCTGTGCTGATAACGAGTACCCCAAGGCCACGAATGCCAGAGCTAAAATTAAAATTCTCATAAGGCTTTCTTTTAGTATCCCATTTCTGAATACGTTCACTTCGATAACACGTTTCAATTCCTGCAAAACGCCTTTAAAACAATAGCAGAGTTCGTGGGTATATATTAGAAAAATCTTGGGTTTACGTAGTCACGACCAGTGTTTCCCTGGCCAAGACAATATCTTAAAGAAGCTTCAATGCTTCCCGTGGTGTGGTTCTTAATGTCTGACAGAGTAAAGTCAAACGACAATCCAAACATCAGATTATTGGTCAGTTGGGCAGCAATCAACAAGTCCATTGACTCACCTAAACCGCTGATCCTGTTACCACCAATCCTATACGTTAATCCAAATATGTACCGGTTTTGAATGACGAGGTTGGTATTCGCATCCATATCAACTGGTGCTTTGGGTGCATATTTTACCAGGGCTTGTGGTTGAAGTGTCAGCATATCACTGAGCTGGATATTCAATCCACCCATCAGGTAAACGTGCTGCACCTCACGCGATATGAAAACATCTTTGGATGCAAAATCGAGATTGTTTTCAAGCAATCTTGGCACACTAAGCCCGAAGTAAAATTGATCTGATTTAAAATACAGCCCAGTACCGAAGTTGAACACAAATTTGTCCTCTGTGCCTGGTGGAATGCTGGGGTCAAGGCTTTTATTATCCGTTGCTGTTGTCAGCTGAAAATCATTTTCAACGGAACGGATGGAAGTCTGCACACCAATTCCCAAAATTCCCTGGCCCAACCGCACGCGATAAGCATAAACGGCATCGAGGTTATAAATGCTCGTGATGCCGATAGTCTGCCGATAAAGATTGCCTCCAACACCAACTCTCTGGTTCATGATGGGCATATTGAAAGTAAATGCCTGTATTGAAGGAGCTCCTTCCAAACCCAACCATTGTTGTCTGAATATACAGGTAAAACAGGCAGATTCCTGACTTCCTGCATAGGCCGGGTTATAACCCAGTTTATAATACATGAACTGGGTGTTCATCAGTTGCTGCTGGGCAATGGTCTCATTATTGATGACCATTTGCAGAGCAACAACCGGAACTATAATGAAGAGCAGTTTTTTCATAACCTATTATTTTCTTGCATTCTCAAAGCCCGGCAAATCATTTTTTTTACGTGTTCCAATTGCCGGATTATTGGAAACCCTCCTTTATCTCTGCAGTACCAGGAAGCCCGAAAGTGGTTTTTCACCCGTACCAAAGTCCACAATGAAGAAGTATGTGCCTGCCGGAAGGTCTTCACCATCATAAGTACCTTCCCAGTCATTCCGGTATGGAGCAGCCCTGAAGACCTCATCACCCCATTGGTTAAAAATGCTTACCCTGCTTTTTGGGTATAAAGTGCCGTTACCCATACAAGGCACGATGAAAGCATCATTGATTCCATCCCTGTTAGGAGTAATGATGGTAGGTGGAGTACAGGCTGCCTGATCACCGATAGTGATATTGACATTCGCAGTGACGCATTTACAATTGTCAATGCAAATCTCATAGGTTATGACGTCTCTGCCCACATAAGCTCTGTTTGGCTGGTAAGTCATTTCACCATTTTGATCAAATGTCAGGGTACCGTTATCCGGGCGTTTCTTGATGTTCAGTTTGTATGAGCCGAGAATTTTGTCATTGGACAACACATTCAGTCTACCTGTACCATTGAAAGGTATGTTCAATTGGTCGTCCTGCAGTTGCGGAGCAAACTGATAGGAGATAATGACAGAGTCAACCGAGAAATGTCCGCAGGCTCCTTTATTAATTGTCCAAATCAGAATATTATTTCCAACCTTGAGATTACAGACGTTAGTTTTTGGATCTGTAGGTGTTGTAAATCGAAGACTTGGATCCGGACTGGTCCACATTCCCACTCCACTTAGAGCACCGGTGGCATTTAAAGTCAAACATCCGTCTCCGCATTCTGACTTATCAGCACCTGCATACGCATCTTCATTGGAAACCTGCACCTGAACCGATTCAGAACTTGAACCGCAGTTGTTGGTGATTGTCCAGGTAAACACATAATTATTGCCTGGCAGCATTCCACTGACAGTTGTCTTTGGATTAGTCGGACTGGTGATTTTCACCCCCAGCAAGCCTTGAGCTTCCGATTGGGTCCAAATACCTGTCCCTGCAGCCGGGGCGGCAGCATTCAGAGTTGCAGTGGTGACATGGCAGGCGACAAGGGATTCGCCAGCCTTTGCCGTTTCTTTCTTATCAACTGAAATCCGAGCCTGATCCGAAGAGTAATTTCTGCAGGCACCATTACTGAGTGTCCATTGGAAGGTATAAGTTTTACCCGGAGCAAGTCCTGTAGCTGTGGTGGTTGCCTGATCGGGATTTGCAAGGCTAACTCCTGCACCATCACCGATTATCGTCCAAAGTCCGGTGCCCAGGGTAACTGGCGTTGCTCTGAGACTAACAATATCACCCTCGCAAGCTTTGATATCTGGCCCAGCTTCGGCAGTATTGTTTGGTATGGTATTAAAACGCACCAGTGTTGGTACTGAAGGCAGCGAGTTGCAACCATCCAAAGTAGCGATCGCGTGGAATTCAGCACTGCTGTTACCGTAACTGGAAGGATTCGGTATGTTGTAATTGATAGTTGTAGTTGCTGCCCCCAACGGAATCCCTACGCTGCTGTACCAGGTGTAAGAAGCGCCAGGAGTTGCAGAAGCCGGTGCAATGCTCAAAACAGCATCCTGGGTACTGCTGCAATACGGCCCGGTATTTACTGCTTTGGGTACAGTTGGCCGTGGCTTAACCTGTACCGTTACAGGTACTACTGGTGACCAACAACCATTTACCCTCCTTCTCACAGAATACGTCCCTGAATGTAAGGCCGGATTTGAATTGGTAATAACCGGATTACAAACTGACGAACTGAATCCACCCGGTCCGCTCCATTCATAGGTGGCCCCTGTTGCGCATTGCACCCCCAATTGTATCGTCTGTCCTTCACAAACTGGTCCGTTTGAAACCGGCAAAGCGCCCGGAGTCATATTTACGGTTAGCGTGGTTGAGCCGGATTTTGCTGATGGGCAGGTGTTCACAACATAATGAACAGAATAAGCACCACTGTCAGCTACACTCAATCCTGTGATGGACAATGATGGAATAGCGGTAGTATAAGTACCTGTTGGAGTTGTCCAGATATAACTGGCATTGGCACCGGTAATTGGTGAAGTCTGAATAGTCACATTATCACCGGTGCAGAATGGATTGGCTCCACTGAGAACAGGTGAGGCAGGCGTTGGTAAAATCGCTGGGATCGCCACATTGACGGTGTGAGGTTGAGAACTGCAGCCTTCGGCATTGGTGACTACCAAGGTATAAGGCCCACTGTTATTGATGGTCGCATTTGATATCCTGGCAGTATTCATTACCGAGCTGTAACCACTGGGCCCTGACCACCTGTAAGTGTAGTTGCCGGGGTCGGCCGGGAACAGCAAGGCAACTATGTTCACATTGATTGGACCCGAAACACAAGTAGGTACATCGCTGCTGGCTCCATTAATCTTTACACGGGTCAAAACATCAACCGGTACTGTCGATTGTCTTGAACATCCAAACTGATTGGTAACCGTCAGCACGTAATCACCTTTATGGGTAGCATTCACATTGGGCAATACCGGATTCTGTAAAGCTGATGTCTGCCCATTCGGGTATTTCCAAAAGAATGTAACATTCTGAGTCGCTGAAGAAGCAGAAAGTTGTACGTTCTGACCTTCACAAACTGTTGCTGGAGTAGCAGATGCCACAACTGACTGCGGTGCCGGAGCAATATACACCATGGAGGAAGCGGATGGCTGCGATTCACATGGATTGCCAATCACTTTTACTGACCAGGTGCCGCCATGTTCCGCTACTGTTGCATTGTTAATCACCAGCACATTAGTGTCTGTGGATGTGACTTTGAGAGTTGGTGATGTCCATTGGTAGGACACTGCCCCCTGCACAGCCGATGCTGTAAGTGTAACCCTTGCTCCCTGACACGCCGGCGCATTGGCATTTGTCGAATTCACCAAAGTAGGTTGTTTTGGCAATGCTATAACATTAACGGTCACAAAGGCTGGATCAGACGGGCATCCATTGCTCGTAACAACCACCTGATACAGGCCGCTATTGCACACTGTTGCATTATTTACAGGATCTGGGCTGCATTTTAAAGATTCAAATCCACATGGTCCTGTCCAATGACAGGTAGCTCCCTGTGGATTGTTTACTGTCTTCAGCAAAATCTGTTGTCCTTCACAAATTGTAATTGTCGCAACATCAGGCGTTGCCACAGGCTTGGGATTGACCAAGACTGAAATCAAAGTGGAAGGTTCCGACAAACAAGTGTCTCTTTCCACTACCACGTAGAAACTGAAAGTTCCTGCCGCTGACGGCCTCGTCGTGAAGGTGGGAACTGAAGTGGTTCGCAGCAAAGCACCCGTAGGGGCTGCACCTGAATACCACTTGTATTTAATACTATCACCACAGACGGAAGCAGTTGACAAAATGATGTCTCTTTCGAGACAAATAGAGCTGTTGGCAGCCGAAACCACTGGTTTTTGAAGTGGAAGCATATTGCAGGTTAACTGTACGGAGGCCGACGATTTGCAGCCTGTCACTCCTTCTATTTCAACAACATAAAATCCTACATGGCTTGGGCCGACATTTTGGATGATTGGATTCCTGTCGAAGGAGAAGACTACACCGGCGGGATTTTTCCAGGTGTATTTGTAAACAATAGTGCTGCCGCCGGGAGATGCCGGTGGATTGGCAAACAACTGGATGGAAGTGCCGGTGCATTTTGATTGTACTGTCGGAGTTGGCCTGGTGGTCGTTACATTGATAAATGTCTTGCAGGTATCGGTATTACCGGCTGCGTCTTTAACGGTCAGAACGATAGGATTTACACCGGCCTGATTACATGTGATTGTGCTCGGCGTAACGGTCATGGAAGTAATCCCGCAGTTATCCGAACTTCCAATATTAATCTGGGAAGGGAGAATAGTATCAATGACAAAACCCGATGGATTGATATTTATGAAGGTAGGACCACATTTGGCAACGGGCTTTTCAACGTCCTTGACATCGACGTTAAATGAACAACTTCCTGTGTTTCCATTCTTGTCAGTGATGCGGTAAGTAAATGTCGTCTTACCATTATTCAGTTTTAGCTTTCTTGGTTGCAACGGTGGTTCCAACTGAACGGTATCAAATATCGTAGCTCCGGTACTCCAGAATTTGGGCCGCAGGCTTTCATACCTGATGGTTGTGAAGATGTAACTTACACTGTCAACATCTCCGTTGAGTTTAACTTTGGCAGTGTCACAGGGGTTTATTCCAGAACCAACACCAGCAGGGGGTATGGTAAAATTCAGGTTGGACACTGCCCTGATTTTGAAACTGTCCATTGCTGCCCAGGTGTTAAACTTGGCGGCAGTCACCTTGAAGCGGGCAGTCCCCTCTGTGGTACAGGTACCTGTTGTTACATGTGCCTGGCCAGCTTCAGTTGTACCTAATAAAACTCCATCAGGGTCATAAATGGAGAAAAACTCACCCGGAGATTCCATGTCGCCTCTAAAACTGACAATGATATCCACCATTCCGGGTGTAGCATTTGCTGGCAGACCTTTAAAGATAAAATCTCTGTCATCAGCAAGCCAATCCGTCAGATTCGGATTGTATCTGAATTTCAGAAATCTGGCTCCGGATGTTGCTGGTTGTGTTTGGGTTGTAGGGTCAACTATTCCACAGTTGTCTGTAATAGAAACATACAATGGAACTGTAACTTCGGTTGTGCATACTCCTGGATCAGTGTTTTGTATTATGTCCGGTGGGCAAACAACCTTAGGCGGCTCTTTGTCCTCAACGGTCACCTTGAACGTACATACCGTTTCATTTTTTGCACAGTCTGTGAAATATAGTGAAGCATTGTGAACACCGGTAGGTATAGTTACCGGAACAGTATAGGAAGTACGCGGGCCATTGTTTAAGCTGTATTGGAACACCAAATTCTTAGGGCTGCTGGCCTTGTAAGTTAGGGAGGCTTCAATTCCGCCATCCGGACAGATATTGTTTACTGCATACCGTCCCGGCAAACCCACAGGAATATTCGGCCTTACTATAATGATGATGTTACCATCAGTTCCCCAACTATTAATTTGTGTTTGGGTAAGGGTGAAAGTTTTTTGCGCATCTCCACACTGCACAGTTGTTTTTGGCAAATCGCCGAGATAGGTACCATCCTCTCCATAAGCTTTGAGGAATTCTGTAGGTTCCTCAGCATCGGTTTTAATCATTTTCATCAGCAGTGAAGCTGTTGTGGAAGCAGAATACGGTGGTGGTGGTACGCTGAACATGAAAACCATAGAATCAATGGGCGTTTCCAGTACAACAGAACCGCCAGGATGGGTATATAATTTTTTTGGAAGTACTACGCTTACATTGGAATCGAGGTTATTGCAATTGTCCGAGATAATCGGCCACGGCACATTACCTGTAACCTGACAATCTCCCGCTGGCGGATTGACAACCATATCAGTTGGACAGATTACCATCGGTGCTGAATCATCCCTTACGGTAAATGTGGCACTGGTAGTGTCTTTTCTGCCACATTGGTCAGTGACGATAAAAGTTACTTTGGCCTGACGGTAAATCCCTTTTGGCATATTCCCACAATCCGGGGCTGACAACAGCGGTGGGTTGCTGGTCCCGAAATTAAATGCCTGCCAGGTCAATGAACCGGCAGATGAGCAATTGTCGGTTGCAATGGCCCTTCCACGAAGAGCTAACCATGAGGTAAATGCTGCATCAGCATCCACTGTGCAATTGAGGGTGGTGTCCTTTGCCTCTACGGTAATGACAGGTGGAAACGAGTCCACAACAGTAATTACCTGGACTTGTTTGATTTCGTTACTGCAGGCATCCCTGATAATCCAAGGCCTTCTGATTACGTAACTATGGATACAACTTCCGGCTTGTATGGTATCCGTCACCTGAAGGTATGTAGGAGCCGGAGTGCAGTTATCCGATAAGTTGGTAGGCACACCCGTAACTGAGAGTTTTGTCGCGTTTGAGCAATCAACTGTTATATTCGGGGGAAATGTTCCTGTAGGTAATATAGTATCCCGAACAGTGATTACCTGTGATTTAATGGTTTGTCGTCCACATGCATCACGGACAGTCCAGGTACGGGTTATGGTGTATTTAACCGGACAGGTACCGGGAACCACTGTTTGGGCAAAAGTGGTGGTAGGGAATGGGTCACAATTATCATTTACCAGACTGATGTCACCCAAAGCCGTTCGGGATGTATCTGCTCCGCAATTTAAGGTGATGTTTGCCGGAACGGTAAATGTGGGTGCTACTGTATCCACCACAGAAATTGTCCATGTGCTGTCCGTTCGGTTGCCGCAGGAGTCTGTAACCGACCAGATTCTTCGTATGATGTAGGCATAATCTGTACACAGCCTGGTATTGGTTGTTTTTGTTGACGTTTCCCCTCCAAAGATTAGCCTGGTTGTGATTCGTGGATCGCAATTATCTGATGTGGTAATACCCGATGGAATCGGGGGTATTGCCGCTCCACAAGCTATAGTGGTATCCTTTGGAATGCCAATTATCTTGGGTTTCTCATTATCAACTACTGTAAAACTTGCTGTAGTGGTTGCAATATTTCCGGAGCTGTCGCGGACGGTAAATGTTAGAGTTTTGGTACCACATAACATGGTTGTATCCACGGGACCATTGTGGAAAATGGTGTCAATACCACAATTGTCGGTACTGGTATTTTTTAGGGCCAAAATTTGTGCTTGCCACCATGTTTTATAATTGGCAATATTACAGGACTCTGTAGTACTAATCAGAGAAGTATTTATTTTCGGCGGGATACTGTCTTTGTATAATACTGTAAAACAAAGTGTATCGGTATTTACCGACCCATTGGTCAAAAAGTAATGAAATTTTACTCTTGTTCCAGCTCTTACCGAGGTAGAAGTAGGAGTTCTGAAATTGAACATAGACCAACCTTGAGGAATGGTTGCCACAACATTTGCAGTACCAATATTAACTACAGCTGTGCAGGAAGTATTATCAACATACTGAATGGTATCACCAATGTATTTCAGTGACCAAAAGTTATTTCTTCCAACACAAACAGAATCCGGAGGAGTGATCGTACACGCACAATTATCCTGACTATAAACAGAAGTGCTTGTTACTGTGAAAAAGGACAAGGTGAGCAACAGTAATAGCCAGGAACTTTTAAAACGGTTTTCCATACAACAGTTTTTTTGCCGGTTTTTGAAACGCGTTTACCCGCGGATAAACGCAACACCTAACGAATAATCCATTCTGCCGCCAAGGCAGAGTCAATCACACTGCCTCTCATCCCAGCGCCCATAAACAGGGCAAATGTTCATGGGATCAGAGTTGTGCAGTTTGGGTATTGTAGATCCGATCGGGTCTAATCCGTTGAGCTTCAATTTGACAGGAACACAGAGGCTGTAGCAGATTCTTGACATAATCGGTTTCATAGTTTTTTTCTGCTCACGGAATCAGGAAACAAGCTAAGCCCGGACTCTAAGTCCAGGCTGTAAAACGGCTGCAAAATATTAAAAAAAATATGCTTAGTGCTCTTTCGCGTCTATTTTTAACTTGAACCTCGCAGGCAATTTATCACAATAAATTCATCTATCAGCTAAATTACATTTTTCGAGGTCATAATGGAATTTCAGGAATCAGGTAAAGGCTGTATCACTCTGATTTTTGGAGTCCCTCCTATAAATACCGGCATATCTTCCCGTCTGTCTGGAGGCGGTGTGGGAAGTTCATTGCTTTTATTAAAAGTAGAGTTTGTACCAATGGAATAAATTGGCGCCTCGAGTATTTCAGGAGACTGAACGGATTGAACTGCGGGTTTGTCAGAAGGATACTTATTTGAGGCATTCCTGCCGACTCCTTTTGCATAAAAACCGTCATCAGTGTTGCGCTGCACAGAAGCTGGTGCCATCTCCACTCTGGCAGGCCTCGCATAGTCATACAAATAAAGTCCATAATCAGTAATTACCCGGATCAATACCTCATCGTAATCTGAACGAGTGGCATAATTGGCTGCTTTTAGTCCTTTTGCCCAGCTTACATAATCAGTCTTCGCGTAACCAAACAGAGCGCGATAATTCGGACGGGTGGTTAAGAATTTCGTGTGGTCCTTAAAGGAGTCCTCATAATTTGAATACCGCCGGAAACAGGACTCCTTCTGTTCATCATCCTTTTGCATGATGGTATCCCCACTCCATCCGGTGTGGCATTTTATACAAAAGAAATTATTTCCCTCTGCTGCTGTTCGTGATTTTCCCCAGCCTGATTCAATAACCGCCTGCGCCAATTTGATACTGGCCGGAATGCCAGATACCATCATATCATTAACAGCAAGCGGAGCATAAGTGTCGATGAAATTTTGCCGTGAAAATGAGTTATTTGTCCAAGCGGTACATACTGCTAATGTCAGTAAAAAGGTAGTTAATAATGTTTTCATGTTCTGGGATGTTAAGTTTCAATTTCCGCACAATGTTTCCGGTAATGCAGCCCGGGGAGTTTCTATAGTTTCCGATTGTTTTAATCTTCCTTTAAACTATCAGGCATTCAATTTCATAACCTGATTACACAATCAAATGATAATTTTTCTCCATATAACCAAAACAAGAAGAATACCACTTTTCGTTAAGCGTCATTTTTATATTGAAATTTCTATAAATTATTAACGTGTCCGGAGTGGACATAGTCTGAATACTCACTTATTTTAAGGAGGTAATTTTTTTTGAAGCAAAACTTGATGTCCTTGACGGACAGTGACCCTATGAGGAAATGAGGCGTTTCGATTTAGAATTATTTCCTCTGAAAGACAATGTAATACGTACGTAAAAATGGTTTTTGAATAATCATAATTCTATAATGATTTTTTGAGATGAATTCTGTATTGACTACCTTTACTGCCCGATTTTAGTATTTTAACTCTGAATGACTATTTATTTTGCATCAACTTGCTTTTACTATGCCATCTACACCATCTAAATCAAAAACCAGATATTCAGACGACGAACTCCAGGAGTTCCAGGCTTTGATAGAAGAAAAACTTCAACAAGCTCGCGAACAACTTCAATTCTATATGAAGCAGCTTTCAGAGCTTGCTGATAATACTGATGCCAAAATCAAGAACCTGGAAGATGGCACAGGCTCTGCTGAACGTGAACAGATAACAGCACTTGCTTCACGGCAAAAATCACTGATCACTCACCTTGAAAATGCCTTACTACGCATTGAGAACAAGGTTTATGGAATTTGCCGGAATACTGGCAAGCTCATCCCAAAGGAAAGACTCCTTGCAGTGCCGCATGCTACTTTATCAGTAGAGGCAAAAAAGAAAAGAAGGATTAGATAAACACACACCCAAACTCCAACAATTAGTGATTGTATAACTCATGCAATCACTATATTTATTTTAAAAAGTGAGGCCGGTTTAGGACCTTTGCCCGCTAAATCAAATGGAATAAGCCATTCAAACCTGAACTAATTTGAAAAATTCTCATAAAGTAGCTATCCTTATCCTCGTCATTTTAATTATCGACCAGGTATTAAAGATTTGGATTAAAACCAACCTGTCATATGGTGAGGAAATAAAAATCCTGGGACTAAATTGGGCTTTGATACATTTTGTAGAAAATGAGGGCATGGCCTTTGGCTTGACAATAGGCGGAGAATACGGAAAGCTCGCTCTCAGCCTATTCAGAATTGCGGCAGTTGGATTTCTATTGTATTACCTCCGCTTACTGCTCCGTTCCAATGTTTCTTTTGGCCTGTTGGCCTGTTTTGGGCTGATACTTGCCGGAGCAATTGGCAATATCATAGACAGCGCTTTTTACGGGATGATCTTTTCTGAATCGCCTTATCATGGTGGCGAGGTGGCATCCATGTTTCCGGAAGGAGGTGGATATTCCAGTTTCTTACACGGGAAAGTAGTGGACATGTTTTACTTCCCCATGTTCAGAGGTGTGTTTCCTGAATGGTTCCCGGTTTGGGGAGGAGAGCCATTCCTATTTTTCAGGCCTGTATTTAATGTAGCCGATGCCGCAATTACTACTGGCGTTTTGAGCCTGATAGCTTTTCATCGTAGTTTCTTCAGCACACACCCTGGTGAAGTGAATAATAATACGCAGGAGGAAGCGCCCGTTGCAATTAGTTCCTTGGAAAATGATTCTGATGCAGTGGAAAATAGCGACGAAACAACGATAACAGACTCATCAGTTAAGCCTCTTGAATCAGGAGAATAGAGTTAGGACACTTCCTGACTTGTCTTTAATAGCTTATCGAAATCTGAACACAGGGAATACCTCACCTGACCTGAAGTTTGTTTTGTCATTTGACAATTCCATAAAAGCATCAGCCTCTGTAAGATTTGCTAAATCACCTGAGCCTTTGCCTGCAACAGGCACGGCCATCAATTTACCTTGCTTTGTGGAGTGCAATCGCACCTGCAGAAAATATGTCAGTGGAGGTTGGAAGAAAAAATCTTCCGATAAAACAGCATAAGAGTTTTGAAAGGGTGCAAGTCCAAGACTGGCTCTTAACCAAGGCTGAACATACCTGTGCAAACACATAAAAGTGGATACAGGATTTCCCGGAAGTGCGAATACGGCAACCTTTGAAGGTATATGACCAAACCAAAAAGGCTTTCCGGGTCTCTGACTTATTTTGTGAAATAACTTCGTTACGCCTAATTCCTGAAAGGCTTTCGGCAAAAAGTCAAATTTGCCCTCTGAAATACCTCCGCTCAAAATGATTACTTCATTTGTTTGTAAAGCTTCCTTCAAAACCTCTTTGATCTCATCTTCATCGTCATTCAAGTGTAGCAGTTGCGGTTCTATTCCCCAATTCATCAGAACAGAGGCGACAGAAAACACATTGGACTTTCTGATTTGATGCGGAAGTGGCAATCGTTCAACATCCACCAATTCATCGCCAGTAGATATGACCGTTACCCTTGGCATTTTGGCAACTTCCAGATCAACTCTGCCAGTGGTTGCCGCTACTCCAATTTCTGCAGCTGATAAGCTAGTGCCTGTTGCAACCAAGACATCACCCATTCTCCTGTCTGAGCCCTTGTAGTGTACGTTTTGTCCTTTCGTGACATTTCCAACCTGCACTTTTGCGACACCATCCGCTATCTCCACATCTTCATATCTGATAACTGTGTCTGTATTCGCTGGAAGGATAGAACCTGTCATAACTTCCATGCAGTTCTTGTTATTTTCCAAAACGGATTGGGGGGCTCCTGCGGCTTGCATCCGTTCAACAGGAAAGCTACGGGATCCTGCTTCAAATGCCTCAAACTTGATGGCTATCCCATCCATAGACACGCGGTCAAAAGGAGGGAAATCACGATCTGCATGTAGCTCTTGGTTCAATATCCTCCCCATTGCCTTCTGAAAGTGAATCTTCTCTGTGCCGAAATCAAAAGCAGTATTCAGAACCAACTGTGTAGCTTGTTCAACCGTAATCATATTCTTCGGAATTGATGATGGCTATAAAATAGTTTTCGAAAGGATGATTCAACCGCCAATAGTAGCCATTGACTCACTGACTTTGGGACCAAACCTATTCTTTTCGGCTTCAAATCCATCCTTGGTTTTATGGCTGACAGCTTCTGCAATTGCCACGCTTATTTGTTCGTCTGTAGCCCCATTGCGAAGCAACTCTTTGATATTGAAGGTGCCGTTATCGTACAGACAGGTTCTCAAAGTGCCCTTGGGTGTTAACCGGATTCGGTTGCAGGTACCACAAAATGTACGACTATAAGCCGCTATGATCCCCACTTTACCCAGATGCCCTGGTATAAGGTAGTTGTATGATGTAGAATAGGGAGGATCCGGAACTTTTTGGATGTCGGGAAAATGCTGTTTCAATGCTTCCAGAATCATCTTATGATTCCACTTCAGAGTTTCATAATGCGCCCCATCACCGTTAAAAGGCATTTCCTCTATAAACCTCACATCCACTGGATAATCGCGGGTTAGCATGACCAATGGAATCAGGTCTTGTTCATTCCGCCCTTCCATCACCACCGTGTTGATTTTTGTGCGGATACCATGATGAAGCAGCGATTCAAACGTTTCGATTACTTTGTTGTATTCCCTTTTTCTGGTAATGGAATAAAAGCGTTCTTCATCGAGGGAATCAAGGCTGAGGTTTACAGAAGCTATACCAAGACGTTTAAGTTCAGGAACAAAAGGTGCTGTAATGGTGCCATTTGTTGTTAGGTGTACTTTTTCCAGGCCTTTCAATTTGCTCATTTCAGTCAGGAAATCCATAATGTCTTTTCTGACAAAAGGCTCTCCACCCGTTATCCGGAGTTTATTTATACCAAGGCCAACAACAATTTTAACCAACCTGGTCATTTCTTCGAAGGTCATCAATTCTGCCTTAGGCACATAGTCAATGCCCGTCATCGGCATACAATAATAACAGCGCAGGTTACACCGGTCTGTCACTGCCAATCGCAGGTAGTTGATGGTTCGGCCGTATTTGTCTATAAGTTTATTCATTACCATTCTTATTCGCTGCCCGCTACTCAAGTCATGGGGGGACAAATTTCCAGAGTTGCAAAAATACACCAATTTAAATTCCCAGCACTAAAGAGCTATTTCAACTATTAAATGGGAGAACCATTGGCTTAAAGTCTGTCTGACAAGCCTCAAGAAACTGCTTCCCTGTTTGTTCAATTGTTTCCCTGATAGGAGTGTACTTGAATTCGGGAAAAACAGACAATGATTTGCCGTTATCATAAGTATATCTGCGCGCAGATGAGCGCGCAGTTTCCCGAGTGATGATCTGTGTTTTTCCGGTAAGTTTTGAAAAAATCCACATGAGCCTCCATGAAAGTTCCCTGGTTATAGGGCCCACCTGGATAAAAGGGGCACGAACGTTGAGGGCTGATGCAATTTCACTGAAAAGTTGCTGGAATGAAAGGTTCTCGCCATTTAGAATAAAACGCTCCGATACAATATCAGATTCCATCAAAATTCGGCAAAATCGCACTACATCCCTTACATCCACAAATCCGCTACCTCCCTGTGCATAGAATGGAAAACCTTTCCAGGTCAAATGAAAAAACTGGCCGGTACTGGTCCTGTCCTTCCAGAATCCACTTCCAAGTACATTGGATGGATTGACAATTGCTGCTTTGAGGCCTTCCGCTATTCCACGATGAATTTCCATTTCTGCCAGATGCTTACTGATTGCATAACCACTATTTGCTGAGTTGCTTTCCCATTTGAAACTTTCGTCGTGGTGCGTTTCCTTCTTTTTGCGCCCTAATGCCGCAATCGAACTCACATGCACCATCTTATCAATGCCTTCATTAAGGGCGGCATTCACAACATTTGCCGTGCCTCCTGCATTTACCTGGATAATTTTATCGTACTCAGATGGATTAAAGGATACTATCGCCGCGGAATGGTAAAGGTACTTTACTCCGGCCATGGCTTCTTCCAGGCCCGAAACATCCATAATATCACACTCCACCCATTCGATGTCGTTTTGAATATCCTCTACCAGAGCCATTGAACTTGTGCGGCGCTTTAAGGCCCGAATGTTTTTGTAACCGGACTGGAGTAAATGCCTTAACAGATAGGCGCCTACAAAACCGGTTCCACCCGTCACCAATACTTGTTTTTCTTTCATAAAATGGAATTACTGCGTGTTATTTCAAAGATGTCCATTACTCACAATTAGGTTTCTGTATGATGCAAACAGGTGGTAAAGATAAAGGCACGGTTTCATTCATTTATACTAACTAGCCAATCCCAATATTCGCGGAGTTAGCTTTAAGTACTTATTTTGTGCCGGATTGGAGTCAATAGACCTGCCCCGTACCTGCGGGTGGTCCAGAAAGCACACTGTATGATTTCAAAATTCAGGATGAAGGTTGATTTATTGGGACAAGCAGTACTGCTGGTTGCCATTCTGTTATTGGTCTTTTTTGCCACAGGGAAAACGCTCACCCATACCATGATGGTCATCTTAGGATTGTGGCAACTGGCCAGCGCCGTGCACTTGCTCCTGATTTACAGCTATTTAAAAAGATTGAATTTTGTAAAAGCCTTTTTAGTATTGGTCGTAAGTCTTCCGCTATGGATGATGTTTGTAGGTTATTTGGCCTATGTTCCTGTTTTTGGCGTCCTTATTTGGTATTTCACCATCACAATAACTGATACCATAAAGGTTTATAAACGCCCCCGCTCATTTTGGGAATTGTAAGAGCTTGTTTGGAATTTGGTCACTTGGCTCAAAACGACCCTTTTTCGCCACTTTTTCAGCTTTTTTCAGTCAAGTAGTCCCGCTATTCTCCTTCAAAAAGCCAAAAAATTGACGAAAAATTTCTCGTTTTTAACTCAAGCACTAAATCCCAAACAAGCTCTAAAAAAACACTCCTGTTTATGACCTTCCGTACTAAATACCATAAGTTATGATTTTTCCCATTGGAGACGATCAGGTGCGGGGAGGATACACCCCATTGTTCAGCTACAGTTTTATTCTGCTCAACGTTTGTATCTTTTTATTTCAGACACAACTAACTGAAGGTGACCTGGCTTCTTTTGTCAATTATTTCGGTTCCATTCCACATGAAATAACCCAGGGAGAAGACATATTCACGCTTCTTACTTCGATGTTTCTGCACGGGGATTGGATGCATCTGATTGGGAATATGTTGTTCCTTTGGGTTTTCGCAGACAACATAGAAGCCTCAGTAGGTAACTTTTCTTTCCTGCTCTTTTATGTGGCAGGTGGCTTGGCAGCTGTCGCCGGGCACATCTATTTTCATTGGTACAGCACTGCTCCAATGATTGGAGCAAGTGGTGCTATTTCCGCAGTAATGGGTGCCTACCTCATTATGTTCCCTTCTTCAAGAATAAAACTGTTGTTTCTGATTTTCCCTTTCCGCGTTTCTGCATGGATATTCCTCGGTATATGGATATTTCAACAATGGTCTTATGGAACCGCCTCTCTGGCTGATGGTACCGCTGGTGTGGCATGGTGGGCTCACATCGGCGGGTTTGCTTTTGGTGTGGCCTCAGGCTTTTACTATAGGTTGTCAGGCCGTACTTCGGGTGTTGAACTGGAGGGTCAAAATACATGATATATCTCATCTTTTTGTTACAGTTCAATGACATTTTCATCAAGTTTCTCTAATAGATTTGCCTCCTGAAAATTCTTCTTAGTATTTTACTTGGGTAGAAGATTTAGGAATTAAAGCTTATCAATTAAATGTTAGACGGATACAAAATACTTGCTGTAACACACAAGCAAACTCCGCTACATGCTATTGGCAAGTATATGATAGCAAGCCCGGATGAGCAGGCTGTGAAGAATACACTTCAGTCATTGAAGGTTCGTTTTGGCATCGACGAGATTGTTTATCTCTCCACGTGCAACCGTTCAACCTACATTCTTTACACAGAGGAAAGATTGCCTGATACTTTTACCGAAGATTTTTTCCTGTTCATCAATCCGGAAAACAACGCCACTTCTATTCAAAAACATGTCGAAGTTTACGAAGGTGGTGAAGCCGCAGAGCACCTTTTCCGGGTAGCAGCTTCCCTCGACAGTCTGGTGATTGGGGAAAGAGAAGTGTTGCGTCAGATTCGCGAAGCTTACGACCGCTGTTTCGACTGGGGACTTACAGGAGATTACCTCAGAATCATTGTTCAAAATGCTGTCGTTGCTGCAAAAGAAGTGTACACCACAACCAAGCTTTGCGAAAAGTCTGTTTCTGTAGTTTCCCTGGCCTATAAAGAAATGCAAAAATCAAAGCTCCCAAAATCTGCACGAATCCTTATGGTGGGAGCAGGCCAAACAAATGAACTCGTATCCAAGTTCTTGTTAAAAGGTGGTTATACTAACGTTACTGTTTTTAATAGAAGTCTGGACAAAGCCCAACTGATAAGCAGCAAATTCAACGGCAAAGCCTACACCCTGGAACAACTTGATTCCTATACTGGAGGTTTTGACTGCTTGATAGTCTGCACCGGTGCTACTAGCGCAATCATCCGGAAAGAGCTATATTCCAAATTATTGGGTTCTGAAACTGACCAAAAGGTGGTTATCGACCTTTCCATTCCCAATAATGTTGGCAAAGATGTGGTGAACGGTGGTTTTAATCTGAATTACATTGAAATTGAAGGGATTAAAACCATTGCCAAAAAAAATCACGCACTTAGGCGACGTGAAGTAGTGAATGCCACTGAGTTGCTTGAGCGTCATTTTCTGGCTTTCCAGGAAATGGTTCAAAATCGCCGCATAGAAAAAGCCCTGCACAGAATTCCAGGAGAAGTTAAGGCCATTCGTGAACGTGCCATGACTCAGGTGTTTCAAAAAGAAGTGGCCGAACTCGACGATTCCACCCGCCAATTGCTGGACCGCATGATGAACTACATGGAAAAGAAATGCATTGGTATTCCTATCCGTGTCGCCAAAGAAGCATTTGCTCAAAGCACCCCTTAGTCTTATCCTTTTACAATTCTTCAAGATTATTTAAGATCATGTCCTGAAAAAAGGCTGATCCATCTATTTTTGCAAAAATTCGCCTGACATGCCCGATAAATTAGCCAAAAAGGATATGGAAAGCATCCTGAGTCCATTACCTGCAAAAGACAGAAATAAATTGATGGCGGAAGAGTTGACTCCTGAAAAAGTCAAAGCGACTCTCGCACGCACACGTGAGCTGATGAAAAGAGACCTGTGGATTGGATTGCCATGGTTCATATCTTACTCTGTAGCACTTTTTACCAAAGGGATAGGCTTCCTGAGTGTTAGTATTTTTGTCGTCGGAATGATATACTTTATCACCACTGCATTGACTTCAGGCTCATACGGACTCAACCGGAAAAGAGAAAAAGTATTTGAGAAGCTGTTGCAGAAAATGGGAATCGATTCGACGAAGGACTAAACCAAATCTTGTATTCAGTAGTTGTAATATTCTATATGGAAAATTCAGACAAGTACAGCAAGGAGTTAGAATCTGGCAGCTTTTTGAAAAAGGCGCAGAAAGTAGCCCGGAGTGCCGGACTAAAAACAACTTACAGCGCTTTGCTGCTCTATTATTCATTGATAAAAAGGGAAACTCCAGTTTACGCCAAGAACATTATTATTGGAGTATTGGGCTATTTGCTCGCTCCTTTTGATGCAATCCCTGACCTGACTCCCATCCTGGGATTTACAGATGATATTGGAGTATTGAGTTTTGGATTGGTAACCCTGGCCTGCTACATCAATGATGACGTTAGAATTCAGGCTCGTAAAAAGCTAAAGGCCTGGTTTGGCGAATTCAACTTAGAAGATCTTGCCGAAGTGGATGCCAAATTATAAGCCCACACCATTCCTACCTTTTCTTACCTAAAAAGAAAAAGGCTGTACCAGAAAATGAATTCTGATACAGCCTTGGTTTTTTATACTAAATCAAATTAGTAACCGGGGTTCTGTTGTTTTGCCAATGTTGGGTTGGCATTAGTTTCTGAAAGTGGAATGGGCCATAAGAACTTGAAATTGGCATACGGTACAGCCGCAATTCCTCTTACCTCACCTGAGTTAGCACCAAATTCGCCAGCGCCGGTAAACCAGGCGGCGGGTACTGGGTTTAAGTTGGCAACTTTTGCAGGGATTCCCGCAATTGGGAAATGTGGATCATGCTGCAAACGGTGAATGTCTGGCCAACGACGGCCTTCCATGGCAAGCTCGATACGACGCTCGGCCAAAATAGCCTCTAACAATGCTACGTTGTTCGCAAAAGAAGCGGCTGTATAAGCCTGCGTTGTTGGGCTGGCCAATGCGCGGTTACGAACCATATTCAAATAGGTCAAACCATTGGTAACATCGTTGTTACGGGCATAAGCCTCAGCCATATTCAACACTACCTCTGCAAAACGCATCATAGGAGATGGGTCTGTATAATTCACATCGTCTTTGTATTTGTTGCTGTACTTCTGATTGGAAGCCGTGAAATACAATTGACCTTCCGTTCTGCGCAAGTCATCCGCCCGCCAGAATTTGTTCCTCCAAATGATAGGACTTATGCAAACCAGCAAACGACGCTTGTACTGTGATGCTAATGCTGCATTCACACCGGGATTGTTCGTAGCTGAGTTTTCCATTCCATAAATCATCTCGGTGCTGGTATAAGGTGTATTCCATACTGCATAAGGAGTAGAACCCAAAGCGTACTCACCGGCAAGTGTGCCACCCGGCATCAGCTTCAAACCTTCCCTAATGACATCGGGCCAGAGATACATGTGCTGAAATATCCTCACTTTGTAAGCTACTGCAGCACCTTTAGTTCCGCGGGACATTTTGGTGTTTCCAGTTCTGCCAGCTCTTGTTGGCAAGTTGGCTTCAGCAAAAGTCAGGTCTTCCAAAATTTTCCCGTAAACGAAAGCAACGGTTTCCCGGCCTTTCTTCATTCCTTCATCGATAGCCGCTGTGGTTGTGAACGGCGTATCGTGATAAGGAACACCCTGATGCGATGCATCAGCAGAATGCCTGTAGGGACGGGCAAACATGATCAACAATTCGTGGTAAGCAGCAGCACGCAATAAGCGGGCTTCGCCTTCGTAAGCTTTGGCTACTGCGTCGGTAATAATACCGCTTGTGGCAGCTTTCTTAACACCATCAATAACGATATTGCAACGATTGATAAGCCGGTAGGTATCTTCCCAATAATATCTATTATTCAATGTGGTTGCATCATAAGTGCCTTCATAAGTAAAGCGATAAAAAGCCTGCTGATTAACGGCATCCTCGCCACGGCAGTCTCCCTGCTGAACAAATGCAGCGCCGAAAGGATAACCCCTCAGTCCTCCACCATAATCACCTCTCTGTGCTGCATTGTACATACCAACAACGGAAAGCTCAATAAGCGAAGGGGAAGTAAATGCAGTAAGTTCGGAAACCTGGTTGTAAGGAGATAAATCCAGGATTTTCTCCTTTGTGCAGCTGTTGAGCAATACTGAGACCACAAGTAAGGTCATCAGTACGACAGCCCCTTTATTGATTATATTTTTCATATTTACTTCGATTTAGTTAATTAGAATACTACGTTCACACCAAAGGTAAATGTCCTTTGTCTGGGCGTACCGTTAAAATCAACCCCACCTGATTCCATTTCCGGGTCAATTCCGGTATAATCCGTAAGCATGAACAACTCCTGGCCTTGAGCGAACAAACGTATTCTTTCAAAACCAGCCCTTTGAATCACAGATTTTGGCAGATTGTAACCAATCACGAAGTTTTGGAATTTGACAAAGTCAGCTTTTTCAACAAAACGACTATTGGTTTGCCCTGTGAAGTTGATAAAGTTACCTCCCTGAGCCCAAAGACGAGGCGTCCATCCGTCGCCAGGTTCCGAGGCGCTCTTCCAGCGGCCCAGAATTTCGCGGCCATTGTTGGTAAATGAATGCTGATTCAGGTCGTCGCGGGTACGGTTCATGATATGGTTGCCGCCGCTAAAACGGAACATCATGTTTACATCAAAACCTTTGAAGGTAGAGTTAAGACTGAAGGCTCCGAAATATGTTGGCAACGAAGTGCCGAGTACTTTCTTATCAGTAACTGAACTAAGTGATGCAGTTTGTGATACGTCGGCTGCATTTTCAGGATTGTACAACCTGTACGAGGATGTTGGGATATTACCTTGCACCAAGGTGCCATCGGCCTTACGGTAAATTGGGTTGCCATTAGCCTTATTAACGCCCACATAGTCGAAGCCGTAAATTGAGTTAATAGATTCACCAATTCGAATAATGGTATAAGTTCCGATGATTTCTTTTTGCTCACCATACAATGCAGTTACCTCATTCTTAACAAGGCTGATGTTTGCATTGGCGTTCAAAGTAAAGTCTCTCTTCCTTATCAAATTAGCATCCACGGAGAACTCATGTCCCCAGTTGCGCATGGCGCCAACGTTCTTGGAATAAGAGTTTCCAGGGATACCAAATGATGGGGGAGTAGGCAAACTCAGGATGAGTTGATCCTGGTCATTCAGGAAGTAGTCGTAGGTGAAACGATACTTACCATCCAAAAAAGCCGCATCAAAACCACCGCCATACTTGACACTGGTTTCCCACTGAAGCAAATTGTTACCCATCTGGACGAAACCAAGACCATTGTAGTCGCCATATTTGGCGGCACCGTACAGACCGGCATAAGGATAGTTTCCAACAGAGATGTTACCTACCTCGGCAAATGATCCACGCAATTTGAATTCACTTACCAACCTATTATCTCTAAGGAATGACTCCTGTGCTATGTCCCAACCAATAGACACACCTGGGAAAGTACCCCATTTATTGGCTTCAGGCATGGATGAAAGTCCGTCGTAACGCATAGAGGCCTGGAAGAAATACTTCCTTGCAAAATTATAGTTAACACGGGCTGCATAGGAAATGAAGCCATTTTCTGTTAAGCCACCACCTGATAACTGGGTGCCAAAAGAACCACTGATAACGTTATGCTTGAAGAATGGGTTGGATAAATCAGTACCAGCAGCCTCGAAAGAGTTAATGCGTTGCTTTTGGTATTCATTAACCAATACAGCTCCAAAGTTGTGGTTTTCTCCAAGAGTCTTGTTAAAGGACAATACGTTTTGGACATTCCAGCGAGTAAGGTTCTGGTAATTGTTATACATACGTCCATTTACAGATTGCCCGTCACCATGAAGCGGATTCCAGTAAAGCATACCCTCTGTGCCTGTAACGTCAACACCTACCTGCGTTCTGAATGTCAAACCATCCAGGATATTGACCTGGCCAAAAGCATTGGCCAACGTGCGGTTTACTTTTGTATTGTAAACGTTGTTGTTTAACGTGTAAATAATATTCGGAAGGTTGTCACCAATAGTAGTGGCATTGTTCCAGCGACCTACCAATGTTGGTGTCGCTAAGTCAATATTATAACCGGTTGGGTGAGCAGGATTGTAAATTGGCGTATTGGGCAACTGCCTGATGGCAGAAAAAATATTACCGGAAAGCGCATTTCCTCCAGTGTTCATACCAAAATATTCTGAACGGGTAACGCCAATGTTGGTACCAACTGTGAGCCATTTTTTCACCTTCTGCTCCAGGTTTGAACGGAAGGTAAAACGACTTAATTCATTGGGAAGACTGACCCCTTCCTGGCTGGTATAACCCAAAGAGAAGTAGTAATTGGTGGCATCGGTTTGACCAGAGGCAGAGATATTGTGATCCTGCTGGAAGGCATTATCTCTGAGAACTGCACGCTGCCAATCTTCATCAACCTTTGGATTGGCAGTTGAAGTTTCAGCAATGGCTGATTGACCTGCATTTGCACGCTTTTCGTTGTTGATCAGAATGGATTCTTCTGCATTCAACAAATCGAACAAATTAACGGGTTGAGCAACACCTAAATAGTTATTGTAGGTAAGCTGAAATTTATCTTTTGATCCTTTTTTTGTTGTAATCAACATAACACCATTTGCAGCACGTGAGCCGTAAATAGCCGTAGCGGAACCGTCTTTCAAGATTTCAATGGACTCGATGTCAGCAGGGTTGATGTCTCCTAATGCGTTGTTGGAAGCATAACCTCCGAGGTCCCCGGTGAAAATGGGAACACCGTCCACCACAACCAATGGATAATTGCCGGATGAAATAGAACCAATACCGCGGATCCGGATACGGGGTGCTTCACCCAAAACACCTGTTTGAGTAGTTACCTGAACACCGGGAGCGCGGCCAGCAAGCTGGGATTCAAAGGAAGGAGTTGCAAGACTTGCAATGTCATTACCTTTTACCTGGGCAATAGATCCTGTTACCTCTCGCTTAGCCTGAGTACCGTAACCTACAACTACCACCTCTGTGATTGCTACCACATTAGTAGCCAGGGTAATATTATAGACAGTAGAAGCAGTCAATTCAACTTCTTTGGTTAAAAAGCCAGTATAACTGACTATCAGTGAAGTCACTCCAGCAGGAACCTGAAGGCTAAAAGTGCCATCCAGTTCACTGGTTGTACCGACTGAGGTCCCTCCCGCAATAATGGAAGCTCCAATTAATGCTTCACCATTATCGTCAGTAACCTTGCCGGATACTGTCCGTTGTGCCATAAGAGTAGCAGCACCGGCCAGCAAAAGCATGAACATCAAAAGGTGTTTTTTCATACAATTGAGATTTGGTTAACTTGATAAATAAATGAAAATTATAAAACACCCATTCCTTGACCCAATGGTCAAAGATGGCTTTGAAAAACGCTCAACAATGTCAATCTAAAAAACTACCGCTAACAGGGCATTAGCGGGTCACCATCAAATGAAAGTGTATGAATTCGATTTAACTTCGGTCTGAAAACGCAACTATTACTCAAAACGCTGCTTTTAGAATTTACCCTAAAAGCGAGGCCGAATTTATAGTATGTAAATGATATCTAAGATCAATTTATTAGCAATTTGTCGTTAAGCTTACTACCAGCTGAAAGCAACAAAATTGACTCAAACTGAACTTTGCAACCCCGGCATTTCCACCAATATTTTTTGGGGCAAAAAAAAGAGTAGGCAAGAAACCTCCTCTTTTCTATGATTCGATTGTCGTAAAATCAATTAAATATTATTCTTCACTCCTCTAACCAACAGTGAAATCTCATTGCTCAAAACCTCAATGAAACCCCCGTCAACTTTGAACTTAAGCGTTTCTCCTGATTTTGAACTGGTCATAATAGTTCCAGTCCCCTCATCAAAATACCTATACTCCCCGCCATTAGTGACCAGTCGAACGCTCCCTGATGAAAGTGAAGAAACGATTGGTGCGTGATTGGTCAGCACCTGAAACATACCCGATGTTCCAGGCACTGTGAGTGAAACAATAGCGCCACTAAATATTTCCCTTTCGGGAGTCAAAATCGTGATGTTCATCGCCATGGTTCTGAAATCTGCTTTTGTTATTTAGTAATTAGTCAAAAATATAGTTGCCAAATTATTTTCTTAACCACTTGAAAATCAGTTGGAAACTTTTGCCTGCCTGCCCCTATGGGGTTGCCTTTTTACTTTTGCCTTTTTTACTTTTGCCTTTTTACTTTTGCCTTTTTACTTAATGTCATTTGATATCACTTAGGCTCCAACCTCTGCAAGCATCTTTTGACCTGCTTCTATCACTTCATCAATGGAGCCTTTAAGCATGAATGCTGCTTCAGGGTATTGGTCAACTTCACCATCCATTATCATGTTGAATCCCCTTATGGTTTCTTCAATTGGAACCATCACGCCGGGCGTTCCGGTAAATGCTTCAGCAACGTGGAATGGCTGTGAAAGGAAACGTTGAACTCGACGTGCGCGATGAACAACCAGTTTATCTTCTTCTGAAAGTTCTTCCATACCGAGGATGGCAATGATGTCAAGCAATTCATTATAACGCTGCAATATACGTTTTACGCGAAGTGCACACTTATAATGCTCGTCCCCAATAATAGCAGGGTCGAGAATACGGCTTGTGGAATCCAATGGATCTACCGCTGGATAAATACCCAGCGATGCAATCTTACGGCTCAATACCGTGGTGGCATCGAGGTGCGCAAAAGTTGTTGCAGGAGCGGGGTCTGTCAAGTCGTCAGCAGGTACATAGACAGCCTGAACTGAAGTAATGGAGCCACGCTTGGTGGAGGTAATCCTTTCCTGCATGTAACCCATTTCAGTTGCAAGTGTTGGTTGATAACCAACAGCCGATGGCATACGGCCAAGAAGAGCTGATACTTCCGAACCTGCCTGGGTGAAACGGAAAATGTTATCGATGAAAAAGAGGATGTCGCGCCCCCCGGTTGGGTCATTCAGATCACCATCGCGATAGTACTCAGCAACAGTCAAACCGGAAAGTGCAACACGTGCACGGGCTCCCGGAGGCTCGTTCATCTGACCAAACACGAGGGTGGCCTGAGAGTTAGCCAAAGCTTCTTTATCAACCTTATTCAGGTCCCATCCGCCTTCTTCCATGCTCTTTGTAAACTCCTCGCCGTATTTAATTACTCCTGATTCAATCATCTCCCGAAGCAGGTCGTTTCCTTCACGGGTACGTTCACCAACGCCGGCAAAAACCGAAATACCCTCGTAAGCTTTGGCAATATTGTTAATCAACTCCATGATAATAACCGTCTTACCAACGCCTGCGCCACCAAACAAACCAATCTTACCGCCTTTCATATAAGGCTCAATAAGGTCAATAACCTTGATTCCGGTATATAAAACTTCTTTTTCTACAGACAGGTCTTCATAAGTAGGTGGCTTGCGGTGAATGGAGTATGTCTGGTCTTTGGGAACGTGGCCAATACCATCTATTGGATTGCCAACTACGTTAAACAAACGCCCCTTTATTGCTTCACCCACTGGCATGGAGATAGGTTCTCCCAGGTCAACTACTTCCATTCCTCTTTGGAGGCCATCAGTTGAGTCCATGGCAATGGCCCTTACACTGTCTTCGCCAAGATGCTGCTGCACCTCGAGAATGAGTTTGTCGCCATTGGGCCAGGTAATTTCAAGTGCATTGAGAATTTCAGGCAATTTGGAGCCTTTTTGAGCAAAACTAACGTCAATTACAGCGCCGATAATTTGCTTGATATGACCAACGTTTTTCATCTTCAATTGCTGATTTATGTTTATTTCGGGAAAGATTCTTTGGAAAAAGGGATTACCCCTGTGAAAAATCGGCGCAAAGATACATGTTTGAGCCTGTTAAACAACTCATTGTAAAGAATTTGAAGCTTTATGCTTACAGGTAATTGAAGCTTTGAGAAGCCTTATATTTTGGAGAAAATGCAATACCCGTCTATTCTTTGACCGAACAATAATTGTGCAGAATTTAATTGGGAATTAGTTCAATATTCCATTTAAAAAGCAATTCTTACAATTTTTGGCGAAGTCCTGAAAGAATCCGCTCCATTTCCCTGCGAATGTTGGCTGTGGACTGGGTGAAATTGTTATGCATAAAACTGAATATCAATACCCGGCCTTTTTGCGTAACCAGATATCCACTAAGGCTGTGATTATGCCGGAGTGTTCCGGTCTTTGCAAAAACGTAAGGCTGATTACCATTTCCATAATTGTTGCGAATGGTACCGGATACTCCACCCGCAGGGAAAATGGCAAACAGCCTTTCTTGTGGAACCATTTGGTAGATTTTTTCCAAAAGAACTACAAGTGAACGTGGGGTAAACATATTATACCGCGAAAGCCCTGACCCATCAACCCATTGTGGCTCGTCGGGTAAATCTTTCAGGTATTCCTGCTGAACAAGGTTTATCATTTGGCGGGTATTCATATTGCCAAACTGCTTCCAAGAACTCATAAGCATTAACTGTTCGGCGACGAAGTTGTCGCTTTCCTGCATCATCAATTTGTAAAGGCTGTCGGCAAGAATGCTGTAAACGGTACCGGCGTCAGGAGGAGGAAGAAAATCATTTTCTAAAACTTTAACCTCCTTTTTTAAAGTGTCAGTAAGTAAGTCTGCGACTATTTGTGGAGTACTGATAAACGGCAAAGTATGAACAGAAAAATTTGATTTTGGGAATACGGTGTTATGGTAAAAGATATTATCATATTCTGCCCTGGCAAAAACATCTTCTTTATCAGGAGGCAGGCCTTGTCTCAATTTCTTTTCAAAATACGGAGGCTGGGCTATCACCTTTTCCCGGGAGCTGTCCTGCCTGAAATTAGCCAAATTTCCGTAGATCGGGAAAGGAGATTTTTCGGCCTGGTAGGAATAGGCATAATCGCTCCACATCCATCCGGAACCGAATCTTCGGTCAGTAAAGTTGGACTGCGAGAAAAGTAAACGCTCAGGCCGTGTTTTTAGAAAATTGAAAACCGCAGGATTCTGAGTCAATTTTGAATTCAGAAAGGAAGGGTCACCCGTTCCCCAAATGATCATGAAGTCACCTTGTTTGCTGTATTGAATTGCGGGAATGGAATCGCCAAGTGTCTTCAAAGCCGTAAATAAGGTGAAGATTTTGGTATTGGAAGCCGGGACAAAATAATTATCGGAATTGTATTCATAGAGCATCTGCTTTTCTGCAAGGTCGTACAGTGCAAATCCCGTGAAATGTTTGCTAAAAACCTCCGACTCTTCAAGTTTAAGGTCCAGAGCTTTTTGTTCCTTCTTGCTTAGATTCTTTCTGGAGGCCGCTTTCTGAGCAACTGAACAAGAAGGAAGGATCAATACAGCAAACAATAGCAGCAGTAACAATAGTCGGTTCATAAAGCAATATTTAGCGAGGTTGACGCAGTACCATCGTGCAATGATGCAGAATTCCTTGAGAAAAATCTAATCATACACAATTCCCTTAAACCTGGATAAATCCGGTTCAAATTTTCTTTTCCGTTTTTTTTCATAATCGTAAACTACCTTCCCAAGATTGGCCAAGAAGGGTAGTCCAATAGTGTTGTATTCATATTTATCGTCATTGAAAATACCATCCTCGTTCACATGGATGGTTGCTGCCAGCATAAACTCAATATTCTTCTCAAAATCGACGATATAAGCAACATCAGTAAGATAGCCATAAGCAGCTCCTACTTTGTTGAAAATCCTGATATTGGATGGCATTTTCACAGGTGGCAAGGCATCTCCAAACATAAAGAACTTCACTGTATTGTCGGGCAATCGACTGTAATCAGGATACCTGCTTTCAGATGGCAACTCTGACATGACCCTATAAATAAAATTATAGTCCTCCGGAAGCAGTAAAAAACGCTGATGCTCGGGAACTGAATTTGGGAAAATGATGGTTTTCACCATTTCATTTAAGTCGGACAATGCAATAAAATTCTTTTCAGAAAAGTCGAATGGTGTATTTACCAAGCTACTACCTGCGTAATATCCCTTTCCTTTTAGTTCACTTTTAAGGTTCAATCCACTATTCGCTTTACTATAAACCGGCCCCTGATAATAAAGCAGGCTGTCGCCTTTATTGAAACTTACAGGATTGGTGTGCCGGTTAGCCTCGGCGTCAAATCCACTCACACTCAGGCGATGGAGCAAACGCACATCATTGAAGCCCTTTGTCCAAAGCGTCGAATTCAGGTATTCCTGCCCAACAAATTCATACAGGCGGTTGTGGGCATCGTTATCACTGACCAGAAATACCTTTTTCACATAATGCGCAATCGACGGCATTCCAGTTGACGAAGTTGTATCAGTGTAAACAGCTTTTTGCAAAGGATGCCCCACTCCATGTTTCATGTCAGCATCCTTGTCCAATCCCACGACAGACAGTTTATTCAGTTTTTCCATGGCGACCAAAGCCGTTGGCATTTTGACTGTGCTGGCAGGGTAGTAATAATGTTCTGGTTTTAACCTGTAGTTGTATGTTTTAAAATGAGGTTCATTGTTTCTGTCTCTGTTAATTTGAGTGTAAATGATCTGTACCTCATACTTTCCAGGATTTTTCAAGACTTCCGGAAATAAATGTTCATTCTTGCGAAGCACTTTATCCAAAAGCCTGGATTGAGTAAAGGCGGGAATACACAGAAGGGTGGAAATGAGTAGGGCTGAAATTTTCACGGTAAGAGTTTTTGAGACTTTGAAGTAGGTATTGTAGTCTGGGGCTGAAATTACAAAGCCTTCCCAGGGTTTTGGAAAGGCTTTGAAAAATTGTTAGTCTCAGGTCAAAATTTAATTGCAAGACCTGAATGTAAGGCCAGAGAAAACATTCTGGTCTCCAGCGTTGAGTTTTCAAAAACAGGCGTGATATTCTTGCGGAAAGTTGGTTCAACCATAACATCCAGATTCTTTGAAAGAGAGGCCCGGAATCCTACTGAGGCGTACAGGTCAAGGGTGAAATCTTTAGTTGCCGGTAAAGTTTTTTCTTCCAAGATGGATGTTCCCAGGTGCTTTAACTCTTTATTCAAAGAGGACACATTGGAAATGTCCAGATTATTACTCAATAAAAAAGTACCAGCTATTCCACCTTTCAGCATCATGCCCAATCGTTGGTGGCCAATATGATACTGAAGATAAAGAGGGATCGAAAGTTGCTTGATGTGCAAGTCTGCTGTATAACGAATGGGAAACACCCTACCTTCATTAACTGCGGTTCCGGTGCTTTTGATGTCGCTCGACACCCTTGATTCGACCTCAACCAGTCCATACGAAGTCTCCAGTTTCGTGCGGTACTTATTCACATGATTGCCATTTGCATCCTTCGTGCCACCCATAGTAGTAAAACGCAGGCCAACAATGTGTTTAGAATGCTGATGGAAACTGGAATAATGAATTCCGGAACCAAGACTCAGGTTTCTGCCTACGGGAATACCGAAATTAACGCCACCGGTAAATGAAAATTCCGGCGACTCTGTTTTTTCATAAGGTGTGGATATTTCTCTTTGCTTGTGGTAAACACTTCGGTATGCATAAGCAGGGGAAATAAAAGCACTTACAGAAGCAGGATTGGAATAAGCTCCAACAACAGGTTTTATGGTGTTCCATGTATAATTAAGCGTTGGGATTTGATTGGCTGTGTTCAGAAATGGTGATTTCCAATTTAATGGATTAAGGCTGCCAAGTCTTGATGCAGTAACATTCTCCTGAGACACAGGTCCGGCTGTTCCGGCGTTTGATCCCGTATTCAAGGGTTTATTATCAACCCGGGTGGTACCACCACTCAATGATTCTGGTTTCAACAAATCTCTGTCAGCTGATACTCTTTTCGAATCTTGATCAAAATATTCAGGCGCCGAAGGCAAACTAGTCTCAGAAGCTGATTCATTTATATCTGTTAATTGAGTTGAATTCTGTTGGTCGGAAATATTAGTCTCCGGTTGCTCAGGCTGATTTCGCTCCTCTAACAAAGCTTCATTTAAATCTTCGATAACCTTATCTTTCTGAACAATCTCCTGCTGCAATTCCCTGACCTCTTTGCTTTGATTGTACATGTGGATTGTTGCCAAACCTACAGTTGAGGCGGCTGCGGTAAAAATAGCATACTTGATGATGATTGTTTTTACACCAGTTGTAACAACAGCCGGAATACCGCTTTCGATGCCTTTCCACACGTGCTCAGAAGGAAGGTCCCACCCTCCTGGTGATGCCTTATCACTCAGGCCTTCCAGCGATTTGCGGAAGTATTCTTCAAGCCTGTCTTTTTTTGGTTCCATTTCTTGTAAACAATTTACTCTATATACTTCATTATTTAAGCTCAGCTAAGTAATGAGTCAAAAATATAGTTGTCAAATTGTTTTCCTAACCACTTGAAAATCCGTTGGAAAACTTTTGCCTGCCTGCCCCTATGGGGTTGCCTTTTTACTTTTGCCTTTTTACTAAGTGAGCATAATTTTTTCAATCATAGTTCTTAAAGTGGCCTTGGCTTTTGAGAGTTGGGATTTTGATGTTCCTTCTTCAATTCCCAGCAGTTCAGCTATTTCCTGATGTGAATAGCCTTCAACGACAAACAAATTGAAAACAGCCCTGTAACCCGGGGGTAAATTTTGTATCAATTTGGTCAGCGCCTCTGCATGAAGGTCAGCCAAAATGTTTTCATCAGTGGGAAAGTAGTGTATGGCGGATTCCAGTTCTTTTACCTGGAAAGCCCTTTGCTTTTTGCGGACGTGCTGTAGGGCAACATTTAGTATTACTTTTCTCAACCAGCCTCCAAATGCACCTTTATGACTGAACTGGTGCAAATCTGTGAAGGCTTTAATAAAACCTTCTTGCAACAAATCTTCTGCTTCGGCCTGATCAGATGCATATCTTAGACATAACCGGAACATCGGTACTTTATACTTTTCATATAAAGCACGCTGATAGTTGCGGTCGCCTTTCAGGCAACCCTTCACCAATTGATGTTCATCAAGCACGTGCAAAAGGCTAAAGTGTTGTGTTTTGATCAATCCCGGACTTCAAAATCTACTCCTTAGGTGCAGAAAAAAGGAGAATAGTTGCCCCGCGCAAAAATCAAAATCCTAAAGTATAAATTGCCCAAGGATGGCAAACAGAGTAATCTAAACTAAAACGGCGCTGTTAAAAGCGCCGTCAAAGTAGTTTTATCAGTTTAACGAAAACCTGACCGTCACCCCACTTCTAATATTGGTTGTGGGATAACCCTGTGAGGTTTTGGGAATATTTCGTCGATAATCAAAGAAGAACCTCAGGGATAACTGCCTGTTCAACTGGTAAGTCGCTTGCGGCAAAATGCTGACCGTTCTGTTGCCACGGCTTGGTTCTTCCAAATCAGTATCCAATTCATAAATTGTTGTAATGTCATCGCGTACCGAAAAGTCAAAGGTAATATCCAGATCACCTGCCTGCCCCTGACCACCTCGAAGAACCCCTCCCTGCTGAGATGGCCTTTGTTGGTTGGAGGTATTGTCGCGGTTTCTGTTTCCTGTTGATAAGAAGGCAAATTTTACATCCTTCAATCTGTAACCAAATCCAACAGTAAAATCTTCACCCTTAGTTTCGTGGAGTCGATTGTCCACGAATCCCATGTTCAGGGTTCTGTTGGTTTTGTATTCCACTTTGAACGACATGTCATTTTTTAATCGCATGTCCACTCCAATCAGCGGGTTGAATTGCTCCTGAATCTGAATATTTGGTACTTCAAAGCGGGTGAAAAAGTCCAGTTTGGTCTGGTCGAGTTTTTCCGGCGCGTTTCTGTCGTACTGCAAATTAGTTTGAAAGGAATTCACCGTTAGCGATCCCCGGTAGCCGTGATTCAGGCTGAAGCTCTGGAATACGGCGCTGAAAGGAGCGACCCTTGAAAGGCCATTGTAAGTCAGTCGCCAGTTAGGGCGCGGCAGCAGTTTTAATACAATATCATTGATGTAATTGGAACTAATGTCCATTGTATTGGCATCTTGATCTGTATAGGCAGCCAGGAAGCTGGGCACCAACACATTCTGATGATAGCGGCCGTAGCCCTTTGGAAATCCCCTTTGAGCGTCTTCTGCATTGTCATGGGTGCCACCTGGTGCAGAGCCCATTCTGTTTGCGAGGATTACCCTGTTTTTTTCAAAGTTCTTGAAAAGGCCTGACAGGTCGTCGTTAAATAGTGTATTAAGCGCCGAGTAGGTTAGTGTAAGCGAGCCAAAATCTCTTGGTATCAGGTGCTCAAATTCAGTTTGGAAACGTGAATCCGGATCTGCGGGGTTTAGCAGGTCGTCGCGCCTGAAAAATTCGCTGTGATTTTTTGACTTCACCCTGTTTGCCTCAACGTCAACCCGGAAATCAGTGAATGGCTCAATGGTTATCTTGGCATCCATTTGTTCCTGGTAATTTTGAGTTACTGGTGAATTCAGTAATTGATCGCCTGTAATCCAGTTCCAGTTGCTGTACAGCCAGTCTTTGCTTGTATAGTAGTCATCCTGATTGAGGTTGGGCTGCAAACCGGCAATAAAGCCCCAACCCGGTGCATTAAATCCACTCATGCCCAATACATCAACTCCTTGCATGTACCCCGGAACCACTGTTGAGAAATCCTCAGAGTAAGTTAATCGGATTTTTCTCAGAGCCATAAGCGGCCTGATCACTGCCCGTTCCACCTGTGATGGCTCGCCGGGTTCTCTCTGCGGTTCTTCTGCCCTGCTTCTTGTCGCTGCATTGGTTTGGGTTTGAACATCCGGCCTGTTGCGCTGGCTTGGTCTGGCAGAAGAAGGCCTCTGGCGGGTATTGATTTTCCGGAGATAGTTTGAGTAGTTGTACATCTTCTCAAAATCAAAATCACCGGTCAATTGCCTGCTTTGACCATTCCTGATGATGTTGCCCAAACTACGGCCAAGTGGAGTCTGGCTGGCTGCATCCCAGCCATAGTCTGCTTTATAGTTTGCACGTACAGTCACCCAATCCATAAATGGTAAAAACCGAAGTGGTAAATTATAGGTTAGGCTAAAGTTGTGCGCATAATTCTTGGTTCTTCCAAAGTCACTGATGCTGCTCCAAATAGAATCCCTTCTGTACTGGCCAATGTCGGAGATGTACAAGGGGTCGGAGGACGACAATCGTGAACGCTCCAACATGCCCACCTCACTGGGTTCATCTATAATACTCCGGTTATCGGCACTGAAAATGAACTTGATGTTTTTGGTGATGTCCCATTGCAGATCGTAATCCCTGCTCCACAGGAATTGCTTGTTAAAATAGGTGTTGTACAATGGATTTTCACCGGCAAAACGGTATTTGGTCGTGTTAAACCTCCGGTCGAGATCCGTACTGAAACTAAAAGAGTTAGGAATTGGATTAAAGTTGATTTCCTTAATCAACCTCAAGTATTTATCATTTTTTATCATGTCCCGGAAGGGTTCCAGATAACGCACCGGTTTTGAGTAGGTGTAATCAATAGCGCCCCTTCGGCGGGTAAGCACGTCACTTTCAATTATCGGATTCCGGTGCTCGGTTTCATCAAAAGCATAGGTAAAACTAAAATTGGCAATGTCCCATGGCATTGGCTTTTTCTGACTATTGGTGCGCTCTTTACGGACATTGGTAAAATTGTAGCTTTTTATGGAAGTGATGTATTGGGCCTGCTCACGAATGGAATCCCGCTCCTCTCTTGAATCGTAGCTGTCCACTTTTTCTTTCAACTCAAGATCGAGGTCATAGGGGTCGTACTGTGGATTACGTATTTCCTTGGAATACTGGAAATAAAACGGAATGCGCAACCCGGTGCCTTGAGGCAGGAACTTGGACAATTCGAGGTTAGTGGCAATGTCGTATTGGGTGATTTGCTCCTTACTCCGTTGTGCCAATTGTTGGTCAAGTGCACCAAATCCAATACTGCTGAACTTGGAAGAGAGTGTCAGATTACCCAAGTCAGCGAGTTGGAAATCCACCCTGGCGGTGCCGGCCACGCCACCCCTTTCATCCAAACCAAATGCTCTTAGTTCGTTCACCCATATCTCTACACTTTTCTTGTCTGAAGGGTCACAATCATTGCCTTTAATTGGATTCCTGACGCCAATCATGATAGCTTTCACCAAACCGAGATTTGGGTTCCCTTTTATACTGAACCTCGCATCCGGCCGGTTTGGATCAGCTTCAAAGTAGATGTCGCCAATGGCAATACCGCTGGCATTTCTGTTTATTTTGATTTGTTTAAGTAACTCGAAATCGATGTTGAAATCATTTTCAGTGGGCCAGACTATGCGCAGATAAGCCGGGTCATTGAACGGAGTAGTGACATCGGTGGAGATTTTCAGAGGGATTTCATACTCGTAAAAATTGTTCTTGAAGTCGCTGCCCAATCTGATGAATACGGTCAAATCACCATCTTTCACTGGCACAGGTCCCATGCTACAAACATTGGGTTCAGCATGCACGAACATCTTGAGTTTGCTGAAAACCCGCATGTCGATGTTGGCGGTTTTATAAATGGCCCTTGCATCGCCGTCTTCAAGGTCGCATACTCCAAGTGATAGTGATTGTTCATTCTGCAGCGCGTGGAGATTTACACCGAGCGCCTGTTCTCTGCTGATGCCCGGAGGCAGTACATAGTTGAAAGGCTTACGGCTGCTGTTTTCCTCAATGTTCACTGCATTCACTTCAAAGGAAGTGCGGTCGTTGAAATCGGGAGGTTCAATCGCGAAACATGCTTCGCCGAGATCCTGCTTGTAACGCCTCCATTGATTTCTGACCAACTCAAGCGTACCAAAGCGGAAATTCATCCTTTTTTCAAAACCTTTGAAATATATCCTGGCAAATCGGATGGAGCGGAAGTCGCGGATACCTCCCACCCTTTTGAAGTTTTCATCCGTCTCCAGCAGATTCAGAGGAATGCGGAATCGGTACCAAATCCGCTTACCGTCTGTACTGGTAATTGACTCGGTAATAAAGGGGTTATTATCGGTGCGAATACCACGGTTTCCATCAAACTGAATGGGTACCCGGTACTGGAAGTAACTCTCTGTTTCATTCAATGTGCGGTCGCCATCCAGGTCCTCGGAATCGGGTAGCTGAGTGGATGACATGACAAAATTACCTCCTGTATTTTCCGGAGTATTGCCCTCCGTACCATAGTAACGACTGTAGCGCGTCAGAATAGGGGTTTCATCAGAGAAATCGCGATAGTGCTTGAAGTTGTCATTGGATGGGTCAGCTTTTATTGCTTCTAAAATATTTGGAGAAACAGTGGACTGAACAGCACTCAAAAATCCGGAGAATTTTTGTCGTTCATCCGCATCATTTAAGCCTTCGAGACCAACATCCTGTGCCCTGCGGTTCTCAGTATTGATATCAAACGCATTGGTAATCTGTTGAGTAAGAGGCACCCGTCCCCAACCGGTATTCGTAGCTCTCCGGCCCTGAGTATTGGGACCTGGCAAACCGTTTTCAAAAAACTTTCGGGAATCAGGCAGGATGTCTTCCGAAACGTTACCCAGGTTAAAATAAATGAAACCATCCATGCCTCCACCTAAGGCATCTGGATTGGAACTCCCGGTGCCCAGCGTATCGAGATAAGGGCTCATCATCCAAAACTCGATAAATTCGATGTTGGCTGCTTCAAAATCATTGGTATTCAGTGAACGCATGATACCCGCCCACCGCGACTTCGGATCCACCAGGTCTGCATTGAAATCAATACCTCTGGAATGAGAAGTACCACCGGGAACATCAAAGTTATATGGTCCTCTTTTTCTGGGGTCATACATCACATCCAGAATCTGGGCGTAGGTATCACCAAACTGTTGGGTAGGTGTGAAATTGGGGAAAATCTCCTGCTGACGGATAGCCAGTGTATAGGGGTTTCCCTGATTACTGGCCGCATTGCGCAAACTTGGGTCAATGCGATACCAACTCAACAAAGCCCTGTTCACGCCCGTAAGGGTAGTGTCTTTAAAGACGGCCTCCGGAAACAGCGGATTATTGTTGTGTTCATCGTTTTGAGGGATACTGGAAATTACCCACCCATTCGTGCCAATATATGGTGTTCGTAAATCAAGAGACGACACACTGCCTTCAAAATCATCCAGGTAGTTCACCCCACCCTTGTCTCCATCCGCCGATTCCTCGTTGATGGCCCTCGCGTGTCCCGGACGAAGAGCAGCAGTTTCCGCTGTAATTGTGATCCTCGAAATTTCTTTGGTGGAATAAAACGGGAGCTTATCGAGCATTTTGGTCAGCCAGGGAGCATCCTTGCCGTAATTGACATCAAGCCCAAAAATCCGGTTGTTGATGGGGTCATCGCCAATGTTGACTTTTTGTGTGAATGGGCGCTCAAACAAGTGCAGGTAAGTACCTCCAATTGTCAGGTTTTTATTCACTTCGTAATCTGCTCTCAAACCCACCATTGTTTTGGTCTGGAAGCCAAACAAAGTATTATCCTCATAGGAAACCCTGATCGGTGCTCCGGCATTGAGTATAGCGTCATTCAAAATCTTGATCCGGCCAATATTGTAATCCACTTCATAATCAATGCCTTCGCGCAGGTGTTGCCCACCGGCACTGACAACAATAGAACCCGGAGGAATATTGAAAGCACCCAGTGAAATTTCCGAAGAAACACTCGACTTGTAAGACCCTTCAATAGTGAAGCGGTTGAATTCGGCAAACTCACGGGCATTGGTCAGTGTGGAGTTGTATAGTTGTGAATAGACAAACCTCGCCGAATCTGCAGGATTGCTGAATTTCTTACCCAGGGCAGATCCAAAAGGTTCCAACACCGGGAAAATAATGCGCCCGTTGCGGGTATTGATGGTAATGCCCTCTACATAGTCGAAAACCCCGTCGGGTTGTGGGTCATTCTGAACATTTAATCTGTCAAGGTTAAAAACCCTCAGCAAGGGAACGCCTGCCAAATTAGTCTCGGGAAGAAAACGTTTTTTGCCTTGCCCAGGATCTTCGTAATAGATGTCGAGCCTGAAATCCTCCCGGGCCACATTGAAGGCTCCAATGGAATAGATGTTTTTCATCATCAGGTCCCAAGTAGGCAAATCCACACGTTGTGTTGTCCCTTTCAACATTTTCACAAACAGCACATTCTGCGTGGTCGTATCTGTATTCTGTGGAACGTCCTCTGCTATTTCACCAACCTGGAAAATGCTGTCCTTGTAAGAATATTCAAAAGCAATACCTACAACCTGGTCCGGTTGAATGTTAACGTTCAAAGAAATGAATCCAAGATTGGGATGGAAGGTATATTCAGTTGGTGAAAGCTTCCTGGCACTTACTTTCTCGAAATCCCTGCCTTGCTGCATATTGAATGGCGGAGACTTCAGGGCATTCACTGCCCTGTCAACAATCCTGAGGCGTTGGTCAGAGGCCAGTTGTCCGTAAATTGGGTTGGCATTATTGTCGGGAAGACCTTCACCCTGAAGGTCTCTGAATTTTGGCACCAACGGGGGCTGCATTCCCGGTGTTGTGTTGGTCACCCGCCTGGGCTCACCCAGGTCTGCAATCGCGATGATGTCTCTGATATTTTCCGTGGCATTGCGTGTGTCTGTAACCCAAACCTGAAGATTTTGAATGGTGAACAGAGTTCTCAGGTCGGGCAGTTCTGCTAAAATCTCTTCGTAGTTGTTGCGGTTGTAATGGGTAAGGAAGAAATGGCGGTTCTCATCGTATTCATCGGCATTGACAATAAATTCCTGAAATTGGCTGCCACCTTGCAATGTAATTTCCTCCCGTTCCGACTTCTGTTGAGATGCTACCGCGGTGAGACGCAATTTTCCGAATTGCATTTCTGTTTTCAAACCAAAAAGGCTCTGACTGCCCTGAATCAGTGTGCCTCTAAATGGCAGACTGACGTTTCCTGCCTCAATCTTTTTGATAATATCGTCCTCGCCAAATAAATCAGAAGAGCCATAATCGAGCTTCATAGTGTTGTCGAAGTCGAAAGTGGCTTGTGTATTATAGTTGGTGGAGAGTTTCAGCTTCTCGCCGATGGAACCTTGCACGTTCATCTGGATACCCATATCAAAGTCGAAACCACCTTGTCGCTGTTGTCTTTGGGTGAAACTCGGATTCTGTATGTTTGAAAACTCAACCCCGAAAGTAAGGTCGATATTTCCTTGTGGCCGAATGTCAACTTCCGTTCCTCCGAAAAGCCGCTCAATGAGCTGATTTTTAACGTCAATCTTTGCGACGGGGTCCAACCTGCCTGAGCTGCTTCGGGTTCCGGATATTCCAGAAAGTGAATTAAAGTACTCCGATTCCTGCTGCTTCGCTTTGTACTTCATGTACTCATCGAAGGTCATGTAAGTCGGAGGACGGAAATACTCTTCTCCAATTTTTTCTGTAATAATGTAATTGCCCGAAACAGGATCGTATTCAACCGATTTTACTACAGGAGAAGGATCTTTGAGGTCAAAGGGATTTTTGTTTTTATCATTGATAAAATCACCCTTGCGATCCTTCAACGGTATGGTATCAAGAGGCACCTGGGTAAACTTTTCAAAGGTTCTGGAAGGCAGAATTTGAAAAGCCTTGTTCAGGGAAGAAACAACATACTGCTGCTCATAGGGATTTTCCGGAATATTATTGCCGGCATGAAGAGATACATTCAGGCCAATACATACAAATCCAATCAAAATTCCGGTCAGTAGGTAATTCTTTGTCATAATGCTATGGGCGTCCTTCTTTTATTGTTGTGTCCCGGCTTTTCTAAGTATTAATTTTAACCGGTAATGATTAACGACGGGCAAATCCTGGGAATTGTGCCCGTCGTTAATTCTAACCTACAAGTATTAAGACCAACTTTAATACGGTTGATGAGTGCGAATTAAGGAAAAAACTGATTAAGGTCTTTTCACAATGCCAGAGGTTTTACGGAAAGGTGAATTAATGGTTGAGTTCAAAACTGATTTTTTATCATTTAAAGTATAAAAAAGTACATCAAATCCCTATTCACTCTCCAGTAACGGGAAAACGACATCTTGTATCCGGTTTTTCATAAATCCTGGATTTTAACATTCACAGAGATACTCAATTTCAGGATAGTTGCTTCAGCGCCTGTCTCACGAGCTCTTCGACACTACTAATAGCAGGGTGTTCTTCCAGTACCTTATTCAGTGCTTTTTGTGCCTGAATCTTATTTACCTGAAGTGAAAGCAGGGCAGACAAAGCCTCTTGCCTGATGGTACTGCTAATGGCTCCTGTTGGAATGGTAGCCTCACCTCCTTCTTTGATCAATTTGTTCTTCAAGTCGAGAATGATCTGCTTGGCCGTTTTTTGACCTATTCCCTTGACTTTACGCAGCATGACTTCGTTTTCGCCGATAATTGCTGCCCTAAGTTCTTCAGGATTCATCGTGGACAACATAACCTGAGCAGTGGATGGGCCGACACCTGAAACCGAAATAAGGTGGCTGAACAGAGACCGTTCTTCATCTTCTGCAAATCCGTACAGCGTATGTGAATCCTCTTTTACAAGGAAAAGGGTGAGAATTTTCACATGCTCCAACTTTTCGAACCTTGCATAAGTATTGAGGCTGATGTTCACGTGATAACCTAATCCCCCTGCCTCAACGACGATGTAAGTTGGGGTTTTATGGGTAATGATGCCTTTTATGTACGTAATCATCCTTTGAAAATTAAAGCATTGTAGATGCAAACTGGTAATCGATATTCTTCCAAATTTCGGTTTTCTTCCAAATCAGGAGTCAGGCTTTGCGATTGATAAAATGCGCTCTAACTGCAAAAATGAAAACCAAGAAAGTCATAATAGCAACATAGACAAGCGCCCAAGGCAACAAGCCCACTATTGCCATCACGAAAAATATCAGATTATACCATTCTCTTTTTGTGAACAGGCCCAGAAACTCCATGAAACTGGCAAATCTTGAGGTCTTGCCCCGGAATCCATAACCAATGTTAAAGAAAGCACCCTCCCCTTTAAATCTGATGACATACAGCACCAGAACCAAGAGCGCCAGGATAGTAAATAAAATTGAGGAAAGGCCTATTTGGTAAAACATCTCCGGCCAGCCAGCATTACGGACTCCGAAAATCAGACAGGCTAATGCAGCTACAGCAGTAGTGTAGTCAAAGAAAGTATCAAGGGATTGTCCGAATTTGGAGCTCTTGTATTTCAAGCGGGCAATTTCTCCATCTACTCCGTCAACAACTGATGTCAGGTGCAAAATTCCAGTGCCGATCAGCCAATTCCAGTATCCACCTTCATACATGAAGTAACAGGGAATGAATCCAACAAGCCCATTGACAACAGTGACCTGATTTGGTGTTACACTGGTTTTTGCCAACACCCGGCTTATGGCAGTTGAAATATGCCGGTTCAGTGTTCTTGACACCCAACCGTCAGTGGGTTTTGTCAAAGACCCAATCAATGCATTAGTGACGGATTTTACATCTTCTGCAGTTTTGATGGCAAAACAGAAAAATGGCAGGTCTATCTCCCTGGACTCAACAGTTGATTTAGTTTTGAAGAATCTGGATTGGCCTACCAATATCTTTTTGTTTTTTGCGGAAATCACTGTATTGGTTTCCGACAACACCTCTGTGAGCATAGTAACTGGTACCGATGCCTCCATTACCAGTGGTTCTGACAAGCTGAATACCAAATCGTCTGGGGAAATCGCTTCCAATAGTTCGTCCCTTGTTTGACCATTATGAGTCATGATTTGAAGGTCCCAGTTTCTTTCCTTGGACAGAATAGTTTTTAGCGATTCCCTGTTGCCATTTGGCAATATGTGAACCTGCTTGACACCTGCCCTGTCCAGAGTCCACAGCGTTCTCTCCAATACCGTCAGGCCGAGTATTTCGAGTTTTGTCGGGTCAAATTTTTCATCCTTTCCGCTTTTATCCGGCAATTCAATTATCGCTTGCAAAGCGGTTTGTTCATGTTTCATCGTCCTATTGTTATAAATTCGCCGCAAAGCTATTGCTTTATTTGGGTTTACCTAAAATGGTCAATCCAACAGAGCAACACATAAAAAAATGAAGCTGAACTAAAGTCAGGAATGCGTTACTCCATTCATAAAATAGCTGAAATCACCGGCGGTTATTTCCTGCAACCTCCAAATGTTGATGCTCAAATTGAGCACATCATTTTGGATAGCAGACAGGTCATTTTTCCTGCCAGTTCCATCTTCCTCGCATTGAAAGGGAGAAGACATGATGGACATGATTTTGTACAGGATCTTTACCAAAACGGAGTCCGTCATTTCCTGGTTTCCCAAAAGCCGGAGGCTAATGTTGTGGCGACAAGTCCAAATGCCAACTTTCTGGTGGTCCCCAATACCCAGCAAGCTTTTCATGAATTGGCAAAGTGGCATCGCCAACAATTTGCATTACCTGTCATTGGCATCACTGGAAGCAATGGCAAAACGGTGGTCAAGGAATGGTTGTTCCAACTGATGCATCCCGAATACCACATCGTGCGCAGCCCCCGAAGTTTTAACTCTCAAACCGGAGTGCCGCTTTCCGTTTTACAGATCAATGCAGATCATCAGTTAGGTATTTTTGAGGCAGGCATTTCGCAGTTAAATGAAATGAACAGCCTTGCCAAAATCCTTGTTCCGGACATTGGCATTCTAACCAACATTGGCGATGCTCACAGCGAGGGATTTCCGAATATCGAAACCAAACTCAGGGAGAAAACACAGTTGTTCTACAGTGCAGAAAAGATCATTTATTGCCTGGATGATGCATTGATCCTAAAAAGCATGAATGACCTCTTACAGGCAAGACTGGATCATCCGCCTCAATGCATTTCATGGTCAGCCACCGGTAAATCTGCCTCCGTTCAGGTTGAATACATAACTGCCAAAGATGCAAATTCAACGGAACTGAAAATTAGTGCCGGCACATTTACAAAAGTACCCGATTTCAAAGCAACTGTTCCATTCACAGATGCGGCATCCATACAGAACAGCATTCATTGCGTCTGCTTAATGCTCAGCATGGGTTATGAGCCCAGTATCATTGCATCCAGACTCAGCAAGCTGGAACCTGTTGCCATGCGGTTGGAGCTGAAAGAGGGAATTAATGGTTGTACTATAATCAACGACACATATAACTCCGACCTGACTTCCCTTACCATCGCTTTGAATTTTCTGGAACAACAGAATCAGCCATTGCTGAAAAAAAATCTCAAAAGGACATTAATACTATCGGATATTTTACAAAGCGGGAAGAGCCCTGAAATGTTATATGCAAAGGTTGCCGGCCTAATTGCTGAAAAAAGAATAGACCGCTTTATTGGAATCGGGAGTGAGGTGGCATCCATTCGCAAGGAACTCCCAGCCAGCATGAATGCATGTTTTTATGCAACTACCCCAGACTTATTAGAAAACTTCGCTGATTTGAATTTTCGTGATGAATTCATTCTGCTGAAGGGCGCCCGGAAATTCGGCTTTGAACAGATAGCGAATCGGCTGGCTACCAGAATTCATCAAACCACCTTAGAGGTAAATCTGAGTGCTTTGCTGCATAATTTGCGCATGTATCAATCGCATCTTAATCCGGGCACCCGGCTCATGGTCATGGTGAAAGCGAGTGCCTATGGAAGCGGCAGTTCCGAAGTAGCCAAGCTATTGGAATTTCAGCATGTGGATTATTTGGGTGTAGCTTATGCTGATGAAGGGGTGGAACTGCGAAAGGCCGGTGTGCAATTGCCTATCATGGTGATGAATCCCGAGGAAACCACTTTTGAAGCCCTTGTCAGGTATCGACTCGAACCAGAAATGTACAGCCTGGGCATTTTGAAAAAATTCCAAACTTTTCTAAAGAAGCACCCTTCGCTGTCAGAGAATTATCTTCCAGCTATTCACCTGAAACTGGAAACCGGCATGAAAAGACTCGGTTTTGAAAAAGAAGATTTGACTGAATTGATTCGAGAACTCAAAAACCCTCTTTTCGGCAATACTTTTTTTACCGTCAAAAGCATTTTCTCGCACCTTGCCGGCAGTGAGGCTAAAGAGCATGATGAGTTTACCAAAGAGCAGTTTAGTGAGTTCAGTAATTTGTACGAACAACTTGCCAGTAGCCTTGGATATCGTCCTTTGCGCCACATACTTAACTCAAGCGGCATTCTGCGATTCCCGAATTATCAAATGGAAATGGTACGGCTGGGCTTAGGGCTTTATGGTATTGACAGCAGTGGCATTTTGCAATCAAAACTTCAAACGGTCAATACCCTGAAAGCTACTGTGTCACAAATCAAAAAAGCAAATGCCGGGGAAACAATTGGATATGGACGCAAAGGCAGAATTGATAAACCTTCGCGCATAGCAACGATCAGTATAGGTTATGCCGATGGCTTGCTTCGAAAGGCTGGCAATGGCCGGTTCTCTGTATTGATTGGTAAAAAAAGAGCGCCCATCATCGGCAATGTCTGTATGGATATGATAATGGCCGATGTTACGGACATACCGGAACTAAGAGAAGGAGATTCTGTGATCATTTTCGGAAAGTCAGAGGCCGGAGGAGAATTAAGGGTGGAAGAACTGGCCAATGTATTGGATACCATTCCCTATGAGGTTTTTACTTCCATTTCAGGCCGGGTAAAACGGGTGTATGTTCAGGAGTAGCCTGTTTGAGGATTGTTCTTTTCCAAAACACCAATTCCAAAAAGCGCATAATCGTATTTCACAGGGTCATCCACATCCCATTCCCTGAGCTTTTCCGTCAGTTCCAAAACGGCCTGCCAATCAGCTTGTTTACGTTTCAGTAATCCATACTTTCTTGCAATGCGCTCCACATGAACATCCAGCGGAATGAGCAATTGAGAAGGTTTAATTCGGTTCCATATTCCGAAATCCACTCCTGCATCATCGGTACGAACCATCCACCTCAGAAACAGGTTCAGCTTTTTGCAAGCAGAATTCATCCTTGGTGTGGGCACGTGTTTTTTTGTCCGGGCGGAAGTATATGGCCGGGAAAAGAAAAGGGTGTGAAAAGCAGTCAGTGCACCGCCAACATGAACATGTTCGGGTTTCAGGCCCAACAAAAACCCATCTTCCAGGGATTTATATTCCTCGTAGAACCATTGGAAGAATTCGAGAAAATAAAGCGTGTCAGTTGGTTGGAATGTGCGGTGTTTAAAACCGAGGAATGGCTTCCGGTCAATTTCACTGTGATTTTTCACAAAATCATAAGGAGAAGGCCCCATCAGATTGAAGAGTTCCTTAGACTTTGAAATGATGGTTGGCCGCTGTCCCCATGAAAGCATGGCGGTCCAAAAGGCACTGATTTCAATATCCTGTTTTTTAGTGTAGCTATGGGGAACAGAGATTGGATCGCCTGTTATGAATTCCGGACAGTTGAATTTCAATACCATCTCATCAAAGTTGTTTCTAAGTTGTCCATTCATGTTCCTGAAAGAAATAGAGGGAATTTTTTTTGTTAAGAATACAGTAAAAATCCAGTAGAGGCGTTACAGAACCAGAAAAGACTCCTGACATTTGCGGCCCTTTGGTTTCGCAGTGTCAAAACCGAAGACAAAACTATCAGCCAACATGCTCATGACTGCTACGCTCACATATACCCTCGTACTTGCCGCCATTTATTTTGGTATTAAGGCCATCGAATTCATTGAACATAAAGACTGAACTTATTTGGGTTTTTGATAAATCCGGAACCTCATAAACCCTTTTCGCTGAAAATAATGGGTAAGGGATACCCACAGTACACCCAGTCCATACCGCACACTCCTGAGAAAGTTGATGGACGATGCCTCCTCAAAATATTTAGTTGGGCAAGTGATTTCTCCGATGTGGTATCCAGCGTAAATGATTTGCGAAAGCATCTGGTTGTCAAAAACGAAATCGTCCGAGTTCGCATTATAATCCACATTTAACAAAACTTCCCTGCTGAAAGCCCTGTAACCAGTGTGGTATTCCGACAGTTTGTAATCAATCAAAAGGTTTTGAATCAGAGTAAGTATCCTGTTGAAATAGTACTTATAGAGCGGCATTCCACCTCTCAAGGCTCCTTTTCCGAGAATGCGAGACCCAAGGACAACAGGATAAAGACCCTCTCCAATGATGTTGACAAAAGAAGGAATCAGTTTTGGAGTGTACTGATAATCTGGGTGCAACATGATGATGATGTCTCCACCCAACTCTAAGGCTTTATTATAAAGAGATTTTTGGTTGCCGCCATATCCGAGATTATTTTCATGACTGAGAATATGTTTGATTCCCAATTCCTTTGCCACATTCACGGTATTATCCCTGCTGGCATCGTCACACAGAATGACTTCATCCACCAGTGGAAACGGGATTTCGGCAAAGGTTTGCGCCAACGTGAGGGCCGCATTATAGGCCGGCAATACACAAACTACTTTCTTGTCTTTGTACATAAATTATGATTACCTGGAAAGATTTGAAACAGAAATCAATACCCAATCATCCAGTGATGTAAAGATAAAACGGATTGGTGGAACGCATTCCAACGGTATTAGGTTGCCCTGCCAAAAGAAATTTGAAAGTCCTTCACAGTCCAACAATTGACAAAATATTAGATTCCTGCACTTAACAGACAGACGACTTATTAATGTTTTTTTGTTTATTTGTTCCTGTTTCGGGGTAATCACACTTACTTTTTCCACCCCATAACACGAATCAGAACAATACAATTCTTTACAAAACCACACGAGAACGACCCGTGCTATTTTATAGGCATAATAGCATTGGTATGGCTTGTTTAGCGTTTGGTTTAGACAAAGGTTTTTTTGACGAAGAATAGCCAAAAAGAAAAATTCAACACGAACAAGTCTGTAAAATTAAGCACCTCATAAACTGCCCAACTACATTGAGAAGCAACAAGCAAAGCATCGGTGTTTACTCATGTGGATTTTTTTTGCAATTTGCATCAGAATCCCGTGGCAGCTTTTCACATATCCCTATGCTCCAAACAACTACCTGTCATAACCCTGAAAAATTGAGTAGGTCAATTGGAAAGGAAGGGTTATCTGAATGCTTGCTCAATGAACATATTTTGAAAACGAATTTTCTGAAACGGTTCCTGACAGGGCTGATTATCTCCCTTTGCCTGAATGCAGGAATGTATTCACAGGATATTCACTTTTCCCAATTCTACAACAACCCCCTTTATCTGAGCCCAGCGCTCACAGGAGTTTCCCGTGGAGACATCCGATTTACCGGAGCCTACCGAAGTCAATGGGAAAAGGCGCTCGCCCCATTTGAGACTTATTACGCCGCCGTTGACAAGAAATATTATGACATCGGTCAGGAATCATGGTGGCTGAATTCTGGAATTACCATATTTCACGACAAAGCCGGTGATGCCAGAGTCACCAACAATAATATATCCATTTCTGGTTCTTATACACGTATGCTCGACCTTGAGAACTTTGTTTCTTTTGGAATCTATGCTGGTATTGGGCAAAGACAGTTTGATTTCAATAATCTGACCTTTGACAGCCAGTGGAATGGTTTCGGATTTGACCCACATCTTGAAAAAGGGGAATCATTCGACGACGAAAATATTATGTTCCCCGATCTCGGGGCTGGTGTCAATTGGCGTGGACAAAAGCAAGCCACACGCTCAAAGGTTGACATTGGATTTGCTGCTTTTCATCTTAACCAACCCAATCAAAGTTATCAACGGTCTGATAAAAGCCGCCTGGACCCCCGGCTGAGTTTTTATTTTTTGCCTACACTTCAGGTGAGCAATAATCTGGATTTGGTTGGTCATGGCACTGCCCAGGTTCAGGGCAATTATCTGGAAGCCTTAGCCGGTGCTGGCGGACGATTTTATATAAGCACCAAAAGAAGCTATGAAATTGCAGTGCAACTGGGCTTTGGCTACAGGTTTAACGCAAGAGGCGACGCCTTGTACCCCATGGTGGAATTCCTGTACAGGGAATGGATGGTGGGTTTGTCGTGGGATCTCAATGTGTCCAATTTTTCTGTTGCCACCAACCGCAACGGAGGACCAGAGCTGACTTTGCGGTATATCATTCATAAAGTATATCCTGTGAGGGCGTTTAAAGCATGCCCATTGATATAAATGATTAAAATGACCCTGACCAAAACACCCTTTTATTAAAAACCAAACATTAAGCAGGAAGGCAAATATTATGGTGATATTGCCCTTCCTGGAAGTATTATGAAACGATATTGCTTTGCATTTTTATTGGCAACATTTTGCCTGAGTCCCTCCAGTAGTCAGACTTTCAGACAATATATGAAAGCTGCCGATGAGGCAGTTGCCGGCAAGAACTATTTTGCCGCTATGAAGTATTATCAGGAGGCCATCGCCATTGAAGGCGAAAAGCCGGAAGTCTTATATAAATATGCAGATGCTGCCCGCCTTTTTGAATCTTTCACTTATGCCGATACGGCCTATTCAAAAGTACTGGCGCTCGACAATGCAGAAGTTTACCCACTGACACCATATTGGCTGGCTACCGTAAAGAAGAAACAAGGAAAATTCGAAGATTCCAGGGAATTGTTTCACAAGTTTATCAGCAAAGTCAGTGAATCGGTTCCTGATGAATTCTACAGGCTGGCTTTGATGGAAATTGACGGGTTAGACTGGGTGATTGAAAATATCAAAAAGACCGATCCCAATATACTTCTGGAAAGGCTGCCAAATACCATTAATTCAGAATACTCCGAATTTGGCGCACTTAAAAACCGTGATAAATTATATTTTTCAACGGAAAACAATCTGCGGCCCTGGAAAAAGGGAATGCCCCCCAGGCAATATTCACAGGTTATGGAGTTCAGGGACGGGGATTCCCAAATAAGCCCTGCCAGTTTTAACGACCTGAATAAACAAACTGCACATACTGCTTTCAATACCACAAATACAAGGGTCTATTACACTGTTTGTGACTATGTTGGTGAAACAGCAATAATTCATTGCAATATCTATTACCGAAACATCCTGTCAAACGGCACATATGGGCCTGCAATGAAACTTCCTGACTTTATTAACCTGCCCGGACATACCGCTACGCAACCCGACATCGGCTTTCATGATGATACCAAAAGTGAATGGCTCTATTTTGTATCTGACAGGCCTGGCGGAAAAGGAGAATTAGATATTTGGGCATCCATTATTTCACCGGAGGGTGAATTAAACAAACCGATAAACCTTACGGAGTTGAACACTGCAGGTAACGATGTGACGCCATTTTTCCATTCAGTAAGTAAAACCCTTTATTTCAGCTCTGACCGCAGGCCCGGTTTTGGTGGTTTTGATATTTACAAAACTACACGGGCAGCAGGCACCTGGGGAAAAATACTACATCTGCCTTCGCCATTTAACAGCAGTTACAACGACATACATTTTTGGACCGATGCTGAGCAAACTTTTGGATATCTGGCATCGAGCCGTCTGGGAAGCCGCGTTTTGGAGCCTGAATTTGAAGCATGCTGTAATGATATTTACCAATTCCGTGTGCAAGTCATTAATCTTAGGATTTTAACTTTCAGCAAACGCGATGAAACACCTTTAAATGCTGCAAAAATAGAAATTACCGAAATAAGGCCGGATGGTGTTGAGATAAAAAATGTGGTTTCAAACCCTGATTCAAACGAATATAATTTCATCTTAAAACTTGGGAATAAATACTTTATCAAAGCGTCGAAACCTAATTTTTACCCCCTACACGATACCATTGACCTGAGCAACCTGCGAGGGGAGACCATAAGCGACATAGAAAGAAAGTTGTATCTTCTGCCTGTGGCGGTGATGCTCAATGTCATGACCTATAACCAGAAAACCATGAACCCGCTTAGGGGGGTAGAGGTGCGTTTGGCAGTGGACGGCCAAGAAGTCGATTTTAAAAGAAACCCCGATGACAACAGTGTTTCTTTTGAGTTGGAAAGGGGAAAGCTGTATGAATTAATCGGCTCTAAAGTCGCCTATTTCTCCGACACCTCCAGAATCGACCTTCGCAACGACTTCAATACTTCGCTCATTAACCAGATATTGAACCTGAAGCCTAAGGA
>CAYRDX010000008.1:0-13148 GCA_964423205.1 uncultured Saprospiraceae bacterium | reverse complement strand
TTCCCTCCCTTGGTTATCTATTTCGATAACGACCACCCCGACCCTAAAACACGGAATCGAACCACCTCACTTTCCTATGAATCTACCTGGTTGGATTACATGCCGAGGAGGGAAGTTTTCAGAAAAGAATACATCAAATCCCTGATCGGACAAGACAGCTTTATTGCTGCAGGAAGAATTGAGCGCTTCTTCGACAGAGAGGTAAACAACGGATATGAATCCTTATTGAGATTCACTGAAAACACACTTGAAATTCTGAAAGAAGGCGGATTCAAAGTTGAATTGGTCATTCAGGGATTTACCAGTCCCCGAGCCAGTGCCGATTACAATTTCGACCTGTCGCAACGCAGGGCAGATTGCCTGAAAAACCACTTTGAAACCTGGAACAATGGAGCCTTGATGCCTTATATACGCAGAGGAATGCTAACAATGGAAGTTGTAGGCTATGGTGAAAAACTGGCACCTCAATTCATCAGTGACCGCCTTGATGATGAACGCGAGAGTATTTACAGTGTTGTGGCATCTATTGAACGAAGGGTGGCAATAATCGGAGCCAGAAGAGTTGCCGGCAATGGAAACTGATTCGATTGAAAAGCGGCCATTAACCCAAAAGAATTATTTTATCCTCCAGCCATGATTGTGAACATCAAAAGATATTTTCGAAGAAGGTATTTGCCTATAATGCTGGCCATTATCGGATTGGCCAGCAATTCACATCTGTACGCCACTCATATCATTGGAGGAGAAATAAGCTACAGGTGCCTTGGGAACAACCAATTCAAAATATTCCTCGACGTTTACCGTGATTGCTATTACGGACAGGCTCCTTTTGACCAACCGGCAAGGGTGTCAGTTTTTAACGATGCACTTCAACTGGTGACTACGCTTAATCTTCCTATTCTGACGTCCGACACCATACCTAACAATATTTCCAACGCTCCTTGTCTGTTCCCACCATCTGACATCTGTGTAGAAAGAGCGCGTTATGAAGCCACGGTTACCTTGACACAATCAGGCGGATTTTATTTTGTGTACCAGCGTTGTTGCCGGAACGGCACCATCAATAACATAGTTAACCCGATTGAAACAGGTGCTACCTATGTTGTGTACTTGTCAGCAGCTGCCCGGCAACAGTGTAACTCCAGTCCCAGGTTTGGATTCACCCCTCCAGTTTTTGTTTGTGTAAATAAACCATTGGAACACCCACATGCTGCAACTGATATTGACGGGGACAGCCTGGTCTATAAATTTTACACACCCAATACCGGTGCAACGATTTCTATCCCGCAGCCTCAGGTTGCTTCCGCCCCCCCCTATACCCCGGTAAGGTGGGTAACTCCACGATATGGCCTTAGCAACCTGCTGGGCTCAGGTACTCCACTTGCCATAAATCCCAAAACAGGCCTCATTACCGGCCTTCCAACTGCTTCGGGGCAATTCGTTGTAGGTGTGCAGGTTGAAGAATACAGGAATGGCGTTCTGATGTCCGTTGTGAGCCGTGACCTTCAATACAATGTTGGAATTTGTGAGCAAATCATGCCAACCATTGATGCACCAGATGCGCAATGCGACAACCAAACCGTTGCCTTCAAGAATAAAACGAATCTTGCCAAGACTTTCCAATGGTATTTTAATTGGCCGGATACAACCTGGAAATCTTCTTTACGCGAGCCCACGATAACATATCCCGATACCGGGAAATATGTAATTGCACTGGTTGCGGAGCCCGGCAACCAATGCCAGGCAGTTACCTTTGACACCATTTTTCTTCAGAAAAACTCGCTAACCGCTGACTTCAGCATTGAAAACTACGACTGCACATTTAAAACAGTTCTGGTTTTAAAGGATTTGTCCAAAGATGCTGTATCGCCACCATCCATTTGGTTTTGGGAGCTCACATATAGCAGCACAAAATTGACATCAGGTGAAAAAAACCCGGTTTTTGAATTACCTTCCAATGTTTCGGGAACAGTAAAACTGACGGTGAGGTCCAAGAATGGATGCATACGCAGTCTCACCAAATTTTTCACAACTGGCGGGAATAATCCGCTGAACTCTCTGCCCAAAGAATTGAATGTATGCAGCGGGTCTTCCATCAGTTTGAATCCCAATGCCATAACTACTGGTTTTAAATATACCTGGGATGCCCCTGTGCCGCCAGCGCAAAGAAATTCCCCAAACCCAAGTGTATCTCCAACTCAAACGACTAACTATGCTGTAACCATTACGGGTTATGATGGCCTTTGTGAATCTTTTGGAGTTGTTCGGGTAAATGTGCTTCCCAAACCCGTATTGTCTTTTCAGGAAGTACTGGGATGTGATGCAAGGATGGTTCAGTTCAATAATACCAGCCAAAATTCCCCTGCTGGTTATTTCTGGAATTTTGGAGACCCAAACTCTACCAACGATACCTCATCCCAAACAAGCCCGTTTTTTATCTTTCCCTCTTACGGCCCTTATTCTGTTACCTTGACAACGGCAGCCAGTTCAATCTGCCGTGATACTCTTATCAAGGTGATTAACGCAAAAGAGAAAATCTTACTGCCTCGCTTTGATTACGAATACACGAATTGCAGCGAAAATGAAGTCACCATTTCATTCAGGGACCAAACACTAAACAGTTTATCGAACACAAAGAGCTGGTTCTGGGAATTTTCGGGTGCTTTCAATGGCAGTTCAACATTGCAAAATCCAAGCATTACGGTTAATAAATCAGGTACACTGGGTGCTAAACTCACTGTTTACACTCAGGAAAATTGCATTTCGGCGACGCTTCCCGTCAACCTGAACATTTCCATAACAAAACTGCCGGGCCTGACTGCACCAGAAGTGCTGGGCTGTTTGAATGGCGGCGTGGTACTCAATAAGGGAGGAGACCCAAATTACAAGTATAAATGGTCGCCGGATTTTGGATTATCCTGTGATGGATGTGCAGACCCAACCACATCGCCCAGTCCATTGGCAAATCCCCGTAATCCCACTACCTATACTGTTCAGGTGATGAATATTTCGGCCGATACGTGCTTTCTCACTAAAACTGTACATGTCAATGTTCCCAGAGAACCAGGTTTATCGGTGGATAAAGACGACGTAAAAACTTGTGAGTCTTTAGTGGAGATTAACGCCACTACGGTATTGCAGCCTGTAACCTTAGGTTGGTTTGATGGTGCCATTCAGGTGGAGGGTGGGCCAAAGTTCATTGCCAATGTTTCAGGTAGCAAAACGTACACCGTCAGAGCAACAGACCAGCACGGATGCCATTATTATAACCCTGTAAAAATCAGTGGAGGCCCTGTTGATATAGAAGTGTCAGGGCAACAACTGATCTGCACCAATGAGGAACTGAAAGTATCTGCCAAAAACCTTGACCCAAATGACCAACTATTCTGGCGCTGGACACCAACAGAGGGAATACTTGGGTCAACGAATGTTCCAAACCCGGTAATTCAGAAAACACCGGGAGAACGAGTGTACAAGGTGGAAGCCATCAACCAGTTTGGGTGCAGCAAAACCGACAGCGTTTATGTAGCCGTCGTCGATGAAAATATGGTGCTGGACTTTGATGCCCAAATAGAATGCAGTGGAAGCGTAGTCAGGTTCCTCAACAAAAGCACCAACGCTTTTAAATACCATTGGGACTTTGGAGACCCCTCAACTACCACTGATATATCAAAAGAAATTAACCCATCATACACGTACTCTGCAAACGGAACTTACAGAGTTATGCTGACTATTGGCCTGAATGTGAGTTGCCGGGATACGGTTTACAAGAACGTAACGATTACTGATCCTGAATTCACGCCTGCCTTCCGTTACGAGTTTCTTACCTGTGATGCGGACAGTATGGAGGTCAAATTTTATGACACCTCTGTAAACTTTTTGAACAATACGAACAGTTGGCTTTGGAAAACAAGCACCGGACTTAGCTCTACTCTTCCAAGTCCTGTTTTTAAAATATATGCCGGTCAGGAATTTACCATCTCCCTAACCATCGGCACCCCCAACGGATGTTCAGGAACCAGAACCGAAACTCTGAAACTGAATTTTATCAAAGTCAACATTCCGGATACGTTGATATTGTGTTTGGGAGACTCTTTGGCTATGAATCCTGCCGGAGATACTAAGTATGCTTACCTCTGGAATGGTCCCGGACTGACAAATTCTACCTTGCCCAATCCCAAAATTTCACCGAAACTAACCTCTCAATACCAGGTCCGGATTACCAGTTTTACTCCGGATACCTGTACCATCTTTAAGACTGTTACTGTTTTTGTCCCTCCTAAAATTCAAATTCTTACAAGCCAGGATACATTTACCTGTGGGGATTTGGTTGAGTTAAGGGCTATTTCCAATGTCAACCCAACTGCTTTCACCTGGACGGCGAATCCGGGTGGATTGGCAGGCAAAGACCCTGTGCTCCCTATAGCACCAGCTGTTGATACCTGGTTCAGGGTGGTTGGCACTGACAGATACGGCTGCAAGGATGAGAAATTTGTATTTGTAGCCAATGAATCCGTTAAAGTATCTATTCCAGACCCTAATCAAAAATGCCCCGATGAAAAGATCACTCTTGCAGCCAAAAACGATGTGCCAGACCATACGCTCCAATACACCTGGAAGAGTACGCCTGCAAATAGACTATTTCCCCCCTTGAATGCATCGAGTGTCGCGGCCATAACACCGGAACCGGGACAAACTGCAACTTATACTCTTCAGGTGACCAATCAATACGGATGTACAGCTTCCGTGTCCAGGCCCATTACAACTTTTCTTTTCAAGCCGACAGTTTTTACGGAAGTAAAAGCATGTCCTGGCGTGGAAACACAACTCAATCCTGGAGCAGACATCACAATGCGCTACAATTGGAGTCCATCCACTGGGCTCAGACCGGGTGCTACCTCTCCTAACCCGGTGGTAACATTGACCAAATCAGCCAATTACCAGGTTACCATCTCAAAAGGATTTGGCGATGGCTTTTGTGCCCGAACTTTTGATGTGGCTGTCGTTTTGCCTCCTGTAATCGATATAACGGAAACTGTTGACACCTTCACTTGCGGATCTCCCATATCCATTAGCGCTACCGCAAACGTGCCCGTAACCTTGCAATGGACTACACTTCAGGGCAGTATTCTTGGAGCAGGAAGCTCCCTATCAGTGAACCCGGCTACAAAAAACACCTATCTGGTCAAAGCCACAGACAGTTCCAATTGTTCCGCAACAGATACTGTAGTGGTTAACAATTACCAACTCGACCTCGCTGTGGATGGCAACGGCATCATCGACACCTGCCCGCAGCCTTCTTATAATATCTGCATAACCAATAAAGACGCCAGTGACTTGCTCAGCTTTGAGTGGACCGCGTCCAATGGAGGAAAAATACTTGCAGGTGGGAACACGTCCTGTCCTTCTGTATCCTCATTGCAGGGAACCACAGCACTGTTTTCAGCAAAAGTCAGAAATCAATGGGGTTGCACAGAGACTAAAACAGTCAATCTGACCACTTATACTTTCGATCCTGTAATCAGGGGCGTTGTAACGATTTGTCCGGGCGTGCAAACTCCGATCAATCCCGGCGGCAATACCAATCTGCAATACAGTTGGTCACCCAAAGTGGGTTTGAGTTGTTATGATTGCCCTAATCCTGTAGCTACTTTAACCAGGAACCAGCAATACGTCGCCACCATTCTCGGATTTAATGGAGCAGATACGTGTTCGCTTGTACAAACGGTGCAGGTGAGAGTCAATGATCCTATAGGGTTAAAAACATTGCCCACAGACTCAGTAATCTGCAAACCTACCGATTTGAATCTCAATGCTTCGGTTAGCTCTGCTATAGCCAAAAACTTTGTCTGGGCCACTAATGCTGATTTTTCCAATCCCATCGGAACTACTGCCAATATATCCGTCAGGCCAGGCACGACCCAGACTTATTACGTAATGGCCAGTGACACCCTGGGATGTAAAGAAACGGCTCAGGTAAAGATTACATCTGCACCAGTAGATGTAACCTTGGCAAGTGCTTATAATTTTTGCAGCGAAAAGGCACCACTGAGAATTTCCGTGATCAATAATTCTCCCGGGCAGAAACTGAATTTCCAGTGGACACCAACTGCGTATATTCAGGAAGTACAGGGTGATGGCAGTATAATTATTGTGAATATTCCTTCGAATACAACGTTCACCATGAATGTCAGCAACCAGTTTGGTTGCAAAGCAAGTGACAGCACAAGGGTAGCTTTCTACAACATCGAACCGACAATTGGAGCTATCAGTTCGAGCAAGGACACCATCATCTTTAACTCCGGACAGTTCTCTCAGTTGGGGGTAAAGTTTGACCCAACCTATACCTATAATTGGATACCTCAGGGTGGTTTGTCGAATCCATCCATTCACAATCCCAAAGCCTCCCCTTCAGCGACGACGACATATACACTGGTTGTAACGGACAAAGGAAATTGCACTTTGGAGAGAAAGGTTACTGTTGCCGTTATTAATCCAGACTGCGTCGAATCTAATATTTTCATTCCCAACGCTTTTACCCCCAATGGTGATGGCAGAAATGACGTGTTGTACGTCAGAAGCCATATCATTGATAAAATGGAATTCGCAGTGTATAATCGCTGGGGGCAAAAGGTTTATGAAAGTACGGATAAAGCTGCCGGTTGGGATGGCACTTTCAAAGGGCAACCCCTGTCTCCCGATGTTTATGGATATTACCTGAAGGTTACCTGCTACAGTGGTGATGAATTCTTCAAGAAGGGAAACATTACCTTGCTAAGGTAAATTTGCGGTTGCCGGTCTGAAATTCATAAGCTCATCAATCTTTACTGTCATCAAGATAGGGCATTAGTCTCACGGACTAGTCTTAATTTCTCCATCCCTGTCATAGTATAACCTCCAGTTAAAGACAATTTTTAATTTTACGGCCCTAAACCGAAAGAGAAAACTCAATCCTTAACTCAACAATCAAACAAAAAAATGGCAAACAACTTATTGCAAGGCAAAACCGGCGTCATTTTCGGCGCACTCGACGAACAATCAATTGCGTGGAAGGTGGCAGAGCGATGCGCTGAGGAAGGAGCAAAGTTGGTGTTGACCAATGCACCCGTTGCTATGCGCTTTGGAGCAATCAACAAACTCTCTGAAAGTCTGAATGCTCCTGTGATTCCAGCCGATGCAACTTCGATGGAAGATCTCGAAAACCTGTTTAAGTCCTCAACAGAACATTTTGGCGGCGGTATTGATTTTGTTCTCCATTCTATAGGCATGTCATTGAATGTGCGCAAGAAAAAGGAATACACCGATCTGAATTACGATTGGATGAAAACAACCTTTGATATCAGTGCTATTTCTTTTCACCGGGTTATGCAGACACTCATGAAGCAGGATGCCATGAAAGATTGGGGAAGTATTGTAGGGCTCACTTATATAGCTGCTCAGAGGGTATTCCCCGACTACAACGAAATGGCTGAATCAAAAGCATTGCTGGAAAGTTTTGCCAGAAGCTTTGGGTATCACTACGGAACCAAAAAGAAGGTGAGGGTAAATACCATTTCTCAATCACCAACTATGACCACAGCAGGTTCGGGTGTGAAAGGGTTTCAGGAATTCTTTGAGTATGCCGATAAAATGTCGCCGCTTGGCAATGCCTCTGCCGAAGCCTGCGCCAACTACTGTGTGTTTTTATTCTCTGATTTGTCAAAGATGATTACCATGCAGAACCTCTATCATGACGGAGGTTTTTCAACTATGGGTATGAATCCGGCCGTTCTTGGCTTATAAATTTTTGAAGCGATTCAGGTCAGTATGGTTAAATTGTAGTGACAGGGCCTGAATCGCTTCTTGTCATTTTGCATCCAGCCTTTCCATCAATCGGGAAGTAACTCTCAGGAAATCCATTTCGGTTATAATTCCAATCAGTTCATTATCTACACCTTTGACCACCGGAAGACAGCCGATTTTCCGGTCACGCATCACACGCATGGCCTCCAGGATGGGAGTCTTGGGTGATACTGTCAGAGGTTTTTGAATCATGACATCCTTGACTGTCACGGGACCTTCCTTTTCCTTCTTTATTTGCTTTGAATAATGCCGCAGCAACAAACGGGAGGTAATCAATCCGGTAAGATTACCCTTGGAATCTTCCACAGGCATGTAGCGCAATTTCTGCCAGTTCATCATTTCAGCTACGAGGTCCACCAGGTCATCTTTTTGGGCCGTAAAAAGATCCGTAGTCATAAACTCCTCCACCCTTAATCGCGTGGGAACATAACTTTCCAATTCAGCCGCCTCAGGCAGTTCCCAAAGGTGGACCGGTATTTCATTTTCCAGATTCTTAACCATAAAAGCCGTAACCACTGCAGCAGCTTCATCGGTGGTGATGGAATCTTTAAGTTTGGTAAATGCCCTGAGTTGCCATCTGGCACCATTGGTGTGCCTCTTGGCACGTTCCTCAATTACACCAAGGTACCGGTCTATATCTTCATCTCTTATTTTCTGTTCCTTAAGACCTGTTCTTGCAAAAGGCAATAACTCATTGAAAACCAAGTCAACTACGGAGATCTTGGAATCACCAAACCAGTTAAACTTTGAGTCGATTCCGAACTGTGCCGCCTTAACAAAATTATCCCTGACGTCAGCCCAGGAAAGTTTCTTCTTTACATCCTCGCAATGGGATTTCATACCAACCATAGCACCCAGCCAAAATGCTGCATTGGCTATTTCATCCAATACCGTTGGTCCGGCTGGCAATACCCGGTTCTCTATTCGGAGATGTGGCTTGCCATTTTCGCTGATACCATAACATGGCCGGTTCCAGCGATAGACTGTCGAGTTATGAACTTGCAGTGCTTTCAGCTTGGGCACCATTCCCTTCATCAATTTGTCAAATGAATCTTCTGTTTCATCGGCAGTCATCAAAATTCTGAAACGGGTAATATCCTCCTTATAAATTTCGAGGATCGACTCTTTCAACCAGTCGCTTCCAAAATTAACCCTGGGACATCTCTCCCTCAGGTGGTCGTGCGATGACCTCGTATCCAAAGACTGCTGGAAAAGGGCTATTCGCGTTTCATGCCATAATCGCTTTCCAAAAACAAGTGGTGAATTTGCTGCAATCGCCATCACCGGGGCAGCCAAAGTCTGGGCAATATTGTACAGACAGGCAAATTCGCGCGGGCCAACCTGCAAATGCACCTGATAACTGGTGTTGCAGGCTTCCAGTAGTGGAGAATCGTGTTTTACATTGAGTTCATCAATTCCGTTGAGGTTCAATTCAAAGGTTGACCCAATCAACTGGCTGTGCAGGGCATCCATCAAAGCTTTGTAGCGGGGTTTGGGAGTGAGGTTTTCCAGGTCCAGATCCGACTTCAAAAGCGTTGGCAGGATCCCCGTCAGGACTACATCGGCATCAAACTCTTTCAGAATGCTGCGGATTTTCCCAAGATACAGCAGGTTCTCCTGCTCCAATTGCCAGAGAGCATCACCGGTGAATTCCTGAGGTGTCATGTTGGTTTCCAGATTGAACTGCGCCAGTTCCGTATCGAGCCAGGGGGAGTCCGGCATTTTATCTATCACCTGCATATTGATTTTTGCAGGTTTGAAATTCCGGGTGTCAACGAGGCACATCTCCTGTTCGGCGCCTATACGCACAATGTCCGTTTCAAAAAGGTCGTTTTCAATCATGTAGTCCAAAGACCTGACATCATTCAGCAAATTGCGCACGAATTGCTGCATGACTTTTTGATCTTTAGCTATAGATACTTTTGCTTCGCCCATGGAAATGATTTTGGAGCTTTGTAAACAAACTCGGTTGGCAATTTAAGTGTTTGTAGCAAAAGAAACGCATTGTTCAAATTTGTGAAATTAAATTGTCAGAAAATTTTTACTTCGCAAAAACAAAACCCTGAGAAATAATACTCTGATGATTAAAAAGATTTCAATTTTAGCTCTGCTCAGCTTTCTGATATTTTCCTGCGAAAAATCAGACCCGGCCCTTTTCACCTTTTCCATTCCCAATTTGAGTTTTCAGGTTGACCCCACTTTTCAACCACCTTTTACCTACTACATTCCAATTAGAGAGATTCGCACCAACACCATGATCGCCTTGGCCGGACATGGCCTCGATACCAGTGGAGTTAAAAGCATCCGCCCCAACAGGGCTACGTTGAGTGTTGTTTTTGGCGAGGCAGATCTCGATTTCATAGATGTCGTTTCAGTCAGAATCTGCCCCTTGGGTGTAAACACCGAAAACTGCGGCAAGGAGATATTTTACAGAGACCCTGTGCCATTCAAGCCGGGAATGGATTTGAGTCTGGTGCCGAGCAACATCAAGGATGTTAAAGACCTCCTGTACAATGAAAAAATCAATATTCAGGTAAAACTGGAAAGGCTTCGAGGGTTTCCAACCAAAACATTTTCCATCCGCCTCGACATGGAATTCGGCGTCAGATAAGCGCTTTTCACCTTTCTTTTTCCCCAATCGATATTTTCGACAAGCATCAGTTAACAGGGCAGAGTCTGTGGTTGAGCTCCATTTTGCACCTGCATCTGTTTATCTTTGCCAACTTTCATTGATAAACCATTCAATTACTGACTTGATGAACCAGGATTTTCTAAAAAAATTAGGCATAAAAAAACACAACGCCGGAACCAGCAGCGGACTCCGGGAATTAAAGAGCAGAAAATACATCCACTCCTATTCGCCGGTCGATGGCTCACTCATCGGCAGTGTCAGCCAGACAAGTCATGAGCAATACGAGGCTATCGTCCGGGAAGCCGAAAAAGCATTCCTGGTTTGGAGAGAAATGCCCGCACCCGCACGTGGTGAAATCGTGAGGCAGTATGGTGAAGAATTGCGCAAGCATAAAGACGGTTTGGGCAGGCTCGTCAGTTATGAGATGGGCAAAAGCCTGCAGGAAGGTTGGGGTGAAGTACAGGAAATGATTGACATCTGCGATTTTGCCGTAGGACTCAGCCGCCAACTATACGGATTGAGCATGCATTCCGAAAGGCCTCACCACAGGATGTACGAGCAATGGCACCCGCTTGGAATCGTCGGCATCATCAGTGCCTTTAATTTTCCGGTGGCCGTTTGGTCCTGGAATGCCATGATAGCCCTGGTTTGTGGCGATGTGTGTATATGGAAGCCTTCCGAAAAAGCACCCCTCTGCGGTGTGGCCTGCCAGAATATTTTTAAAAAAGTATTGGTCGCCAATGAGGTGCCGGAAGGTGTTGTCAATATCATCAATGGCGACTACAAGGTCGGGGAATTTATGACAAAAGATAAAAGGGTGCCACTCGTTTCGGCTACGGGAAGTACCCGTATGGGAAAAACCGTTGGGCAAACAGTTGCTGCCCGCCTCGGGCGTTCATTGCTGGAACTCGGCGGCAACAACGCCATCATCGTCACACCCAGCGCCGACCTGAACCTGGTGCTCACCGGAGCACTGTTCGGTGCAGTTGGAACCTGCGGACAGCGTTGCACATCTACGCGGAGGCTCATCATTCAGGAGAGCATTTTTGAGGAAGTGAAATCTAAACTTGCTGCCGCCTACCGGCAGATCAGAATCGGCAACCCTTTGGATGCACATAACCATGTGGGCCCCCTTATCGACAAACAAGCTGTTGAAACTTACTTGTCCGCCTTGTCAAAAATCAAGGAGCAGGGTGGGAAATTCCTGGTAGAAGGTGGAGTTTTGGAAGGTGATGGATACGAAAGTGGATGTTACGTCAAACCCTGTGTTGCAGAGGTAACTCCCGAAACGCCGGTGGTGCAATATGAGACTTTTGCACCCATACTTTACCTTCTGAAATACCGCGAACTGGATGAAGCAATAGCCATACAAAACGGCGTCCCACAGGGCCTTTCCTCTGCCATCATGACCAATGACCTGAGAGAAGCTGAGAAATTCCTTTCCACTACAGGTTCTGATTGTGGAATTGCAAACGTAAATATTGGAACAAGTGGTGCTGAGATCGGTGGCGCTTTCGGTGGTGAGAAAGAAACCGGAGGAGGACGTGAAAGTGGTTCAGATGCGTGGAAGGCCTACATGAGGCGCCAGACAAATACTATCAATTACAGCACACAAATTCCCCTTGCCCAGGGTATTAAGTTCGATTTGAGTTGATTCAATCTGCTTTTTTTATCCCGTGGGGATGATAGAAATCATTTTTTAGGGAAGGATTCCTATGCAATTCGATTTTATCAGGATTCTTTTATTTGCCCAGCCCTTGGCAAAAATGCTTAACAGTCCTGCCAAGGTTTCAGCTAGAATTAAACTATAACACTAACACCATGATTAATCTGATCATATTTGGACCTCCAGGTTCAGGAAAAGGCACACAGGCCGCCAAACTGGTCGAGAAGTATGGCTTTCTTCATGTTTCCACCGGCGACCTGTTTCGCTCCGAAATAGGAAACCAGACACCACTTGGTCTGAAGGCGAAAAGTTACATGGATAAAGGCAGCCTGGTCCCCGACGAGGTTACCATTGAAATGCTGCAAAACAAAGTGAAACAGAACCCTGATGTAAGAGGTATCATTTTCGACGGTTTTCCGCGTACGATTGCTCAGGCGGAGGCGCTCGACGAGTTAATGAATAAACTGGGGCATCCGGTATCAGCACTGATCGCCCTGGAAGTTACCGATGATGAAATTATAAAACGCATTCTCGGAAGAGGAAAAGACTCAGGGCGTTCTGACGACAATGATGTCAGCATCATCAGGAAAAGAATTGATGTGTACAACAGCTCGACTGCTCCGGTTTTCGACTACTATGATAAGGCCAAGAAGGCGCACTATATAGCAGGCAATGGTGTAATTGAAGATATTTTCAACCGAATTTGCTATGTGATCGATTCTTTACACGAACCGGTTGTGTAAGTACTATGATCTCTCATTATCAAAACAAGCGATGGGCACTTAGTGTCCATCGCCTGTTTGGTTTTAATAGCTTCACTTTTGCCGGTAATGGGATAATTGATAAGGCGAAACCAGGATTTAATTGTCAGTCGCAGAAGTGCCGTGGATCTCTGGCAGCAGCGAGGAGGATGAATTTAGTTTATTAGTGTGTCTGCTACTGTTTTTCGTTCAAATCAGCAATTCTCACTATGGATTTTTTCTAAATTGATTTGGGACGGATTTTCAC
>CAYRDX010000007.1:0-102505 GCA_964423205.1 uncultured Saprospiraceae bacterium | reverse complement strand
GAGGCGAGGTCCTTCAGGTTGCCTACCTTTTCTTTTACTCTGGCCGATTCTGTCAGATAAATAATGGCGCTGTCGTTGCGCGTCATATTGTGGTAACAATTGCCCACAGAGTTGAGTGCTTTACCCTGTAATTCAAGGTCATCTGTTTTCAGCGCCAGTTCCAGTTCTTTTTTGTGAAAAGGCAGAGCCTGATCGTATTTCCCAACAGGGTATAGGCATAACCCCGCAGGTACTCCGCTCTTGAACGGTTTTTTGTACTGTTTGCTTTTTTGGCAAGGCCAATAAGGGTATCCGCGCTTAGAAGGCCTGTTTCCGGGTTTTCGTTTAATAGTGCGTAGGCCCAATCGTAGTAGGTATCGGCTTTCTTAGTTGGATCAAACTGTATGGTATAGATATGCCTCAGGCTGTCCAGAATGGTATTCTGTGCGCTCAGACTCAAACCGAACATAAAAAGGGCAAGAACAGAGAAGGGTCTTACCATAAATAAAACAGGTCAGTTATCAGAGCCTAAAGAAAGCAAAAAAGCAGGACAGAATAAATACCTACATATCCCTTTAATGTGAATCCTACTACTTCTGAATAACATGGCCGATAGCTTTCTTCCTATTTCACCACAACTTTTATAGAAACTGAAGGATGTTTTTGCGGAGCAACAAAAGCATTCAATACTTCAAACTTAAGGTCAAATTCTTTCAATTGCTGGTCAGTTTTTACGAATAGGTTGATTTCTGAATTGGGCATGATCTGGACTAATGCAGTGTGCTCATGAAAATTTAAAGGTCCGTTGTTGTATAATACAAAGGGAGCATTGCTGACATTGGCCAAAACAACTTTGGCTACTGAAGAAGCGCCTATGTATTCAGCACTTTTCACAGAAAAACACGCCAACACGAGAGGAGCCAGGTGTTCATTTCTTCCAATCAGGCTTTGATTATACCACACCGCTGTTCTGCGTGCAAAAAGCGCTTCCTTGATGGATTCGGCAGATCTTTCTTTGGCAAAAACAAGGGTAATGGGCCTGTGGCCTCCTTCAGGAATTTTAAACTGCCAGTCAATTAATTCATGAATATCTGATGTACCCATGATGGTCAGATTGTAGTCAAGTGCTATTTGGAGTGCTTCTTCGGAATAAGTCAGATCATTTACCACCTCAATACCATGCAACAATCCCTCTTTAATCAACATGCGATGCATTTCGGTGAGCGTTGCTTTACCAGTCTTTTGCTGTGGAATCCAGTTAGGATGGTTCCAGAAAGTGAAGGCTCCCTGTCTTTTGGCTTCGCGGAATACCTCCACAGAATCCTCAATCAGAAGTTTATTGGCGTCCTGCACAAAAATGGCATTGGCATGCCCCGGCGGCATTCTACGGGTAATCTCAGAACCATTGATTACAATGATGTTGTAGGGCTTGGCATATTTTTCAGCCAATTGGAAAGAACGGTTCCTGTCAGGATGGGGAATGTCTTCTTTCCGGGGTTGGTACTCAAGGTGTTCTGTCAAAGAAACAGCATCCAGGCTGTCGCGGGCAGCTTCCTGGATTCTGATATCTGGCCAGACACTGCCATCCGAAAAAACGGTGTGTTGGTGAAGGTCGCAGGCCAGGGTAAGGTATCCGGGTACATCCGGAAATTTGACGGCTCTTTCATGCTTGTGTGGGTGAAATGTTTGGGCATTGGTCTGCCAACTGAGTAGTGCGATGAGTAAAAGAAATTGTGTTTTCATGGTTCCCGTGTTGAATTTTGGGAAAGGTACGGTTTATTTAGAATTGAGAATATTAACATGGTTGAAAGGAAAATCAAAGACCTATTTTTGCTCCATGATAAAGCTTCACCCTCCTCTGCTCAACGGAATCGCCCATGCACTTCGCCTTATTTTTCAGGAAGGAAAGTATGCCGACAAGGTAGTAGAACAACTGCTCAAATCCGACAAAGGATGGGGCAGTCGTGACCGAGCTTTTCTGGCTGAAAACACCTACGAAATTGTGCGTTGGTGGCGCTTATTGTGGGCCATCGCCGGTTCGGAGCCAACATTTGATGACCATAACCTGGTCAGACTCATCGGTATAAATCTTCAACTCAAAGAACATCATTTACCTGACTGGACAGAATTCAAGGGCTTAAACACATCGAAAACACTCTCTGCAAAATCTTCCTATAAAAAGCAGCGAATAATCATTCAGTCAATCCCTGATTGGCTGGATGAGATTGGACTTGCCGAGTTGGGTGAAAACTGGAATACTGAAATAGTGGCCCTGAATCAAACTGCGGATGTGGTGCTTCGCGCCAACACCCTTAAAACCACTGTGGTGGAATTGAAGAAACAATTACAGGCTGAGGACTGGCAATCCGACTCTTCACCGCTTGCCAAAGATGCCCTGGTGCTACGCAAACGCGGCAATATTTTTCAAAGTGACCTGTTCAAAAAGGGTTACTTCGAAGTGCAAGATGCTGGTTCGCAGTGTATTGCTCCATTTTTAAATGTGGAGCCTGGAATGAGGGTAGTGGATGCTTGTGCCGGTGCAGGAGGCAAGTCATTGCATTTGGCTGCATTGATGGAAAATAAAGGCAGCATCATTGCTTTGGATACAGAAGATTGGAAATTAGAGGAATTGCAAAAGCGGGCTCGCAGAAATGGTGTTCATATTCTACAAACAAGGCCAATAGAAAGTAACAAGACCATTAAAAGGCTCCACAATTCGGCAGACCGGCTATTGCTCGATGTGCCTTGTTCCGGTCTGGGTGTCTTGCGCCGTAATCCCGATGCTAAGTGGAAACTTTCACCTGAATTTCTGGACAGTGTACGTCAAACTCAGCACGAAATCATTTCTTCATACTGTCGCATGCTCAAACCCGGCGGCATGATGGTATATGCGACTTGCAGTATCCTTCCTTCGGAAAATGAAGAGCAGGTTTCGCGATTTCTCGCTGAAAATTCTGCTTTCAAACTGGTCGAAGAAAAGAAAATCTCACCAGCTAAGGATGGTGCGGATGGATTTTATATGGCAAGGATTATTAAGGATTGAAGGAAGGAAGGACTGAAGGATTGAACGAGCAAAAAAAAAGGATGAGGGATGAAGAGACTTCGCGCCTTGGCGGGCTTTGAGGTTAATTTTATTTCCCGAACATCTATGCCTGTGTAACCTTTCAAAGGAATAGCTTTGGGGTAGTTTCCGTGAATTTGTCAGGTTAATTGGCTAAATTAGCGCAAATTTAGCCATTATGATACCCAGAATCCTGGAAGCAAAAATTATTGAACGCCTGAACAACTCCAACAAGGTCATAATTATCTATGGCAGTCGGCAGGTTGGCAAGACCACGCTTGCGCAATCGATTCTCGGCAAAGTCCCACTGAAATCACTCTGTATTAATGCCGACAACAGGGAATTTACAGATGTGCTCTCCAGTCGTGAATTGGGAAAATTAAAAAGGTTAGTCAGTAGTCATGATTTGGTTTTCATCGATGAGGCGCAACGGATACCTGATATTGGCATTAATTTGAAAATAATTCACGACCAGATACCAGAGGTAAAGGTCATCGCTACTGGTTCTTCGTCATTTGAGCTGGCCAACATAACAAGAGAACCACTCACAGGAAGAACCTGGACTTACAAATTATTCCCCATCTCGCTCTCTGAACTGAAACTTCAACATTCCACTTTTGAAATAGAAATGAGGTTGGAAGAGCTGCTCGTATTTGGCAGTTATCCTGAACTTTTCAGATATGCCGGTATGGACGAAAAGATTGAATACCTGAAAGAATTGAGTAGCTCGTATTTGTATAAAGATATCCTGGAACTTGGTGACGTTCGAAATTCCCGAAGCATTTACGACCTGCTAAGACTTTTGGCCTATCAAATTGGCTCCACGGTTTCCATAAATGAATTGTCGAGGCAACTTGGCCTAAGCAAGGATACCGTTTCCCGCTATATTGACCTGATGGAAAAAGCTTTCATCTTATTCCGCCTTCCTGGCTACAGCAGAAACTTGCGCAAGGAAATTGTCAAAATGGACAAAGTGTTCTTCTGTGATGTTGGCGTGAGAAATGCCGTCATAGGAAACTTCAACTCCATCTCACAAAGAAACGATGTAGGTCAACTTTGGGAAAACTTCCTGATAATGGAAAGAATCAAGCACAGTTCTTACACGGGCCACTATGCCAACAGGTATTTTTGGAGAACTTATACCGGAGCAGAACTTGACTATGTCGAAGAGACGGGTGGCAAGCTCTATGGCTACGAATTCAAATGGGGGAAGAGCGTTTCAAATCCACCTAAAACCTGGCAGGAAACCTATCCGGAATCTGAATTCCAAAGTGTAAACCGGGAGAACTATTTGAATTTTGTGATGGAGGGCTATGAGGGGTGAGGAATGAGGAATGACGGATGAGGAATGCGGAATGCGGGACTTCGCGCTTTGGCGGGCTTAGCGGTTAAATCTTCCGGGTACGCTAAAAATACGTCACATACCCGAAATGAACTTTAGGATTTCTGAAGTCGATGCCAATGTTTTCCGGTTTGCCTACCGCCACACTTAGGGCGAAAATTCCGGCGGTGGTTTCGAATGTCAAACCAGCACCAAGTCCCAAAAAGTTTTCAACTCTGTGGTCTGAATCAACAGCTTTGATTTTGATAACGGCATAGTCACCAAACAGGTAAAAATAACTGTTCTGGCCGGCCAGGAGCCTATATTCCATCGTTCCAATTGCATAAGAATTGGCAAAGATGCTTTCCTCATCAAAACCCCTCAGGCGGCTATTACCCCCGATGCGGTATTGTTCATTTTGATAAATAGCTTCTTTGCTCATCAAAGTTGCGCCATTCAGAGCAAGTTTAATTGTACTGTTTTGTAAGACAGGGAAATACTTTTCCAAATAACCGTCAAAAGTTATCTGCAAACTCTTGCCCCCTAAACTGCTGTAAAATTCTGGTATTGCCTTTTGAACAATCTGATTCTTCTTGATTTTTCTAAAACCCACACCCGCTGATAAATTGATATTCCAACCGTTCCTGGGATTAAGACGGTAATCGAGTTGCTGCCAGTTACCTTCTAAGCCGAACAGATTAGTGTTGACATCGAGTTGTCGGGGAGCTTTACCTTGTTTAAGCGAAATTGTATCAACAGCAATCAAATTGGATGATTCTGTTTTGGAGAAAGCCTTGAGATAAGTGCCGCCATCAATAATGTACTGAACACCGAGGCGACCTTTAATGTCTGTGTATGTGCTGTCCCGCCTGTATTGGTAAAACCTTCCTTCCATTCCAAACGGTAAATCGAACAAATAAGGAAAGTTAGTTGTCACTTCAAGTTTTTGCGTCTGGGGTCGTAATCGTTCAAAGGAAACTGACAGGTGTTCACCCATACCAAATTGATTTTGCATAGCAGCAAGAAATGTTCCTGTCAGGATTAGTTTATTGGTCATTCTCCGGTTATCAGGAAGCACTCCCAGTAAAAAATCAAAGCGGCTGGCTTTTTTCTTTTCGAGATAAATATGCACTGAAGCCAAATCCTCCCAAAATGTGACCGCGGAGTTTTGCGTTTCCCGGACATAAGGGAGTTCCCGTATTCTGTCGGATATTTTCAGGATTCTTTTCCGGCTGAACGTTTCACCTTTTTTAATGCCGAGGTAACTTCTCAGGTATGATTCCGAAATACCTGCATCGCCTTCCACTATCAGGCTGTCGTATTTGATTAAACGGCCGGTTTCAATTTCCAAAATTGCCGAAACTTTGCCAGAATCAATGTCGATGCTATCGATATACACGGCAGCAAAAGGATATCCATTATTTTCAGCCACCCGCAACAAGCGGTCCTGGAGCAACAAAAACTCCCGGTGATTAATTAATTTACCTGGCCGGTATTTTTCACGAAATCCCGATTGCCCGGCAAAATCTACAGCTTTATCACCTGCTTTTAATCTTGACCATTGATATACCTGCCCAACATGCAGGAACGCAGACGCTAAATTCTCTTCCCAAATAATGCTGTCTATTGAGGCCTCGAAATAGGATTGATTATGAAAGGACTGGATGAGTTTCGTTAGTTCAGAAATTAAAAGAGTGGAATCCGAAAAAGCAGATTGGAATTTTTCGATTTTTTGGAGGTCAATCGGGCTGTCCTCCACTTGAATAATTTTTAGTTCATATTGATTCTGGGCTGTAAGAGGAATCCAGAAAAGAAACAGGACAAGCACAAAGAGTAAGAGAACCCTGCAGAGTGATTGAATTGAAATTTGTGCTGCCATTGGATTAGGTGATTCGGTAGAATTCTGAAAACTCCGAGATTTCGGAAATCTGGAATGACAGACCTAAAGATGCCTTTCAGCATGATAGGAAGAACGTACCAACGGACCGCTTTCCACGAAGTCGAAGCCCTTTGACAAACCTACCTCTTTGTATTCGGCAAACTTATCGGGGTGCACATAAGTGGCTACCTCCAGGTGCATGCGGGTGGGTTGCAGGTATTGGCCTATAGTCATCACATCACATCCATGCTCCAATAGGTCGTCCATGGTTTTGAAAACTTCCTCATCGGTTTCTCCCAAACCCACCATAATACCTGATTTGGTGCGTTTACCGAAGTCTTTTGTTCTTTGTATTTGTTCCAGGCTGCGTATATATTTTGCCTGCGGCCTTACCATTCTGTATAAGCGCTCCACGGTTTCCAGGTTGTGAGAAACTACTTCCTGACCGCCGCTGATCATGCGTTCTAATGCCGGCCATGTTGATTTGACATCAGGAATCAACGTTTCAATGGTGGTTTCTGGTGTTAGCTCCTTAACGGCCCTGACCGTTTGATACCAGATTTCTGCACCTCTGTCGGGAAGTTCATCGCGGTTTACGGAGGTGATAACGGCGTGTTTGACTTTCATTTTAAAAATGGCCTCCGCAACACGCCTTGGTTCGTCCTCGTCGTATTCAGGTGGTCGGCCCGTCTTTACTGCACAGAAGGAACAGGAGCGGGTACAGGTGTTACCCAGGATCATAAATGTTGCTGTTCCTTCGCCCCAGCATTCGCCCATATTCGGACAACTACCACTTTGGCAGATGGTATGAAGCCCATAGGTGTCCACCAGATGCCTGACATTCTTGTATTTTTCTCCAATGGGAAGTTTGACACGCAACCAGTCAGGTTTACGCCTTCGCGGCTCTTCTTTTTCTACAACAGGTAATTCTATCATTCTTTGATACTGCTTTTTAAAGTCCACAGTCTTCATTTTACACCTTTGGGGCAGGGTTGATTGGTTCTGGTTTTTGACTGGTTTTTGATTGACGATATATGATTGACGATATCAGATTTTTGATTTTCCGAGACAAGAACCGGCCGTTTGCGTCCCGGAAAATCAAATCCCGATAGCTATCGGGATACGTCTGATGTCTTAAATCTGAAATCAAAAAACCCTTATAAAATTGAACCAACCAGCCCTGCCTTTGGGGTCTGCAGCCTACAGTCTGCACTCATTCAATCATTCAATCCTTCAGACATTCCATCCTTGGACTTACCATCTTTTACCAAACTGCAAATTTATGAAAAGGTTGATGAAGAGCCGGCGGTTCTCTACATTGTCCACCTCTACCATGATGGGTGTTTTATTAAGAAAGGCATCAACCATAATTCCGGCTTCAATGGATTTAACATATTCATCGAAGGCACCCCAATCGAAATGAACGGCAAACTTTCCGTTAATGCCCGGGGATAGTGAAATTTCATTAAATCCTTTTGTCCATGGTGAAGCTCCATGGATTTGCCAAATATCGAGGAAACGGGAATGGTCTTCTTCGCTGTATTTGAAGGGAATTGTCTGTTTGCCATCACCTGATCTCAGGTCCAAATAGTAGGGTTTGAGCAATCCAAGCGTTGCGCCCCCCTCATAAGAAATACCTACTGCAACGCCTTTTACTTTTGCTTTTTCAGAAAAATAGCGCTTACTGCCTGCAGAACCTCTTAAAACATAAAGGTTGTTCTGTTTTCCATATTTAAAGGCTTTCGAAATGCGACCACTGATAGCACTGGGTATTTCAAAACTCTGGCGAAACTCTTTGACATGCTTTAACTCTCCTAATTCAAAGTGGAGGTAATTGGTATGGTCGTAGGTTTTAATTTTTCCGAAAGTAGTACCTAAGGCAAAACCATTCGTGTGCATTCTTAAACCCAGTGAAAACTCCTGATTATATATAATACCACGGTCAAATTCAGGTGTTCCTACCTGCGCAAAACTCTGGTTAAGCAGGAAGCTACCTGACAAAATGAAAAGCCCAAGTAAGAGTCTGATTTTCATGTTTTTCAAAGCGGCATTTTCTTAAACTGATCCTAAAGTTAGGTGGAATTAAGCATAGAAACGAGGGTCGATGACAAATAGTTTGAAATCTTTTTTGGGGTTACATTTTGTCTGGCAGAAGAATTCTCTGTGCAAATCCAGAGATGATTAATGTCATCATAATTTCCCAAGCGCTTATAAGTTATTAGAAATCAACCGTATAATTGGTGTTGTCCATTAAGGCAGACGATTATAAAAATCGGATAAATTTGTCTTTTATTATTTTTCTCCTGTATTTTTGCAGCGTAATAAAAGCGTATGAAAATGACAGTATTAGATGTAACAAAATTGGAACCTAAGCAAAAGCACCCTACGATTTTCCAGAAGCTTGATGATTTGGTTAAAGGTGAATCATTGGTCATACACAACGACCATGACCCCAAGCCTCTTTATTATCAAATGCTGGCTGAAAGGGGTCAAACCTTCAGTTGGACCTATCTGGAAGAGGGGCCTGAATGGTGGAAGGTTCAAATAACAAAACTACAACCTGAAGATTCCAAGTCATTGGAGGAAATGAGCTATGCTGATATTCGCAAAGCTGTTGCTTTTGGAAACATGGCAGAAGGGCCAGGTTGCGGTACTAAAAAGCCTGAATGATACTGTCGGATTGATATGAAAATAGATAAGTCCACGAAAATTTCAGCCATCATTAAAGCCAATGAAAAGGCAATAGAAGCAATCGCTTCCATCAATCCTCATTTCAGAAAACTCAGGAATCCGATTCTCAGAAGAGTTTTGGCACCCAGAGTTACCCTTGGTGAAGCAGCCATTATTGGTAAATGTGAAATAGAAGATTTTTACACTAAACTGATTCCTCTCGGTTTTGAACCAGAGAGTGATACAGGCAAAACAGAAGATATGACAACAGTTGACTGTCCAAAAGAAATTGCACAGGCCATTGAACAGGGTAAAGTTGTTTCCCTGGATGTCAGGCCGATACTTGCTGGCGGAGTCGATCCTTTTAATGCAATAATGGCAGAAATCAAAAAACTGCCTAAAGACCACGCACTTAAAATCATCAATTCATTCGTGCCCGCTCCACTCATTCGCGTGCTGGGAACCAGAGGGTTCATCAGTTTCGTGGAAAATGAGAGTCCGGTTTTTATCACTTATTTTTTCGATACTGACCACGGTAATCAGGAGCGAATGATGCCACAAGGTTGTGGTAATATGACCATGGATGCCATTCAGAAAGTAAAAGCCTGCTTTGCAAGTTGTGTTGAATTGGATGTAAGGGATATGGAAATGCCCATGCCTATGGTAACCATACTCAGCGAATTGGAAAAGCTCGAAGATGGTACAGCACTTTATGTTCACCACAAAAAAGTTCCTCAATTCCTATTTCCTGAACTGGAGAGCAGAAATTTCAGGTACACGGTTGCAGAGTTGGGAGAGGGGGATGTTAAACTTTTGATTTACAAATAAATGCAGGGGGTAGCCAGTAAGAACGCGCCGCATATATCGGTAGTGATACCGCACTATGCGTTTGCAGGATTGGCATTTTTTGCCATTACAGTCTTGTTGTGCCTCCACCCCGATTCTCTTACTCAACATCACTTTAATCCGAAACTTCTGTCAATAACCCATATTGCCGTTTTGGGTTGGATAAGCATGGTCATTTTTGGAGCCCTTTATCAAATAATCCCAGTAATCCTGGAAGTGAAGTTGTACAGCGAGTTTTTGGCTAAACTCAATTTTGCCTTGCTTATAGCTGGGACCGCAACATTGAGTTATGGGTTCTGGACTCAGCAACACTCCACCTGGCTCTTAACTGGCGGAATTATTCTGTTGCCCGCTGTCCTGATTTTTGCCTTCAATGTCTGGATGAGTGGCCATCAATCCTCAAAGGCGAGCATAGAAAAGCTCTTTATACTTACATCTGTTGTTTGGCTGTTGATAACAGCAAGTGTTGGACTGGCATTGGTAATCAATTTATTCCTGCCCTGGCTGCCAGTCTCTCATCTTGAGCTACTGAAACTGCATGCTCACGCAGGTGCAATTGGTTGGTTCCTGTTACTGATAATTGGTGTGGCCAGTCGATTGCTTCCCATGTTTCTGGTAGCTCATAACTTGAACAAAACGAAGCTGACAGTAACCTATGGGCTTGTAAACGCGGGACTTATATTACTGCTTATAGGATTCTATTTTGAGTCGGGGTTATTGGTCAAACTATCAGGAGGAATCATTTTTTCTGGTGTTCTGGTTTTCTTATGGTTCATCATCGTGGCTTTCAGGAAAAGACTAAAGCAATCTTTGGATATTGGCATGCAACAAACGGCTTTATCATTTTTGATACTGATTGTTCCTGCCCTGCTATTTTTCATTTTTTCATTCAAGGGAGAAAAATCAGGTAGTTTGATAATGTCTTTCCCATTGGCTTACGGAAGTTCCATTTTCCTCGGATTTATCTCCTCACTGATTTTGGGTCAAACATTTAAGACCCTCCCTTTCATAGTCTGGCTCGATAAATACAGGGGTAAGGTTGGCAAGATGAAAGTCCCCATGCCTAAGGACTTGTATTCTCATAAAGTCGCAGTAGCTCAACTCTGGTTGTACACAATTGGATTCATTTTGATGATGGGAGGTATTCTGCTTGCCCATGAAACGGTTATAAGAGTAGCTGCATGTTTTCTATTGATAACAGCTGCTCTATACAATTTCAACGTGCTCAAAATCATATTTCATAAACCGGATTACCATGTTGAATAAAGACAATCTTACTGACCAGGAAATAAGGGTTCTCGAATTATTGCATGAGGTCATCGACCCTGAGCTTCTTTTAAATATCGTCGACCTGGGCCTGGTTTATGGGGTTGCAGTCAAAAAAGAGTCCAAGGCCGTCGAAATAACGCTGACTTTAACAACTACTGGGTGTCCATTGGGTGATGTCATTATTGAACATGCCAGACAGGTAGTTATGCAGGAGTTTATTGGTTATGAGGTTCATGTTCATTTGGTTTGGGAACCAAAGTGGACCTCAGATTTGATATCCCCGACCGGAAAACAAATGTTGGGTAAATCCTAAGTCAACCTATGCTGTCCAACAAATGCAAATATGCCATCAGAGCCGTTCTTTTTCTGGCTGCTGAAAGTTGTGATGGATGTAAATCTTCCTGTTTGAATATTGCCGGCAGATTGGATTTGCCGGTAGCGTTCACCGGGAAAATACTTCAGGAATTGGCGAGAAAGAATATCATAAAATCAATCAAAGGCCCAAATGGCGGATTTTGGTTGCCAGAGGAAAGCATGAAACGGCCCTTGCTCGATATTGTCGAAGCCATAGACACCCTTGAATTCTTTAACGCTTGCGGCCTCGGGCTACAACTCTGCTCGGAAGATCATCCCTGTCCTATCCATTCCAATTTTAAAAAGAGCAAAAATCTGATGCTCGATCTCTTTCAATCCACCACTATTGCTGAAGTGGCTCAGGGAATTCGCCACAGCGATGTTTTCCTCGCTGATATCGAAACATAAGGCATTGGGAACTCTAATGTCGTCAACTTAAGGAAATTAGACACCGGGTAAGACCATGACTAATTCTGAAGCTGTAAACCGTGTCGGGGCTACGCCCCTAAGCTGAACTTTGGCCAATTCTCTATAAACGGTATCGGGGCTACGCCCCTGAGCCTTATCTAATGTAACAAAACGTGAGTTCTGGCAATTGTGTCTGTCCCGTGGGGACACAACGTGGGTAGGAATTCCTGCAAGTAAATGGTCTCCGTCCCTTAGGGACTCAATGTGAAGCGCACGTTACCTCCCTAAGGAACGAAAATCCTGCTCTTTGGCAAATCTCTACCCATGTTATATCCCTACGAGACAGGTTATCAAGTATTTAATCCCAGAACTCGCGGCAACTAAGTACAGAGGGCCTGGCTTGAAAGATTGATGCTTTAAGTTGACGACATTACACTGGAACTCACCTGCCGACAAAAGATTCTGTTAATTAATGGCAAAAACTTTCAACCCAAAGAAGTTGAGATTTTCTTTGTACGAAATTCTTCGTTGTTTGTCGAAAGATGATTTGTTTTCCTTTTTTTGATGACTTCATAGAATCATCTTTGCTTCGCTTTAAAAACTAAACCCATTATTTATGAAACAGATTGCTGCTATAATTACCATGCTTTTGCCAATAGCCCTTTTTTCACAAAACTTGCAGGGCGTAGTGCAATTTAAAGAATCGATAAAGCTCAAAATAGAAATCCCTAAGGAACACCGTGACCTCATGAAAAACATGCCTACTTCACAAAGTTTTTCCCGGTCATTATATTTCAATGAAAACGAATCACTGTATAAAGACACTCCACAAACAGAAGGTGAAGGCGATGTGACCATGAGTCATGAAAGTGAAGGAATGGCATTTAAGATGGTTATGAAACGCCCTGAGAATACGTTGTACACCAATCTCAATAATGGTTCGACAATCAACGCCCGGGAATTTTTCGGAAGAAACTTTCTGGTAACAGGCCTGGCGGTCGACTACAAATGGAAACTTACCGGAGAGTCCAAAAACATTCTCGGTTATATGTGTCAAAAAGCTGTGTTCCAGGATACTTCCCGCACCGTGACTGCCTGGTTTACCCCTCAGATTCCCCTTTCTTTTGGTCCTGACACTTATGGACAACTTCCGGGATTGATTTTGGAAGTGGATGTGAACGATGGAGAACGCACAGCCGTCGCAACTAAAATTGACTTGAAAGAATTGGAAAAAGGAGCCATCGAAAAACCCACCAAAGGAAAGAGTGTAACTCAGGATGAATTCAAGGCTATAGAAGCTGAAAAAATGAAAGAAATGCAGCAGCAGTATGGTGGCCCGGGTGCAAGAGTAATCATCAGGAATTGATAATCTGATTTTCAAACACACACAGTCATCTAAAACCTTAAAAAATGAGAAGTAAGCACTTACTCATTCCCATTCTTCTGTTGTCCGGACTCACTGCTTTTGCTCAGAAAAATCTTTCTGTAGCCGGAACCATAGCAGACTCGACCGGGAAGGGATTACCTGCCGCCACTGTGGTTTTGTTGCAGCAGGAAGACAGCCTTTTAGTTTCATTCGGCATCACCGACAATGACGGAAATTTTCTGCTTAGGCGTGTCGGACCAGGTTCCTACATTTTACAGGCCACCTATGTTGGTTATGAAACATACAGCAAGAGTCTGGTTCTCGAAGCTGAAACCGGAAAGACTGAAGTGGGAACAATTGCCTTGAATCCGGCTGTTACCGGCCTGGCGACTGTTGAAGTGAGTTCAGAACGCGTACCCATGCAATTCAGGAGGGACACCATTGAATACAATGCAGAAGCTTTCAAAACACAGCCCGGGTCTGTCGTTGAGGATTTGTTGAAAAGACTTCCAGGAGTGGAGGTGGAACGGGATGGCTCCATAAAGGCCCAGGGGAAACAAGTGCAAAATGTACTGGTTGACGGCAAGGAGTTTTTTGGAAAAGACCCCTCCATTGCAACAAAGAATCTCCCTGCCGATGCCGTGAACAAAGTCCAGGTGTATGATAAGAAATCGGAAATGGCAGAATTTACCGGTATAGAAGATGGCTTGGACGAGAAGACCATCAACCTGATGCTGAAAGACGAGAAAAAGCAGGGTTACTTTGGAAACGTTTCGGCTGGCTACGGTCTCGATGAGCGCTTTGCCGGTAAATTCAGCATCAACCGTTTCAGCACAAACAATCAATTGTCAGCAATTGGAATGGGCAACAATACCAACGAAGCCGGATTTTCTTTCCAGGATTATTTGCGGTTTATGGGAGGTTTATCCAACCTCATGTCAGGTGGAGGGGGAGGAATCAGAATTTCCATGGGTGACGGTGGTATGGGTATTCCGATGGGAATGGGAATGGGCAGCGGCGTCAGTACCACCTGGGCTGGCGGCATCAATTACAACCAGGATTTTAGCAAGAAAACCAGATTAAATGCCAGTTACTTTTTAAACCGAATAGAGAACGTAATTGACAGGGAATTGAACCGGGAAAATTTACTCGGCGACCGAAGTTTCAGATCCTTTGAGGATGAAGAGAGGCTCAGCCGCAATTTCAATCACCGGGTGAATTTGACGTTCCGCACTGATTTGGATTCATTTCAGAACATCGTTTTACGAAGCCGTGTAGGCGTTAACGATGCCCATCAGGAAAGTGACGGTCTCAGCAAGGCTTTTAATACCAATGGCTTGCTGGAAAACCAGGGCGACCGCGATTATTTCAACGATGGTGACAATCTGGAACTCAGCACCAGCCTTAGCTATCGACGCAGATTCCGGTCACCCGGCAGAGCGTTTGTTACTGACCTGACTTTCGGTGTTAATGACAATTCCAGAGAAGGATCACTTCGTTCCATCAATGATTACTTCAAAAACGGCGCAACCTCCTTTTCCGAGAACCTGAACCAACGTCAATACAATGGAGATGATGCCCTGAATTATGGCGCAACAGTTTCTTACACAGAACCGCTTGGCAAAAACAAATACATAGAAGCTCAGGTTTCGAGACAGAATTACAGCAATGAGACGATAAAAGACTTTTATGACATCAGAAATGGTTCCGGTATATTTAATGACAGCCTTAGCCGCAAATACAACCGCGATTACATATACGACCGTGGCGGCCTGAATTTTAAAGTCAACCGAAGGAAGTACAATATAACTGCCGGTGCTGCTGTTCAAAGGTCGCTTCTCGACGGTAAACTCGATTCTGATTCTCCCATCGGTAAATCCTATATAAGGCTTCTTCCGAAATTTAATTTGAACTATGAATTTGGACCAAGCCGCAATCTTAAAGTGGATTACAGGACAAATCTTCGTGAACCTTCGTTGGAACAGTTGCAGCCAGTTGTGGATAATTCTGACCCGCTGAATACCTACACCGGAAACCCTGCCTTAAAGCCTGAATATGCCCACAACCTGGGATTTCATTTTATGCTCTTCGATCAGTTCTCCTTTACGAGTTTTTTCTGGTCACTTAACAGCACTTATGTGAAAGACCGCATTGTCAACTCCAGTACGATAGATCAGTATTTGAGGAGAAACGTGACTCCGCTAAACGTTGACCATGACCTGAACCTGAACTCGAACCTGAGTTTCAGTACTCCGTTGCGCTTTATTCAGACTAATATCAGGCTGAATGTAAGTAATACCTGGAATGATGGGATACTGTTCGTAAATGGTGCACAAAACAATACAGACAGGATCAGGAATACATTCGGGATTTCATTCGACAATCGCAAAAAGGACAAAATTGATGCAAGTATAGGTGTGAGATTAAGCTATAATAAAACGAGTTATTCTGAAAGCCCTCAGCTCAATCAAACTTACCTCGACAAGCGGTATTTCGCCGAAATTACTGTCAATCCTACCAAAAAGTGGTCTTTCAACAGCATTTTTGAATACACACAATATTCCGCTGAATCATTTGGTGCTTCGCAAAACATACCGCTCTGGCAAGCTGGCCTGACCAGATACATTTTGAAAAATAACCGCGGGCAAATAAAGCTGACTGCCTTTGACTTGCTCGATAAAAATTTGGGAATCAGCCGCACAAGCCAATTGAACTACATACAGGAAGAGCGGATAGTTTCTTTGGGAAGATACGTCATGCTCGGTTTTGCCTATTCCATAACTGGATTCAAAGGTGAATCTGGTGGATTTGAGATAAAAATGCACCGGAACTAAGCCTGTTCATTGCCCTGCGTTTAGTCAAAATAAAGGCTAAACGCAGGGACCTAATGATTTTCATCACCTCTTTTCTGTTTTCCCGAAATCACAGCACCCACATCTGCATTTCCTTCCTATCTCCTTATCATTCTGATGTTTAACTGACTGGGCTCACCCCTGCTCATCGCATTCTGGTTTTCTTCATTGTCAAACGCTGATAATAATATCAGTTCCGAAATGATATAAAATACCCTTGGTGGTGAAAATGAATCATCTTTTAACAACGGGTTTAAGAACCGGAAAATGTGGACATTGCGCCCCGATTTTACAAGCATCCGTAACAACTAAAATTTGCTAAAATGAAAAACTATATAACTGTTGTAGCCTCCTTTTGCATTATGCTTTGCTTGGGTGGTATTTATGCATGGAGCTTTTTTGTGCCAGAGCTTAAGGAGTCATACGGCTTTACTGCCACTCAGACTCAAGTTATTATTGGCGTTTTGATTGGTGTTTTTGCCATTGCAATGTTGTTTGGCAACAGATTGGAAAAAAGATTTGGAGCGCGTCTTCTGACTATTGCGGCTGCCGTTTGCTTAGCAATAGGATACCTGCTCGCCGGCAAGTCCGGAGGTTCTTTCCCTATGATACTATTTGGTATCGGTATTCTGGGTGGCATTGGTACAGGGTTCGGTTACCTCGTGGCACTTACAACTCCTGTAAAATGGTTTCCTAAAAAGAAAGGATTGGTTACAGGGCTTGCAGCTGCCGGATTCGGTATTGCTGCGGTTATTTTATCCAGCATTGCGGCTATATGGGTAAATCAGGGCAAAACCGTTCTTGAAATATTCACACTGCTTGGAATCGGCTACGGCGCCATCATTTTCGTGCTGTCATTTCTGATTTTTGTTCCGGTTGCAGATACTTCAGTTAAGCTGCCAGCTATCAAGGAATTCTTATCTGACCCACGTTTCCTGAAATTGTTGTTTGGGATGCTTTGCGGAACTTTTGCAGGCTTGCTGGTTATCGGTAACCTTAAACCCATTGGAGCAGAATATGCCATTGAAAACACCACTTTGGTTATTGGTATTTCCGTGTTTGCACTCTCCAATTTTGCAGGGCGCATTACCTGGGGAGCTGTCAGTGACTACGTTGGTGCAAGATGGAGCATCTCATTGGCACTCACCATACAGGCTGTTGCGATTTTCTTCCTTGGTTTTCTTGGCCTAACAGCTTTTAGCTATCTGGTATTGGCTGCCGTTATTGGCTTTAGCTTTGGAGCCAATTTCGTATTGTTTGCCAAAGAAACTGCACAGGAATTTGGTGTTGGCAATCTGGCTGCTTTGTATCCTTATGTTTTCCTGGGTTATGGTATATCAGGAATCTTAGGACCCATTACCGGTGGTGTGATTTATGATGCATTTGCAAACTATACTTACGCTGCCGCAATCGCAGCAGGAATAAGCCTGTTGGGAGGATTAATATTCCTTGACGTGAAGAGCATTTTTGGTAAAAAAGCAATGATGCAACCATCCTGAGTTTCCTTCAAACTACATAATAAAAGTAACTGGAGTTCTTAGAGGCTAGGCGCCGCTAAGAACTCTTTCCTTTATTATCCAAATTTCCGGTAAGACAAATGTGTAGGCACATCTGTCTTTGAAGAACAAAATCTTCTCATTCCAAAATACTGCTCAAATCAGCAAACACCTTAATACTAAATAGTACCTGGAACATCAGACTACTCTCCTCGTAACAAGTGTATCATTGAAAACCTATACTTTTACATCAAACCTTCCAATAAAAGGGTATAACATTTATGACAATCAAAGAAATTATATCACATCTGGAATCCATTGCGCCGATTGCTTACCAGGAAAGTTATGACAATGCCGGCTTGATTGTGGGTGATTCGGAAAGCAATATTGAGGCTGCTTTATTATGTCTGGATGTTACTGAAGAGGTGGTGGAAGAAGCTATAAATTTGGGATGTCAACTCATTGTAGCTCACCATCCCATTATATTCAGAGGATTAAAAAAACTGAATGGCAGCAACTATGTGGAGCGAACTGTTATAAAAGCCATCAGGAACAACGTGGCTATTTATGCAATTCACACAAACCTGGATAATGTGTTTGCGAATGGAGTGAATGCAAAAATTGCTGAAAAGTTAAGGCTTCAGAATATTCAGATTTTATCTCCCAGGGTTTTACCAACAACCGCACATAGCGGGAATGAAGAAGCCAAAGTGGGTGCGGGAATGATTGGCACTTTGCCACAACAAATGCCTGAATCAGATTTTCTCAGGCATTTAAAAACCAAGATGAACACTGCACTTATCAGACATACTCGCTTGTTGAACCACCCAGTCAAAACAATTGCAGTCTGTGGTGGTTCCGGCAGTTTTCTCCTTCAGGATGCAATAGCAAAAGGTGCTGACATGTTTATCACCGGTGATTTCAAATATCATGAATTCTTTGACGCCGAAGGCAAAATCGTTATCGCCGACATTGGGCACTATGAGAGTGAACAATTTACACCTGAATTATTGCGCGAAATTATTGCAGGAAAATTTCCTACTTTTGCGCTCCATTTAACGAAAGTTATCACAAACCCGGTCCATTATTTCTAATAAGCAGCAGGCAATCCCCTCTTTATGAGTGCCTTAAAGGCGGTTTGCCGAAAGAAAAGACTATATCAATGGCAGATTTGACAGTAGAAGAAAAACTCAAATACCTTTATGAGCTTCAATTGATTGATTCTCAAATCAAAGAAATTGAGACCTTGAAAGGTGAACTTCCAATGGAAGTGCATGACCTCGAGGATGAAATCGCTGGTTTGGAGACAAGGCTCCGCCGCATTCTCGAAAACATAGAAGACCTGGAGGGCGAAATCAGCCGCCATGAATCCAATATCCAGGAATCCAAGGCTCTGATTTTACGTTATGAGAAGCAGTCTGATAATGTAAAGAATAACCGCGAATACGAGGCATTGACCAAAGAGTTGGAGATGCAAAAGCTCGAAATTCAGCTCTCCGAAAAGCGCATTAAAGAAGCACAGGTGAATCTGAATGCAAAGAATGAAACCCAGGAAACTGCGGAGGGAAGACTGAAAGCCAAAAAAGCGGACCTTGACAGAAAGAGGGTTGAATTGGAGGCAATTCAGGAAAAGACCGAAAAAGAAGAAGAAAAACTTCGCAAGAAGAGCGATAAAGCTCGCAAAAAAATTGAAGAGCGCCTCTTGAAAGCTTACAACAAGATTACCGGAGCTTGCCGTAATGGACTCGCTGTAGTTACTGTGCAGCGTGACGCTTGCGGCGGATGTTTCAATAAAGTTCCACCCCAGCTCATTTTGGAAATCGGTATGCGCAAGAAAATTATCGTTTGCGAACACTGCGGACGCATCCTCGTCGATGAGCGCATAATGGAAGATACTCCTGTTGCAACAGAAGAATGATTCTTCGGTTGCATCAAGAAAAAAGCCCTGTGTGATATGACGCAGGGCTTTTAGCTTTAATTGCATACTGTTAAACATAATGCACACAATGACAAACATGCCCATGCGACTCTTGTCTTATGTAGTCATGGTTTACATGATACTGGCTTTCGGCTGGTGGGCTTTGTTATTGCACCGCAATACAGAAGATACTTATCAGGCAAAGCGTGATCACCTTTTCGAAGTCATGAGCCACCAGGGATTGGTAAGTAATGTGGAGCAATTTGAAAAAACTGTTGCCTATAATGAGCTTCTAAAAAAGCGACAGAGCCAAACCCGCATGATTATTGGCGAAGCCAGTGTCTTTATTATTACACTGCTCATTGGACTTTGGCTAATCAATAAGGCCTACGACAGGGAGATTAAAGCAAATAAACAAAGACGGAATTTCCTTCTTTCCATTACCCATGAACTGAAATCACCCATTGCATCTATTCGATTGGTTTTGGAAACCTTGCTGAAAAGGGAACTTCCTAAAAAACAATCCGATTTGTTTCTCAGAAATGCTTTAGATGAAAATGAGCGCCTGCATAACATGGTGGGCAATCTACTATTGTCAGCGAGATTAGAAGGACGTTTTAAGCCTTTTATGGAGGAAATGAACCTCGTAAATCTTATTGATGAACTCATTGCGAAGCAAAAGGTAAAACATCCCGAAATTGAGTTTAATTTCGTGTATGCGGAAAATTTTCCTCTGGTCAATCTGGACAGGCATGGCATGTGGTCGGCAATAAATAACCTGATTGAGAACGCCATCAAATATTCCAATGGTGGAAAGTTAGTTGATATACAGTTACAGCAGAATGGCGGACGTTTATTTCTGGAAATAGGAGATCAAGGCCCAGGAATACCCATTTCGGAAAGGAAGCGTATTTTTGAAAAATTTTACCGCATTGGCAGTGAGGAAACCCGAAAGACTAAGGGAACTGGATTAGGGTTATTTATTGTTGATCAAATCATTAAAGCGCATAAGGGTAAAATATTAGTCACAGATAATAAACCCAAGGGAACTCTTTTTAAGATAGACCTTCCGGCATAAGTGTCTGGTCAATTTTGAGCCGGAATAAGCTGCCTTGGTGAAATTCAATCTATTGACATTCAACTCACAAAGAAGAATAAAATGAGAATATTATTTGTTGAAGATGAGGAAAGCATCAGGGAAGTCGTCAAACTAAATCTCGAAATGGAAGGTTTCGAGGTTGTGACTGCCGGCAAAGGATGGGATGGTATAAAATATTTCGAAGAACAACACTTCGATTTGATACTTCTCGATGTCATGCTCCCCGAAATGAGTGGCTTTCAAATATGCGAACACATAAGGCTTACCAATCAGGAAGTGCCCATTATTTTCCTGACAGCCAAGGATACCACACCCGACAGAATCGCCGGACTGAAACGCGGAGCCGACGATTATCTGACCAAGCCTTTCCATCTCGAAGAATTACTCTTAAGGGTCAACAATCTCATCAGGCGCACAAGCAAAGCTCCCGAGAACACTCCTGAAGTGTATGAATTCGGAAAGAATAAAGTCAATTTCCGAACCTTTGAAGCAGAAGGAAACGACGGAACCTTCATGTTGACAAAGAAGGAAGCTATGCTGCTTAAGTTGTTAATCGACCGAAAGAATGAGGTGGTTTCCCGAAATCAGATACTCCAGTCTGTATGGGGATACGATGTTTTTCCGTCAACCAGGACTATAGACAACTTCATTCTGTCTTTCAGAAAATATTTTGAGGAAGATCAACGGAACCCCGTTTTCTTTCATTCCGTCCGTGGAATAGGGTATAAGTTCGTTGGCTGAGAATATTTTCCAGGATAAACCTACAAAGGTCTTTGTTTGAGTTTTGGATTTACTAACTTGAGGTCAGGTTGGGGGTACATCTTATTCCCCTTCCCACCGGTATTTGTCCCTAATAAATTTGACCCAATGAGAAGTATTTGCCTTTTCGTTTCTTTTCTGTTTCTGTTACAGTGCAGCAATCCTGCGCAAAAAAATGACATCAACTTCAGTAAACAAGATGCAGAATCAGCCCTGAAATTTGCGGTTGATCAATACAGGTTGATGATACCTGTTGTTCCCGATTCTCTGCAGCCGAGAAGCACCAATACTGACGGTAGCACGAATTTTGTAAAACCGGCGGATTGGACCAGTGGCTTCTATCCCGGCATTCTATGGATGCTGTTTGAATCCAGTGGGGACGAATTATTCAAATCAGAAGCGCTTAAGAAAACTGCAATTCAGGAAAAGCAGCAATTCAATGGAGAAACCCATGACCTGGGATTTATGCTCTATAACAGTTATGGGCAGGGGCTAAGAATAGCACAGGTGGAAGGTTATAGCGAAATTCTGAAGAATGGAGCTAAAACACTGGCAGGCAGGTACAACCCCGCAGTTGGTTGCATCAAATCCTGGGATTGGTCTGATGATAAGTGGCAGTTTCCGGTAATCGTGGACAATATGATGAATCTGGAATACCTGTTTTGGGCCTTCAAAGTTACCGGCGATTCAATTTTTATGAAAATTGCTCTTTCCCATGCTGATAAAACCATAATCAATCATTATCGCCCGGATTTCAGCTCCTGGCACGTCCTGAATTACGATACACTGAGCGGAAAAGTATTGGAGAAGGTTACGCACCAAGGTTATTCTGATGAATCGGACTGGGCAAGAGGTCAGGCTTGGGGTTTTTACGGTTTTACCATGATGTACCGGGAAACGGGCAATCCCAAATACCTTACCCATGCACAACGTATTGCCGGTTTTCTGTTAAACCATGCCAATATACCCGATGATTTGGTGCCATACTGGGATTTAAAAGCACCCAACATTCCTCATGAACCACGTGATGCTTCTGCAGCAGCCATTACCGCTTCCGCATTGTTGGAGTTGAGCCGGTACGTTGACCAAAAGACTGCTTCCGAATACCATTCAAGTGCTGTGAAAATCCTTTATGCTCTATCCTCCGAAAAATACAGAGCTGAATTGGGGGATAACAATCACTTTATCCTGAAACATTCAGTTGGGTACCTGCCAGGCAACAGCGAAATTGACACTCCAATAATTTATGCAGACTATTACTACATTGAAGCGCTGATGCGATACCTGAAATCCTGATTGTCGATATGAATATACATCTTCGAAAAGAACAACCCGGAGATTACAAAAGGGTGTTTGAATTGATAGAATTGGCTTTCCGGGAAATGGAACATGCCGATGGTGATGAACCATTTCTGGTAGAAAGGCTTCGAAAATCTGCCTCATTTATACCGGACCTTTCTATTGTAGCAGAACAAAATGAAGAAATTGTTGGTCACATTCTTTTATCAAAAGTCAAAATCATTGCAGAAACGCAAGCTTTTGAAACACTTTCATTAGCACCTGTTTCGGTTTTGCCGGAATATCAAAGAATGGGGATAGGTTCCCAACTTATCCGGCATGCACATGAGAAAGCAATGGAAAAGGACTTCAGTTCTGTATTGTTAGTGGGTCATGAATCATATTACCCCAGATTTGGTTACGTTCCAGCCAGCAGATTCGGAATCAAGTTCCCCTTCGATGCTCCTGATATTAATTGTATGGCAGTGGAATTGAAATATGGAGCATTAAAGGGGATAGAGGGTATGGTGGAATTTCCGGCAGAATTCTTTGGGTCGCAAGAAACTTTCCCAAATCCATAAAATTCAGGCTTCTGTTTTTTTGAGGTCATGACTGCAATAAAGTCTGTCAAACCAACCATTTCATTGGTTGTCGATACGTTGTTGGCTCTTAGATAATTGTTTTCGAAATCATTTAGCAAACGGTAGTCAAGGGCATTCTTTGTTGGCCGTAGCTTTTTCTAATTTTGCCACGAATAACTTTAAAATGCGAATTGCCTTAACGAACAATAGAATTTCCATTATTTGAAACTTCCACTCAAAATAGCGCTTCGTTACCTCTTCGCAAAGAAGTCCACCAATGTCATTAATATCATTACCGGCATTTCTGTGTTGGGAATTAGTATTGGAGCAGCTGCTTTGGTATTGGTCCTGAGTGTATTCAATGGATTTGAAGACCTCATCATTGGGCTTTTTAGCAAGTTCAATCCCGATGTTAAAGTAACCGTAACAGTTGGGAAGACATTCATACCAGATGAAAAAGAATTGGCTCAAATCAGAGCATTACCCGGAGTGCAAACCGTTTCATTGAGTCTCGAAGAAATTGCATTTTTCGAATACCGTGAGAGCCAGGATTTTGGAACGCTAAAAGGAGTGGACAGTTTGTATCATTTGGTGGCGGGTATCGACTCTACAGTTTTTGAAGGCCAATACCTCCTGAAAAGTGGCACAAAAGAGCTGGCTGTTTTGGGTGGTGGTATGCGCAATAAGTTGTCGGTAAATATCGACGACCCCTTTGAACTCCTGAAAGTGTATATGGCAAAAAGGGAAAGCAGCGGAACTTTTGACCAACAGTTTAAGAAACGTTACGTTAACCCTGCCGGCACTTTCAAGATTCAACAGGATTTTGACAATCAGTACATTCTCGTTTCATTGGATTTTGCGCGTGACATCCTCGGTGCGCCCGGTGCTGCCAGCGCTCTTGAAATCAGCCTGAATACACAAACAGATGAGAATAAAACAATAGCAGCCATTCAGAACATACTTGGTCAGGATTTTAATGTAAAAGACCGTTATCAACAGGATGAAGCATTCCTGAAGTTAATGAACATAGAAAAATGGATGAGCTTTGCCATCCTCAGTCTCACATTGATATTGGTGGCCTTCAATATGATAGGCTCTCTGTGGATGATCGTTTTGGAAAAGAAAAGGGACAATGCCATTTTGAAAAGCATGGGCGCATCGGACAAACTTATCAGAAACATCTTCTTAGCGGAAGGATTCCTGCTCTGCATCTTAGGGTTGATTCTTGGTTTCCTGATAGCGGGAATTCTCTATGCGGTTCAGAAATCCTATGGTATCGTCCCCATACCGGAAGGTTTTGTGGTGAATGCCTACCCCATCAGTATGAGAATGCCGGATTTGGTGGCCGTTATTATAGTTGTATTGGTTATTGGAATAACTGCTTCACTTCCCGCTGCTCTCAGGGCCATGAGAGTAAGTGCCATGGTGCGTGAAGAGTAATAATTTTATAGATGAAAGAAATACCCTAACCTTTCGGGCTTTTTATCTTTGCACTCCTTAAAAAATCTGAATGGAAGACTGGCAACTCGATTTTGAATGGCTCCGTGTGCGGCATTACCTGAAAAATTCTTTCCACAAGGAATCACTGCCGGATTTAAATGCGGTATTGTTTCTTATTGGCGTGCAGGAATTGGGCAGGTGGAAATCCAAATTTACCAAAGAGGAGAAACAAGACCTCATGCATATTGCCATTTGCCGTTTATTATCCTCAGATGGATTTTATGAATTCGAAGGGCGCGACCAGGATGGATGGCCGCACTTCAAGGCTATCAAACCATTCAGGGTTAAGGGTGTGGAAGAGCAAGAGGAATATTTGAAGCTGAAGATTATTCAATACTTTAAGGACGATTTGAAAGGACAAGAAGTGAATTAGTTTTCTCATTGCGACAATCCCTATTTTCACCTGTTCATGTATAAACTAAATAAATCAACAGAAATGAATAGAATCTTCTTTTGTTTAGCGATAGTCCTGACGGGCTTGCTGAGTGCCGGTTGTCAAAAAGATACTGGTAAAATGGCCATTATTGAAACTGACCTCGGCAACATTAAAATTAAACTCTATGATTCCACTCCCAAACACACTGAGAATTTCCTGAAGCTTGGCTCAGAAGGTTTTTATGATGGAACTCTCTTTCACAGAGTCATGCCTGGATTCATGATTCAGGGCGGCGATCCAGACTCAAAAAACGCTACTCCAGATCAATTACTGGGTATGGGAGATATTGGATATACTGTTTCTCCTGAAATTGGAGCGCCTCATTTTAATGGCGCAGTTTCCGCAGCTCGGCTTCCGGATGAAGTTAATCCCCAGAAAAACTCTTCAGGTTCACAATTCTTCATCGTTACGGCTGATCCGGTCTCGATGGAGGAATTGGATCAGATTGCCCAATACAAAGGGATTACATACACTGATGAACAAAAGAAAGTTTACACAAAAGAGGGCGGCGCTCCATTCCTTGACAAGGATTATACGGTCTTTGGGGAGGTTGTTGAAGGATTGGACGTTGCTAAAAAGATATCACAAGTGTTGACCAATCAAGCAGACCGCCCTTTACAGGATATTAAAATGAAGGTTAAAATACTTTAGACTCAGCCCGATATTACATTTCTAAAATCCCATCTTATGCTCAAAAGGATAAATTCTGTTTTTGGCTTGATTGGCTTCATAGCAATTATAAGTTATTCATGCAATAAGCCATTGGCAGATTTCAGTTACGAAGGACAGAATATGGCTGCTCCTGCAGTCCTGAGTTTTGAAAACAAATCGAAAGAAGTGGAATCATGCCAATGGGATTTTGGTGATGGAAATACTTCTGATGCAACAGCACCAAAGCATGAATACAAAAACTCGGGTACTTATACTGTCAAATTAAGCGTAACTAAAAAAGGTAAAACTTCAACAACAGAAAAAAAAATTATGATTACACCACCAACAGAAAGCTTAGTTGAACTGGAAACAACTTATGGCACAATGACTATCAAACTCTATGACTCTACCCCAAAACACCGTGACAATTTCCTTAAACTTTCCGATGAAGGCTATTTTGACGATCTGTTATTTCACAGGGTGATAAATGGATTTATGATCCAGGGTGGCGACCCCAATTCAAGGGGAGCGCGCCCAGGACAACAATTGGGCATGGGTGGCCCGGGTTATACCATCCCTGCGGAATTTGTGGATTCATTGTTCCATGAAAAAGGTGCCCTGGCGGCTGCACGGCAAGGAGATCAGGTAAATCCTGAAAAGAAATCCTCCGGCTCACAGTTTTATATTGTTCAGGGCAAGCCTCTTTCCGATGAAGAACTTCAAATGATTGAAAACAGAAAAGGGATAAGTTACACCGAAGAACAGCGGGCCAGTTATAAGACCAATGGCGGCACACCTTTTCTCGACAGAGACTATACTGTTTTTGGCAAAGTGGTAAAAGGACTGGAGATTATTGATAAAATAGCCACAGTTCAAACCGTGCCGGGTGACAGGCCAGTGGAAGATGTGAAGATGAAAATGAGGGTGATAAAATAAAATACCATCCTACAATCATTACAGCCTAAACGAAGATCAACAGTAGTACAAACTAACATTAGTTCATCGATGAATTCTAAACATGTTCTCGGCATTGATGTTGGCGCTTCAGGCATTAAAGGTGCAATCGTAAATGTCGAAGATGGCAGCCTGGTAACCTCCAGGATAAAGATACCTACACCAAAGCCTTCTACAACTTTTGCGGTGGCCGATGTTATTGCGGAATTGGTGAAGCAAAATGAATATGAGGGAGATCTGATAGGTGTTGGTTTTCCCTCAATTGTCAGAAAAGGCGTTGCTTTCAGCGCTGCCAATATTGATACAAGTTGGATTGGAGCCAATATTGAAAAGATAGTTTCTGACCGCTGCGGTATGGAGGTGCATGTGATCAATGATGCCGATGCGGCCGGGCTGGCTGAAATGCGCTTTGGCAAAGGCAAAGGGATAATGGGGAACATGCTGCTTATTACTATTGGCTCAGGTTTAGGCTCTGCCCTGTTCAGTGCCGGACATTTGGTCAGAAATACTGAATTTGGACACTGTTATCTCAACGGTGGTATACTGGCTGAACACTTCGTTTCCAATACCACCCGCAAGAAGGAGAACCTTTCCTGGTCTCAATTTGGGGAAAGGTTCAACGAATTTCTCAAACATATGGACCGCTTATGCTCACCTGAACTCATCATTCTGGGTGGTGGTATCAGCAACGATTTCGAGTTGTACTCCGAATACTTTGATGTAGATGTCACTGTAACTCCAGCCAAAATGTTCAATCGAGCAGGTATTATAGGAGCAGCGATAAATGCTGCTGAAATGCGGGCAGGTATTTATTAACCACAACAGGGGACTGTTGCTATAAACTATTGAGCTTGAGAGCCAACTGATTTCAAGGAGAAATCAGTTGGCTCTCTTTTTATCAAAATTTCCTTTACTTTTCATCTTTTCGATATCTAAAAGTGAGCTTAGTAATGAGTCAAAAATAAAGTAGCCAAATTGTTTTCTTAACCACTTGAAAATCAGTTGGAAAACTTTTGCCTTTTGCCTTTTTACTTTTTACTTGTTCCTTAAGGGTTATCGAAACTCCCCAAAAACTTCCTTTTCATCTGATGAAAAGCAACGTTTATCAAAAAAATCATGCATTATATAGTACCTTGTATTGCATAGTACCTTGCGAGGACATATATTTGTGCCATCGTAATTGAAAAACTAAACGGCAAAACAAACGAAGCCAATGAGAATTCAATCATTATGAAAGTTCAAGGATTATTAGAAAATACGACACAGCAAATGAGAAAGGGAATTCTGGAACTCTGTATTCTCTCCATCATTTCTGACGAAGTGGAAGCTTACCCTTCCGATATCATCAAGAGACTCGAAGAGTCACAGATGATAGTAGTGCAAGGCACTTTATATCCATTACTGGCCCGGCTCAAAGGAGCAGGATTACTGGATTATACCTGGAAAGAATCCGACTCCGGGCCGCCAAGAAAATATTACGCTTTGACAGATGATGGGCGTGAATTTCTCAATGGCCTGATGGAAACATGGGGCCAACTCGTGGATGCCGTACAACACTCAACCCAAAGTTTAACAGCAAACAAAAAAGGAAAATGAATAAGGTATTTAACATCAACTTAGGGGGCATTCCTTTCACCATTGATGAGGATGCCTACCTGCACCTCAATAATTATCTGGAAACAATTCACAACCATTTTCGCCAATCTGAAGGTTACGAAGAAATAACCAACGATATTGAAGCACGCATGGCTGAGCTGTTTCAGGAAAAACTGGAAAACCGCCCGATTATTATGCTTCAGGATGTGAAACACGTCATAACCATAATGGGCACACCGGAAGATTTTGGTGCTGAACCAATGGAAGAAGAGGTGCAAAGAGAAGCAGCTAAGAAGTGGAAATTTAAAACAGGTAAACGGCTTTTCCGTAACCCGGAGGATGAAGTGATAGGAGGTGTATGCTCCGGTATTGCTGCCTACCTTGGAATTCAGGACCCACTTTGGGTGAGGTTGGTCTTTGGTTTATTTGCCATAACTGGTGGTTTTGCTATACCGCTCTATATCATATTGTGGATTGCTCTTCCAAAAGCAGAAACGGCAAGTGACCGGCTAGCCATGAGGGGTGAACCTGCCAATGTTTCCAATATCGGTAAGATCATCGAAGAAGAATTTGAGCATGTCTCCAGAAAAGTGAATGAATTTGGTGAGGAACTGAAAGCTGAATTCAAATCGAAAAAAAAAAGTACGACATCGCAAGATGATGAGGACTTTGACGAAGTCTTCGGTTCGAAGCAATTCAGGTCAACCGCAACCAGGGGAATTCATCTTATAGGAAGTGTAGTATTAGCTCTCATTGAAGTCATTCGAAAGATTATCAAACCTATTGCCTTTGTAATTGGTGTTGGGTTAGTTTTCCTTCTTGCCTTATTGTGGATAGTTTTAGTAGGTGGATTATTCTTTGGACTGCCATTTTCAAGTTTTCTGTTCCCAGCCATGCCTGCGATGACAGTTTTGGGTGTTGTAACAATGCTTGTATTCCTTGGTATTCCACTGCTGATGCTGATCATGTTCGTTATGCGTTTGTTCATGCGCACCGGCTTTACACCTCGCTGGACTGCTGGTTTATGGATTGTTTGGGCTGTTAGTGTCGTCAGTTTGTTTTTTCTGGCAAGTTCCAGTGCACGACAATTCTCTTCAAGCTCAACTGTAAATCTGGGTTCTACTGATAATTTTCCCGGTATTGATACATTGTTTATTGAACAAATGGAAAATCCTCACGACGATTCCTGGCTGCGAATTGGCGACGAATTGATGGTTTCCGGCAATACTCTGGTTTCGAGTAACATTGAACTCGATATAGAAAAATCAAAAAGCGGGAACTTTGAATTGGTTCAAAAGCACTATTCCCGTGGAGAATCATCATCTGCTGCTTCACAACTTGCGGGTGAAGTTTCTTATCAGCCTACCATTGAGGGTAAAAAACTGATGTTACCCTCTTATTTCACAATAGAAAAAGGCAAACGCTGGCGTGGTCAAAAGGTGGTTCTTACGCTCAGAGTTCCTGAAGGCAAGTTTGTGAAAATCCAGGAAAATAATGGGTTGTACAGGATAATCAATGATGTACAGGCGGACGAACAATTCGAGTTTCCAATTTGGGATTATAGTTATACCTGGCAAATGGGTCCAAATGGAATGATTTGTCAGGAGTATGCAGAGGTAGTTAAAACCGAAGAATTGTCATTCAGCGACTATAATAGAATTCAGGTTGAAGGAAAAGTGAAGCTCAAAATCAGGCAAGGCCCAGAATTTCAATTAAACTACCTGACTGGTACTGAATTCATGGATGAAGTTGAAATTTCAAAATCAGATGACAGACTTAATATTTTTACTCAGACCAGTTCTTCTTCACCCATTACCATTGAAATCCTGATGCCCGAAATTATTGACCTTCAGGCTTATAACAGTGATGACATCGAGATAAGAGGTTTTAACTTAACCAACCTGAGCATCCTGAACCATGGTAATGGCGAAATAAAAGCATTCCTTGATGCTGAAGAGCTGAAAATCGATTTGAGAGGCAATAACAACTGTGATATTCGTGGTAAAGGCAATGTTTTAACTGCATTCCTGAATGAAAACTCTAAGCTCGACTCTGAATATTTTCAGGTGAGCGTAGCTGATATTGAAGTGAGAAACGACAGTTATGCAAAAATCTCCGTTGCCGATACTTTGCGTCAGAGCATTGATGAAAACAGCAAAGTAAAACCCTACCGCACACCTAAAGTGGTCATAAACAAATAACACCTGCACTAACTCAGAAAGCCGTTTCCTAAACCTGTAACCTCACTCAGTGCTTTTTCGTCAAAGGCACTGAGTGGCTCAGGTGTCAACAACTTTTTACAGAATGGACAAGGACACTCTTTTGATCAAGGAAACTCTGGCAGGAAATAAATCTTCCTTTGGCAAGTTGGTCCATGATTATCAGGACTTTGTTTTCTCCATTGCGTATAAAATTCTGCGCAACCGTGAGGATGCGGAGGAAGTAGCCCAGGATTCATTCATAAAGGCATACAGGGCATTGGCTTCCTTCGAAGGAAAGTCGAAATTTGCAACCTGGCTTTATCAGATCACCTGGCGGACTGCCATTGATAAACAAAGAGGAAAAAGCCTTGATAGTGTGTCTATTGACAGCGATTCCGGAATCTTTGAAATCAGGGAAAATGGTTTGAGTCCTTCCGACTCCCTTCATGCTAACAATCAGAAGGAGTTAATCAGTAAAGCACTGAGTAAACTGAAACCTGAAGATGCAGCCCTAATTACGCTGTATTACCTGAACGAACAGTCGATAAAAGAAATTTGCTCAATTACAGGATTGTCAGAAAGCAATGTAAAAGTCAGATTGTTCAGGTTGAGAGACACTTTGAAAGATCAATTAACAGTACTGTTGAAAAATGAAGTTAATCAGATAATATGAACGTGCAGGAATTATTATGGAAATACGCAGAAGGTGCTTGTGATTCAGCAGAATCAGAGAAAGTGGAGGAACTTCTTTTTGAAAATGAAGATCTCAGGATTGAACTGGAGCAAATAAAAACCTTACATGCAGCACTTTCGAAAATGGTGCCGGATACTCCTTCTTTAAGATTTGTACAAAATCTGATGGAAGTCCTGCCTAATATTTACACTGACGATTCGCTGGTTCCTTCATTCTGGAAAAAACTGGGTATTGGAGTATTCCTATTCATTTTAGTGTCAGGATACATCTCCTGGTCACAGCAGCCTATGTCAGATAACACCTTGCCCAAACTTGCACCTTTGGTTGAAAACCTCTCGGGTTGGTTGGGGCAAATACCAAGCTCATTACCATTGTATTTATTTCTGACCATTACCGCAGCCGGCTTGCTTGCGCTGTTGGACATTTTTATTGAAAAGGTCCAAAAAAAGCAGGCTTTGGCTTAATACGATTTCATCTTTCTGTCAGTGCATTTATCTTCTAAAGGTCAACCTTTGGCCTTTCATCTCTTCATTGAATTGGCCATTGATATAGGCAAGGTGGCCGCTCACTATAGTACTTCTGACTTTTGCCTGGAATTCACGTCCCTCCAATGGGGACCATCCACATTTGTAGAGGATATTTTGTTTTGAAACAATCCATTTTTCATTAAGGTCTATTACTACTAAATCAGCCCAATTCCCTTCGTCAATGAATCCACGTTCCTCAATACCAAAGCAAATTGCAGGAGCATGACACATTTTTTCGACTATCCTTTCCAGGCTGATTTTCCCTTTTTGATAGAAATCGAGCATGATGTTCAGACTGTGTTGTACCAGAGGCAGACCGGAAGGAGCATTGAAATAGCTTGATTGTTTTTCATCAAAAGTATGTGGGGCGTGGTCTGTTGCAATCACATCGAGCCGATCATCGAGCATGGCCTGGAAGAGTGCTTCCTGATGTTGCTTTTCTTTGATAGCCGGATTGCATTTGATTAAAGTCCCCTTTTCGTGGTAATCATCGCTATTGAAGAAAAGATGGTGAACACAAACTTCTGCTGTAATCTTCTTTTCGGATAAAGGGATTTTATTGGTAAACAGGCCAAGCTCTTCCTCCGTACTCAGGTGCAAAATGTGAAGCCTTGTTCCGTGTTTTTTGGCAAGTTCCACGGCCATCGAAGAAGACAGATAACAACCTTCGGCACTTCTGATTTCCGGATGAAACTTTATGGGAACCTTTTCACCGTACTTATCCCGGTATTTCTTTTCGTTGGCTCTTATAGTCTCTTCGTCTTCGCAATGAGTTGCAATCAGCAGGGGACAATTGGCGAAAATAGAATCAAGAGTGGAGTGGTTATCCACCAACATATTGCCTGTGCTGGAGCCCATAAATATTTTTATTCCGCAAACACTTTTACCATCAGTCTTTAGTACCTCATCCAGATTATCATTGGTAGCACCCATGAAGAAAGAGTAATTGGCGAGAGACCTTGCCGAAGCAACCCTGTATTTTTCTTCGAGCAATTCCTTAGTAATGGCCGGCGGTTTGGTATTGGGCATTTCCATGAAAGATGTAGTTCCACCGGCGACAGCAGCTTTTGCTTCTGTGTAGATTTCGGCTTTGTGGGTTAAACCAGGCTCCCTGAAATGAACCTGGTCATCGATTATTCCGGGAATTACCATCTTGTCTGTGCAGTCAAGTTCGATATCTGCAAGAGCGCTAATGATGCCACCCAACCTGGCTATCCTGCCATTTTCAACCAAGATATCACCATGCTTTATAGAACCCCTGTTAACGATGCTTGCATTTTTGAGGAGAATGGATTTCATGATTGGTATAATTTTGATAAGCTTTTAATTTTATAAACAATGGGCTACCCTCGCCATCCAAAAGTGGAAACTGGCAGAGATTCATTGGAAACCAAAATAACATCAATTTCATAAATCTTTGGGCAAACACTCTTTTTAATTATGCTGAAAGAATGCCAAAATGAATATTTCGAGTTTTTTGGCAAAGACTTTGAATAGATTATAACGCTCCCCAAGATTGAGGCTATGAAAACAAATATGAACAACAACCTATTCTGATCATTCCGTTTCAATTCCCTCAAGTTTTTTGATCCCCTAGGCAGTCATTACTGGAATATTGTTTTCCCTCAACCTGATATGACTGTTCTCATGTTCTTCCTCTGACGATCGCGTTATAAGCCTGAAACAAACACCAATACTATGAGCTATGAAACAATCACTACTCGTCCTTCTATTGATATTAGGAATGCGCGAAACGATACTTTCACTTACTTTTTACGTCACTTCAAATGGCAATGGAACTGGACTCAGTTGGAGCCAGGCGTCGGGAGATTTAGCTGCAATTCTATTTGTTGCTGAACCTGGTGATGAAATCTGGGTGGCAAAAGGAACTTACAAACCCAGCTCCGATAAGAACAGGAACAAGTCATTCGTAATTCCTTCAGGAGTAAAGTTATACGGTGGATTTGTTGGAGCCGAGACTTCCGTAAAACAGCGAAATGTCCAACTCAATCGCACTATTCTAACTGGAAATATTGGTTCACCTGACGATTTTTCTGACAACTCCTTTAATGTTGTCGTACTTCTTGGCAGCACTAACAGCACCGTAATAGATGGCTTCATCATTGAAGGTGGTACTGCTGACGGGACAGGTGCAGCCGGTACAAGAGAAAGAGCAGGGGCCGGTATGTATATCGATGCCTCGGGACGGGGTACTATTTCAAAACCTATCATCAGGAACTGCACATTTACCAATAACTACGCCCGTGATGGTGGTGCAGTTTATGTCAATGCCAAGTCGGGACATGCAGCCCCAGTTTTTGAGAATTGCCAGTTTGAGAGCAATCGCTCCGACCTGGACGGGGGTGCAGTGTATAATGATGGGCGGCATGGAGGAGTGGCCAATTCAATATTCAATAACTGTACGTTTTCTGGTAATCAGGGCAACTATGGCGGTGCAGTTTTCAACTATGGTGGCAGAGGTGAAAGCAGCCCCGTTTTTCAGAATTGTACCTTTAGGGCTAATGAAGCTTATTTAAGAGGAGGCGCCATTTATAATATGGACATTGAAGGCAAGTCTTTGCCATCTTTGAATAATTGCCAATTTGTGGCGAACGTGGCCACAGCAGGTGAAAGTATTTACATCTTCAGCAAACCGGATGCTAAATCGGAACCACTGCCGACGAATATCTTTAGAATGAACTGAGGCAATGGTTTACTAAAGAGTAAGAGAGCGTGTGTCTATTATACTAAGCTGGTGGCTATTAAATGCCACCAGTTTATTTAAAGAACTTCAAGAACAAAGACTTTAGGAATGCTACATAAAAACAAAAACTTGGGATAAACGAAAACAAACAGCTATGTACGGACCGCTCTACCCCCTTTTTTTACTCATCCTGTTTTAGAAATCATAGAAAAAAAGGCCGGAAAAGGTCAAATTCACTGATTAGGTTTCAGGCGATGCACTAGCCGGAAACCTTTTCACTTTTGTATAGTGTTTAGATTCGCTGTCCTATGAGTACCTTTGCCAATATGAAAACAGGGGATATCAAAATAGGCATACTGGGAGGCGGACAGTTGGGTAAAATGCTCGCCCTTGAAGCACAGAAATGGGACCTTCAATTATGGATATTGGATAAATCAGAAGATTATCCTGCAGCTTCGGCCTGCTCGAATTTTGTAAAAGGCGATTTTACCAACTTTGAAGATGTTTATGCCTTTGGCAAAATGGTGGATATTTTGTCTATTGAAATAGAGCACGTAAATACGGAAGCACTTCTTAAGCTTGCTCAGGAAGGTTTGACCATTCATCCCAATCCCGAAAAACTGGCAATTATCCAGGACAAAGGGCTTCAAAAGAATTTCTTCGTTCAAAAGAATTTACCGACATCTAAATTTTCACTTTGGGATAGCAGCGAGGCTATTGTGCGGGCTGTTCAGTCGCGACAGTTGAGACTGCCATTTGTTCAAAAATCCAGAACATCTGGCTACGATGGAAGAGGCGTTGAGGTGATTAAGACAACAGATGGCTTATCCAGACTTTTACCTGGGCCGAGCCTGACTGAAGATTTAGTGGATATTGATAAAGAACTGGCAGTTATCGTTAGCAGAAATGAAAATGGAGAAGTTGCCGCCTTTCCTCCTGTGGATATGGTTTTTGAACCTAATGCCAATTTGGTGGAATTTGTGAGGTGCCCTGCTGATATCTCTGTAAATCTAGCTAAGGATGCAGTGGATTTGGCCATTAAGACAATCGAGGCCTTTGATATTTCCGGCTTGCTGGCAGTAGAAATGTTCCTGACAAAGAATCGCCAGATTCTGATAAACGAAGTTGCGCCCAGACCACATAACAGCGGTCATTTGACTCTTGATAATTGTTATACTTCACAATTTGAGCAACACCTTCGGGCAATTTTGAACCTGTCTCCCGGGAGTACCACGATAAAATCCCCTGCTGTTATGGCGAATATTTTAGGGGCAGAAAACTTCTCTGGTCCGGCTATTTACGAAGGTTGGGAAGAGTGTTTGAAATTGGAAGGACTTAAAATTCATTTATACGGAAAGACTATTACAAAACCTTTTCGTAAAATGGGCCATCTTACAGTTTTGGACAGAGATGTTGAGATGGCCATGCAAAAAGCCATAAAAGCTAAACAAGAATTAAGAGTCATTGCCTGACCTTCTCTCATCCAAACAAGTGAATTCACATTAGCAATCCGGAAATCAATTAAACTAGAGTAATCATGGTCAGTATTATTATGGGCAGCGATTCAGATTTAGTCATCATGAGACAAGCTGCCGAAGTTCTCGAAGATTTTGGGATACCCTTTGAACTTACTATTGTCTCGGCCCACCGAACGCCGGACCGCATGTTTGAATTTGCAAAATCTGCCCACACACGTGGAGTTCAGGTCATCATAGCTGGTGCAGGTGGAGCGGCTCACCTGCCGGGAATGGTAGCCTCTATTTCGCCCTTGCCGGTGATAGGTGTCCCCATCAAATCATCCAATTCCATCGATGGCTGGGATTCCATTCTCTCTATCCTGCAAATGCCCAACGGGGTTCCGGTTGCTACAGTAGCATTAAATGCAGCGAAAAATGCTGGAATTCTGGCAGCACAAATTTTAGCCACCAAAGACAAATCTGTCCTGAACAAAATAGTCGAATTTAAGGAGAGTCTAAATGCAGCTGTTCAGGTAAAAGTAGATACGCTGAAAAGGCTAGGGCATGATCAATACCCTAAGGAAGAGTAGGTGAATTTTTCACTTTCTGACCAAGGTAGTTTCTCCATAGTACACTTCCCGGTAGCCTGTTGGAAGCACCAGTTCCACCATCCAAACGAAAACACCCGGATTCATTGGCTTCCCAACAAAATTTCCATCCCATCCATAGTCAGGATTATTTGGAGGAAAGTCTTCTGCATAAAATACCATGTTTCCCCAGCGGTCGAATATTCTCATTATTTCAACCTTTTCAATCACCGGTCCTGAATGTAAAATGAGTCGGTCATTGATTCCATTTCCATCCGGAGAAAACGCTGTGGGAACAAAAAAAGGAACTTCCTTATTCACCCATACGGTGACGACATCGCTGGCAACACAACCACCTTTATCGGTAACAGTGATGCGGTAGGTCGTAGTTTCTTTTGGAGTAACCTCTTGGATCAGACAATCCTTACATTTTGAGGTGTCAGGTAAAGAGGTCCATGTAACTTTTTCAAGTTGCGCGGGAAGTAAATTGACCTTTGCGGTAAGTGTGGCTTTTTGACCAATATTGATATGAATATCATCGCCCAGGTCAACGCTTACTCCACTTGGTAGCGAAAGTCGTACGCTATCCTGCCAGGTACAACCGTTGATATCTTCAATTCTGAGTTGGTACAATCCCGTTTTCAGATAATTAAACAAGGGTTGTGAAATCGAAACTCCCCCATTCACGGAATAAAGAAACGGCGCTGTCCCACCTATAACCCGGTTGATTCGGATAGATCCTTCCGGATTCCGGCAGTCTGGATTAACAGGCGTCAGGTCAGCACCTGTAATAGGAAGAACGGTAGAAACGACCAAAACCGAGTCAGTAGAGGAGCAGCCATTATCCGTTCTTCTGACAGTCAGATAATGCCATCCCGATACATTGGTTGTTGCATTAATCTTGGTGGAATCTACTATTTGACCGATTCCGTTTGTTCTCCAGTTATAAGTTACTCCGCTTGTGGTAGAGCCGGCTCCAAGGAGTTGAGCCGTTGGCTTTTTACAATCCAAAGCTCCTGAAACGGCAGCCTTTGCGGTGGGAGTAATTCTATTCTCCTGAACGAGAACGGAACCGCTGTTGCTGCAACCGGTGATGGAGTTGGTCATAATCAGGGTATACAAGCCTGACTGCCCAACAAGAGGTGCAGATGTATTTTGACCGGAAAGAATCCGTGGCCCACCCCAACTAAAATTGTAAACTGTGTCAGGATCAGGCAATGAGGCTGTTAAAGTTACTGAGGCAGTAACGCAATCGATGAGTCTCGGCGAAGTAAAAAATATGGGTGGTTTATTCAGGTTCTGATTCACCCTGACTGAAGTATTGGCCAAACAACCATTTGAATTATTGGATACCCACAGTACATAAGTCCCGCCGGATTCTACCACAGCCGAGGGAGCATTCGTTCCAAAACTGATTCGTCCGTCGAGGGTGGTCCAGTTGAAACTGATATTGCCCTGAGGCGAGGATGAAACTCCCGACAATGTCAACTGGTTGTTTGTGCAGGTGATTTGCTGAGTAACAGGGCTTATCATCGGTGTAGGTAAAACAGTGTCCCAGCTAATTGCCACGGTATCCCTGATGGTGCAGTTATTTCCGGGATTCAACACAGACAAAACATAAGTACCAGCAGCATTGATTTCTGGTGTCAGAGTTGAAGCACCTCGCACGATATTGCCATTGGCTGTTGTCCATTGATACATGACAGTAGATGGTGAAACCGATGAACCAGCGCCATTCAGATTCAAGGATTTTCGCACACAAGTAAGTGTGGTATCCCGCCCCGCATTTGCGGCTGGTATGGCAGCATCCCTTGTTACACGTACTTCTGCGGAATCGAAACAGGAATTGGAAGTATCAAACAGAAGCAATTTGTAAACACCAGCGGAATCAACTCTTGCAACTGAACCTTTTGTTCCGGAAACAAAATGGCCATTGATCGAGCTCCAGGTAAAATCCAAGGCTCCGTTACTTATGGAATTGGACTTCGACAAACTGGCATCCAATGTCTGAATAAGATTAGAACAATTGATTTCTGCAGAACTTGCAGTGGTAATGGTTGGCTTGAAATTATTCCTCCTTACGTTTACAACTGCATTGGCAGAACAGCCATTTGACTGGTCCGTTACCCGAAGGCTGTAGGTGCCAGGACATGATACTCTCGGGCGTAACACATTAGCTGGGCCATCGATACACCCACCATTGCTTGCATTCCACTGGAAAGATAAGGAACCAATACCTGAGGCAGTGGCATTAAGAGTGAATACGGTATCCGCACAAGTATATGTAAGGTCTGAACCTGGATTTACAGCAGGAAAATCACTGCTGCGAGTCACAATGGTAGAATCTGTAGCCGTACAGCCATTTACCGGGTTGGTTACGGTTAACTTGTAAGTTCCCGCTGCGCAAACCACCGGGCTGGCGGTGGTACCTCCGGCACAAACATTCCCATCAGTTGAAGTCCAGGAAAAAAGGGCATTGGCAGGAGTTGCGCTTCCGTTGAGAACAAAATTGGTTGCCACACAGGATAATTGGCCGCCTGGACCTGCGATGGCGGTCGGACGCAGCGTATCTCTTCCAACTTTAACGGTATCGAGTGACTCACAACCATTTTGGGTATTCCTCACCCTCAAAAAGTAATCACCCGGCGCATTTACAGTAGCCCGACTGGTATTCTGTCCGCTCAAAATGTTTCCGTTTGATGTTGCCCATTGGTAATTGAAATGGCCTCCTGAGGAAGATCCTGAGCCGTTTAAAACCGGGCTTGAAGTTGCACAATTGATATTGACATCTGGACCGGCATTGGCTATTGGGAAGTTACGACTGTCAGCGACCTGAACCTGGCAGTTTGAACTGAAACGGGCTCCATTGGGATAGGTTCGGGTCACTGTTAAATCATAAGTGCCTGGCACCCGCGTAAAGTTTCCAGCCATTGATACATTGCCATCCAGAGAGCCATTTAGCGCCTTCCAAAGATAAGACACATCGGGGCCAGTGGAAGAACCGGAACTACTCAGATATACGGTGTCAATATTGCAACTGATACTTCCGGATGAGGTTACCTGGCATAAGGGAAAACAATCAATGGGAGCAAATACCACTACCCGACTGGTATCTCTGCACTTATTAATGGAGTTAGTCACAACCAGAGCAAATGTATCCCGTGGGTTATTGGTTTTGATAACGGGCATTAGACCGTTGCCGTTGGAGACAATAGTTCCTCCCCGAGATATCCATTGATAAGTATAATTTGCTCCCTGAGAAGACAGGCTGCCGTTCAGAATTGCCGTGGTGTCACCGCAAGGTATTTGCAGGCTGCTACCGGCTGAAGCCATTGGGGCGACACCTGTAAGTTCAATTAAAATAGCATCCCCAGCAGTGCATCCATTTAAGGTATTGGTCACAATCAGATTGTAAATCCCTGGCCCACGTACCTGAGGGCTTTGCACATTACTGCCCGAACAAAATGAACCATTCAAACTGTCCCACTGATATCTGAAAGATGGCCCTGTAGAAGAACCCGAAGCATTCAGTGTGTAACAAGAGTCCAGAACATCACAACCAAAAGAAAGGTTGGTGGGTCCGGCATTGGCAATCGGGAAAATGGTATCAGATAAAACCCTGACGGTGTCAGAGGCACTTAATCCCATCAATGTATTCGTAATGGTAAGAACGTATTCTCCAACTCCGGTTACTGGTCTGAAGACATTTGATGTGTCGATAATATTTCCCGTGATGATAGTCCATCTGCTGTTGAAGGCAGGACCACTTGGGCCGGTTGCTGATAATGTATCTCTAAAACTGGCATTGTAACAAGTAATCAGACCGTCGGCGCCAGCATTGACATTTGGCTTGCAACCAATACTGTCAATGTAAACCAAAACGGTATCCGATGCTGTGCAGAAATTCAGTGAATTGGCAACAGCCAGGATATATGTTCCCGTTTTACTGACTGTAGGACTTAATGAATTAGCTCCATTCACAATAATGCCATTCGGGGTGGTCCAGCTATTGATAAATTCCGCCCCAGAGTTGGACCCACTGCCGTTCAGGATGGCAACCCCAGTGGTGCAATGTAAAAAAGTATCAGAACCGGCATTTACAATCGGTCTGAGAATGTCCTGGCGAACAATGACCGTATCAGTTGTATTACAGAAAGCGAAAGTAGTAGTCAGGGTAAAAGTGCCCGGGATATTTACGTCAATTGTTTTATTTGTGCCAATGATTTGTCCCGAAGAATTTCTCCATTCGTAGGTTGAAAATCCAGCAGAAGAAGCACTTCCATCCAGCAAAACGCTGGCATCCCTACAATTCAACATTCTGTCAGGGCCGGCATTGGAAATGGGGGGTTGGAAATTATCAGCGACCAGTACCGTATCTCGTTTGCTACAACCATTACTGGTATTACGAACCTCCAAAAAATACAAACCCGGCTGGCCAACAACAGCGACTGTGCTGTCAGTCCTGCCTTGAATGAGTCCTTGCCCATTGTGTGACCATGTTATGAGGTAACCTGAACCAAAAGAAGAATTGGCTGCACCAATGGTTACGGATTGTGTTGTGCAATTCATTTCCTTATCCGGACCTGCATTGGCAATGGGTGCCAGCGTGTCATAGACGATTGTATGGAAGGCTGTATCAGCACACCCATTTATGGGGTCGTCCAAAACCAATGCGTATTGATCCGGCCTGGTGGCAGTTGCCAAAAGTGTATTTTGCCCGGAATCAATTGGCCCCAGCCATTTTACTGTCACCCCAGATCCCTTGACTGAATTCCTGCCATCGAGTATGACCTGTGAGTTTGAACAAGTCAGGTTGCCATTCCCTGATGCATTGATGATGGCAACAGGAGTCAGCGTATCAACAGTTACCTGGACAAAATCGGTATCCCGGCATCCATTTAATCTATCTGTTATTTCGAGACGGTATATTCCCGGAGCATCTGCCAAAACCTGAGCATTGGTTGTTGTCCCTATTATGACACCATTGGAGGTACTCCATGAATAATCAATCCTGTTGGATGGAGCAGAAGCAGAAGCATTCAGTGTTACACCTGGCTGAGAACAGGATAACATGCCATCGGGACCTGCATTGGCAACGGGTGCTGTTTTATTTTCTAAAACGGTAACAGTGGCTGTGTCCCGGCATCCGTTTCCCTGATTTTGAACCACCAGTCTGTAAACTCCGGGTAAACTGACGTTGCTGGTGATGGATATGCTGTCACTTACTGGTCCGCCGCTGATGGATGCCCATCTGAAACTAATCGCCCCTTGCCCAAATGATGTAATTCCATTTAACTGAACTGAGGTCACGTTACATGTCAGAGTACCTGGATTCTGAATGACCGCAGTTGGTTTTGTGATATCCTGAAAAACCGTTCTGGTACGGCTGGCCGAGCATCCTTTTGAAAAAACTCTTACGGTATAATCTCCCGGTGATACAACATTTGCTGTAACTGCGGTTGTTGAACCAAAAAATTGCCCATTGAGTGTGCTCCAACGAATAGAGTCTATGCCATAATTAGCGCTGTTAGTTGCGTTTAATGTTTCTGTGGTATGGGAACAAGTCAGCGTATCAGGAAATGGAGAGTTGATGGCCAATCCAATTATATTCAACTTCAAATCGAGTGTTACGACGCTATCGCAATAGGGAAAAACCTGTGATTGTAACGTATCTGTATACACTCCTTCACTGAAGTAAGTATTTGAGCCTATTGTTCGCGACTGGCCCAGGCATATGGTGTCTCTTATAAGTGTATCAATAGGTTGGAGAATGGTTATGTCATACATGACTGTACTATCGCACATGTTGGCATTCTTATAAGTGCGACTGTACATGCCAGAAGTTGTTATGGTATCATTGCCGAGAATGTATTTCTCCCCTGTGCAAAGGACAATGGGCGTTGCATTGTAGGTTACTTTTGGCAAAACCGTCAGGTTGAGGTTGATGATACTATCACAGCCTGCTGCGGATTGCAGGCGGACCGTATAGTTGCCTCCGGCTGTAAAGGCTTGTGTTCCAATCCTCAAAGTGTCACCATCACATATACTTTCATTTCTCGTTGTGGGGAGCGGGATGGGAGCGATTCTAACGTTAACGCAATTGGTATCAATATCGGCGCAGAGCAGAGGATTGGGGCCATTCAGATTCGTATAAAATGACTTTGGGGAAAAGACTGTATCCCGCCGGGGTAATTTCAAACTGTCAGTCTGCAAATAGGATAAACCACAAACTGTATAATTTCCAGCTACCATCATTCTCAGGTCAGCTGTTTTATTGTATTGAATCAGTGTATCGTTGCGGAACACCGGATAAGTGTAAGCATACTTTGTGGAGTCCGGTTTTACAGGTCCATATTTTGGTACAGCCTTCAGAAGAAGAGCGGAGTCACCCTGGCAAGCGTTGACATCTTTTACAGCGGCAAGATCACCGGCATCCGCTTCACAACAATTAAAACCACTTTGATCGCAGAAAATAACCTGGAAATCGAATATGGTACCGGCGTTTCCCGATGCTTTGTCAACTATATTCAGATGCCACATTCCGGTAACGGTTCCAGAATTAAAATCTTTCAAGCTTCCAGTGTAAGGAGTGTATTTCCCAGTATAATTGGCACTTCCCCAATTATCAGCCGGGGGGCATGTTGTAAACCTGCAGGGAAATTCAAAAAGGTTGCCTTTGTCGGGTGCACAGTTTACAGAATCTCTGACAAAGAGTATGTCCCAGGTAGCAATTGGAGTAAAAATGGCTGATTTACAGGGAGTCGTTGGGGATCCTACCAGTTGGACTACAGTACCATTAGGAGATCTGAGCCTTATTTCTATGTCCCCAATCCTTCCATGTCTGAATCTGAGACGAACTCCGCAAACACCTTGAGATGGATTAGCCAGATTGTTGATGTACGCATTTTTGACTTCGTAAGAAACTGTGGAAGTGGAATTGTCATTAATCGGATATGGGCAATTCCCTTCACCCTCACATCCGCATTGCTGTGCCGCCAGCCGGGTGTTGGCCACAATCAGGGAGAGCAATATGAGTAATGGGACTAAACGCATTCGGGCAATCAGTCTTAGGGAATCAGGTTTTTGTTAATTCAATTTTGTGTTTACGCCAGGAAGTGTCTGTTGTTCGAAGAATTAACTAATCAATAGACGAGTTAGCGTTGAGATTATTATCCAAAATTAAAAGAAAATGCTCAATGCCCTGAATGATGGATAAACATTTTTCTAATTTATACAAATCTGTCAGGTGGCCGTATAAAACAAAACCGGAGAGGCAGGAACATCCACCTCTCCGGTTTTCTAATTGCAGTTAATACTGATTACCCAAAGTAATCTTTCATTTTCTCAAAAAAGCCCCGTTCCCCTTTTCCAGGGTCAGGTTGAAAATTGGGCATGGAGCGCATTTTTTCCATCAGTTGGCGCTCTTCATCAGTCAGCTTTTTTGGCGTCCATACATTCACCTGAATGAGTTGGTCGCCTCTTTCATAGCTCTGAACTGATGGTAGTCCCTTGCCTTTTAGTCTGAATATTTTTCCGGCTTGAGTGCCTGGTGGAATTTTTATCTTGACTTTGCCATCTAATACTGGGACTTCCACCGATTTGCCCAAAGTGGCGTCTGCAAAGTTCAGGTACAGGTCGTACACGATATTGAGTCCGTCCCTGTTCAAGTGTTCGTGTGGAATCTCTTCAATATTGATGAGAAGGTCGCCCGGAGGTCCTCCTTTCATGCCGGCATTGCCCTTTCCGGATAGAGAAAGTTGCATGCCTTCAGCAACACCTGCTGGAATGTCGATATCGAGAGTCTCTTCTCCATAGGTTCTTCCCTCTCCTTTACAAGTGCCACAGTTTGCAGTGACAACCTCACCGGAACCATTACAGGTTGGGCAGGTTGTTGTTGTCTGCATTTGTCCGAGAAAGGTGCTTCTGACCTGGCGGACGTAACCCGACCCGCGGCAGGTTCCACAAGTTTGTACCGAATTGCGGTCTTTTGCTCCGCTGCCGCCGCAGGTATGACAAGTGTTCTGTTTGTTGACTTTTATTTTCTTGGTAACGCCGGTGGCTATTTCTTCAAGTGTTAGTTTAACCTTAATTCTGAGATTACTACCTCTTTGTCCACCGGGACGACCTCTGCCTCCTCTTGTACCGCGGAACAACTCGTCAAATGGGCTGCCACCGCCACCGAAAATATCACCGAATTGTGCAAAGATATCTTCCATTGTCATGCCGCCGCGAAATCCACCACCGCCGTTTCCACTAACTCCGGCATGACCAAAGCGGTCGTAGCGTGCTCTTTTATCAGCGTCGCTGAGTACTTCGTAAGCCTCGGCCGCTTCCTTGAATTTGTCTTCTGCACTCTTGTCGCCGGGATTCCGGTCAGGGTGATATTCAAGTGCTTTCTGTCGATAAGCCTTTTTTAGAGCAGCCTCGGTCACATTTTTGGGCACGCCTAATATTTCGTAATAATCTCTTTTTGCCATTTAGTAACGATTCATGTGGAGGAAACTTGCCGAGGTGTTATTTGCCCACTACGACTTTGGCATGGCGGATAATCTTGTCGTTCAGACGATATCCTTTCTCTACTGTGTCGATAACTTTGCCTTTTAGTTTATTATCCGGGATAGGGATTTCACTAATAGCATCGTGCAGTTCGGGGTCGAAAGCCTGGCCATTGCTTTCCATAGGTTCCAGACCCTTACTCTTTAAGGTCATGTAAAGTTTCTGATAAACCAGGTCAACTCCTTCGCTGAATCCGGTTTCAGAATTTTCCTGAGCAAATTTTTTCGCTCTGTCAAAATCGTCAAGAACGGGTAACAGAGCTGTCAATGTGTCTTGTGCGGCTGTCTTCATCCAATCGATTTTCTCACGTACAGACCTCTTTTTGAAATTTTCAAATTCGGCATAGAGCCGCATGTATTTGTCTTTAAGCTCGTCCAGTTGTTCCTGAAGCTGTATGTTATGTTCCTTATTTGATATGGCGGAACTGCTATCCGGTGCAGTTTCTCCGTTATTTTCGATGCTTTTCAGGATTTCTTCGGCTATAGTTTCCGCAATAACACGCTCATCCTGCTCCAGGTAGTTTTCATTCTTTGGAGCTGAATCTTTCTTTTTGCTCATCATTTTCAGTTTTTTAAACATACTTCGTCATGGCAACACATCAATATGTTTGCCACAGCCTGGAACCCGTCAATATGGCAGTGTACTTTCAAGGAATCCTAAGTGTCAGAGGCAGAACTTTTCTCATGCAGTAAGAGCTCTTCAATCATCCTGTCGCAGGCATGGTCCAGCATTTGAAAAACACCTTCGAATCCACTGTCATCCCAATAAGGATCCGGAACGCTTCGGTTGCTTCCAGGATAGGCATAATTAAGTATCAGTCTTACTTTTTGGCGCTCTTCCTTATTGGAGGCCAGACGGGTTATATCGTTATAATTGGAAGAATCCATGGCCAATATCAAATCAAACTCCTCAAGGTCTTTAGCTTTTAACTGTCTGCCACGTTGACTGGAGATATCAATCCCATGATTCCTGGCCACTTTGATAGACCGATGGTCTGGGCTGTCACCGACATGCCATCCGCTTGTTCCTGCTGAGTCGATTGACCAATTAAGCCCGTGTTGAAGCACCTTTTCTTTCAATATTCCTTCAGCCAATGGTGAGCGGCAAATATTGCCGAGGCAGACCATGAGGATTTTCATTCCAAAATTGTTTTTGATTTTGGTTCATTTGATGGTAAACAGTTTTAAACTTCCCGCTTGTTGAGTAACCACATGAACGGGTACATTTACAGGTGATGGTTATTCCTCACCGGCCGCTTCTGCAGCAGCTACCTGTTTGTTCAGCGCTTCAATTTCTTTATCAATAAAATACAAGCTCTGAGGTCCGTCACCAATCAGTCTGATGCGATCCAGGATGGATCTCATGAGTGTTTCTTCTTCTCTCTGTTCATCGACAAACCACTGAAGGAATGCCAGAGAAGTAAAGTCGTTTTCTTTTGTAGCTAATGCCACCAATTCGTTGATCGACTTGGTTACTTTCTGTTCGTGAGCATAAACCGCCTTAAAGACACTTTGTATGTTGTCATAATCATGCGGTGGACTATCAATACCTGGCGTTAAAGCGCTGGCATCAACTTCACTCAGATATCCAAATATTTTCAGCATGTGTGCTCTCTCTTCCTCCGACTGGCGCATAAGGAACTGATAACAACCGGGAAGACCCTGATGATCGGCCCAGGTGGCCATCGATAAATAAAGAAATGAAGCATAAGCTTCGAAAGCGATTTGCTGGTTTAACGCAGCTTCCATTTTTTTTGAAATCATCATTGCGTATTAATAGTTTAAGGTATTTGTATTGAATTTGAACTGGTTCTTGATTCAATCAGTGTCAGTGGTTTCCTGAAAAATTGCAAATCCTGACTCCCTGATTTTACCTGTCAAAAACGCTTAAAAGTAAGAATAAGGTATAACGGTCAAGATGAGTTTTGGTTGATTTTTCATGAAAAAAGTCAGTCGCCATGCTTCGTTCAGAGCTGCTTATTGACGGTACCGACTTAAATGATTTTAAACTTTCGACCTTTCTGCCGCTATTTCTAACTGGTTAAGTTACGCTGTGGAAAAAATTCAAATTAGAAACATGAATATAATTCATTATTTTTGCCGCAAACCAATTCGAGGTTTTATTCAAAACAGGTAAACAAACAATATGGGAAATATCATCTCACTGTTGAATCACAAGGGAGGGGTTGGAAAAACTACCAGTGCCATCAACATCGGTGCTGGAATGGTTGAATTAGGAAAGAAGGTTTTATTAATCGATCTGGACCCTCAGGCAAACCTGACTGTTTCTTTGGGCATATCCCGCCAACCCAATACCATTTACGAAGCCATGCGTGGTGAGTCAGAATTGGAACCCTACACATTCAAGGAGAACCTCGATGTCGTTATTTCCACTCTCGACTTGTCGGGCGCTGAAATGGAACTCATCAACGAGGCTGGCCGCGAATACATTCTGAAAGAACTTTGTGAGCCGTTACGCGAGGAGTACGATTATATCATAATTGATTGCCCTCCTTCTCTTGGCTTGCTTGCCCTCAACGCACTGGCAGCGAGTGATTATGTCTATATTCCGTTGCAAACCCAGTTCCTCGCATTGCAGGGTCTTGCAAAAATTAAACAGGTTGTAGATAAGGTGAAATTCCGCCTCAATAAGGACCTTGAAATTGGCGGTGTTATCGCTACAATGTATGATGGCAGGAAGGTGCTTAACAGGGATGTAGTGGAAACCATTAAGAAATATTTCGGCGAAAAGGTATTTGAAACATTGATTCGCGACAACGTTTCTTTGGCAGAAGCCCCATCACAACGAAAGGATATTTTTGAATACAACCCTCAAAGCTTAGGTGCTCAGGACTACATGGACCTTTGCCGTGAAATCCTGGCACGAGTCGAAATTCCGGTTGCTGTTGAAAGCAAGTAATTGGTATCCGGTAATTCACCCAGCAACAATCTTTTTCAACATTGAGTAAAAAGAAATTTACCGACGGATTAGCTGATTTGTTTACACCTGACCCAAAGGCTGTAACAGGCAGAGGTACTGCTTTTCTGCGAAATCCTTTTGAGCCCAATAAAAAGGAAGATCAGGAGGATGAAACCAGAGAAAGGAAGACCACTTCTCACCGGAAAAACTTCACTACCGACCTTGATTCCTTATTGGAAGAGGCACTTCAGGAGGTATTCGATGACCATTCATCAGGAAATGAGTCAGGTGATGGCAATAACAAGGTTAAAACTTTTCACCAGCAAACTCATAGGAGAAGGCCTTACAGTGGTTTAGACTTATTGATTCGTCGTACTGTGGAGTCGAGCCCAATGGAGGTTGTTACCGATTCCACCAATACTAAACGGCTAACCGTAACTTTTGAAAGGAAGAAGCTCGAAAAGTTGAAGAAGATAGCAAGAATGGAAAAAGCCTATCTAAAAGACATTTTAAGTGATATAGTGGCTGATTTTATTAAAAACTACGAGCAATCCAAGGGCAGCATCTGAAAGCCCAATTAAAAACATCTTATAAACAAGAAAGGCGCTCCGTTTGAGAGCGCCTTTCTTGTGATCAAATCTTTCGAATTATTGACCTGCCTGAAATGCTCCGAAGTCAAACACCAATGAAAATCTCAGGGTGTTATCCAGGGGATTCCGCTGATTTGTCGTTGGAACCAGGTAAGAGAAGTTCAAGCCAAAAATGTTGTATTTCAGTCCAAGTCCGACTGTGAAGAAGTGGCGGTCACCCTTAGAACGGCTTTCGGTGAAATACCCGGCGCGTATGGCAAATTGTTTATCGTACCAGTATTCGAGACCAGTTGAAAAGGTGAACTCTTTCAACTCTTCACTAAAACCATTGGGTGCATCATTGAAGGAACTGAACATCCCTTTAATGGGTGATTGCTCTCTCCAGTCGGGTGTGCCATTACCATCGCCATCGCACTCATTTTCAGGAGTATTCGGATCATCAAAACAGCGGGTTGGGACCAGGAGTTTATTGATATCACCGGCAATTGTCAGGCTATTGTAGTCGTCAAAATTCAGCGTCCAACCAACACCAAGGCCAAGATTGGTTGGGAGAAAATCCTTTTGTTTATTGGCTGCGTTTGTATAAGTGATCTTGGAGCCAATGTTTGAAATAGCGGTGCCAATCAACAGGTCGCTTTTTTTTCCGCCAGCATCCAGTTCCGTTTTATAGGTAAACGAAATGTCAGCTGCTCCTGCCGTTCCTGCTTCTATAAGTTGCCCATCCACTTGCTGACCGGCTGCCAGATTGGAATAAATAAATTTAGCGCCTACTGCAGCGGAGAATTTATCGGTCAGCTTTCTGGAATATGCAATATTGAAATCGAACTCATTAGGTCGTCCTGTATTCAGCGGTGTGCCATTTTCATCCGTAAAATTAATAGCTCCGAGGGAGAAATAGCGCAATCCGATTCCAAAAGCCTGAAGGTCATCCAGTTTGTAATAACCAGTGAGATAGGCCAAATACACGTCATTTAATCCGAGGGCCCTTAACCATGGTGTGTATGTAGCGGAAATACTCAGTGGTTTGTCAGCAAATACGAGCTTGGATTGGTTGAAATGCATGGCATTGGCATCCGTAGAAATAGCAATTCCGGCGTCACCCATTGCCCCAGAACGGGCATCGGCAACTATCCGGAGGAATGGTACTGCTGTTAAAATGGTATTGGTACAATCCGAACCATCGGGATTTACCCACCTCCCACTGCTATCCTTAAAACACTGTGCATTTGTTTCCGCAATAAACAAAAACGAAAAGGCAGTCACCAAAGCAAATAACTTAACTTGTAAAACTTTCATGAGATACTTTCGAATTTAGTAAAAAGGCAAAAGTAAAAAGGCAAAAGGCAAAAGTTTTCCAACTGATTTTCAAGTGGTTAAGAAAACAATTTGGCAACTTTATTTTTGACTCATTACTTAAAAATTGGTGTTATAGTGTAGTTGTAGCGATAGATAAGATTCAGAAAGGAAGAATGTTATCAATCGTACTTACTCATTTCAAAATGACTAATTTTTGAAAGTCGCTTTCTCCTTCAAGGAACTGTCCGTTTCCATTAGCACTTCTGAGCTTCACTTTGTAGAGATAAACTCCTTTAGCAAGCTGGTCCCCAAAGTCATCCCTACCATTCCATTGAAGGCAATTATGATTGCCTAAACGATTACCTTCAGAAATTATTCTTTGCTCCAGATTTTTTATCAATCGACCTGAAAGCGTGTAAATCTGTATTAATATGTCCAATTCCACGCCACTTTTGTTGTGTTCGAACATAAAGCAGGTAGAAGTAGTGAATGGATTGGGAAAATTTAACACATGACGAAGTGAAATTTCATCCGAATTGACCACGACAAATTCCGTGTAACCCTCTGATGAGTTATTTGAAATATCCCATGCGGTAACTTTGATGCGGTGCCTGCCTTCTGACAGTTTTGACAAAGGATACCTGATTTCACCCTTTGTATAATCATCGAGTGCCGATTCATAAAAGTCATTCAGCACATAAGTATTTTGGGTGTTGTCGTCCAATACTCCGGTGAGGTCGTGACCAATGCTGTTACCAACCACATTAATTCCATTATCGTCCTGAAGTTTCACAAATAAATGTGGGTCAGAAGTAGTAATACCTCCAAAAACGAAATTTTCGTCATTTATGAATACATCAACCTTTGGGCCTTTGTTATCCGCAAGGGCCTGGTCGTAAGTGCCGCCAACGGTCAGAGTCTGATAATTGCCGGAGGCATCCTCGAATTTTAGTTCATCTGAAGCATAGTAACTGATTTTCGATAGGCCGTACTTGTAGTCGATATCCTTTGGGACTACGAAACTGAACTTGAATTTCCCATTAACCACACTAGCCCGGCCTTTGAAAATAACATTTTTCTGGAGGTCAAAGTCGAAAGGTGGACTATCCGGATCCTGTGCCAAAGTGCGGTACCTGATTTTTTTATCGAAAACTGTAGGGTAGATAATCCCATTGAAGTTGGTCACCAAATTTCCGGCATCATCCCTCACTTCGCCTTCTACATTCACCTTTTGGAGGGCTTTGATAGTATCCGGCGTACCGGAACTTACATTTATGTTATTGATACCCGTGGTTATTACGCGGTAATTGGGTAATGCCAGTTTTTGAGACGGGTCGCCGATAAGCAAAAACTTTCGGGAATTGGAAGGGTCGCCAGTTTTGTTTTTACTCAGGCGGAGCACTTCGCCAAGTGTAGGCACTTCTTTATTCAGTTTGTAAAACAAGGTGTCGACGGAGGCCCTCGTCAGTCGTTCATTTGAACTGGCAAAAACAGGTCTGACAGTGGAGTACAATCCGATAGCTCCACCTTTTTTATTCAGCAGTGCAAGCTCACCTGCCGATGTGAATGCCGGATTATCAAAGGCCGCAAAGGAGCAGGTTGCTGTGATGATAAGGGGCATGTTATCGAAGTTTTTCCACGCAAGGATATCCTCGATTTTAAGGACTCTTTCCTGTGTTAATCCTTTAGTGCCTCCATGCCCCAGATATATCCAGGCAAGCAGGCCCTTGAACATGCTGTTATTCAATGCTTCAGTTGCAAGTGGGATGCGGGTTCCGCCAGGTGTTGCCTCCTGCGGAAAGGCATCCAGGTATATTTTATCAATGTTCAGGTTCGGGTTTTTAGCAGCTAAAGCTGTTGCTATTCCATCCGCATCACCTGTGTGCAAATTGTAGTCTTCATCATCGCCAAAGAAGGCTACCCGATTGCGCCAATCTCTGAGTCCGATGGGGTTGGAGTCGTAATGAATAATCTTGTTTACGACATCCTCAGCTTCACGGGCTGTTTTCACAGGAAGTCTTCCAACCGAAATATCGAGCAACCCATAATTGATATTGCCTCCTTCGTCATCGCTGAGTAAAGCGAAATAATCGTCGCTGGGGAAGGCATAAATCGGGCTCACAGAGTTTGCTGTTTCGTAAATAGGGACAAAATCGCCACCTAGTTTGTATAAGTTCCTGCTGTCGAAAGAACCATCTCCCAGTAAAAGCAAATATCGTAGGCGATTTGGACTGCGGTCATACACCATTTTCACAAAATCCCTGATGGCGCTCACATCCTTTCTTCCCGAAGAGAATTCGTTATACAACTGTCCGGTTTCGGCTAATGCTACTTTCAGGTTGCTATGAGCCTTTCTGTGGGCGGCAAGTTTTTCGGCGGCAACCTGGAATGCTTTGGGATAAACAATCACCAAGTCGGCCTCAGTGGTGGAATGCAGGTTTTGGTTGGGTATTTTCCCCACAGCTTCCGCTACTTTAAATCCGGTGTTGTTGTTGAATGCAATGAACTCTCTTACCGCGTTATTGGTTGAAACGGAAAATGAAAGCTCGTTTCCGGAAATTGCAGAGGTCTGACGCAATGGCCGCAAAGGTTCGGTGATGTCCCAAATCACAGTGCCGGAGGAAGCGTTTCCAAGTCGAAATGTACTGATTTGTGCATTTAAGGATTGGCGATCCCTGAATGTCATCTGATTACCCACCATGACCAATTGCCTTTTGAAGTTAAAGGTCAAATAATCCAGCCATCCTTCATTAAAGGACTCAGGGCCTTTTATGAAATCCAGCCTGACCTGGAGTTGAGCACTACCGGGTATAAATTCGCCGGTAAGGGTTTGCATGCTGGCAAAATTATCCGTTGAACCACCAAAGGTCGTGCTGAAGTTGGAGGTGGAGAATGTTCTTCCATTGGCAGTCAAAGTAAACCTGCCAAAAGAACCGCTTTGAATACGGGCAGCCAAGACGGCACTGAATTTCACAGGTGCACTGGCAATGAGGTTATCCACTTTGTACTGTTCATCATAGTTTTTTGTAACTGCAACTTTGAAATAATCACCAAACCACTGCCTGCCTGAGCCTTGTCCATAGGCCCAATCATGAAGTAAATTGGAATTCTCAGGTTCGTAATGAATAAAATCGTCGTAGCTGGTGGAAGTATATGTACTGCCCGGCACTGATGCCTGGTTTTTAATTCTAAGTCCATTGCCTGGGCTTATTTTGAGAAAGTAGTAATTCTTTTGATCGTAGAAGTTTCTTGGCCTGCTGTAAAAACTCCCACCAGGGTCATAAACTGTCCTATCCGATGATTCTGCATAAAAAAGGATAAAATCGCCTGTGTTAAATTTTCCATCTGCTTCACCTGAAATCTCGATGGCATTTTCGATAAGGTCATCGGCACGAGGCGTGCCAACCGTTTCAGGCAGGACTCCACCACCATTTCCAAATAGCTTGATGGTTCTGGGGTCAATATTGTCAATGGCAATTCCGAGTTTGTTTTTCAGGAAGTCATAATCCAGTTTGTGAACGCCACTTTCATTGACAGCAAACTTGTATATCTCACCATCGGCCAGAACTGAAGTAAAAGTATTTCCTCCTCTTTCTTTTACCGGGTAATCAGTTGCCTTGTAAATTATTCTGATTTCAAAACTGGTGAGCCTTTCAATGTTCGAACCAACCTTGCGAAGGGGCAGGAAGGAAATGGTGCCAAAATACTCTGACCCGTCCTGTTCAACACGGGTGGCAATGGGGATTTCAGAAGATATTTGGTCAAGCCAGGTTGATGAACTCAAGTCCATTGGCTCAAAGTCCATGTTGGTGAAATACGCTTCGACTTTACCATAACCCTGAATATGGAAAGTTTGTGAAAAATGGGGCAAGCCGGGGTTGTGTTCACGATAAACAGCACCATCAAAGCGCAAAATAGTTATGCTTCTTCCTGAGTCTTCCAGTCTCTGAGTGACGGAATTCTTCCAACTAATAGTGCCCCTGATAGATGTCGGCGTATTGGCAAAAGCCAATGTAAGTGGAAGAGCGAGCAACGCAGTTGTCCATAAAATCTTCATATCTTGCACAATAGTGAGAATATTCAAGCCTAATCTGTTGGCCATGTAGAACTGATGGTGTTCCAACAGCAATTTCGAACCGTACAAAAACGTTCTGAATTGGGAACTTAGAATATCCCTGATTGTTTTTAACACCCTTTGGTTTAAGTTAGTCAATAAACAAAACGATAAAAACCACCCATTTCGTTTCCTAAGACCCTCATTATCTGGCGTCAATGATAAGACAGTTACTTCAAATATTGGCCTTTTGGGGACTATTTACCCTTTCGCTTCCTGCTCAGGATGTTATATTCAGTCAGTTTTATGCTACCCCATTGGTTGCCAATCCGGCATTTGCAGGTATGACCTTTTCACCCAGAATTGCATTGAGTTATCGCAACGAATGGCCGGGCCTGGCGGATAACGGGTACACCGCTTATTCCACTTATTCGGCATCCTTCGATCAATTTATCCCGGCATTTAACAGTGGATTGGGTTTATTGGTTGTTTCTGATAACTCAGGTGGGGGCTTACTACGGACTACCTCAGCAGGTGCTTATTACAGTTACCTTGCCCAAATGAATGATGCTTTGCAAATAAAACTCGGCATCAATGCAGGCTTCAGGCAAACAAGGGTGGACTGGGATAAACTCATTTTCCTCGACCAGATTGATCCAATTAAGGGCGCCTACGATCCATCCGGTAATCTGAATCCTACCAATGAGATAAGACCGGAAAACCTCAATAAAACAACTTTCGATGTTGGTGCCGGGATGTTGCTCAATTCACAGAACTATTACACAGGAATTGCGTTACAACACCTCACTACTCCCAATGAAAGCATTTTGAATATCAATGACGGGCTTTCCAGGGGGCTTCCATTGAGGGTAACCTTGCAAGGAGGAGCTTTTTTCACTGTTAAGAAAGGCAATATTCGCGGTAAGGGGTCGTTTATTTCGCCGAGTATCCTGTTCGTCAAACAGGGTGACCAGGGCCAAATTACCATAGGGGCTTATTACAGTATGGGTCCGGCCTTTGCAGGAGCGTGGTATCGATATGCTTTTAGTAACTCAGACGCAGCAATTGGAATGGTGGGCTTTCAGTACGATATTTTGAAAATTGGCTACAGTTATGATTTCACAGTGTCAGCACTGGCGCCTTCCGGAGGAACACACGAAGTTTCTGTGGTCCTCAATTTTGACGAAAGTGAAACCCGAAAACGCAACCGGTTTAATCAACGGTACAATGATTGCTTTAAAATATTCCGTTGAAATGGTGACGCTTGTACACCATAAAAAATCTTAAAACGTTTTCTTCACAATAGTAAATTAACTCCGCAATACGATAAATTGAATGCTACTTTTCTATTTTTGCGGGGCTTTATTCAAAGTAAAATTTTATACAAAGTGATGAAAAATCTGTTGAAGTATGGTTCTGTCCTTTTTACAGCACTATTAGTGTTTGCTTCTTGCGGCAGAAAAGAATCTTCATCCACAACAGGATGGGCTTACAATGATGCCAAATGGGGAGGATTTGAAAAAGTTACCTATGAAGGTCAGGCCACAGGCCCTAATCTGGTACTCGTTGAAGGTGGTACAGTAACAATGGGTTTGACCGACCAGGATGTAAGCTATGAGTGGAACGCTATTCCCCGACGGGTGACGGTCTCTTCATTTTATATGGATGAAACTGAAGTAGCTAACATAGACTACCGTGAATACATTTCATGGCTTAATAGGGTGTTCGGTGAATCTTATCCGGAAGTATATTTGAATGCACTTCCCGATACACTAGTCTGGCGCGAAGAACTCGCCTACAATGAGCCGTTGGTAGAAACCTATTTCAGGTATCCTTCCTACAATGATTATCCAGTTGTTGGTGTCACCTGGAACCAGGCCAACGAATACGCAAAGTGGCGTACTGACAGGGTTAACGAAATGATACTCATTCAGAGGGGTATCCTGAATCCTAATCCTGAACAAAAGGACGAAGACAATTTCAATACAGAAGCTTATTTCGCAGGTCAGTACCAGGGTGATGTCCGCAGAAACCTGAAAGACGTAGCCACTGGTGGTGAAAGACCTGTTCGTTTTGAAGACGGGATATTATTGCCTTCCTACCGTTTGCCAACAGAAGCAGAATGGGAATATGCCGCTCTCGGTTTGAAAGGCAATATAGTTTCAGAAAAAGACGAAAGAATTTCTGACCGTAGGATTTATCCATGGAACAAGAATACCGTCCGTTATCAAAAACGCGACAAACACCAGGGTGAATTGCTGGCCAACTTTAAGCGCAGCAGGGGTGACTACATGGGTATGGCAGGAAAACTCAACGATGCTGCCAGTATGACAGCACCTGTCCGGTCATTTATGCCTAATGATTTTGGACTTTACAATATGGCAGGTAACGTGAATGAGTGGACCATGGACCTCTATAGGCCACTGACTCCCGGAACACTGAAAGACGTGGAACAACACGACCTGAATCCTTACAGGGGTAACAGGTTTCAAACCAAGGTTCTCGATGAAAATGGCAAACCGGTTGAAAAAGACAGTTTGGGTCGTCTGCGCTATCGCTATGTCGAGGATGATGAAGTCGCAACACGCGAGAACTATAAAGTAGGGCAGCCATTTAATTATCTTGATGGAGATAATATTTCTGAAGCCAGTTACGATTACGGCAACACGACATTGATAAGCGATAAAGCACGTGTTATCAAGGGTGGATCCTGGCAGGATCGCGCATTCTGGCTCAGTCCAGGGACAAGAAGATTTCGGGATGAAGACAAATCCTACCGCGATCTGGGTTTCCGCTGTGCCATGACCCGCACCGGAGGCGCTACTGGTAATGAAGATTTGGGAGGTAATACTTTTAAGACCAAACATTCCAAAGTTAAAAGGCGTTACTAGTAAAATCCAGGCAACATTGGCACCAAAGAAATAAATACAGGTCTCCACCGTCGATTATCGATATGGAGACTTTTTTTATTATTGCGTTGTTATTCAACAATAAACCTATCATCTATCACAATTAAAGGCAAACCGGTGGCATCCAAATTCATTACAGCTGAACAACTTCTGACGATATATCTATCACATACTCAAGTAGTAACTGACAGCCGGCAAGTTGTTCCGGGTTGTCTGTTTTTTGCGTTGAAAGGGGAGAGATTTGATGGCAATACATTCGCACTGACGGCCTTGGAACAAGGCGCCGCCTATGCTATTGTGGATAATGAAACGCTTCCTGCAAACGACAAGCTTTTATTTGTTCGCGATGTTTTGTCCGTCATGCAAAATCTGGCAACATTGTATCGCAGACTGTATGATATACCTGTACTTGCCATTACCGGTTCCAATGGTAAAACCACGACAAAAGAACTGGTTCATGCGGTTTTGGAATCGCATTTCAAGACACACGCCACAAAAGGTAATTTCAACAATCACTTTGGAGTACCGATAACTTTGTTATCGATGAATAAGGACACAGAAATTGCTGTGATTGAAATGGGTGCCAATCATCCTGGCGAAATAGATGCTTTGTGCCGAATTGCGGAGCCTACGCTTGGTTTGATTACCAATGTGGGAAAAGCCCATCTTGAAGGATTTGGAGGTTTTGAAGGGGTCAAAAGGACTAAGTCGGAACTTTACCGCTACCTGGCAGAAAAGGGAGGCTTGGTTTTTATAAACAGCACTGAAGAGCACTTGACCGATCTTGCCAAAGGGAATGATCAGATTCAATTTTATGGAAAAAACAATAAGCAAGGTTCGGATTTTATCCAAATCAAACAGTTGCCCGGCGGACCATTTGTCAAAGTTATTTTTGAATCAGAGGGCAAATCATACCCGACTAATAGCCAACTTATAGGAGACTATAATTATGGCAATATAGCAACAGCCATTGCTATTGGTCTGTATTTCAATGTTCCAGCCGAAAAAATCAAATCTGCAATTGAAGCTTATGTCCCTTCAAATAACCGATCACAATTGTTGAAGGTAGAATCCAACACCTTCATTCTGGATGCCTACAATGCTAACCCCACCAGTGTGAGAAATGCATTGTCCAGTTTTGGTACACTCGACGCACAAAAGAAGTGGGTGATTCTTGGAGCTATGAAAGAACTTGGCGAATATTCAGTAATGGAACATGAGGAGATAGCACAATTATGCCTGAGTTTATCTTTGGATAAAATTATTTTCGTTGGGAATGAATTCAGGAAGAGTGCTGAGGAGCATCATTTACTCTGGTTTGAGAATGCTATTCAGTTAAAGGAATGGATAGACAGCTACATGCCTGAAAATGCTCATATCCTTGTGAAAGGAAGCAGGAGTGTGGGGTTAGAGGTAGTAGTTGATTCCAATTATTCAAAAAAACATTGACATAATCTGAAGTCAAGCTGTTTTTCATCCACCATAAAGTGAAGCCCTAATGCTTCAGGATAGAATAAAAAAATTAGCTAAGGAATACCACCAGGAAATAATCAGTATCCGGAGGCATCTTCATGCACACCCGGAATTGTCATTTCAGGAGTATGAAACCGGCAAGTTTATTTCAAAAACATTATCCGATTTGGGTATTGATAATGAAAGTGGATGGGCAAATACAGGTGTGGTAGCAATTATCCGTGGTGAAAAGAGCGGTGGGAAAGTTATTGCTTTAAGAGCTGACATTGATGCCTTGCCTATTGTTGAGGAGAATAATGTGCCCTACCGTTCCCAACACCCTGGAGTCATGCATGCTTGCGGCCATGATGTTCATTCTGCATCACTTGTAGGTACGGCCAGAATTTTACAAAACTTACGGAGCGAATTTGGCGGTGTAATTAAACTCATTTTTCAGCCTGGGGAAGAAAAATTACCCGGCGGAGCATCTTTGTTGATTAAGGAGGGTGTGTTGGAGAATCCCAAACCAGAAGTCATTGTGGCCCAACACGTTTTGCCTTCACTTGAGTCGGGAAAGGTGGGATTTAGGCCAGGGATGTACATGGCAAGTGCAGATGAACTCTACATAGACGTGATAGGGAAAGGAGGCCATGGTGCAGAGCCACACAAATGCATTGATCCAGTGGTAGTCGCATCTCAGTTGGTTCTGGCTCTTCAGCAAATCATCAGCCGCCACGCCGACCCGCTCACTCCTTCAGTTTTGACCTTTGGAAAAATGAATACGGATGGTGGTGCCAACAACATCATAACTAACAAGGTAAGACTGGAGGGTACCTTCCGGACCATGAACGAAACCTGGAGAGCAGAGGCGCATGCCAAAATTGAAAAGATTATTGAGGGAATAGCTCTAAGTTCTGGCGCTATTATAGACTTACAAATTCTCAAAGGGTATCCGTTCCTGGTAAATGAGGAATCACTGACTATCCGTGTCAGACAATACGCCAAAGATTACCTCGGAGAGCAAAATGTTGTCCATCTGCCAATGAGAATGACCGCAGAAGACTTTGCTTACTATTCGCAGGTAATTCCGGCCTGTTTTTACAGAATTGGCATATCGAATCCCGGAAAAAACATTGGTTCGGCACTGCATACACCCACCTTCGATGCCGATGAAAACAGCCTTGAAGTGAGTGCAGGACTTATGGCATGGATTGCCATTCAGGAAGCAGGACGATAATGTAATTTTTATAAGGCAAGGCTGGAATGGCGATAGATTTTATGCGGTATTTTTGATTTTCCCTACACATACCATTGAAGCTGTCAGGTATTGGAGAATGAACCTTTTTACAGTTTACGATACGGGAATACCAATCTGGCTTTGTTTTCATGCTGTTTCCAACCGCCATTTTTATTTCATACCAGCATAGTAACCCACTAAGCAACCCAAATTGGGCTACCAATTGTCAAAATCCAATTCATAGTGCTAAACAATAGATAATTTTTGAGAGTTTTACAGCCCTATTAACCTCACTTATTTGCCAAATTCAGCTTGCCTGCAGCAACTTCATTTTATAAAAGTGCTTTTTCACTTGTAAAACTACTTTTAGAGGTTTAAATCCTCTGGCTCCGGCAGTGAGTAAGGAATAAAAAAATCTCGATGACAAACGGAAAACCCATTATCGCCGGTATTCAACAAATCGGCCTTGGAATTTCACATATTCATGAGACCTGGCGTTGGTATCGTGAACATTTCAGTTTCGATGTGCCAATATTTAATGAGGCAGCAGAAGCCCGCCTCATGTTGCCTTATACTGGCGGAGAGGCTCGAAAGCGTCATGCGATTTTGGCATTAAACCTTCGTGGAGGCGGTGGCCTCGAAATCTGGCAATACACTGAACGTACACCTTTAGCTCCTGAGTTTCAACCACAATTAGGCGATCTGGGGATTTATATTTTGAAAATAAAGTCTTCCGACATACCTGCAACATACCGTTTCTTAGTTGGTAAGGGTGCTAATTTATTGGGAGAAATCACGACAAATCCGGCAGGGCAAAAGCATTTCTACCTGAGCGATCCATTCGGTAATTTGGTGGAAGTGGTTGAAAGCAATAGCTGGTTTTCGACTGGGAGACCTACAATGGGTGGTGTCTTCGGTTGCGTAATCGGTGTATCCGACATGGATAAATCATTGCCGTTTTATAAGGAGATACTGGGCTACGATATAATAGTGTTTGACCAAAAACAGGTATTTGACGACTATAGAGGCTTGCCTGGTAATCAAAAAACCTGTCGGCGTGTACTCCTGCGGCATAGTTTGCCACGGTTGGGTGCTTTTTCCAACCTTTTAGGCGCCAACGAAATAGAGCTTGTTCAAAACGGCACTACTCATCCCAGGAAAATTTTCGAAGGCCGTTTTTGGGGAGACCTGGGCTATATCCATCTCTGCTTTGAAATATCGGGCATGGCACACATGAAAAGTCTATGTGAAAAAATGGGCTACCCTTTTACAGTAGATAGTTCCAATGGCTTCAAAATGGGCGATGCCGCTGGTCATTTCAGTTATATCGAAGACCCTGACGGCACACTGATTGAATTCGTTGAAACCCATAAATTGCCACTTTTGAAGAAACTGGGTTGGTATTTGGACCTGCGTAACAGACCTCCTGAAAAAGCTTTGCCCAATTGGATGCTTCGTATATTGAGCCTGGCAAGGGTCAAATAGTTGAAGGGTGTGTGGCATTTCCGGCTTTAGTATTGCCAATTCATCATCTTCGACAAAACCGGTGACATCAGCAATAGTATTGATTTTCCTTTAGCAGGCATCGCCATTCCTGAATCAAGTCAAAATGTGACATTTTGAATCACCTTTACAACCTTGCCTGGAATGGCAATGCCATTTAAAGATAAGGGGGCAATAATATTTTGCCAGAAAAACCTTTAGAAGCTGTCAGATATTGGAAGAACGGACTGGTTTCCTTTCCATGCGTTCGGATAACCAGTTTGTGACGGTGATAATACCCCCCCCAAGGAGAAATGCACCAAGAGCAATTTGGAAAATTAACATGACTTAAATCAATTTTTGAGATGGCGCAAGCAACAAAGCGAAGGAGAACTTCGAAAGATGGAGGGAATTTCTACAAGGGTAGATTACTCCCACGCACCTGCATCTTGCATCCGCCAATCTGCGGAACAATCGGTTTTGAGTAAAAATGTTGCATGGGATAGTTGTGTTTCAATAGTGTCAAGGGTAATCGCACTGGTCGTACAAAAAGTACTTACCACTTGAACATCTGGTATTACTAAAAAATTCCAGATATAAAACAGTAGTCAATTACCTTGCCAATAAGGAAATGGCTAATACAAAAAGAAAGGTGCCCTGATAAAATGTTGAACTTGTGACAATAGGAAAATTACAAAGGAGCGGAATCAGGAGCAATTTCCTGATTGCTTTATGGCTTAAAAGACCAGGCGTGTTCGTAAAGTATTCAGTGCCACTTTCTGGTGCTCTTTTCCGTACTCATATCCAGTAGGAGCAGCAATCCACCGCCAATAATGAACGCAGCCGCAGCAATGTAAAGAATCAGCATGCCAAAAACTTTAAAGTCTTAACAATTGGAGTAAGATGGCAATTCGGGAAACCGGTTGTAATTAAAATGTAATGGGATTAGGTTTTGGGATGTTCAGTAAGATGGGATGTATTGTATTTGGGGTAGCCAAATTGAGAAAAAATGAATAGAATTGAAAAAAATCGCCACAGTTTTTCAAAAAATCCTGTTTTTTAACCTTTGTGAGCTGGGGAAACACCTTTGATTTTGTCCCGGACACTTAAGTAAAAGATTAAAAACATCTTATGGACCAGGAAATACTGCAACACCTAAGAAAGGATAAAGTACTGAAAAATCTGGTGGAGAATATTTCGTTACCCTCGCCACGTCGCTCTGGCGAAGTGTACCCTGATTTACTTTCTTCCATAATCAGCCAGCAGTTATCTGGAAAGGTGGCAACTGTGATATTAGAACGCTTTTTGAATTTATTTGCGAGTAAAAATCCCGAGCCCACGCTTTTAATGCAGATGGACATCGAGGAGCTAAGAAAAGCGGGATTATCCGGGCAAAAAGCAAGTTACCTCAAAAATGTGGCGGAATTTTTCATTCAGGAAGGCCTAATGAAAAAGGACTTCCAGAAGATGGATAATGAAGAGATTATTGGTTTGCTTACCCAAATTAAAGGTGTAGGGAAATGGACGGTGGAAATGATACTTATGTTCACATTGGGCAGGCCAGATGTTTTTCCAATTGATGATTATGGTATAAGAAGCGCTATGATAGAATTGTACGGGGTGGAAGGATCTGGAAAAAAGCTAAAGAGCCAATTGGAATCAATCGCCCAAAAATGGACCCCCTACAGGACTTATGCCTGTTACTACTTATGGAGATATAAGGACAATAAATAGTTCCTTTATTGTCAAAGCTGCAAGATTGGAATAACAGCAATGAAAGTTGTACCTGAATTTTCCTGTGATTGGACTGTGATTTTACCACCGTGCATTTCGATGATTTTCTGGCAAAGTGATAGCCCGATGCCATGACCTTTTACAAAGGATTTTGCATTCCCGCCACGATAAAATGGTGAAAAAATCTTCTCAATTTCAGACTCCGGTATGCCTATACCTTTATCTGCAAACCTTATTTCAACCATTTTGTCTTTACAGGCCAATGAAATTTGTACTGATTTATCCTTGGAGAATTTGCAGGCATTATCCATGAAGTTGATCAGTGCAGTGGAAAGGAGTTGTTCATTGCCATTGACGATTAGATCTTTATCATTATCTGGTAAAAGAGTATAATCGAGGTGGAATTGATAGTCGGGTTGCATATTGGCTAGTTCTTCCTGTGCTGAAAACAAAATGTCATCAATCCTCAGGGGTGTAAATTTCAATTGATGGACATCCATACCCGACCTCGCTAATGCCAACAATCCACTGGTAAGTTTTGAGAATCCTTTAATATCTTCAAGTAAAGATTGTAGCAATGATTTGTATTCCTCTTTAGTTCTCTCGTTTTCCAAGGCAACCTGTAATTGACTTCTCATGGTAGCTAAAGGGGTTCTTAGTTCATGTGAGGCATTGGACACAAAACTTTTTTGCATTTGAAATGCCTTCTCTAACCGCTCCAGCATAAGATTGAAATTCATTGCCAGTTTTGCAATTTCATCCATGCGGTTCCCCTCATAAGCGCGTTTGTCAAGACTCCCCGCTGTTATAGTTGAGATTTGCTGATTCAATCTGGCAAGAGGCATCAGCGCTTGTCTGGCAAACCACCTTCCAGCAAGTACAATAATAATTATCCCGACTATGAGCCAGGTAATAAGTACAGTTCGCAGGTTTCGTAATTTACTTATGCCGAACCGGTCGTAGGCTGTGGCTATAATTACATAGTCATCTCCTCCCTCCTGATAGAGCACTCCAACTTGCTCCATATCACCCACTGTACCTCTGATTAACTTTTTCGAGCGAATATCATTCAGGAAGTTTATGGTATGGGAAATCTTCAGGTCTTCAAGGCTGCTGTATATAAGTCTGTTGTTACGGTCAAAGACTAGTACCTTTTCCCGTGGCAGAGCGTAGATAGTATTACGATCAATGATTCGTAAAAGGTTTTTATCAACTTCCTGAACAGTTACAAGCAATCTGGCAGTAGTCATCGCCCGGTTTTCCAGACGGGTATAAAACTCTTCCTTTCTGTAGGTTGCATGAAAGGAATAAACTGCTATTGAAAAAAGTATCAGGATAGAGGCTACAATTACTGAGAATAGCAGAGTGAGTTTGGTTGAAATATTCATGCTATTGAACTTAGCTTAGCCAATGAACAGAAAGTTGGTACTTAAAAGAAGGTGCAGCTTCCAATGTATCAAAGTTCTCTCATGAAATACCCCATTCCGGGTTTTGTATGAATCAGTTTAGGCTCAAAATTTTTGTCAATCTTCTTTCTGAGAAAATTGATGTACACTTCTACGACATTGGTTCCGGTATCAAAATTCAAGTCCCAAACATGTTCGCTTATTTCTGACCGGTTGGCGACCTTACCATTCTTTCGCAGTAGGAATTCCAATAGAGCAAATTCTTTTGCGGAAAGTGATATGGGCATTCCCATACGAGTGACCGTTTTTTCCAGTGTGTTTAATTCAAGGTCTGCCATTCGCAAAATGATATCTTCCGGAATGGCACCGGACGATTGACTTCTCTTCAAAAAGACTTTGATACGCGCTAGTAGTTCCCTGAAGTCAAATGGTTTTACAATGTAATCGTCTGCGCCAGCATCGAATCCTGAAATCTTGCTACCGATTCCTTCCATCGCCGTAAGCATGATCACAGGAACTGATGGGTCCTTGGTTCTGATATTCCGGCATACTTCGTAGCCGTTCACATGGGGCAGGCCGATGTCGAGCAGGATTAGATCATAAGTCTTGGTGCTCGACAGGTAATTGCCTACAGCGCCATCAGGAGCAATGTCCACATCAAAGCCGTTTTCCTCTAAACCTTGTTTGACACTGGCAGCCATTTTGGGTTCGTCTTCCACATAAAGGATAGAAGGAGGATTCGAACTTGTCATAATTATCGGGTTGTTGGTTTGTCCAATACCACAAAGGAAAAACCAGTGGGTGCTAATCGAAAGTATTACTTTTTTGCCTTGTTCGCAGCTTTAGCAACTGCATTCTCCAACTCAATTTCATCACCAGGCATGTAGCCATTATGGTCGTAAACAATTGCACCGGCTTTGTTAATTACATAAGTCTGTGGAATAGTCTGAAAATTGAATGCAGTCCGCATAGCCTCTTCATTCCCCACAAAGAAAGTAAATGGCCAGCCCATTGTTTGTACCATGGCTGGTACTTTTGGCAAGGCCCTTTGATTGTCGATAGAAATGGCCAAAAGTTCCACGTCATAATCCTTTTTCCAGTCATCATAATATTCTGTGATGGCATCCAGTTCTTTTTTACATGGTGAACACCAGGTAGCCCAAAAACTTATGATCAACACCCGGTTACTTTTTTCAGCATATTCCTTGAGATTCACGGATTTTCCATCAAGAGTTTTGACATCAACATCTGAAATGGATTTCTGAGAAAATATTGCTCCGGTGATGAATACCATCACCAGGCCTAATAACACGGCTTTTTTCATGTTTTCTACTTTAGTATGTTTTATTAAATGCGGTATCCTGGATTTCAAATTTTACCAATAGACCGTATTTTGCACAAAGCTATTCCTAAATCTGTTTAATTCAAGGTCATTCAATTGTTGATCTTGATTTTCAGCCTGAAGCAAGATAATCAAAACCGCCCATTTATGAGCACCCGACAACAGAGCTCGCTTGTTCTACTGACTATTGGAACGCTACTGTTTTCCAACCAGATAGCATTTAACCAAAATTCACAGGATGCAGGCCATCTGTCCGGAAACCTGGAGACTGTGGCCAAATTCTTCATCAGAGATTCAGTCATTGGCGCTTTTGGCACTCCTCAATACGACAGACAACTTTACGGTGGCGAATCCTGGCTTAACCTGCTCTATAGTCGCCAGGGATTTGACATTGGACTCAGATTCGATATTTTTCTAAACTCTAACTTGCCAAATCCCAAGAATTCATACTCAGACCAGGGAATAGGAAGATGGTTTATAAGGAAGAAAATCCATAAACTAGATATTACGGGCGGCTATATTTATGATGCTATTGGCAGTGGAATCATTTTTAGGGCATACGAGGAAAGAGCGCAGGCTATTGATCAGGCCCTCTACGGATTGAATCTGGAATATGACCTAAGCCCTAATTGGCGCGTTAAGGCATTTACCGGTCGTCAAAAACAGCAATTTGACTCCTATAAGAGTATCATCAGAGGCGCTTCAGTTGATGGATACATAACAGCTGATTCCGCGAACCTCACTGTGGCTTCGGGTATCGGTATTGTCAGCCGGACACTTGATGACGAATCAATGAATAATCTGGTTGCTACACTCAACACCTATCTCAAAGAAGATATTTATTCTCCGAAATACAACTCTTATGCTGTAACCGCCTACAACACATTAACAACAGGGCCTTTTGTATGGTATTTAGAAGGTGCTTATAAAACCAAGGATTCTTTCGTTGATCCTTTTGCCTCAAGGGTAACCTCAGTTGGAGATACCGTTATCGGGAATAAGGTAGTCCAGCGGAATGGCCATGTAATATATTCAACATTGAGTTATGCTAATCATGGCTTGGGAATTACGATGGAAGGGAAAAGAACTGAAAATTTTGATTTCAGAACCAGACCTCAGGAAGAAGGAAGTAGAGGGCTTGTTCACTTTATTCCCCCCATGTCAAGAGTAAACACTTATCGTTTGTTGGCACGTTACACTCCTGCTACTCAATATGTTGGAGAGTTGGCTTTTCAGGTTGATGTGAAATATGCATTTAACAATAAACTGCGTTTGAATCTGAACTTTTCCAACATTGAAAATCTGAAAGGTGAGCAACTTTACAGGGAATTGTATGGAGAGGTTTTTTACAAACACAAAAGAAACTGGACTATTAATGCAGGGGTCCAATTGCAACGTTACAATCAGGATATCTATCAGGGGAAACCAGGAACTCCCATGGTAAGAACATTTACTCCATATACTGATTTTTTGTACAAAATGAATAGAACCAATGCATTAAGAGTGGAGCTACAATACATGCACGTAGCAATGGAAAAAGGAGAAAGAGCCGATTACGGTAGCTGGTTGTTTGGACTTGCAGAACTTACTTTGGCTCCTCACTGGTCGATTACCCTCTCTGATATGGTCAATGTTTCTCCCGGAAAACTTACACCTCTGAACCCTCAAACCGGAAAATCAGAGGTAGTTCACTTTACCAGAATTGAAGCAGCTTATACATTCAGGTCGAACCGATTTTCACTTGGATATATCAAACAGCCAGAAGGGATAATATGCTCAGGTGGAATTTGCCGGCTTGAGCCGGCATTTTATGGTGTGAGTCTTAATGTGTTTTCATCATTTTAATACATCACCTCAAATGAGAAAATTCAAACTGAAAATAGGAAGAATGAGATCGATAAAATGGGTTTCAGCTATACTTATTCTAACAATTATATTGTCAGCCTGTGTTGAAATACAGCCGATAGTTACTGGTGTTGAGGAGCAGATAGAGCCTCCTGTCAATATAAAAGAACAAAAGCGGCAGGTGTTGATAGAAGAATTTACCGGGGTGCGTTGCGTGAATTGTCCGGCAGGAAGTGCAGCTATTGAAGACTTAAAAAAAGTACATGGTGCACAGTTGGTTGTAGTCTCCATTCATGCCGGAGACTTTTCTCCTCCGTATCCGCAGAGTAAGTATGATTTCAGAACGCATGAAGGAAATCTGCTGCTTGATTTTTTGGAAAAGCCATTCAGTTATCCAACCGCCATAGTAAACAGAAAGAAATTTGACGGACAATTTGGATTACAGCTTGGTTCAGGGTCTTGGGCAGGATTCATTAACACTGAAAAGCAGCTGGAGCCAAAAGTGAAAATTGACCTAAAAACAAGCTATAACTCCGGTACGAGGAATCTGACTTTGACGTCCACTATTTTTGTTCAGGAAAATATTTCATTGGCATCGGTCAAATTGAGTGTCATGGTTGTGGAGAATAACATAGTTGACCTGCAACTGGCACCCGGTAGTTCAACGCCAAAAGTGGATTATGTGCATAAACATGTTTTAAGGAAAATGTTGACGCCTTTTGATGGTGAACCATTAGCCTTTCCTTTACGTGCACGGGACGTCATTACAAAGTCTTTTGAATATAAGTTACCACCTGATTGGAAAGAAGCAGATTGTAGTGTTATAGCATTTGTTCACTTTGGGGCTAGCGAAAAAACAGTTCTTCAAGCCCATGAAAAAAAAGTAATCGAATAGCTAATAACCTAGATGGATTCCTCGGCCTTCAGTTTTTCAGCGTTTTCTGCAATCTGAAGCGCCTCAATGATTTTTTCCATCTCACCTTCCAGAATCTGGTCGAGATTATAAAGTGTCAGGTCAATACGATGGTCGGTAACTCTGTTTTGCGGAAAATTATAGGTTCTTATTTTTTCTGACCTATCACCAGAGCCTACCAGGGATTTTCGGTGAGCAGCCAGTTCAGACTGTATCTTATCATGCTGCATTTCCCAAATCTTTTGGTAAAGCCTCTGCTCTGCAATCTCTCTATTGGAGTGTTGTGAACGACCTTCTGTACATTCCACGACCACCCCGGTTGGCGTATGGGTAATGCGAATACCTGATTCCGTTTTGTTGACGTGCTGGCCACCAGCTCCACTTGACCGGAAAGTATCTACTTTCAGGTCTGACTTATGGATATTGACATCCGCCATTTCCATTTTAGGCATCACGGCTACAGTAGCTGCTGAGGTATGAACACGACCTTTTGATTCTGTTTCCGGCACCCTTTGTACTCGATGAGCACCAGATTCAAATTTCATCTTTCCATACACATCCTGCCCTTTTACCTCAATAGATATTTCCTTATAGCCGCCGACAGTACCTTCGTTTTCGTAAAGCACCTCAGTTTTCCAGCCTTGTGATTCAAAGTACTTGGAATACATGCGAAAAAGATCTCCAGCAAACAAACTTGCTTCATCGCCGCCAGTCCCGGCCCGAATTTCAAAAACAATATCTTTCTCATCTTCTGGGTCTTTTGGGATGAGTAACAATCTCAATTCTTCTTCCAGTCCTTCCTTATCATTTTCGAGGCTTTCGAGTTCTTGTCTTGCCATTTCACGGATTTCCTCATCCTTTTCCCTTTGGAGTTCCCTGGCAGATTGAATGTCTTCTTTGAGTTTTTTAAGTCTCAGATACCCATCAGCAATTTCCTTGAGCTTGAAATAGTCTTTGCTTATTTTCGCATAACGCTCCTGGTCGTTGATGATCTCCGGATCAGACATTTGTTCTTCCAAATGCTGATAATGTATATAAAGTGATTCTAGTTTATCAGTCATGAATAAAATCCAGTTTTAAACAGGTAATAATTCGTCAGGATGGATTAGAAACGAAAAGTTGCTACAAGAAGATTAATTTGAACGAATTTTTCAAAACAAAAAGATTTCCGAAAATTGAGGCTCAAAGTTAGTACTTCTTTGTTGGCGGGGGAGTTTTCATTGTCGTAAATTATTCTAAATCATCTCTGATGCCGATCATTTTAAATCTTGAAACAGCTACTGATCTATGTTCCGTTTGTATCAGTGATGAAAACGATGTTTTGGCCATTCATGAAGCTGATAAGCCACATGATCATGCCCGCTCCATTACTTTGTTGATCGAAAACTGTCTGGCTGATATTGATTTGTCAATGAATCAGATTGATGCTGTTGCGGTGAGCAGTGGTCCCGGCTCCTATACATCTTTACGTGTTGGTGCGTCAACAGCTAAGGGAATTTGCTATGCCTTAAACCTGCCACTTATTAGTGTAGATACTCTTGAATCAATAGCACTGGCGACTATTTTGGAAGTTGGTAAAAATGCACTCTATTGCCCGATGATTGATGCCAGAAGAATGGAGGTGTACTGTTCAATTTTCGATTTTTTTGGAAAAGTGGTAAAGCCTTCGGAATCGATTGTCATTGACGGGCATTCTTTTGAAGAATTTTTCAATAAAAATCAGGTAGTCTTTTTTTCAGGTAACGGTTCGCAGAAGTGCAAAAATACCATCCACTCACCCTTAGCTTTTTTTAGTACAGTCAACTGTTCATCTGCTCATTTAGCTCCACTATCTTTTCGCGCTTTTGAAGACAAAAATTTTGAGGATTTAGCCTCCTTTGCTCCAAATTATCAAAAATCGCCAAACGTAACTACTTCAAAGAAAAAACCTTTTCAATTCGATCCCAAGTAGCTACAAATGCCGAAAAGTACACATTAAAAAAAATAATACTTCGAAATTCTTTTTATTTTGAATTTCCCTCCATAATTTCGCCCTGAAACTATGGGGTTTAAACATTAAGGAGGGAATGTATTAATTTGATTGGTACAGTTCTTGGTTAACCTTGTATCAGAATTTCCTTAATTTATTAAGGAGTGAACTAAGCTTCACACGTTCTATGAAAGCAATTTTTTAACCATCTATAAAAAAACATAAATATGAGAAAGCAAAAAAGCGAGACTATTGTTCTTAAGAAGGGAAAACAAGAGATTCAATTAGACTACGCTGAGCTAAGAAAAGCAGTTCTTGTACTTAGGGCTATCAATCATAAGCTACGTCAGCGCATGATTGACCTTTTAGAAGAGAACGAGCAAATGACAGTTACAGATATTTACATTAAGCTCCGTCTCGAACAATCAGTCGCATCTCAGCATCTTGCAATTCTTCGCCGTGCCGGCGTGGTAGCTACCGACAGACAAGGCAAATTCATTTTTTACTCCTTGGATAAAGACAGGTTAGCTCAGATTTCTGGTCTCGTTGAAGAGCTTGCTGCTTAAGACTAATTGGAAACGACTATTTTGAGGGAAAACGGCTTTCTTGATAATTAAAATAATCCTGTGACAAATAAGAATTACATTCGACTATTCCCTTTGTAACAATATAATTCCACGCTTATACAGATTATCAGGTCTGTATTTATTAGAATTCAAGAATGCTGTAACTCTCGAAGTTTACAGCATTTTTTTTATACCGATTTTGAAAAAATAATTAATTAGCGCATATTTGCTAACGCAATTAACTTCTATAAAAAAGACTTCTATGAGAAAGGCTAAGGTAAGCATCAATAATGATAAGCTTCAGGTATCATCTGAAATCCTACGGGCGCTTGCCCATCCACTCAGAATGAAAATCCTACAGTTTATAGACCAGAACGACACCATCAACGTAAACAAGATTTACAATACCCTCAAGCTGGAGCAGTCTATTACCTCACAACATCTTCGAATATTGAGGATGGCGGGATTAGTCGATACGCAAAGGGATGGTAAGTTTATTCATTACACCGTCGATTACGACAAACTTGCTAATGCCGTCAAAGCTATAGACCACTTCCTGGAAAAGCCCGCTGAGTAATTCTTCTTGAAGTAAGGCTGGAGGTTTTAACCATCAATAAACAATGCTGACAATGAGCGGTGTTCATGTGTATTGCGTATAGCCCTGGCAAACAATTTAGCGGTAGAAAGCACTTTTATTTTCTTGGAATGTTTTGAGGGGAGAATCGGAATCGTATCGCAAACAATTAATTCACTTAGAGCAGAATTTTCAATATTGGAAATGGCATTCCCTGAAAGAACAGGATGCGTACAAAAAGCTCTGACACTCTTTGCGTTTTGCTGCATAATAGCATCAGCAGCCCTGCATACGGTTCCGGCAGTATCTACAAGATCATCCACTAATATCACGTCATATCCATTAACGTCACCGATTACCGTCATTCCAGCTAATTCATTTGCCTTCTTTCTATACTTATCGCAAATGACAAGACCCTTTTCGAAGTACTTGGCAAATGTCCGGGCTCTTTTTACGCCTCCGACATCTGGAGATGCAAAGACTACATTATCCAGGTTCTGGGTTTGAAGGTAAGGCATGTAAATAGCCTCACTTTTAAGGTGGTCAACAGGTATATCGAAGAATCCCTGAATTTGATCAGCGTGAAAATCCATTGTCATCACCCTGTTCGCGCCTGCTGCCTGCAATAGTTCAGCTACCAATTTAGCCGAAATTGGAACCCTGGGTTTGTCTTTTCTGTCTTGCCGGGCATAACCAAAATAGGGTATTACTGCTGTAATATATCCGGCGGAGGCGCGTTTTGCGGCATCAACCATCAACAGTAGTTCCATCAGGTTTTCAGCAGGTGAAAAAGTGGACTGCACGAAAAAAACAAAAGAGCCCCTCACCGATTCCTGGATGACGGGCTGCATTTCACCATCGCTAAAACGATTTAGGACAACGTCGCCTAGTGGTTGTCCATAATAGTCCGCTATTTTTTCGGCGAGATAACGCGAACTCGTACCAGAAAAGAGTTTTACTTCCATTATTTTATTTGATACAGTTGCCATAAGTGGTTCAGGAAAAATTCCAGTTTCGGCAATATTAATATAAGTAGAATAGGCTAAACTCATAGTCGAGAACTTGTGCAGTTCATTAAATCTTACTGCCTGTTTCCTGAAATTGTTTGCATTGGATTATTAATCAGGGGATTCCGTTGAGATTCGGATGTAAAATTAGGAATTATCTGAACAATTAAGGGGTGATAAATTGTTGTTTTTCCTTGAAGGCTGCGAAAAGGCTTATGTTCTTAGCGACCTGAATAAAATCTATTCACACCATGAAGTATTTCACCTGGGGATTCTCCATTTTTTTAGCTCTTCTAACCTTTGTATTGGTTTTATATAATTGCAACCCAATCTCTCAATCAGCAGCTAAAAATGTGGTCCTCGAAAAAGTTGCTGATGTTTCAGAAAATCAATTTGCTGACTACTGGTATAAAGGCGAGGCAGAAATTTGCTCATACACCATAAAACAAAATCGATATGGTGAAATTCGTGAGGGAAAACAAATTATGGTTTTCGTAACGGAGGATTTTTCTAAATCAAAACATGTAAAGCTCGATTATCCGGAGGAAAACTGGCGTGACAAGGTATCTGTTCTGAAACTTAACAGAATAATCCATTTCATTACCGGGATTTATGATTACTCCATGATGGCATCAATTTTTACCCCGGTTGATTATGCTAAACATCCGAATTCGCTGAAAGCAATTTCGACTGTCCAGGAATGGTGCGGCCAGACTTCTACTCAGTTGAATCTAAATGGGAATAGTTATCAAATTAACAGTCTTTCATATTTTGAAGCAGAAGGAGATGATAAATTTCAAATCGGTACTGCCTTGCTCGAAGATGAAATCTGGAATAAAATCAGAATTAACCCGTCTTCTATCCCCATTGGAAATATCGAAGTAATCCCTTCTCTATTTTCATCAAGGCTTTTGCACAAAAAGCTAAAACCAACTCAAGCACGTTTGCGCATTGAGAACAAAGAATCGATGTCCTATCTTATTCTGGAATATTTGCACGTTGACAGAACGCTTAAGATTGGATTTGAAACCGAGTTCCCTCATAAAATTCTCAATTGGGAAGAGACGCAAAACGGTCAAATTTTTTCATCGGGTCAACTATTGGAAAGCATAAAATCAGCCTATTGGAAAGAGAACGGCTCAGATTTTGAATACCGCAGAAAAGAGCTGAAACTGTAATAATTTTCCCTTGACAGGTTTTCAGGTCGACCATACAGTTAAGTCTCTCTTTTCTAAAGCAGCTGCAAACAAGTCGGGAAATTTGTGCGGCGAACATCCAAAAGCAGGTATATTCATTTGTGCCAACTTTGAAGCAACAGCCCTGTCAAATGAAGGCGCACCTTCATCATTCAATGCCAAGAGTACAATGAGCTGAGTGCCTGCTTGCATAATAGTCCTGGCCTTAGCTATCATTTCTTCACCATTTCCTCCCTCGTAAAGGTCTGTAATCAAGAAAATGGTAGTTTCGGCAGGGTTTTCAATCATTTGGGATACAAAGCCCAGGGCTTTATTGATATCTGTTCCGCCTCCAAGTTGTACTCCAAATAACAATTCAACAGGATCATGTAGGTCTTCTGTTAAATCAATGACCTCGGTATCAAAGACAACAAAAGAGGTTTGTAGGGCTGGTAAAGAGGCAATAACAGAACCAAATATTCCAGCATATACCACTGAAGAAGCCATGGAGCCACTCTGGTCAACCAGCAATACGATATGCTTCATAGAAGGCTTCTTTCTGTTAAACCCTCTCAGGTATTGGGGTATGATGGTTGCGTAATCAGGTTGATAGTTTTTAAGGTTTTTCCTGATGGTCTCGTGCCAGTCAATTTCATTTGGCCGGGGTTTTATATTTCTTCCTTTGCGTCTGACTGCCCCTTCCATCGCCTGACGAAGCGGTTGTTGAAATTTTTTTAAAATTTCATCAGCTATTTGCCTGACAACCAACCTCGCAGTTTCTTTTGTTTCATTGGGCAATACCCTTGCGAGGGAAATGATGAGGGAGGCCAGATGGACATTTTTTTCCAGTTTGTCCACCAGTTCTGGTTCTTTCAGTATTTTATCGAGTTTCAATCTTTCCAATGCGTCCCTCTGCATGACCTCCACCATAGAGTAAGGAAAGTACTTTCGGATATCTCCCAGCCAACGGTTTACATTTGGAGAGGAAGATCCCAAACCACCTTTTCGTTCGGAGTCATAGAGCGCATTCAGTACGGCATCTACCCCCAACTCAGAATCCCCCAAATCAACCATTTTTTCAGGGTCTGCAGGATTACCCAGTATCAATCTCCACTTTTTTATTTTGTCTTCCATGCCGGAAAGGTAGAAGTCATCCATGATTTGAAAAAGTTGAAATGAAAGTTGCGTGTTAACTTTTTTACTTTTGCCAATCACTTATTCGATTATGATAAAATCAGACATTCTCGTTCTCGGCTCTGGAATTGCCGGGCTCACTTTTGCCATCAAAATAGCCCAACAAAGGCCGGATTTGAAAATTACTGTTTTAACTAAAACAAGTGACGAAGAAAGCAACACCCGTTATGCCCAGGGAGGTGTAGCTGCGGTCTGGAATCCGGAAAAGGACAGTTTTGAAAAACATATCAGCGACACTATGATTGCCGGTGATGGCCTTTGCAACCGTGAAATTGTGGAAATAGTTGTGAAAGAAGGCCCGGAAAGAGTCAGGGAAATTATTGAGTGGGGAGCTCGATTTGATATGAATCAAACCAAGTCTTACGACCTGGGCCGTGAAGGAGGGCATAGTGAAAATCGCATTTTGCACTACAAGGATATAACCGGTTGGGAGATTCAACGAACTCTTTTGGAGGAGGCCAAGGAACATTCCAACATTGAAATTCTGGAGCACTTTTTTGCCATCGACATCATTACGCAGCACCATTTGGGGTATATGGTGACAAGGGTGACACCCGATATTGAGTGCTACGGAGCTTATGCTTTGAACAAGAAAACCAGAGAAATAGAAACACTTTTAGCCAAAGTTACAGTGCTCGCTACCGGAGGTGCTGGTCAGGTTTACAGAAACACAACCAATCCTGTCATTGCAACGGGTGATGGCATAGCCATGGTATTCCGGGCAAACGGCAGAATTGAAAACATGGAATTCGTGCAATTCCATCCAACGGCTTTGTACAATCCGGCAGGTGATAATCCAGCCTTTCTGATTAGTGAAGCAGTTAGGGGTTTCGGTGCAATCCTGAAAACACCAAAGGGTGAAGATTTGATGGGCAAATACGATAAAAGAGGAAGTTTGGCTCCACGGGATATTGTTGCCCGGGCAATAGACAGGGAAATGAAGTTAAGAGGTGTTGAATTCATGTGCCTTGATTGCACTCATTTGGACAAGGATAAGTTCATCGCTCACTTCCCCAATATTTATGAAAAGTGTCTGAGTATTGGGATTGACCCTATGAAAGACTTGATTCCGGTGACTCCAGCCTGCCACTATTTGTGTGGAGGAATACAAACCAACGATTTCGGACAAACATCTATTCGCAAATTATATGCTGCAGGAGAATGCACCTGCACCGGCCTTCACGGTGCCAATCGACTGGCTTCCAATTCACTTCTTGAAGCGATGGTGTTCGCCCACCGGATCAGTGTGGATGTCCTGTCAAAAATTGATGATATACGCGAGCCGAACAAGAAAATACCTGACTGGAATGCTCATGGAACTACGGAGCCGGAAGAAAAGGTGCTTATCACCCAAAGTACCAAAGAACTCAAAGACCTGATGAGTTATTATGTGGGCATAGTTCGCTCAAATGTCCGTTTGAAAAGAGCATTGGACAGGATTCAAATTCTGTATAAGGAAAACGAGGAGTTGTACAGCAAGACCACTTTGTCACCCCAATTGTGTGAGCTCCGCAATCTGACTACTTTGGCATATCTCATTACCAAATCAGCGGCCATGAGGCAGGAAAGCAGGGGTCTTCATTTTACCACAGACTATCCCGATAAGCTGAACTTCATCGACCGCACGATATTCTGACTCCTCCTGTATTTCACTTAATTATGGCGTCATAGGCTGCCTGGTGCAGGCGTTCGCGAATGTTTAGGTCGAATAGACCTCTGCTCGAACGGTATGGGTAAACCCTGTTACTCATAAAAATGAACAGCAAACCGTTTTCAGGGTCGGCCCAAACAAAAGTTCCTGTAAAACCAGAATGTCCAAAACTTGATGGGCTAGCCGACTTTGCAGTATAACTTTCCGATGGTCTATATCGGATTAATGGTTTGTCGAATCCTAATCCCCTTCTGTTTCCCTCCTGGCAGTATTGGCAACGGGTGAATTCCTTTAAGGATAATTCTGCTATATAACGCCTGCCGCCATAGGTTCCACCATTCAAGTACATTTGAAAAAGCTTCGCCAGGTCGTTCGTTGAGCCAAACAATCCGGCATGGCCAGAAATGCCGTCAAGCATAGCTGCTGTTTCATCATGAACAGTTCCCTGGACCGGAATTTTTCGAAAGAAAGTATCTATTTCAGTAGGTACAATTTGATTCTTTGGAAAGTTCTGCAGAGGATTATAGGTTAATGAAAAAGCACCCAAAGGTTCATAAAAGGTTTCCTTCAGATAGGGTTCCAGTTTTTCTTTGGAAAGCTTTTCGACGACATAGGGATAGAGAATAAACGAAAGGTCAGAGTAAACGTACTGCTTTTCTTTGTTTAGCGGCAGTTCTTTTATTTCCCTGTAAATCTGCTTCTTGTATCGTTTGAATAAGAAAAGACTGTCAGTAATTTGTATGGAATAGCGATTCGACTTTTCATTTCGGAAAGATTTAGGGTTCCAATTTCGGGTGCTATCCTGGGCAGTTCGCCAAAACACTATACTCGGTCGCAATCTTCCATAATGTGATAGAAATTCCCTGTAAGTGACTCCACCTTTCTCCGTTTTTTTAAAAAGGTGAAAGTACTGTTGGAGTGGAGCATCGATGTTCAACTTCCCTTCTCCATAAAATTTCATCAATGCTGGCAAAGTGGATGTAACCTTTGTAACAGACGCGAAATCGTACAAATCATCAATTCCCAATGGTTGAAGGCTATCGTAAGTATGAAAACCATAGGTTTTATGAAATACTACATGTCCGTTTTTCGCAACAAGAACTTGAGCACCGGGGAACGCACGGGCCTTAATGCCCTGATTTACAATGGCGCTTATACTGTCTTCCAGTAATTTTGAATCCATTCCTGCCAATTCAGGAGGTAAATACGCGAGTCGTTGATTGTCATTGGACTCAAGGGTTGCATGTTGAGGACTCCCCTGTAGTATTCCAATACCTCCGAATATGAGTTGGGCCGTGAGGCTTTGAACGGCTGAAGTCTTTTCCGGACTTATGATGATGGCTGTTGCTTTCTGAAATTCGCCGGGAAGCGTTTCACTGACATTAAATCCAAACAGCGCAATAACTATTTTACTTCTCTTTGAAACTGCGCTCAGCATTTGAGATAATCTTTCCTTCTCCGATACCTCTTTTGACAGATCAGAGTAATCAATTCCAAAAATGACAATCCGATTTTTGATTCCTGAACGAAAGTGACTGGATGTGTATCTGCCGAGAGTATGTTCAAATTCATTTTCCCCGGAAAGGCCAAATGAATGCCAACTGATATTGGTTTCACCCAAATCGAGAATCGGTATCAGGGCATTTTCATTTCTGTGTATAACTATGGAATTGGCAGTATTCACCCAAGATTGTCTTATGGAATCAGGAGAAAATAGTGGCGCCGATTTCTGGGCATAAATAAATGTTATGGCTATGCTAAAAAAGAGGGAACCTACGATCCTATACCAATTCATCGTAACAAAAGTCATAAATTTGGCCGGTCAGGCCAACTATTAGGCTTTCCCCGGCGTCTTAAGTGAACCTGCATCAAATGTGTACGAATTGGGATTTAACTGTTGTAAATATCTGTTTTTCCCAATTTGATGATTTGATGCTCTAAGTTATAAGAGAATTGTACATGACCATTATACGACTTTGCCTTTCTTCAGTCTTTTTATTTCTGTTTGTCAGCCTGTTTGCTCAGAGCAACAAGGATACGAGTCTGGTACAATTCTCCGGAATGGTTCTTGACGGAAGCACAGCTGAACTTTTCCCGATTCCTTATACCAATATTGTAATTAAAGGTAAAAGTCGAGGTGTTTATTCCGATTTCAATGGCTTCTTCAGTATTGTGGTTGAAAAAGGGGATGTTATTGAATTTACATCCGTGGGATATAAAACAGTGGAATTTGTAATCCCAAGAAACCTGAAAGACAATCGTTACTCATTGGTGCAGTTGATGACTCAGGACACCATTAACCTTCCTGAAACCGTGGTGTTTCCCTGGCCAAGTAAAGAGCACTTCAAGCTGGAATTTCTGGCCATGGATGTTTCTTCTGAAATGGAGGAGAGGGCTTTGAGAAATGTAGCCAATGAGGCATTGGAAAGAATCCGGTATGCAGTTCCCTCCGATGGTCGTGAACATGCGAATTATTACCTCCGCCAGCAAGCACGCAGTTATTATTACATTGGCCAGCAACCCCCAATGAACATTTTCAACCCGATTGCCTGGAAGCAGTTTTTCGATGCCTGGAAACGCGGCGACTTTAAGAAAAAGAATTAAGAACCTTTCAGAGCCGGTTTTTCTCTCCTTTTATCCTTCGGAAAAGATTTTGGAATTCTTCTGATGACACCTCCTGTCCTTCCCGGGTTTGCCTTGCGGTTATTTGACCATTATTTTTCTCAATTATAAACCGGAACACATAACTATTCTCGCTGCTGAAATCCTGAGTTCTGGAACCATACCGCAAATCATTAAATTGAAGTTTACCGTCTTCTCGGGTCAACAGATTGAAGTAACCAGAAGAAAACCAACGTAGAATTCTGATATCCCTTTCATTTTCGAATCCAGATAAATAATTGTGATTCTTAGGAAGCACGTTAAACTCAGTTATTTCTGGTTCAGAATCAAAAAAGGAGTATGATCCGTAGTAAAAAACGCTGTCACCTTCAGCAATTCCCTGCCAAAGGAAGTTGTTCAGAATGGTCGGCGAAGTCATGTAGCGATTGTACTCAATGCTTTGTCTCGCAAGTGAATCTTTGAAAATCCGGTCGATTTCCACTTTGTGATAAAGTGTGAAAAGCATATAAGCTGAGCTGAGAGCTATCCCCAGCCAATTAAAAACTCTTCTCGATTTTCTTTCTCTGGTAATGAAAGCGGCAATAATGAGGCAGATTAAGAAAGGTAGTGTATAAAAGGGGTCAACGACTGAAATGTTGTTAAACGCCACCCGGTAATTGGAAAATGGCTGAAAAAGTTGAGTGCCGTAAGCCGTAAAACTATCGAGAATCGGGTGGGTGAAAATGGAAATCCAGAACAACCAAAACCATTCTTTACGAGTAACTTCAACACTGGCCAAGTCTGAGTTTAAGTACCTCGTCCAAAACCGAAAGCCTAGAAAAATCAATATCAAGATGGTTGGAACAAGCACATAGAAATTCAGGGATTCGGAGCCCTTAGAACTCAATATCGTAATTCCCAATCCAAGCCCCGAAAGCAACATCAAGGATATGATACTAACGAAAATTTTGTAGCCCTTTTTTCGATAAAACTGGCTATCATACAATCTATGGACCAGCCAACTTAAAACAAAAGCTGCAAGTACAGAGAAAAGGATACTGTGCATGAAACCCCGGTGAAATGCCAGTGCAGACATCTCATCCGTAAAGAAGTAGGCCAAAACATCCAGATCAGGCAATAATCCTCCTAAGGCGCCCCATACCATAGCGCGATTGCCAATTTTTCTTCCGAGAACTGCTTCTCCACACGCTGCCCCCAGGGTTAATTGTGTCAGGGTATCCATTGGTCGTCAGGAAATTAAATTAAAAGACGGAAGATTTAACATGGAAGTGCCGGAAAAGTTGATAAAGTGAGGCTCACTTTCTTACCAGAGGTTCTTCAATTCGGTGTGCCATACGCTGAATAGCATCAATTATATTATCTAATGCTGCCGGATACTGAACGTATTGCATGCCTCTGTCGTCTTTCCCCCAAATGGCTATGCTGATGATTTTCCGGCGATTGCCATAAGTTACAGCTATGCGCAGGGGAATGGGGGTAGGCTTTATATTCTTCCTCTTGAAACACAGCTCATCTTCACATTCATAAACCCGGTTGAAATTAAAAAAGCCCTGTTTGACCAGATACTCCACAAACATCTCCAATTCTTCGCGGGGAATATTCTTCTTGGTTATGAGCAAGCCAGTGTTTTCACTTTGAAATTCTTTGATCAGGCGACCATCAGTTTTGATGTGGATGAAATCCTTAAGTACCGGATCTATACCTCCATAAAAACCTCCGCCAACCAGTTCGATATTGATATAGGTGGGTGGGACCGCTGGTTCTTTAGACCTCCTGAATTTCTTTCTCAAAAAAGAAAAAATCCCTCCTTTCTCAACTTTCGGCTTTTGCGGGTTTTCAGCTTCCACTATAACTTCTGGCAGTTCATTGGGTGGTTTTGGAAAAGGTGCATTTTTGCTCTCCACTCTTTCATAATGATATTGGTAGGTACCCTTTCCTGTGAGCTGACGGAATTCAAGCACCATTACTTTTTTGTTGAGCTGTACGATATCAAATTCGTCAACTTGCTGAAAACTGTAAGTCAATTTTCGGCCTCTTATTTCCCAACGCCCCCTGGTTAAAGTAGTGTGTAAAAACTGCTGGTACGTGTTATCGTACCGGAAGTACAGATAATAGTCGTAATCCTTATCAGCCTTATGGATTATGGTATTCGATTCGACATGCAATGTATAAGTGTACCTCCATTTTGACTCAACAAACAACCTTTCGTCTGGCTCTTCCCAGACATAGCCAAAGCTTTGTGCGCTTGAAAAGCTGCACAGCATCAAAATGGAAAACATCAAAACCAACCTTAAACCGGCTGCCATCATGGGACAATCTGTTGGTGTAGAATTCTCGATTACTTTAGAAGCCTAAATTTATATAATAAAAATTAGTCATGCATTTGCAGTCGAAGAATTAACATCTACCTAAAACAGAAATCCAAGAGCCTCAGAATTTAAATCCCAAAGTAAATACTAGTTGTGATCTTTGACCCTCGGTTTTCACAATGGGCTGAGCAGCAAAAGATGTCCGATATGGGAGGTAGTCACTTTCTGAAAGCATTCTCCTAAATGAAACATCCAGAAAAACACTCTCACCTCTCAGGCCGGCACCTAGACTTATAGCACCTGCTGGGTCTAAATCATCTGCAAATGGTGTGGAAGTCAAGGCGAATCCGCCTCTCAGCCTAAACATATCATACGCAAATTCCCCGCCAAGCCTGAGATTAAGTGCTGAAGTGAGTCTATTGTTTATTTCATCATTGAGTTCCTGCTCAAAAGCTATGTCTTCGGTCGAGTTGGCATTATTAAAGTTGAATTTTGAACTTGCGTAGTCCACCAGTTCTATTTCGCCGGAAATAAATCCTGTTTTGTTGAAGATGAAACCTGCGCTACCAATAAAACGCCATGGGGTTCGCATGGAATATTCAAAAGTGCCATCTGGAGAATTAACCACTCCCGGAGGTGTGAATCCAGACAATGTAAATCGGTAATTGAGAGAAGTGGACCAGTTATCAGTAAGACCTAATGCGGTTGGAGTGTGAAAAGCCACTCCCAGTCGCACCATCTGATTCAATCGGTAAAGGATTCCCAGCTTGAGGTTTACGCCAGCGCCTGTTGTCCGTAGGCGCTCAGTAAATGTCAGGTCATCGAAAATGGGATTTGAATTACTGTCATCAACTTCCTCATAAGTTTTAACCTCTTCATAATTTACAAAGGGGACTCCGATGGTAGCACCTATAAAAAGTTTCTCATCGTAGTTTCCAGCGAAGCTGAAAACCATTTCAGTATAGGCTCCTTTGCGTGAAATGACCTGGCGCTTCTTCACGTTTTCGTCAATCAGAAAATCGCTGCTGTAAGTTTTATCATCGTTTACATCAGGATTAAAAATGGCTTGGCCATCAAATGCCAGTCCTGCTTCAAAATCATCGAGTTTTGCTGGTTCGATACCGTCAGCCATTTCAAGCCAACGGTCGGTAATGGAGCCAGGGCTGATACCTTCAAAAAATGATTTGCTGTGATAATTAGCCAATCGATTCAAGCCAATTCCAAATGCCGAACCTTTCCATTTGGATGAAAGTGGGCGGGCAGCGAAGACCATCCCAAGGGCATTAAAATTAAAATTGGTTTTTTCTCGCTCATAAATTGGATTGCTTTCGCCCTGTAAATAACCAGAGGTTGAAAAGTGCTCCAAGGTAGGGCTGAATACAAATTCTGATCTTCTGTAAGCTGCCATTCCAGCTGGATTCGTACTCAAGGTGGAAAAATCAGCACCCAATGCACCAATGCCACCCCCTGCACCAATAGTGCGTGCAGTACCGCCGACCTCCAGTACAGAGTATCTTACTACATCATTAATGGATTGTGCATAAGCGAATGAAAATCCTATTAACAGGTTAAGGCAAATGAGGATATATCTCATGGTTAAATTTTTAGTTGGTATAGCTTGTATTTGCAGTGTCTGGCAATAGTCTATTATGCGACGGTTCCTTTCGGGCATTAAAAAAGTGGGCGGATAAATCATCAGAACATCCACCCACTCTTCTATGTTTCAAAAGGACTTTACGATTAACCTCCCCTGGAAGTATCCGAAGAAGGTCTTGGAGCCTCATCGCCACCCCTTGAACTGCGGGTTTCATTTCCCCTTGAAGAACCACTATTGCTTCTTTCTATGGTTCCGCCACTGTTATTGGTGCGTGGAGGGGAAGACCTTTCAATTCCCCCACTGTTGCTTCTTTGGGGAGCGGACCTCTCAATACTGCCACTATTACTGCGCTGTGGAGTCGATCTTTCAATCCCACCACTATTGCTGCGTTGTGGGGTAGATCTTTCGATTCCGCCACTATTGCTTCTCGGTGGATTAGACCTTTCTATGCTACTTTTATTGGTACGGGGCGGAGTGGCCCTTTCGTATGTTCTCTCAGTTCGAGTGTTGTTTAGGGTTCTGTCATAATTTGGTGCAGGTGTGTACCTCCTGTTTTCATTCTGACTACGCTCATAAGTATGGTTATTCTGGGTGTTATTTGAGCGTTCGTAATTTTGATTTTGACGTTGCGGTTGAGTCCGGCTTCGGTCATAGCGCTCCATAATACCCGAATCTTCTGAACGTGTAGGTTCAGTGGTACGGGGAGTGCGAACCGGCTCTCTGAATTCATCGCCTGTTACCCCAGTGCTGCGGGAAGGACGAGGGCTATTGACTGAGCGGTCTTCCGTTCTGATATTTTCAGGTTGAGTTGTTGGGCCATCACGGTTAATCCTGCGATTTTCATTGATAGCTGCCCGTGTAGCATTTCTTTCAGCTTCTCTGCTACCGACAGCTGAAGGATTTGAACCCATTCCTTCACGGCTTTTATCAACCGTTGTTGGTCCGGTTTCAACCGGGTTTGCCATTGGATTTCTCCCTTCCCGGAAACTCGGATCACTGTTACCAACCCGGCGTGCTCCGTAATAAGTATTGTTTGAGCCAGTGTTGTAGGAGTTACTTCCTCCCCAGGTTGGTGAATAATAGTTGTTTGAGTAGTAATTATTATAGTAACCACCTCCATACCAACCGCCGCCATAGTAGTTGTTTACTACATAAGTATTATGGCCATAATACCAGGGGTCATAGTAGGAACGGTTCCAGGGACTGTACCAATGGTTTCTCCAGGGGTTGTAATTGTAGGAAAAACTGACGTAGGGGCCTCTCCATGCATTCCAGCCAAAGGCCCAACTCAATCCGCGACGATAACTGAATGGGTTATCATAAATCAAATAGTTGATTCCCGGTGACCAGAATGGGTCATAATAGCTGATTGCGTTGTAGTAATAAAGATCAACGTAGCAGGGGTCATAATATCCAAATCCTATGAATGGGCGATGAAACCGGCGGATACGTGATGAGTAATGGTATGAATATTCATCATAATCGTCGTAGTCATCATAATAATCCCTGTCGTTGTTCTTTCCTTTGTTAAAGGATGATTTGAAATAGTAGTCCCCATCGAGGTCGGGGTCGTAATACAAATCATCGTATTGTCCGAAAAGGGAGCCCGTCCAGCCAAAGGCAAAGAGAGCAATCAAGAGGACAAGAAAATTCTTTTTCATCGCATTATGTTTTTGATAATAATTACTTCCGTTTTCTGTTTCGGCTTTACGTCCACGAATTTATTAGCTTTGCGCCACTTTTTATGTTAAGGGGTATCTAAAGTGCTTTTTGATGCTTGTTAAAGTTTCATCATCACTAATATACCTGACGTATTGATTTTACAAAAGAGGCTTAAACTTTTCTTAAATAAAGGTTTTTAAGGGTCAAAATCAATGATCAACCAGCAATAAACTGTTAAAATTCCTTTTAAACGATAAATGGCAAAAGAAATAACACCGAGAGAGCAGGATTATTCCCAATGGTATGGGGACATAGTGTCAAAGGCAAATATGGCTGACTATTCTGCCGTTAGGGGCTGTATGGTCATCAAACCACATGGCTTTGCCATTTGGGAAAATATGCGTGACCAACTGGACCGGATGTTTAAGGAAACAGGACATGTCAACGCGTATTTTCCACTTTTCATTCCCAAAAGCTTTTTGTCGAGAGAAGCACAGCATGTGGAGGGCTTTGCCAAGGAATGTGCAGTGGTAACACACCATCGTCTCATGGCTTCCCCCGATGGTAATGGAATCGTTGTGGATCCGGATGCCAAACTGGAAGAAGAACTCATCGTGAGACCGACTTCTGAGACGATAATTTGGGATACATACCGTTCGTGGATAAACAGTTACCGCGATTTGCCATTACTCATAAATCAATGGGCAAATGTTGTTCGTTGGGAAATGCGAACCCGGATGTTTTTACGCACCACTGAATTTCTGTGGCAGGAAGGGCATACTGCGCATGCCACCAAAGAAGAAGCTGAGCAGGAAGCCTTACTCATTCAGGATGTGTACGCACGCTTTGCTGAAGAATGGATGGCTATGCCGGTAATTAAAGGATACAAAAGCCCAAACGAACGCTTTGCCGGAGCTGATGAAACCTATACCATAGAAGCGCTGATGCAGGATGGTAAAGCTCTTCAAGCTGGCACCTCTCATTTTCTTGGCCAAAATTTCGCCAAGGCGTTTGATGTCAAGTTCCTTAGCGAAAACAATCAGGAAGAGTATGTTTGGGCTACTTCCTGGGGTGTTTCTACACGATTGGTTGGAGGCCTTATCATGACTCATTCAGATGATGATGGTCTCGTACTGCCACCAAAACTTGCTCCTACCCAGGTTGTCATAGTTCCTATACCGAAACCAGCTACTGAAATCGATGAAGCAGCCGAGAAAATATTGAGGGAACTAAGGGCCAAAGGTATCTCAGTGAAATACGACATGGATATGAAAAACCGGCCTGGTTTTAAGTTTGCCGAACATGAAATGCATGGCATACCAGTCAGAATCGGTATCGGTGCCAGAGATTTGGCAAGCGGACAGGTGGAAGTTGCCCGAAGGGATACCAAAGAAAAATCCAATCAACCAATAGAAGGTATCGCTAACTATATTGAGCAATTGTTGAAAGACATTCAGAACAATCTGTTCAAACGAGCTTTGGATTTCCGGTCAGAAAGAACCACAACAGTGGACAATTTGAATGACATGCAGGACGTCCTTGAAAGTAAGGGTGGTTTCATATCAGCCCATTGGGACGGTACCACTGAAACCGAGCTAAAAATTAAAGACCTTACCAAAGCTACTATCCGCTGCATCCCACTTGATGCGAAAGAGGAAAAGGGCCAATGTGTGCTTACCGGCAAACCATCCAATAAAAGGGTTTTGTTCGCAAGGGCCTACTAATAAGAGAGGTGACATCTTTCGCCAAAATGTCAGCTCTTACCTTTTTGAATTGTCAAAAAGCTTCTAATTAGACGTTGCTAATTCTTCATTCTTTGTCTTTCCGGATTTCCGGACAGGTTTTTCAGGAAATGCAATCTTCAGGACTTCTTTCATTCTGTCAACATAAGTAAAAGTAAGGCCTGTCAGATATTCTGCCGGTATTTCCTCCAAGTCTTTTTTGTTTTCCTTACAAAGTATGATGTCCTTAATGCCTGCCCTTTTTGCGGCAAGGATCTTTTCTTTTATCCCGCCAACAGGTAATACTTTTCCTCTCAAGGTAATCTCGCCTGTCAGAGCAGTAAAAGGCTTTACAGGTCTTTTTAGGAAAGCAGAAGTCAATGAGCAAAGCATGGTTATACCTGCTGAAGGGCCGTCTTTGGGGATGGCTCCTTCCGGAACGTGCACGTGAATATCCTGCTCCTCCAATGCGGATTGCTCAATCCCAAGTGACTTTGCATGGGCTTTGATGAAACTTAATGCCGTAGTTGCCGATTCTTTCATCACAGCCCCGAGGTTACCCGTCATAGTGATTCCACCTTTGCCTTTGCTTAAGCTGGTTTCAATAAACAATATTTCACCACCAACCGAAGTCCATGCCAATCCAATAGCCACTCCTGCGGGCTGAATTTCTTTATAATAGTCTTTCGAAAATCGGGATGGGCCCAGCATTTCTTTAAGGTCCTCCGGTTTAAGTGCAGTATTGTACTTTTCTTCCATGGCGACCTTTTTCGCCACACTTCGCATGATTCCCGCAACCTGCCGGTTAAGGCTTCTGACTCCCGATTCACGGGTATATTCATGAATAAGTTTTGATAAAACCTGCTTATTGAGGCTGACATGTTTTTTCTGCAATCCATGTTCTTTCAATTGCTGAGGAATCAGGTGTCTTTTGGCAATCTCGATCTTCTCTTCCAATGAGTATCCACTGATGTAAATTACCTCCATCCTGTCAATGAGGGCGGGTTGGATGGAAGACAATGAGTTGGCAGTAGCAACAAAAAGGACTTTTGAAAGGTCAAATTCGAGTTCCAGGTAGTTATCGTGAAAAGTGGAATTCTGCTCAGGATCTAACACCTCTAGCAATGCCGAGGAAGGATCTCCTCGGAAAGTTTGCCCCACCTTGTCAATTTCATCCAAAATGAAAACCGGATTACCTGAACCGGCCTTTTTCAGCGATTGTATGATGCGGCCGGGCATGGCACCAATATAGGTCTTACGGTGACCCCGGATTTCAGCCTCATCATGAAGCCCACCTAATGACATGCGCACGAATTTGCGTTTCAATGCTCTGGCGATGGATTTGCCCAGTGAAGTTTTACCAACACCCGGAGGACCAACCAGGCAGATGATTGGAGCTTTCATGTCTCCTTTCAGTTTGAGAACTGCAAGGTGTTGTAATATCCTTTCTTTTACCTTGTCAAGGCCATAGTGATCCTTGTCGAGTACCTTCTTAACTTTCTGAAGGTCGAAGTTATCCTTTGTAAATTCTTCCCAAGGCAATTCAAGAAGCAACTCGAGGTAGTTCAGTTGTATAGCATATTCACCTACCTGAGGATTCATTCGACGAACTTTGTTGACCTCCTTTTCAAAAGTTTCCTCTACAACCTTCGGCCATTTTTTGGTTTTAGCCCTGCGAACCAATTCCCGAATATCTTCTTCCTGAGGGCTTTGACCGAGTTCCTCCTGAATGGTCTTCAGTTGTTGGCTCAGGTAATAATCGCGCTGCTGTTTCTCAATGTCATTTCTGACCTTGCTTTCTATGCGGTCTTTTATTTCCAAAAGTTGGAGCTCGGTATCCATTTGCTCGAGCAACATCTCCGCCTTTTCCCTTATGTCGCTTTTTTCGAGCAGGGTTTGTTTTATGGCGAGTTTGGTTCCAAGGTTGGAGGAAATGAAATTGATCAGAAACCCCGGATTGTTGATGTTGCTGATCATCACTCCGGCTTCATTGGGGATATGCGGCGACAACTGAATAATCTGCCTGGCTTTTTCGGTTATGGAGGCTATGATGGCTTCAAACTCAAGTTTGTTCTTGATAGCCTTGTACGTCATCTCCTCCACGGTACCCTGCATATATGGGTCTTCTGTGACCATCTGGACCAACCTGAATCGCTTGCGTCCCTGTAAGATAGCGGTGGTCGTACCGTCCGGCATGCGGATAAGTTTGATTATCCTTGCCAGGGTTCCAATACGGAAAAGATCCTGCGGACCTGGATTCTCCACCTTGCTGTCTTTTTGAGATAAGACTGCAACGATGCGATGATTATCATAGGCATTCTGTACCGCACGAATGGATTTATCTCTGCCAACAGTAATAGGAATCACTACTCCCGGGAATAAAACTGTGTTTTTCAGTGCTAAAACTGGAAGAATTTCAGGGTAAGAATCCTTAATGCTCGTTTCATCTTCCTCATCTATAGTGATTAGGGGCATGAACTCGCCTTCCTCGTCAAATCCCTGCGATGCAATAAGGTCATCAATAAAAGGCATAAAAGTGTTTTGATTAAAAATTGAAATGTCCGAGAACACTTCAAAAACTATTAGATCCTCTCAGGGCTCTAAAGAACAGAACCCTTTGCGAAGGTAATTTACGGAGATTGTCAACATTTGTGCCACGGCGTGGTTCGGTTTTTTAGCGGATATTATTGGCAGATTTTGAGATTTTTTTGCGCAAAACTGGCAGTGTATAAAAACAATCAGTCAAAAAGGCAGAATTTCAGTGGCTAAGCTTACACTCAGAAAAGCCCGAAAAGCAAATTAACCATTAGTGTAAAAACAGGTAAAAACAGGAATAAGGACTTACTAAACTCCATTTGGCGAATGTGCCCCTGCTGGTCAATAACAGGGATATTAAGAACAGCATCATACACGAGATTGTAACTGGGGTTGTACTTATCATACAAGATGATTTCACTTTCCTCATCCTCCACCATATCAATCCGGTGGGTCTTGCAGCTTGCCAGATATTTGGTTTCGTCGTGTTCGAATTCAAAGCCGTATCGATATATAGTTTGGTCCAGTCCGTTTTTCTTGACACTCCTTTTTGTTGCTTCTTTTGATACCAATTTACCCCTCGTAAACTCACCGATCTTTATCAACCGAAGTACTTTTAAGTTATGGGAAAATGATGCGAAAGCCAGTAACAACCCAATAATAGGAATAAACATCAGCATGAATACCCGCCATGAAAACATCCCACGTCTAAGCCCGATAATGACATTCGTTGATGGGTTTTCAGGATTGTAACGGATAAATGCAATTTGTCCTTCATCAAATTTTTTTCCAACCGAGTAACTTTCTCCCCGATATCGATTACCTGCCAACGCAAAGGAGTGCTCGTAACGCCAAATCGGAACGCGGTTCTCTAACTGACCTGTTGAATCAGCAAATAGTATAACTCCAGCTTTTTCAGACCAGTTAATGGTTTTATCCTGAATCCAGAATTTCAATTCAGAAGAAACTACTGTATTCCAGAAAATAATACTTCCTATTGCCATCAAGGCCCAACCAGTCTGACTGGCGAGATCGCTAAAAAGAAAGGTTATTTTGGTAAACCAACTGATGTGCCTGGGCGGAAGGTCACGGACAACACGCATACCCGGAGGCTCAGAATTCAAGGGTTCTGCTGACATATGATTTCGATTTCCTGAAAGTATGTTTGTTTGCAGGACTGAATAATTGGGGTAAAAATATTTTGTCCAACTTACTAAAAAAACAGAATTTAGAAAGCTTGTGCACTGCCTCTAAATTTTAAGACTTAGCTTTGCAGCAACATACGGATAGTATCAGATTGATAATAATTTCAGAACGAGGCAATGTTTTGTTGAGAAAACTCATTCTTTTACATTTTTCGAAAATTCCAATACACTACATCATGAAATCTCAGCTATGAAAAAAATTGGTATCCTTCACGGCAAGGAAAGGAGCTTTCCCAATGCTTTTATTGAAAGAGTAAATTCAAAAAAGCCAAAAGGCATCATTGCTGAACCCGTTTTGGTTGATGAACTTTGGATGAATAAACCAAGTGGTTATGCAGTCATTATTGACCGCATTTCACAGGATGTTCCATTTTACCGGGCTTATTTGAAAAACGCAGCTGCTACTGGCACGGCGGTCATTAATAATCCTTTTTGGTGGAGTGCTGACGAGAAGTTCTTCAACAATGTACTTGCCGAACAAGTGGGAGTGCCTGTTCCCAACACGGTTCTTTTACCGAGCAAGGACCATCCTGACGACACTTCCTCAGAGACTTTTACCAACTTGAAATTTCCTCTGGACTGGGATGTATCCTTAGATTATCTCGGTGGGTTTCCGGCATTTCTGAAACCACATGCCGGTGGAGGTTGGAAAAGTGTTTATCCTGTCGAAAACTGGGGAGAAGTCTTCAAATCATACCATGAGACAGGTCAACTCGTCATGTTGTTTCAAAAAGCCGTCAAATTCGACAGTTACTTCCGTTGTTACTGTATAGGAAGGAAGCATGTCAGGATAATGGATTACGAGCCGCGTAATCCGCATCACCTTCGCTATGAAGCTGACCATCAGCCTTCGAAGCAACTGACTGAAACCATGACGGATTATGTACTCCGACTTTGTAATGCCCTCGGCTACGATTTCAATACAATAGAATTTGGTGTGCAGGATGGTATACCTATTGCCATTGACTTTTGTAATCCTGCCCCGGACGCTGATGTGAATTCTGTCGGAAAGGATAACTTTGAATGGGTTGTGGAAACTATGACTAACTACGCAATAGAACGCGCCCAGGAACATAAAGACGGGCAGATGAACCTTTCCTGGGGAACCTTTATACAGGGTGCTGTTGAAGGGAACTTGCCAGAAAAAGAAAAAGCATCTGCTACAAAAAGGAAAAAATCCAGGTAATGGAAAGCTTCAATCATTGAGCTTTTTCTGTTCAATGGTTTTGTTTAACCATCACACGATCTAAAAATATTATGGAACAAAGAGGTGCCAGACTTGCGATTCTGGATATGTATGAGAGCACCGTTAATCTCGGAATGAAGAACATTTCAGAGATAGTTGCACGTTTTGGTAGCGGTTTGCTCCCAGAAGTCTTTGACGTCAGAAGCAGGATTCAGGTTCCCGACCTGAGCTATGACATTTATATCTTTTCAGGAGGCCCAGGCAATCCATTAGTTGGTGATGAAAGCTGGCTAAAGCCATTTCACGGACTTATTGATGACCTGTGGCAGCATAATAAAACCAGTGTTAACAAGAAATACGTCTTTTTCATTTGTCACTCTTTCCAGATGGCATGTCATCACTTTGGTATTGGCGAAATAACCCGAAGGAGAAAAAAGTCTTTCGGTACTTTCCCTGTTCAAAAGACAGAAGCTGGCAAGGAAGAACATATTTTTGAAGACCTTAAAAACCAATTTTGGATTGCAGATTTCAGGGAATACCAGGTCATCAGGCCCAATTTGGAAAAGATGTCGGAAATAGGCGCTCAACTTTTGTGTATTGAAAAAGAACGAGAGCATGTGAATCTGGAACGCGCCATGATGGCTATACGATTTTCAGACGAAATGATAGGCACGCAGTTTCATCCGGAAGCTGACCCAGAGGGCATGCGAAGCTATTTTCAGGAGGATGAACGCAGAACTGCAGTGATTGAGGAGTATGGTGCTGAAAAGTTGGATAGAATGATTGAGGTCCTCAACGATGAATCAAAAATCCACCTCACTTATTCGGTGATGCTGCCTTCTTTTTTGAAAAGGTCAATCAGCCAGGTTAGGGAAGCAGCATTGCAACCAGTTTAGTTAAATCTGCAACTATGATTTCCGAGTTACGCAGGGCTTATAATAAAGCTTTCACTGAGCAAAAATATGCTGCTTTGCTTGATGAAATTGAAGCAGCAACCAATCATAGACCGCCTTTTAAAGTTGCAGAGACTCCGGTTTTTGTGCCTCATGACCTAAAAAGACAATTATTTGAAGCATGTTCTGACATTATTGATGAATTGGTAAAGCCTGATTTTAAAAAACGTTCACAATCAGCCCTTCTTCCACAGAATGACGTTCCGGGTGAAACCAATTATTCTACTTTTCTGGCGATTGATTTTGGGATTTGTGAAGATGAAAACGGAAATCTGAAACCTCAGCTTATTGAGATTCAGGGCTTTCCTTCTTTATACTTCTTTCAGGATTTATCTGCCAATGCCTATCGGAAACACTTTAGTATTCCGGAAAACCTACACCATCTTTTCAATGGTCTTGATTCAGTAACCTATACGGAAAAACTAAGAAAAGCTATACTTGGGGATTCCAGGCCAGAGAATGTCATCCTGTTGGAGGTGGAACCTCATAAGCAAAATACTCAGGTCGATTTTTGGGCCACTCAAAAGGCACTGGGTTTGAAAGTAGCCTGTTTGACTGAATTAAAAACTGAGGGAAAGGACGTCTATTATCTGGATAACTCTGGGAAAAAAATACAGGTCGAGCGCATTTACAACCGGGTTATTTTTGATGAACTGGAAAAGCGAACAGACCTGAAGTATGAGTTTCAATTCAACAGGGAATACAACATTGAGTGGGTGGGGCATCCAAACTGGTTTTTCAGAATTAGTAAACACACCCTTCCACTTTTCAATAGTCAATACGTTCCAAAATCTTTTTATCTCAGTGAATTCGAAGAGGACTTCGAAACACTCAACCAATACGTACTGAAACCTCTCTATTCATTTTCCGGCCAGGGCGTGATTATCAATCCAAGCAAAAAAGATGTGGATTCCATAAAGTCTGAGGACAGGTTTAACTACATTTTACAGAGGAAAGTAAACTACGCTCCGGTGGTTGAAACACTGGACGAAAAAGCAAAAGCTGAAATCAGGATGATGCTCCTTTGGGAAGACGGAATGGCAAGGCCCGAAATTCTCACCAATCTCGTCCGTCTGAGCAAAGGTGAGATGGTTGGAGTCAGGTACAATAAAGATAAAACGTGGGTTGGTGGTACAGTAGGATTTTTCGAGTGACTTCAATTCAACAAATCAGTAAACAGCAGAACCTCGGTACACTGAGTGCCGGGGTTCTGCTGTTTTCGTAAACCTGAATTTGCAGGTTTAGTCCTTATTGGATATCTGAAGGTAATTCCCCAATGCCATAGTCATGGAAGGCGTTTCCGGTGCAGGTGCTTTAATATTAATAAACAAGCCTTTATCGCAAACTGCAGATTCAGTTGAGTTGCCGAAAACAGCTATTCTGGTTTCTTTTTGTTCAAAATCGGGGAAGTTATCGTACAAAGCCTGTATGTCGAGTGGGCTGAAGAAAACGATGATGTCGTAATAAATATCCTTCAGGTCAGTGATATCACTACTGACGCTTTGGTACATCATGGCTTCCTGCCAGTCAAATTCATTCTCAGTGAGAAATTGGCCAACATCTTTTGAACCCAGGTTTGAACAAGGCAACAGGAATTTTTCAGTTTCCTTATGCTTGAGTAAATAAGGTTTCAATTCTAAAATTGTCCTGACGCCGGCAAATACTTTGCGCTTCCGGTAAACGATAAACTTCTGAAGGTAATTAGAGACCGCTTCGGTTAAGCAAAAGTATTTGGTGTCCTGGGACATCTTTACCCGCAACTCCTCACAAAGTCGGAAAAAGTGTTCAATTGAGTTCTTACTGGTAAAAATGACTGCAGAATACTCATCCGGTCGTATCCGAAATTTGCGAAATTCTTTTGCATTAACTGGATCAACCTGTATAAATGGTCTCCAATCAATATGAAGGTTGTATTTCTTTTCTAAATCGTAGTATGGCGAGCGCTCAGGTTTCGGCTGCGTAACAAGTACGGATTGCACTTTTTTATACGCTTCCACGTACACTTTTCCGTTAATTTCCATTCGCAAGTGCATTTAAAGACTCTTCGATCTCTATCTGGCTATTGACCTCCAATTAAAGCTGCTTAATGATTAGCAAAAGAGGTGCAATTTCGACGGCGCAAAGATACAAGAAAAAGTGAAACTTGTTCCAGGCTAAAAAGCGGTTGGCGATGAACAGTCCCCGCATAATAAGGAAAAGGAACATGATGGAAAGTGTTGCACCAGCAATATAAATAGTAAGCTTAGCAACTTCAGTTGGCGCATACGCAATGAACAACACAATTGGAACTAAAACAAATCCGGCTACAATATTGAAAATCTGAATGGTAAAGCTGTAGACAGCTACCTCTTTTGTTACAGGGTAAATAATGGAAATGAGGGCCAGGACAAAATGTTTCAATATGAAATACCCCGAGATACCGGCTGTGCATAGGAGGTGTGCAGTAAGATTGTTTGCGGCTACAGAAATGCCAAAATGCCTGAGAGATAAAAACAAAGCCAATCCGGCATTCAGGAAAAACATCACATACATAATCCTGTATGCCCAAGTGAGGCCGGAACTTTGCTCCCGGATTAGTTGTCCTAACATGTTATCGTTGAGAAATGCACGCCATATCCGCGCCAACAACATCCTGAAAATAATAAATACTAATGTTAGGACAACCATCATCGCAATCACCACAATGAAAAGGAAGCGTTTAAATATTGCCTCTTTTTCAACTGGTGTAGGCGGTTTCTTTTCCTTCTCTACGGAAAAACCAACTGATTGTGATGGGCCACGACGGGCTGGGGCAGCTATTATATCAAATGGATTCGAAGTTATTGCTGATACCAGTGTTGTATCACCCGTATCTATTCCTTCAATCCTGGGTAACAGGTCAAAAGGACTTGGAGAACTCTGTGCTGTTGACATCTGACTGGATAAAATCAGAAGGATTATGCACATCAGGTATTTTAAGTACTCCAGCTTCAATATCGATTTGTTAAAATGACTTGCAAAAATAGTTATCCCAAACGTTTTATGAACCCGCATAGTGATATTTACGTTTTTCGTTGATATGAATTTTTTGACAAAAGCAGGCTACCAGTTTAATAATGAGTTTCTTAACCACTTGATTAGGTAGAGCATGTAGATAAAAATGAACAACAGTACGATATTAAGGGTGGTAATTTTTGGAGCTATTGCAGTGATTGGTATCGTTGCGATACAGGCCTATTTGTTAGTAAATACCTGGGATGCAGAAGAAAGAGCATTCAATGAGAATGTGACCATTGCGCTTCAAAATGTTGCCAAAGAGTTTGAAAAGCTGGGAAGTGCAGTTCCGAATTACGACCTCATCAACCAGGTGTCATCGAATTACTACGTGGTGGACATCAATGACTTTATTGATGCCAATAATCTGGAGTTTTTCCTTCGCCGGGAATTGGAGAAGGTAGGTTTAATGGAGGATTTCGAATACGGGATATACAATTGCGACACACGGAAAATGGCCTACGGCAAATACATCAGTTATTCACCAAATGCCATCCCTCCTGCTAAACAGGAAGATAAAATGCTACCCGTTCACGATAAATTCCTTTATTACTTCGGTGTCAGATTCCCGAACAGGACCACTAGAATTTTGAGTGGAATGGGGCTACCCTTGATATTTTCAGGGATTCTTCTCGTCACTATTGTCTTTTTCCTGTTTTCCATTATTGTGATACTTGGTCAAAAGCGACTGTCTGAAATGCAGAAGGATTTTATCAATAACATGACGCATGAGTTTAAGACTCCGATTTCCACCATAAAAATATCTTCAGAGGTATTCCTGAACAGTCCTGAAATCAGTGGAAATAAAAGACTTCTTCAATATGCAACCATAATCAATGAGCAGAACAATCGATTGAATAGCCAGGTAGAGAAGGTGCTTCAACTCGCCAAGATTGAAAAAGAAAACTTTAAACTTAAACTTGAGGCCATTGATATAAACGGACTTTTGGAAAATATACTGGAAGCTTCGAGGGTGCGAGTAGAAAATCTTGGAGGTACGTTGGACGTGGAATTATCTTCTCAAAGAGCAACTCTTAACGCCGACGTGTTGCATTTGACCAATATCATCCATAATCTAATTGACAACGCCATCAAGTACTGTAAAGATAGGCCCGAAATAAAGGTCAAAACGGTTTTAAATAAGCCGGGGCAGTTAGAATTAACTATTGAGGATCAGGGGTGCGGAATAGAATCAGAACATCAAGATAGAATCTTTGAAAAATTCTTCAGGGTGCCTACCGGCAATGTTCATGATGTGAAAGGATTTGGTCTTGGGCTGTTTTACACTAAAAATATATGTGATGCACATAAGTGGAAGATTAGTATTGCAAGTCGAAAGAATGTTGGTACTGTCGTTAGGATTCTGATGCAAACAATTTATCCAGAAACTTCGTATAGCTGAATATGAATAAAAACAATAACCGGATTAAAGCCAGGTTGCTCTATGTGGAAGATGATGAGAGTCTTGGATTTGTTACTAAGGATAATCTCGAAATTGAAGGTTATGATATCGTCCACTGTAAAGACGGCAACGAAGCGCTTCAAGTTATTCAGAATGAAAGGTTTGACCTTTGCCTGCTCGATGTCATGCTTCCCGGCATTGATGGCTTTCATATTGCTGAGCAAATCCGGAAAAACGATATACAAACCCCAATCATATTCCTCACGGCAAAATCATTAAAAGAAGACAAGATTCATGGTCTTCAGATTGGAGGCGATGATTACCTCACCAAGCCGTTCAGCATAGAAGAATTGCTGCTGAAAGTTGAAATATTTTTGCGCAGAAGGAATGTGTTAGCGCAGGAAACACCTTCTTTATTTCAGGTGGGGAGTTACCAGTTTGACTATACCAATTTCAGTCTTACTATTCAGGGAAATTCTGATACTCTGACCCAAAGGGAGGCTGACCTGCTAAAACTCTTTATTGAAAACCCCAATCATCTGCTTAAAAGGTCATTTATTCTGGAAACACTTTGGGGGGAAGACGACTACTTTCTCGGCCGTAGCCTCGATGTTTTCATTTCACGCTTGAGAAAATACCTCGGCAAGGATGATAATCTGAAAATAGAAAACGTTCATGGCGTAGGATTTAGATTAAAAATGTAATATTATTATAATATAAATTATTAGATTTGCCCTTCATTTAAATGGGGAATTAAACTTCTTGAGAATACTTTAGGTAAAAGCTTAGCAGCTTGTCCACTCCTACCATCACGCATTTACAATCCCTGTTTTTTACCACACTGAGAACCTTCAAGTCGGCACTTTGCTGCCGCATTCGTTTTGCATTTGATTTAGGAGCAACCTGTCTCAGATAATGAGTATGGAAATTACTATCTCAACCAAAGAAATTTAGTCGGTTTCAAATTTTGGTGCAGGCTTCATTCAAAAGTATGCCTGCACTTTTTTTATTGTTCAACGATTACCTTTGGCATACTTTGGAGATTCCAGTCAACGACAAGTCATTCTGCCAGCCTCTTCGCAACATTTTCCCCATACAATAATTCACAGAGATAGAGCGAGGCCTCAAAGGATTTGGCACCACCAGCTGAAGTGATAAATTTACCATGATGTCCGAATAGCACGTCCTCCTGCACTTTTAAGTCAGGAAATGCAGCTTTATACTTATTGATGTCACCGGGGAAGGTAGTTGATTCAATTCCATTCAGCAACCCCGTTGCTGCAAGCACAAAAGCTCCGTCACAATGTGATGTGACAAACTCAGCCTTTTCAGCGGATCTTTTGACAAAATCCAGCATTCTCTTGTCTTCAATATCCTTGCCCATGCTGTTCTCTGCACTCGGAACCACCAGGATATCAGTATCATGTAACTTGCCTTCCAGGTAGTTGTAATCTGGCAGAATGCGAATTCCTTCAAAAGTCTTTATGGGTTCAAATGTGTTGGCGGCCAGGAATACCCGCATTGGCTTTATGCCGACTCTGAAAATGCTATGTTGAAAAATGTCAAATGGCGCAGTGAGTTCAGTATTGTAAGTGCCATTCATGATGAGAAAGGCCACATTGTAATGGTCATTTTCTGAAAACAATGCCTCGCCCTGTCTATCAACATCTTTCTCATTGCAAGAAGCAAATAAGAAAATACTTAACATTGCGATCCAAATCCAATGCTGCACAATTGATTTCATTTTCAGCTGAAAATTGAGTTCAACAATAAAGTCCATGAGTTTTAAGCTATCAAAATCCAATAAGAGTGTATTTGGTGAAATTACACTGAACGGCTCAAAAAGTATCAGTAACAGGGCGCTTATTATCAGGGCGTTGTCAGGTAGCCATTTCAAAATAAACAACTTGTCTAATTCCCGGGATACTGTTTTGTTACAAGATTTACTTCATTCGGATGAAACTACTCTTGATGCTGAAGCAGCAGGGACTACTTTCCGTTTTCTCACGGCGTATCATGCTCTTGGTAACCGGACTGTTGTGTTGACTGGGTCCCCCAGAATGAAAAACAGACCTATCGGTATACTCGTAGACGTATTGAATCAAATTGGTGCTAACATTACTTACATGGAAAAACCAGGTTACCCGCCATTGAAGATAGAGCCGGCAAAAGGCATAGGGAGTGAAAACAGGGTGCAAATTGCCTCGGGCACCAGTAGTCAGTACATTTCCGCACTGCTTATGATTGCACCATCTCTGCCCAATGGGTTGATTCTGGAATTATCTGGTGAAACGGTTTCTAAGCCCTATATAAACATGACACTTGATTTGATGGGTTATTTTGGCATTGAATATACTTGGGATAAAGACTCCATTTATGTTGCGCCACAACGTTATGATTCAGTTGATATTGATATTGAGGCTGATTGGTCAGCGGCATCCTATTTTTACAGTATAGCTTCACTGGCTGATGAATGTGAGATCAAACTAAATGGCCTTTTTGAAAAGAGTGTTCAGGGCGATTCAGTATTAGTGAGTATGATGACAAACTTTGGCGTATCAACAGAATTCCAAAAAGGAAGCATTATCATCAGAAAATCTGAAAATGCTGCTAAGTCTGTGCTGGAATGGGATTTTTTGCCCTGCCCTGATCTCGCACAAACTATTGCTGTTCTTTGTGCAGCAAAAGGAATTCATGGTCTTTTTACCGGTCTTCAAACATTGAAAATCAAAGAAACAGATAGAATAGAAGCCCTGAAAAATGAGCTTGCGAAAACTGGAGTTTCTATGGCCAAACTCCCACCAAAGTTCAACAAAAAAAGCACAGAGGGCCATTATTTGGTGGAAGGGAAAGCTATACTACCGGATAATGTGACTTTCCAGACCTATGAAGATCACCGTATGGCCATGGCATTTGCACCGTTGGCAATTCTCGGGGAAATTATAATAGAACACCCAAATGTTGTTGAGAAATCCTACCCTGCATTTTGGGATGATTTGAAGAAGCTCGGATTTGGTATTGAATCCATTTAAGCAGCATAAACCGCCCCCCCAATGACATCTTTTGATGCCCCTGTAACGGTGCTGATACAGTTGGGGATTGCTTCCATTCGAAGAGCACCCATAATTGCCATGAGTAATCCTTCCTTACATTTTACTATATCGGGCTCAGGTATTGTTATGTCAACTTCTGGCAGGTAGTCCGAAATAGTTGCCATGAGGAACTTGTTCAGTGCCCCGCCTCCTGTAGCATAAAGAGTGTAATTATTTTTGACGAAACCCTCTTTCTTCATTACTTCTCTCAATGAAACTCCAAGTTGGTGAGCGATATGATGGCAGGCAGTGTAGAGCCTGTCTTGAGCGCTTCCGGATGCATTCAGGCAGGAAGCAACTGGATTTTGCTGCACCCATTGGTTAGATAATGATTTTGGATAGGGCTGGTCAAAAAAATCGGAGTCATTCAGGTCATCAAATAATTCCGGTATCAGTTTGCCGGATTTTGCCAATTCACCATCTTTATCAAAATCCAGACCTTCAAGTGCCGCAAGTGCATTTAATATCTGATTAGCACCGGACACATCAAAGGCAATGTATTTGCCCGGCATAGCAGCCGTAACATTGGATATACCTCCAATATTCAGATAAAAATCATAACCAGGAAATAAAACCCTGTCAGCCAAAGGTGCTAACGGCGCGCCTTGTCCACCCAATGCAACATCCGACGATCTGAAATCACAGATTGTTGTAATTCCAGTTTCGCCAGCAATGGCCGCACCGTCACCAATTTGGGTGGTAAATCCTAAACCTGGTTCATGAAAAAGGGTATGGCCATGGGAGGCTATAAAGTGAATATCTTCTTTGCTTATACCATTTTGTTTTAAAAAATCATTCACTCCACGGCCAATGAAGTGACCGAAATCTGCATGAGCATGAACAAGTTCCAGACCGCTGCCCTTAGGTATGTTTATAAGCCTTGTTTTCCAGGAAAGGGGAAATGGGTAAGTCCCTGATTGGATTAGTTTCCAGCCAATTAGTTTTTTTTCCTGCGTAGTGTCATCAAAATCAAACTGACAATAAACTATGTCGAGTCCATCCAAAGAACTTCCAGACATTAACCCGAGGCAACGGTAGGTTTTCATTGTTTTTTTAGTTGAGCACTGTATTCAGCGACAGCTTTAATTTTTTCCTCACTTAACAGCCCTTTGAATGGCGTCATGTTATTTCTTCCCTCTGTGATTACTTTTATTCTGTCTTCCATTGAAATTTGAGTAGTAGCCAGATTAAATGCACCACTTGCCCCCATATCACCGTTAAGGCCATGACAGGTTATACAATAAGTCTTGTATAACTTGGCTCCGTCCATCATTGAGTCGTCATTAGCTGCTACATGTTTACCACCTGATTTACTGCAAGACGCTGTCATTAATAATGTTATGGCGATTATAGAAATTCTCATTACCAGATTGAAATCTTTATTAAAAGTACCACCTTCAAAGCATTTGGTAACATCAGGTATTTTCTGTTGCACTTCCTGCAAAAAAAGAAGTGCAAGATTATATAACAATGAGAAAAGCAGGAAAAAATAAAGGGCAGTTAACAAAGGATTTTGTTGAACTGCCCAATTTGAGTCTTATATGTACGCTAAAAATTTCAGGTTTTTGATTTTGCTTTTTCAGTAGCAATTTTTGCCCAATTAGTTGGGTTTCTATACTTGCTCATGTTGTTTTCACGCAACAAAGTCCTGAATCTTTCCACTGATGTTGCCGCCATGTCTTCAAAAGTCACTATTCCATTTTTATTCAACATCGCAGCTACAGCAACACCAACGCCTTTGATACTTGTAAGGTCATCGCCACCCGATGCAGCTTTAGCAGTTACTTTAGCGGTTTTGGGTTTCGCCGTCTTCTTGACCGCTGGCTCTGGTTTAGTCGCAACTTTTTTCGGTCTGCCAACTGACTTCTTTTTGGTGGGGGCAGGAGCTTTTGCAACTGTCGTTTTCCGGCTTTTTCTGGCGGTTGTTGTCTTAACTGGTGGCGATTCAGCCAATACAGCAGCTGCTTTTGCCCAATTCGTTGGGTTTCTGAACTTGCTCATATTGTTTTTTCTCAGCAAGGTCCTGAACCTCTCTACAGGCGTGGCAGCCATATCAGTATATGTTTTGATGCCATTGGCATGCAGCATTTCAGCGACTTTTTCGCCAACACCTTTCACCTTTGTCAGGTCATCAATCTGCCCTTTTGCAACTGCAGGAGCAGTTTTGACTTCAATCTTTGCTGGTTCAATAGTAACCTCTTTTTTTACATCTTTAGGTTTCTGTTCTTTACTCTTGTCTTTTGATTTTTTTCCTTTTTTTGAATCGTCTTTAGTAGATTTTTTCTTTTTGGTTTTCTCTTTTTTCAATTCATCGGGTTGCATGTCAGCCTTCTGAAGCAATTTCAGTAACTCCTTTGTTTCTTTTTCTACTTGTACAGCTTGCTTATAAGCCAGTCTGAATGGCTTTAGATGCATCTTCACTGCTTTCTTTTCAGTCTTGAGGGCTGATTTAGCGTGTTTTCTCACCTGCATGGCATTTTCATAAGCCATTTTCAGGTCATCCAGTTCCTTCGAAGATTTAAGTTCTTTTCCCATAATCTTTTTAATTGATGAATAATTGCAGGCCAGACCATATTTCTTGCCTGAGATATGGTAAGGAAGATAACATATACAGGTCTGGAGGTTAAATTTTTCCGGTAGAAGAGGGGTTCACAACAATTTTGACAATTGTATGAAATTATCATTTGAGTGCGTAACAAAAATATGGGGTAAAAAATAGGAGTGCGTGAAGGCAAAAAGCCTTCGCAGGTTGTGATTTGAAATAAAAACCGAACACACCCTTATGGAAGCGAAGTACGAACAAATTGAAGATATCCGCAAGGAATTTGAAAAAATGCTTGTCAATATCCGCCAAAGTGCCCAAAGGGTCGAACG
>CAYRDX010000006.1:104168-106099 GCA_964423205.1 uncultured Saprospiraceae bacterium | reverse complement strand
AACTGATTTTCAAGTGGTTAAGAAAACAATTTGGCAACTTTATTTTTGACTCATACTAAGGGCATCGGGAGAAGAGATGCAGACTGTCGTTGAAATAAATGAAAGCTTCACAATCGAAATTATGGGCATTTTGATTGTGGTTAAAGGCCTTCTGATCACTAAAGGTAAAATTGATGATTTCCGGTGCCGCAATGCCAGAGGGAAATCCAGCCTTGCTGACCTTCAGTATGTGAAGGTCTTTTCGGTTACCAGAATTATTTCCAAAATCACCAATGTATAGATAGTCCTTATCCTGTGCCAGATCTTCCCAATCGGTATTACTGACACCGGGCACGGTAAGGCTCATGAGCAAACCTGCTGTGTAGGTATCGATGGCATATAATATTTCCGGATTGCCGGCGTCCGGAATTGTCCACAACCCGACATTGAAAAAGTCGAGACCGGAGCTTTCTTTCAAAATGGGGGCAACTGCGCCATGGTTCCCGGCACCACCTCAGTATATGGATTAATACACGAACCATCGTTGGTTGGCATTGATATTATAATTCAATGCCAGTGCATCGGAACAACCATTTTGAGATGTTCCAATCAGAGGTACAAGGGATTGAATGGCCAGAAAAAAGAATAGTGTGATGGATTCTTTATTTATCATGAAGTTTAAAAATGGCCGGATAATCAGAGAGTGTATTAAACGTTTCCTGAAATACATAATCTGAAAAATAGGCCCTCAAAAATTCAAACAAAGGTGATTTTTCACGTTTAAAACAGTGCTGAAGTCAAATATTGTTAATTTGTCCGCCTTCAAAAGTTGAACAGCTTTCACGGAAAATGCTGCGAAGATAGTTACCCAATACCATTCATTAAATTGAGAAGATATACCGGATTTATTATCGTTCTGTTACTGATAGCTTTCGTTTTTGCGCCTATCGATGTCCCCTACACTCTGGAGAGTGTCTGTAAGGCAGTACCTGTGCAGGAATGGGTGCTGCTCAAAACCCCTCAGGGAAATATAACTTCCACACTTAAAGACCATAGAACAGATAAAGTAATCAATGCCGGAGGGTTTGAGTTCGACCGTGGCGACCAGGTGGAAATCCAATTTATTGAAGCCCGGACGGAAGGCTCTTTTATTGATAGTAGCGCCACGGTGGCTTCCATTGTGTCCAACAAACTGGACGAGCAGTTGATCCAGTTACAAAACCTGTTGGACATCGAATTGGCCAATCTGAAAGTATTATCTACCGGGCAGAAGTCCTCTTTTTTAAAACAGTTGGAAGAAGAAATCAACCTGGCAAGGGAAGACCTCAAATTGAGGAAGAAAACTTTGGAAAGGTCCCAGCAGCTTCACTCTCAGGGACTCATCTCATTGACAGAACTGGAAGCCGCTGAAAATGCCTACGAGGAATCCACAGCCAGCGTAAAAGTGGCAGAAGAATCCCTGAATGTGGGAGCAACCGGAGAAAAAAATGAACTTCTGTCGCTCAGTAATTCCAAGATAGAAGCCCTGAAGAGAGAAATTGGATTCCTGGAAAAAAAACAGGGAAAGTACATCATCAAATCGCCGTTTTCAGGAACCATACGATTTGAATCACTTCCGGAGGGCGATCGCTTAGTCGTCGCAGATACATCTGAAACACTGTTGTTGATTCCGGTGCGTCTTCGCGATAGCCGTTATGTGAAGGTTGGTGGGAATGTGGAAATTCAGTTGGTTGAAAAGGAATACAAAATAGAGGCTACCATCCTGGAGATTTCAGACCGTGTTGAAGTATTTAATATGGAACCGGTTCTCGTTGCCAAAGCCTTAATTACTTCCGGCAAAGAACACATGGGAAATGGGATGCCGCAAAGATGCCACCTATATCTCGATAAGGTGCGGGTCTCGGAATTTTTGAAGCGCTCTATCAGGTGGTGGTAGGAGTTTGCCCCGAGTA
>CAYRDX010000006.1:91023-104068 GCA_964423205.1 uncultured Saprospiraceae bacterium | reverse complement strand
AGGCAGCCAACCCCAAAGGGGCAGGCAGCCAACCCCAAAGGGGCAGGCAGCCAACCCCAAAGGGGCAGGCAGCCAACAGCCATAATATGGTCTACAGGTTTGAATATAAATACTTTGTGCCGATTGAAAAGCTGAAGAGGCTTAGGTCAATGGTGGTGCCATTTATGGTGTTGGATAAGCATGCGAAGGAAACAGGAGGAGAATATACCGTGAAAAGCATCTACTTCGACACACCCGACCTGGAATGCTACTACCAGAAACTCGCTGGCGTAAAAAGGCGCAACAAAGTGAGGATGAGGGGCTATAATAAAGGTGAATTTGGCGCAAGGGTGTTTTTTGAAATAAAGAAAAAGGTGGATGAACCACTCACCAAACACAGGGCACCTTTAGAATTCGAAACAGCACTGAAAATTTTAAGGGGAGAACCCATTAACGGATTGATTGTTCCCGACGCCAAATTTCCCAAAGCCATTGAAAATGTTCAGCGCTTCATGTACCATATTCTCTCCCGAAGAATGAGACCGGTGGTGAATGTGATTTATGAAAGAGAGCCTTATCAGGCATTGTTCAAAGATCCGGAAAACGACCTCAGAATTACCTTTGACAAAAATCTCAGAGCGGTGGCAGATCCAGAATTAGATCAGTTATTTTATGAAGACTACCCTATCCTGGTGAATGGCAAACATTTTATCATGGAAGTAAAATTCAACCACTATCTGCCCGGATGGGTAAAAGCAATAATTGCTTCCATTGGACTGAAGAAGGGGCCGGCATCGAAATACGTTTTGTGTATGGATGCAGTGAAAAACAAAGCCGGTCTGAATCATAAAATATCATTGGGTGATTGGGCGGCTTTCAAGATTAAAGAAAAAGAGGATGGGAGGATGGGAGAAAACAACATTAGAATTAATTATTAGAGCATACACTTCATAACATCAGACTCAGAAAACCGATAGCCAATCATGTTCGAAGAATTTCAACAAATAGACATTTTCAGGCCATCCATATTTGACTTTGCGGCAAATCTGGTGGTTGCTTTGGGCTGTGGCATCGTCATAGCTCTCGTTTACAGGTTTACCTACCGGGGGGCCAGTTACTCCTCATCTTTTGTCAACTCCTTAGTCTTATTGAGTCTGATTACAGCAGTTGTAATTTTGGTTATAGGCAATAATCTGGCGCGAGCTTTCGGATTAGTAGGTGCAATGTCAATCATCAGATTTCGCACCGCTGTCAGAGATGTTCAGGACATAGTTTTCATTTTCTTTTCCCTTTCCATAGGCATGGCGGCCGGAGTCGGCTTAAACTCGGTCGCTATTATTGGAACGCTTTTCATTTGTACCATCATCATCCTTCTCGATACCACTGGTTTTGGAAGGCCGGCACGACTAAAACACCTTTTGCAAATTTCCTATACCGGGAACCCAGAACATGAAGCTACGCTACAAAAAATCCTGAAAAAATATTGCCGGAGGATACAAATCATGAACCTTCGACAACTTAGCGGACAGGAAGGAGTAGAAGCCTTTTACCACCTGTCCATTCGCAGTCAGAGAAAATATGAAGAGTTTGTCAGAACCCTTCGTGAACTCGAATTTGTGTCCCAGGTCAACCTTTTCTTTGAAGAGGAGGACAATGGGATGCCCGCAGGATAGTTTACCGAAAATGAGGATAGGAAGATAAGAGGATAAGAGCACCAGAGAATCCTCCTATCCTCTTATCTTCCTATTTTCCCAACCATCAATTTACTTATCCTCAATAAAATGAAGCTACTTTTCATCATAGGCACCGGCGGATTCATTGGAAGTGTACTCCGATACCTCGTTTCGCTTTTGATACAGGATAAGATTCTGGCTGGATTCCCAACAGGCACCCTGGTAGTCAACATCATAGGGTGCTTTGCCATCGGTCTGTTGTTTGCGCTGACCGGTAAAGGTCATTTCACTCCGGAATGGCGACTTTTCCTCATTACCGGCATTTGAGGTGGTTTCACCACTTTTTCCAGCTTTTCTGTTGAAACGTATGCCCTTTTACGGGATGGCCAATACTTTTTTGCTTTGGGATATGTTGGTGCCAGTGTGTTGTTTGGTTTTGCCGCAACCATTGCCGGTATTGCTCTCATCAAATTGTTTTGACTATGGAAAAAGATACCCACGCAAAACTTCTCCGAATATTTGTTGGAGAGTCTGATAAAATCGGAGGAATACCACTTTATGAAGCTATTGTGTTCGAAGCAAAAAAGCAAAACCTTTACGGTGCTACCGTTTTGCGCGGCATAATGGGATTTGGAGCAAACAGTCGGATTCACAGGGTAAAACTCCTGGAGATTTCCTCTGACTTACCCATGGTGGTTGAAATAGTGGACAATGAAAAAAATATCAGAGAGTTTGTAAAAACAGTGGAATCGATGTTTAATGAGGCCAATTCCAGTGGATTAATCACAATTGAGAAAGCAGAAGTTATTCGTTACAGACCAAAAAAGTAAATTACATCGGGTTTCTGTATTCGAACTTTGTAATTTGCCTTGACCAATGAAACTCTATTCCTTTTTCCAGGATATACTTAATATTCCAATAGGGAATCCTCTTCCATGGAAAATTGGAAAGACGCGCCAAGGCCGCAAGCTACCAGCCTATAAATTTGGAAATGGTGACTTCCGGATCAGTCTTATTGGAGGCTGTCATGCCGACGAACCAACCGGGCCACGACTGCTGAAAAAATTAGTTACTTTCCTGGATACACTTCCCGATTATCACTGGTTACTTCAAAGAATCAGCTGGTATATTGTTCCGCATGTCAATCCTGATGGAGAAGAACTCAACAAGAAATGGTATTGTGAAACCGATGAGTTATATGACCTTGCAGCCTTTCTGAACTTTCGGGTGAGAGAACTACCCGGCGATGACCTGGAATATGGTTTCCCTATTGAAGGACATTGGCCCCCGCTTCGCCCGGAGAATAAATTCGTTCATGATTGCTGGCTTTCAGCCAACCGGCCTTTTCATCTTCATGCCTCACTGCATGGAATGGGATGGGCCAATGGAGCCTGGTATCTTTTGGAATCGACCTGGATTGACCGGGCTGCACCTATTATCTGGCACAACACCCTGAAAGCACAAGACTTAGGGTATGAGCTGTTTGATGTTGACCGCAAAGGAGAAAAAGGTTTTTCTCGAATCGGTTTAGGATTTTCAACACGGCCGGATTCCGTGAGTATGAGGCGATTTTTCCTTCAAAAGAATGATACTGAAACAGCTGCCAAATTTCATCCGAGCTCTATGGAGAGCATCCGAAGTCTGGGTGGTGATTGTCTAACATTGGTCACTGAAATGCCATTATTTATTTACCCATCAGTGAATAAAACAACAGACTGGCCAAATCCGGATTTTGAACGATGGAGCCAGATGCTGGCAGTTTGGACAGCCTGCATGTCACGTGGTGACCTAACGGAAGCTGAAGTGAATCAGTTCGCCAGAAATGCCGGGCTTAAGCCGATGCCTGTTTCTCATCAGATGTACCTGCAATGGCAATATATCTGCAGTAGCATCGAAACCTCTTATGCGGCAGCTATTGCCTGAATCTCCAATTTCAATCCGTAGTGTAAATCTCTTACTGGAACAATAGCCCGGGCGGGAATGTGATTCCCCATAATTTCCTCATAAACCTCATTGATTTCTCCCCAATCATTGATATCACTCACATAAATAGTCACTGAAAGCAGGCGTTCCAGGTTGCTGCCAGCAGCCCTAAGTATGGCATTCATATTTTTAAATATCAAGCGGGTTTGGTCAGTAACAGATGCGTCTATGTGTTTTTTACCTTCCGCATCGATGGCGAGTAATCCGGCAACATAGACTGTATCATTGTAAATAACGGCCTGGGAATAATGTCCTGAAGGCTTCGGGGCCTTGTCTGTATAGACGGGTTTGATTGACATGGTAAGTTATTTAAAGTGAACAAATTCGGGAATTGTTGTAAAACACAGAAATACTTGTTTTGTTAGCTTTTGCCTACATCATTTTCTCCAAAAGCAATGTGGCGGCATGTGCGATTTTAGTGCCGGGTCCAAATATTGCCGCTACCCCTTTTGTGTACAAATCATCGTAATCCTGAGGAGGAATAACTCCGCCAACTACCACGAGGATATCCTCCCTACCCAGTTTTTTCAGTTCTTCGATGGTTTCCGGAACCAGCGTGCGATGTCCGGCAGCCAAAGAACTGATACCCAGTATGTGAACATCATTTTCAGCAGCCTGTCTTGCGGCTTCTGAAGGTGTTTGAAACAAGGGGCCGATATCCACATCGAAGCCGAGGTCCGCAAATCCGGTCGCAATGACCTTGGCGCCTCGGTCATGGCCGTCTTGTCCGAGTTTTGCCACCATGATTCTGGGTCTTCTGCCTTCCATTTCTGCAAACTCATCGGATAGAGCTTTAGCTTTCACAAAATCTTCATCCATTTTTATTTCATTGGAATAAACACCTGATACAGCCTGAGTAACCGGAGTGTAGCGCCCAAATGCACGCTCCAAGGCATCACTTATTTCACCCAAAGTAGCCCTTAAGCGGGCGGCTTTCACAGCTTCCTCCAGCAGATTACCCTCACCGCTTTTGGCGCATTGGTACAATGATTCCAAAGCTTCATTCACGGCTTGGGTGTTGCGGGATGCTTTGACCTGCATAAGCCGGTTTATCTGCTTTTCCCTTACTGCCGTGTTGTCAACTTTTAGAATGTCGATGTCGGAGGTTTCCTGCACTTTGAAGATGTTTACCCCGACTATTTTATCCTGACCACTGTCAATCCGTGCTTGTTTTCTGGCCGCTGCTTCTTCGATGCGCATTTTTGGCAAGCCCTTTTCAATGGCCTTGGCCATACCACCCAATTCCTCCACTTCCTGTATCAATGCCCATGCTTTCTGACAAAGGTGATGTGTCAGGTATTCTACATAATAGGATCCGGCCCAGGGATCTACTACATTGGTGACGGCAGATTCATTTTGAATGAAAAGTTGTGTATCCCGGGCAATTTTGGCGCTGAAATCAGTAGGCAGGGCAATAGCTTCGTCCAGAGCGTTTGTGTGAAGAGATTGAGTACCGCCCAACACGGCTGCAAGTCCTTCCACACAGGTACGGGTCACGTTGTTAAATGGATCTTGTTCCGTCAGGCTCCAGCCCGATGTCTGGCAGTGTGTCCTCAAAGCCATGGACTTGGATTCTTGAGGATGAAACTGTTTTACAATTTTGGCCCAAAGCAACCTGCCTGCTCTCAGTTTGGCAACTTCCATAAAATGGTTCATGCCAATTCCCCAAAAGAAAGAAATCCTTGGTGCAAAATCATCGATAGATAATCCGGCATTGATGCCCGTGCGCAGGTATTCCAAACCATCGGCAAGTGTATAGGCCAGTTCAATATCAGCAGGAGCCCCTGCTTCATGTATGTGATAACCACTTACGCTGATGCTGTTAAATTTGGGCATGTATTGCGAAGCATAGCGAAAAATATCACCTACGATGCGTATCGACGGCCCGGGTGGATAGATGTAGGTGTTGCGAACCATGAACTCCTTCAGGATGTCGTTTTGGATGGTTCCACTTAATAACTCAGTTTTGATGCCTTGTTCTTCAGCAGCGATGATGTAAAAAGCCATGATGGGAATAACGGCACCATTCATGGTCATTGACACCGACATCTTGTCGAGTGGTATGCTATCGAACAGGATTTTCATGTCCTCCACACTATCGATGGCTACACCTGCCATACCGACATCACCTGTAACCCGGGGATGGTCACTATCGTACCCTCTGTGAGTAGCCAAATCAAATGCCACCGACAAGCCTTTTTGTCCTTGTGCCAAATTGCGACGGTAAAAAGCATTACTTTCTTCAGCCGTCGAAAAACCTGCATACTGTCTGATGGTCCAGGGCTGATTGACGTACATAGAGCTATACGGACCACCCAGAAAGGGCGCAATGCCGGACACGAAACGTTGATGACTGTATTCCTGAGATGGAAACTGAGCCCTGACGGGTATTTGTTCCGGAGTCTGGAATTGGGTAGAATCAGTCAGTACTTCTTTCAGGTCTGCGCGTCCAAGGTTTTCATCCAGTGGTATTTCACTAAAGTCAGGGCGTTTCATAAAATTTCAATTTGCTACAAAGTTGGAAAAGTTTGCCGAATTCCTGTAGGCTGGATTCCTCTCATTCCATTCAAATACAAATAAACAAACCCAGTCCGCTGAAATTATGCCCGAAGAATAGCATCTTAGAGCATCCTGCTGGCATTTTACTACATTTGCACCCGTTTTCTTAGTAAGAAGAATTACAACAGGCAATAAGTGATTGAATATACCAGGTACGAGTTAAATAATGGTTTGAAAGTTATCATCCATGAGGACGACAGCACTCCTATGGTAGCGGTGAATGTTTTGTACAAAGTTGGAAGCCGCGATGAGTCGCCCGACAAGACTGGATTTGCCCACCTTTTTGAGCATTTGATGTTTGGAGGTTCAGACAATATCAAGAATTTCGACGATGCCATACAACTTGCCGGTGGTGAAAACAATGCCTTTACGAACAACGACATCACAAACTTTTACGACATTCTCCCGGCTGAAAACCTGGAAGTGGCTTTATGGCTGGAAAGCGACAGGATGAAAGGTCTAAAATTCAGTGAAAAAGTTTTAAAAGTACAGCGCAAGGTGGTTGTGGAGGAATTTAAAGAAACCTGTCTCAACCAGCCTTACGGAGATGTCTGGCACCATTTGGCGGAAATGGCATTTGAAGTTCATCCTTACCGTTGGCCCACTATTGGGAAAGTACCAAAACATGTGGAGGATGCCACTTTGGATGATGTACGTCAGTTTTTCTACAAATATTACCGACCCAACAATGCCATATTGGTAGTTGCCGGTAATCTTCAGACAGAAAAAGTGAAGGCCATGGTGGAGAAGTGGTTTGGAGAAATAGAGCCGGGGGAAGCCATTCCAGGCCTTTGGGAAAAGGAACCTGCTCAGAGAGAATTGCATTCCAGAACCAGTGATTCAAATGTACCGGTCGATTCGGTGTATCTGGCATTCCATATGTGTGGAAGAACCGATAAGGATTTCTATGCAGTTGACTTGTTATCTGATGTGCTATGCAATGGTCCTTCTTCCCGACTTTTCCGCCGTTTGCTTAGTGATCAGGAATTGTTTTCGCAAATCGATTGCTACATCCTTGGAAGCCTCGACCCCGGGCTTTTTATTATTGAAGGTCAGCCTGCAGAGGGTATAAGCATGGAGGTGGCTGAAGCGGCCATCTGGAAGGAAATAGAGGAAATCAAAAGCCTGCTGATTCCTGCCCGCGAATTGGAAAAAATAAAGAACAAAGCTGAATCAACCGTTATTTTTTCTGAAACCAGTGTGCTCAATAAAGCCATCAACCTAGCCTTTTACGAACTACTCGGTAATGCAGAACTAATCAACACCGAAGCAGACCTCTACAGAGAAGTAACAGCAGAGGACATACTCAGGGTAGCCAATGATGTGTTGGTGGAATCCAATTGTTCCAAATTGTATTACAAGTCTTCTGACCAAAAACTGGAGATACCCGAACCAGAAGTTTTCCCACATTCGGAATAGAAAAAGCCCCTCCCCGGCAAACCGAAGAGGAGACCTATCCCAAAAACCGAGTTACTAAGTCTTATCTCGTTATCCAGGTTTTATCCGGTCCGGACTCACCTCAGGAATGTCATTTTCATTGTTGCAGTATGTTTTGGAGTTTCCAGTCGGTAGTAGTACACCCCATGTCCTGGAAGCAGATGTTCATCAATACTGATCTCATTGTAACCTGCCGCGTACTCTCCTTTAAAGCCGGTGATTTGGCGGCCTGAGATATCGAATACCGTCAGAGTTGCCGTTGTTGCCTCCGGCAATTCAAAACCTATAGCCGTTTGATCTTTGAATGGGTTGGGCTTGTTTTGCATCAACTCAAATACCCTTTCAGCAAGCGTATTATTGACAAACTGCAATTGCACAGCGCGTGACTGCCCATTTTTGTCAAATGCCCCTGCCTGGGTAAATCTGGAGTTGAGGGAAACGGTTTGGCTTAGTGAGCCATTTGCCCTGGATTGGAATACAATGCTGAATATGGCTTCATCACTTTGTTCTGCCATACTGTTCACTCTTCCCCACCCTGCTGTTACAGCACCTTGCTCAAGTAATGTTGTTCCAAAGTTGGAATGGTCAGTACCATAACCTGGCACTACTTCGAGAACCGACAGAAGAGCAGGATTGAAATTGAGTGTGAATTGATAAGCCAACAACCCTTCCAAACTGGAAGTAAAATCAACCCTGAATGTTTCTCCCTTTTGGAAGTTTCTATCTTCAGCTAACAGGAGCCAGTCCTTTTCGGTGCTTCGCAAGTCGACACCACTAAGGATGTTGGCACCCGCGGCAGATCCATTAACATCACCAACCTTGACAGCCACAAAATTTGGTTTGGGGCTGCTGGAAGTCAGGTTGTTTACATTGTACACTTCCCTGAATGCACTGCTCCATGGATTCAACTTATCTGAAAAGACGAAGGTGCCGTCAATAAATCGCCAGGAAGTGTTGTTTGGGAATTGTGGCAAAATGTGCAGGATGACCCTACGCATATCAACCAGATCGCTGGTTGTCAGTACGTTGTTCCTGTTCACATCTCCAGCAATGATTTTATAGGGCGAATCAAGGGGCTGAATGCCGAGTATATGCCTTTGAAGCAGCACCATGTCATAAGTCGTCACGCCAGTAAGGGCATGACCATTCAAACTTGGGGTAATGGAGTAGTCTTTTCCCGCAGGTACTGACTCAAAGCTGAATTGCCCCGAAGCATCTGTGTAAGCCATTCCCGCCAGACTGCCACTCAATTGCAGATTCACATCCTTTACCCCGGAATTAGCTTCAGTGGACACTTTGCCTCCGAAAGCCATCAAACCACCAGGGCATGGATTCTGGCTGTCTTCGACAATGATAAAGCTCAGACACGAATCGGTATTATTGGTCAGGTCAGTGACCCAAAGTTTCACGGCATTGGAGCCTTTGTGCAAACAAGTGTATGTTCTGATAGTATCAGTAGCATTAGGTGTAAAGGAGTAACGCAACTGTGACTGAGACGTGCAATTGTCTCTGGAGGCGCCGGTATCTAAAATCCTCGCATTGACCGATACCAAGCCGCCTGCATTCAGTTGCACAGTGACAGAAGGTTTGCAAAAGACATTGGGTTTTTTGCAGTCTTCTATGGTAAACAGGAAAGAGCAGGTAGCTGTATTTCCACAGCCGTCACTTACCTGATAGGTTATTTTATGCGTTCCGTAATCGTAGAAATTTTCGAAATTCTGACCCGTTCCCGCGTAAATAGCGCCAACATCCGGTATGCCGTCATTATACAAATCCACAACCCAATTCAGTGTTATCTGATTTGCAGGGGTGCAGTTATCAGATACTGATATCGACAAGTTGGGAGCGATAAAGCCACAATCATCCTTGAAGTTGCAGAATTTTCTGGGCAAACAATCAGCAATAATTGGTGCTGTCTTGTCATTCACATAAATCAACTGAGTATGCTCCCATCTGCCCGGACTATTGGGGACATTTGGATTATAAATACACAGGTCAACTATCACCCATTTGCGAAAGACGACTTGGCAGAAACCCAAAGTATTGTTCACGATGGAATCCTTAAATGCTACCGTAAAGGAATCACAAATTCCCAAAGAAGGCAGTATGGGATAACCTGTTACAGCAGGAAAAGTCCCGGCACCGCAGTTACCTACGGTAGTGTCACGTGGAAATATAAAATCCTGATTGGTAAGTGGTGGCCCCTGCGTCACGTTGATGGTTTGAATACAAAATGTATCAAAACCCGCAATATCTTTTACAGTGAAGGTTCTAAAGATGGTACCCAATCCACACGTTACTGAACCAATGTCAGATGAATTAAGCTGGAGTTGGTTGATACAATTATCGGTTGCCAATCCATCGTTGGCTCTTCTGTTGTTTGCATCAAACACCACTCTGCCTGTAACTTCCTGATTTAAATACCCTTGCCTGCAATTTATGGTTATATCAGGCGGACAGGTCAAAGTCGGTGGTAGTTGATCCTGCACCTCGACTCTCAGCATGCAATCATTGAAATTGCCATGACAATCGTACACACGGAATATCACCTGCACTGTGTCGCCAACATCGCCACAGCAGAATTCCACAAAATCACCAAACTGGGTTGCATTTGGATTACCACATTTGTCACTCATCCGGGCTACCTTCATTTCTCCAAGACAGCAGTTGTCATTACTTCCCAGATTAAAAGCAGAGGCTGCTGCTATTCCCACACCCTGGCTATTCAGAGCAACAACCATAAATTGCTTACACGCAGCTACAGGTTTTTGCGTATCCCTGACTCTGATAACAAAGGAACGGCTTGATGGATTGCCGCACTTATCAACTGCATTTACAATTATGGTGTGGTCACCCACGGGCAAACCAGGCGGAGGCACCCGGCCTCCATTGGTGTAAATGGAACCAACTGGTGTTATAATTTCCATTACAACATCCGAACAATCAGTAATTTTTACAGCTGGAATAATGGGACGAGCTGTACACATGTTGACATCCAGCGATACCAGCATATCAGGCACGGGTTGAATCAAAGGATTCGTCTTATCACTCACATTGATTACCTGTATGCAGGACCAGGGATTAACTCCCAGAATACCATCAAGGCAACAATCCACCACCTTCCAGGTACGAAGAACCTGATAGGAACCGCCACACATGGTAATCACTTTATCGGAATAGGTGGAACTCAAACGGCATTGCGAACTGGTACCCGGTAAAACCGGATAGTTGATTCCATCAATTAATACGGTTGGATAGCCTGTTATTTCAGGACGTAAATCAGGCATTGTCCCAGGAACACATTCAGTTTGATAACTTGGTGGACAAACCGGAGTAACGCCTATAACTAAAGGTTGTGTTTGAATTAATGAAACTCTTCGGACAGTTATCAACTGGACACATGTGCTTTTGTTGCCAAAGGCATCAACAGCTTCCCAGGTTCGGGCAATTAATTCCCTATAACCATCGCTGCATTCACCTCGGTAAAGGATGTCTGAATAGGTTAATTTGAATTGACTGCAATCCGTAATTGTTGGTATTGGAACGTCCCCACCCTCAGTTGATGGTTTTGGGTTTTGGTAGCTATGGATAGCAACAGGGTCGCAGGAAATGAAAACAGGAGGCAATTTGTCTTGTACCAAGCCCGTACCCATGCAGTTGTTACCCGTTTCGGTATGGGTAATGTTGTACATGATGTAAGTTCCAATCATCGATGCGTCCACGATGTTTGTATCGGTGTTGTTGACCCGGATTTTGAATATATCATAACAACCATAATCCCCTTCGAGGACATGGTCGGGATAGAGGAATCCGACACAGGTTTGATCCAGGGAGATGTGTACCGTATCGTCGCACACCAGGGCCGAAGTAAGCGGCTGATATTCCTTTACATCTAATATAAACAGGCAAAAAGAGGAATCTCCATTCGCATCAGTGGCCTTGAAAAACAATATGTTCAGCCCTAATGGAAATGCACTCCCGCTTGGAAGTCCCTGTAACTGTGTAACTGTAACGGGTTGCACACCATCAGCTGTCACCGTGAAGTGGACGACCGTATCACATTGACCGGGATTCAGGTTATAAACACCACCAGATGGACAGGAAGTGAAATATGGTGATGGTGGTACCTGGGCAATAAGAGAATTCAGCCCGAAGTAGATAAACGAAATAATAAGACTCAGTAACCTTCGCTTCATGGGACTCAGTTTTGGTAAAAGAATAAATCCGTTTGTAAGCCCGATACCATCCCAACTGTATTCAGGTTGAAATGGCTAAATATATCTCAACGGCGACAGGTTATATTCCTGTCAGATTTGAAGAAAAGTTGTGGGAAATAGAGGAAGCGGTAAGGCTAAAAAGATTGGAGTAGATTACTTTACGAAAATTTATATGCAAAAATAGGTTCAGAATGCTTCGACGGACCTACCATTTAAGGGGTAAATTTTACATTAACCGAAAATTTCAGTTGTTAGAGCCTCAAAAACTGCCAGTTGCAAGCACTCAAATTAGACGATAATGACATTTGAATCTCTCATTAATACTAAAAAGCATGTGATATCCTTTGCTTCAAGGGCAAATATTCAGCCAATAATGACACCAACCATTCTTTTGGCATAACTCACAGGAATAAAGAAATCAATGACTTAGAACAAAATTTCCTTCTTGAACAAAAGCGGTTAATTTTGCGGCGAATTTGAAAAGCACCGCTATTTGAAGCACCGGATTAAATTGAGGGAAGGTGCTCTGTCCATTTTAACCTCTTGTGTTTTAGTAGAGATTGAGAAATGACTCCCTTTTTAGTTTTCCGAAATCTTGGAGATTTCGGAAATCTTTATCCCAGCAATCCTTTTGTGTTTTTGTGCTTTAGTGGCAAAAAAAAAACAGCAGTAGTTTTTAGATATGAAATCAGCACAGAAAGTCAGACTCACCAAGATATTCACTTTTGAAATGGCCCATGCCCTGCCCGGGTATTTGGGTGCCTGTAAAAACATACACGGGCATTCTTATAAATTGGAAGTCACGGTCATTGGTCAACCCAGATATGAACCCGGCCACCCCAACAATGGCATGGTGATGGATTTCAAAGACCTTAAGAAAATAGTACAATCCCTTGTCATCGATGTGTATGACCACGCAATAGTTCTTCCCGACACAACTCCGGCAGATGTCATCACCGCCCTTCGCAGTTTTTCTGACAACATCATCATTGAATCTTTTCAGCCAACCTGCGAAAACCTACTCCTAAAATTCGTTGGTTCTATAAAAGGCAAATTGCCGGAAGGCATCCAATTACACTCCGTGAGAATGTACGAAACAGCCACTTCTTATGCGGAGTGGAGTGTGGAAGATGTTGTTTGATGGTTGTTTGAGTTGTTTGAGTTGTTTGATGTTGTTTGAATTGTTTGAGGAGTTTG
>CAYRDX010000006.1:83444-90923 GCA_964423205.1 uncultured Saprospiraceae bacterium | reverse complement strand
GTTGTTTGAAAATGGCCTGCTTCGCAATATTGATGTTTGAAAGAGGTCAATTGGCAGAATCCGGTTTTAGCGACCACCTGAGAAACAAATAACCAGCGACACCGGAAACAAATGAACCAAACAAAATGCCGATTTTGGCGGCGGTTTCAAACCCCGGGTTGGTGAATGCCAGACTGGTTATGAATAAGGACATGGTAAAACCCACACCCGCCAACATTCCTATGCCTGCCAGTTGAGTCCAATTGCTCTTATCAGGAAGAGTAGCCAATCCTAACTTTACGGCTACCCAGGAAAACAGAAATACCCCAAGCGGTTTTCCCAACATCAGTCCCAATATGATTCCCAAGCTTACGGAGTGTTTAACAACGGAGGTCATGTCGCCAGAAATCATTACTCCTGCATTACTAAGGGCGAAAACCGGCAAGATAAGATAAGCAACCCAAGGGTGCAGGGAATGTTCCAATGATTGTAGCGGAGCTTCATAATGAGAGCAGGATTCCTTCACTTCCAGCAGAATATCCTGCTGAACAGGGGTCAGTAAAGCAGCATCCTTTTTGGCTTCTGCCTCTTTGAGCTGATCAGTCAAATCATCCAGCCTTTCGGCAAATTCATCCGAATCTATTTTCGTTCTGGCAGGAATGGTTATAGCTATCAATATTCCCGCGATGGTAGCATGTACCCCAGAAAGAAGAAATGCCAACCAAACCCCGGCAATACCTATCAGACCATAAGCCAGCATATTTCGTACCCCCATGCGGTTCATAATGGCCATGAGTGCCAGCAATGCAACTCCAATACCGAGGTTGACAAATGATAATTTTGAAGAATAGAAAATTGCTATCACCAACACAGCACCGATGTCATCAACTATTGCCAATGCAGTCAGGAATATTTTCAGTGACAGCGGAACTCTTTTTCCCAGCAGTGCCAGAATGCCCAATGAGAAGGCAATGTCGGTGGCCATTGGAATTCCCCAACCACTAATGGACTCCTTGCCGACATTGAAAAACACATAGATCGAGGCTGGTACCACCATGCCACCAATGGCAGCAAACATTGGCAGGGCAGCTTTTTTCAAAGTTGACAGCTCACCAACCATGATTTCCCTCTTGATTTCAAGTCCAATGACAAAGAAAAACACGGCCATCAGGCCATCATTTATCCATAGAATCAGTGGTTTTGAAATTCTGGCGTCATCAAAACCAATGGTAAACTTGTTTTGCCACAAATCGAAATAGGCCTGACCGTATGCCGAATTGGCCCATATAAGGGACAGGATGGCGGCGAGAATCAGCAGGGTTCCCGAAAATGTCCCGTTTTGAACGAGACGGTTGAACATGTTGACTGTGGATTTTATGAGTACCTTAAGCATAAGTGTAGTTTAAAGATTGTTTGCCCCGAGTACTCGGGGTGATAGTTGTTTGAGTTGTTTGATGGTTCTTTGACCCGAGTACTTGGGGTCCAATTTCCAATTTCAATTTTCCAGCACCCCAAAAGAATACCCCTTAGATTTCAGATTGACTATCAACCGGTCGAGGTAATTGTAAAACTTGTCCTTCCGTTTCGGATCAACGCCGATGTGGGTCAATAACAAATGACCGTTCAATCCGGTTTTGCTGCTTTTTTCAAACTTAAGAATTTCATTGTAAATGGCCTTGCTGCTCCAGTATCGTTCTCCCATGTCAGGAGTAGTGTAATCAGCATTGGAACGGGTACCTGGTGTGAAGTTTACCAAGGATAGTCCAAGGTTCTTGGTCCATTTACTGATGGTATCGTTATACCATTCAAAAGGGGGCATGAATAAAAGTGCCTCCTCTTTTTCGATGCCAAATGCAGTCATTGCCTTATAGTTATCCATGATGTCCTGTTCAAATTCGCCCCTGCTGATTAGTGTGGAATCGCGTTTTTCCCATGAAGCATATAAAAGGTGTTTGTCAGAATGTGCTCCAAGGTAATGTCCATCAGCCTTCAATCCCTTTATGGTACTGGCAAATTCCGGATTCCGGTAAAAATCCCCAGTCAGGAAGAAATGCGCCTTGATGCCGTGTTTGCGCAGTACCCTTCTGATAACTTCGCCACCATCATTAAATTCATGGCCCGTAAATACCAAATGAATTTCCTTTTTGGTGTCATCGCCACGTACCATTCCCCCATGACTATAAGTGTATTTTGATTTATTGGTTGAGTGCCTGCTTCTGTCCATGGCCGACAGAAAAAAAGACAAACTTGCTGTACCATCCATAGTTGGTTCATTGGTACTGTAGTCTCCGTAATCATCGTGATAAACGGATAGGTCAGACTGAAATGGAGCATACTCATCTTCATAGACCAGCCGGATTCCAATCAGGCTTTTGAAAATAGAGGTATAAACCGGGCCATCCACCAGCCCACCATCAATTGGGAATTTGTAAACAGCCGTAAATGCAGAGTGAGGATCTATTGGCGTATCCGCATCTTGAGGAAATCCGACAATCATGCTTGTGCCCCATGGGTTGCAGCCGAAAAGCCAATCCCGCAAGGAAGCTTCCATTTCCAGATAAGCGTTATCGCCAGTTATTTCATTGTACAATCGCATCTGTGTGATGGCCGCGGCAATCAGATTATTTGAACACCAGATAAAAGGCACTCCCATCAAAAAGCCGTTTTGCTTCGCCCTTTGATTAATGGCTTCTATTCCGTTTTTCATAAAACTTACAAACTTCACACGGCTAAGACTGTCAGCTGAGGTGGCCACTTTGTAATGGCCCAGGTTGACAAAAGGATACCATTGGTAATGCCTGGCGGCATTGTTCGACATCCAAGGTGTAATGGGTTCCAGTTCACCCCAATAAGTGGCTTCTTTCAGGTATTCCGGATTATTGGTAGTCTGGAATAGCTGAATGGCAGCCAGCTGCATGTCATCGACGTAATTGTCCTCTTCATAAAAATAGGGGGCCCTGTTGCTGGCGGTTTGACTAACACCCAAATCAGATTTGGCAAAACGGAATGCTTCTTCCGCTTTGGTAGCAATTTTTTCGGAGAAATCGGGATAGTACTTTTTCAGCAGATCGCTGCCGAAGGCAAAGGTCGAGGCATATTTGGCCGCCGTGGAGGATACACCGGTTGAACGATTCTTGAACCTGCCAAAACCCTGCGGTTTGCCAGTAATAAAATAAACCGGGCGTTCCCTGCCTTTACCATAATTGACGGTATCGAGTGATGGTAACCTGAAACCGAGATGATCACGGTCATCGGCTATTTGGTTAAACATGAAGCCATAGGATGGATTCATTTTCACCAGCCAGTCGAGACCCCACTTGGCCTCGTCCAAAATGTCAGGGATTCCGTTTGCACCCGGATTACCGGCGGCATCAAAGGCATCCCCAAAAGCAGCCGGATTCTGCTGCCACGCAAACAACATCTGATAAGTGGCATTGGCCGAAGTCGTGACGTACTGCAAGTAATCGGAAGCATCGTGCCAGCCTCCGGTTACATCAATGAAAGTAGAATCCAGTTCCGGATGCCCCATGATATAACCATCGTGGGTGTGGCAGGAATCCTGCAGGAAAGGATTGTACCCGCAACGCTGCTGTCGCATGTATTTTAAGAGAAAATCGGCTGCGCCTTCATATACATCATCATTTATGCGAAAACCGGGTGATTGTATTTCACCGGCTTTCAGGTAATAAGCTCCCGGTTTTTTGAATTCGGAAAAATTCAGGCGAAAGGTATTGCTAAAACTCGCGTAAGCTCCATGTTCTGAGATTTTCCGGCCAGTGTAAACCGTTTTGCCCGTGAGGGCATCCACCAATACAAATTCAGTGAAGGCAAGAGGAATATGAGTGGCCAATACAGCTACTTTGATGTCATTTTCCGTGTAACCCAGCTGGTTAATTCGAATCCAGCTTTGTTGGGCGATGAGCATGTTTTGACAAAACAGAAAGGCGTTTAGAATGGTTAGGCAAAAGTTTTTCATGGATGTCTTGAAAAAGAAAGTTGCAAAAATATAGAATTGTTTATACTATGCAATACCTAAATACAAGCTTTGCCAATGCTGCGGTTAATTTGGTTTGAAAATCTGAAAGCTGAGTTGGAAAGACTAGTTTTCTGAAAGTGTGTACGTTACCACCATCGAATAGTCTGAGTCGAAATTAAGAAGGCCATAACTGGCATCTGTTCTGGCAAGGCTGTAAATCAGTTGGTGTCCGAAGTTTTGGCCCCTGCCTGTGTAACTTGTTCCAATGTTATTGATTAAGGTATAATTCGTGTTGACGTCAGTGAAGGTAACGATATCACCCGGAGTTCCAGGCTGCCCGTTCCCGTTGCTCTTGATTGGCAGCGCCTGAACACGTACCAATAAACCAACCGGGAGCGTTCCATCAGCCGAAACTAAAACCGAGCGTTTGCTATTTGGGCCATTTCCAGCAATGGTGGAATAATTTAACCAGAGGGAATTATCTGTATCGGAGAGGTCAAGAGGATCACCCGCCTCAATTGGAGCCAACGCATTAAGGGTCACTGCAGCCCCATTGGGTTCAATATTCAACGAAATAATCTTCGGTACTCTAATCGAAAGCCCATGTGAGAACTGGCTATTTCCCTGCCCATACAGAATGAAGCAAAGAAGTAGGGCCTTGATGGTGAGTATTGTCCTGAGTTTGTTCAAAACTAAAAGTTATTTGTTTATCGCCATGTTAAAGTAGCGTAGGGTAAACCGATACTGAAATGGGAGGGTGCGTATAAGATTTCCGAAATCTTGGAGATTAAGGAATCTAAACAGTGAAGTCGTTTTTAATCAGTACTAAATAAATAGCAACGGCAATTCTTTGACGACATGCTTTCTCTTAAATATCCATGCCAGGAATGAAAATCAGACTGAATTTCGCCCATTTTTCAAGAATTCTCTGTGACGGCTAAAAGTGTGTTTAAAAAACCTATCATTTTATCAAAGAATAAAGTTTTCTACATTTTTGGGGTTTAGGTAGGAAACTTGCCATCGAACTTTATGAGACCTCAAAAAGCCAAAAGCCAAAAGCCAAAAGCCAAATGCTAATTGCCAAATGCTAATTGCCATCAAAGGGCAACATGTACTGAAGGCCTGTCGTTAATGGTCATGATGCTCCACTTATACATTCATGAGTGGAAATTATACATTTGCGGCTTCTTAAGTCTTGATAACCTTCACCTACACCTGAGCCCTCAACCCAAATTACGAACAAATAAGCAGTATGCAGCACCGGTTTATACTTACAATTTTCTTGTTACTTGGATTATACCCGCTTTTCGGGCAAACACCTGTTAACATTTCTGTTCAACAAGGTGGTCGGGATGGAAGCTTTCGCACTGGTCTTACTTGTGCCGATCAAAAGGCAGGTACTGTAAAACTGCAAAATCACATTGGAAGCAGCAATGATGTAATCCGGGATACGCTTTACCTCTGTTTTGGCGATGAACTCGATATTAAACACAACAACGATGCAAACCTGAGCGGAGACCCAAATTCGGGAACTTTGCCAGGTATTACCTACGGGTTCTTCAAATGTAAACCAACAATTTCGGGCCCAAACAAGACTACCATACTAAGTGATGCCTGCATTTTGAAAAACCCGGTTCCTGTCGATGGGATTCATTTTACTCCAGGTGGTAATTCTAACGGAGATATTACCCTCATAAATGATGGCAGTATTCAGAACTTTTTCAATAGTGGCAAACCGGTAATGGTCTGGATGGCACCACTAACCATCGACGATTTTGCAAACAGGAAATACGAAAATGACCCCATCACCTCGGAAAACGGACCATGTACAAACCTAAATATCAATGAAGCTTTTGCTGTTGTTTACCTGAATGAGCTAAAAGCCAGGAATCAAAATACCAATACAGGTCTGAGTGGATGCCAGGGCACTTTTGTTTTGAGTGGAGGCCTGCCGGAATTTGACAGCAGCTTTTACAAAATTTCCATTGTTAATCAATCGGACTCAACTATTAAAGGACAACTCATTGGTGGCCCTTACAGACATGGTGAAACAGTATCCTTCAAAGTCCCTGTTCCCGCCATTTACGTTATATCAGTAACTGATGGCCGCAATTGCACTGTGAATAGCTTTCTGATGAATATGTCCAGTTGTGTAGCTCAGTCACAGAGCATCCAAAACGGCACCGTGGTTCCGAATGATACGATTTGCGTGAAAGTGACCAATGAGGGAGGTTTCAACAACATTGTATCTATGCAATACATGGTTACCTGGGACAAGAGTGTTTTGCAATTTACCGGTGTAAAGAATTTGACCAAATCTCTCCCCAACTTTGACGGTTCACTTTTTAACATAAAAAACACCGATACACTGATTTTGTCCTGGTTCAATTTGGCAGGTGTCGGAGTGTCGCTTCCGCAAAGCACAGCACTGTATGAAATGTGCTTTAAAGCCATTGGCAACAGTGGTAATTGTTCTGACATCAAGTTTTCCGAAGTACCAAAAGTAACGGAAATAGAAATCGTAACGGGCGCTGGCAGCAGGCTGGGATTTAATGGTGTGAACGGCAAAGTTTGCCTTTCTGCATCAGCCCTCCAGGTCACCTTACAGCAAGACAGCGTGAAATGTTCAGGAGCAGCCGACGGCAGGTTGACGGTGCGGGTAACCGGAGGCACAGCACCTTACGAGGTGCGATGGAGAAACTTAACAACGGGTGGTCCGACAGGTGGGCCGGCTACGATACCTCTGGAAGGCGGGAACTACCTGATACCTAATCTGAGTGCAGGTACCTATAGCGTAACGATTACTGATGCTTCATCCCCCCAACTGATTTCAACCAAGGAAATCAAAGTGCTTTCCCCACCAATTCTCAACATTTTACTAACGGAAAACCTTCCTCAATGTAATGGCCAAAGAGGTAGTATCATTTCAAAACTTGTTCTTGATACAACAGTTGTCTCAAATCCTTTATCTTCTTATCGATATTTGTGGAGTACGGGTGACACAGTTCTCAGCCTTCCAAATATTCCGGCAGGTGGGTATTCAGTCACCGTAACAGACCGGGTTACCGGTTGTACAATTACCAACAATACGGTTCTGCCACAACCTCCTGCTCTCATTGTCAGTGTCACTATTGATACTGCATCATGTTCTGGTAAAGAAGACGGAAATATTCACGTTCTGGTAACAGGTGGTACGCCCGACAATAATGGCGACTACATCATCAATTGGCCATCAGTAGGTCCACCGCCGGGAATTCAGGTCGTCAGGGACCGCTTTTCCCTAAACGGAAGAGCTTCAGCAGTACATCCTTTAAAGATTGTGGACAGTGCAGGCTGCATTAATCAACAGGACATTTTTCTGCCTGCAAAAAGAGTGCTGAGTATCAACGCAGTCGTCAAAAACCTCGACTGCATTAACGACTGCAGCGGCAGCATTTTTGCCTCCGGCAATACGACCGGTGGCCCTGCGTCACTACCTTATAACTTTCAATGGTTTGGTTTACCGCCACCGCCACCGCCACCCG
>CAYRDX010000006.1:8651-83434 GCA_964423205.1 uncultured Saprospiraceae bacterium | reverse complement strand
CACAACCAATAACAGCATTACCCTGAATGGACTTTGTGTTGGAACCTATCAGCTGATTATGAGAGATACCAGTGGTTGTCACATAGACACTACATTTAAAATTGTATCTCCACCAAAACTGACTGCTGTCACAACTGCGCAAACAAATGAATCCTGCTCTCCTGGAAAGGATGGCAGTCTGGCAATTAGAGGAACTGGAGGGACTGCACCCTACCAGTACAAATGGAACACAAATGCTAATGACTCTGTATTGACAGGACTAAGTGCCGGCACATACTCTGTTACAGTTACAGATGCGCTTTCCTGTGTTGACTCTGTCAAGTTTAATATTACGGCCCCTGCGCCACCTACGGTTCAACAATTCAATGACCACATAGTGGCATGTCCTGACAGTAAAAATGGTGTCCTTCAGGTTGTTGCTGCAGCCGGAGGTTCACCCATAACTGGATATGCCTGGTCAAATGGAGGTAATGGTACTCTGCAAAGTGGTTTGGGCGTAGGATTCTATACGCTTACCATAACTGATGCAGCAGGTTGTAAAGTAATCGATACCGCAGAAGTTAAGTCGTCGCCACCTATTTCACTTATGTCTGTTAACCGGACAAGTCCCGTATGCCCCGGCTTGGCTGGTGGCTCGCTGTCTCTTTCAGTCAGTGGAGGAAAAAGTCCTTACTTCTTTCAATGGTCAACCGGAGCGAGTGGTTCTGGTCTCAATGTTTTAGCCAGCATCAAAGCAGGTAATTACACCGTGACCATTACCGATGATAACGGTTGTAAGAAAGACACCCTGCTTTTGTTAAGTGACCCTGCAGCTATAGCAGTTGCTTTCAGTGGTATCGATTCCGTAAGTTGCTACAGCGGAGCTCAGGGATGCGACGGAAAAGCCATTGCGACAGCAAATTACAGCGATGGAAAAACCGGTACATTCAACTTTCAATGGCAGAGCGGAGAAAGCGCAAATAATGCAGCTGCAAATGCGGCCAATAAACTCTGTCGCGGGCAACAATGGGTTGTTGTATCAGATGGAATCTGTTTCGATACTTTCCGGGTGAACGTGCCTTCGCCCTCTCCTATTGTGCCTGGGGCCAGCATAAACAATGTCAGTTGTGCTGGAAAAGCAGATGGTTCAGTCACCCTTTCACCCTCAGGAGGAAGAGGCCCCTATAACATATCATGGGCTGATGGGAGAGTGGGCAGAACTCGCGACAGCCTTTTAGCTGGAAATTATACAGCACTTATTGTTGATGCAAAGAATTGCATATTCACACATAGAGTCAGTGTAACCCAACCTGACGTACTGGATGTATTCATCGACCCAACCGGTACAATGGATGTCACTTGTCCAGGGGATAAAAATGGTAGCATTGCTGTCGTTTCGCAAGGAGGAAACATTAGCCTAGGTGGGCTTCAATACTTATGGAAAAATGGCATTGCACAGCCAACAGCAACAAGTGTGAAAAACCTGGCTTCCGGTGTGTATTCCGTTACAGCAATCGACCAGAAAGGGTGCACCGATAGCCTGACCTGGACAATAAACGAACCGGCACCAATACGGTTTTCTTTTGGAAATATAACCCCAATCAAATGTTTTGGGGGCAACACATTCTTGAGTGTGGACTCAGTATGGGGCGGCAGGCCCTCGGTGTACCAGTATTCCATCAATGGGGGAATAAACCGCCAGATAAAATCTCCGAGTTCTGTATTTGCGGGTTCACATACCATCACCGTAATCGATGTCGTCAATTTATGTTCGAGGGACTCCGTCATTGTCATCAAAGAGCCTTTGGAGTTGTCTATTAATTTGCCAAAAGTTGTCGAGATACAACTCGGGGACACACTTACAAGGTTAATTCCCGACATAGTATCCTCTGTTCCTATCGACAGTTTTGGATGGACACCTTCTACCCAATTGTCTTGTTCCAATTGCAAAAACCCCATCGTAAATGCACTTAAGTCACAGACTTACAAACTCACTGTAAAGGATGCCAACGGATGCACAGCCTCTGCCAATGTTTATGTGGATGTGGAGAAAAAGCGAAATATTTTCATCCCAAATGCTTTCTCACCTAATGACGATGGTATCAATGACAAGTTCCAGCTCTTCACCGGGCTTGGAGTTTCACAAATCAATTTCTTCAGGATTTACGACCGTTGGGGTGAATTGATGTATGAGGTGTTAAATCAGCCACCAAGCCCGGATGGCAGCCTTGGTTGGGATGGGCGGTTCAGAGGTCAAAAAGTTAAATCTGGCGTGTTTCTGTACCTAATAGAAGCGGAATACATTGATGGACGAAAACTATTGTACAGGGGAGATGTGACGCTATTGCGTTAATATCCTATTCTGGAAAACAGCGACCTGAGCACAATCAGCAGGTGATTCCACAGATTGGGTAAAAATCCAAAGTGTTTTTGCAGGATTACAAATCTGTCGTACAGAGATAGCCGGTGCTTTTGCTTGGATACACCACCCGTAAGGAATTCAGCAACCACTAATCCACTATTCACTGTTTTACTGCTTTTTTTGAGCACCTCGATCACCCAGTCAATATCTGCAGCAAGATTATTGGCTAAATAAAATGGCGCAAGGCTCCTTCTGACTAAAAATGCCTGATGGCACACCACCATGCCCATTTGCAGGCTTTTCCAGTTCAATTCAGCAGGTAACTTTTGAGTTGTCAATTCGCTTCTCGTTCCAAGATGATTCCGGTTTTCGTCCACCAGCATTACTTCACCGTAGATTACATCAGTTGAATTTTCGGCTTTTTGCATTAAGTCGCCAACGGTTTCCGGAGAAAAGAAGTGGTCACCCGCATTCAGGAAAAGAACAAATTCTCCTGTTGCCATCCGAAGTGCTTTATTCATGGCACCATACAGCCCATTGTCCGGTTCACTTATCCACCTGAAGATTTTAGGCTGAGTTTGCCGTTCATTTCCGGCCTCCCAAGTCTTAATAACATCCAGGGTTTGATCTGATGAAGCACCATCCACAATGAGATATTCTATATACTCATAATGCTGCTCCAGCACGCTTCTGATAGTTCCTTCGAGTTTGGAACCACTGTTAAATGTGACTGTAATAACCGTAACTAATGGAGTACTTTCTTTCATAAGCGCCAAAGGTAATAGTTGATTTTTATCTTGATAATGGAGCCATCATTTTATCTCATTATGTATGTCGTCAGGTCAATTCTTCAGCTGAAAATCAAGCCTAATAAGCTGCATTTTTCCTCCACTATTTTTATTCCATATACCGACTCATTATTTACTCCTTTCAAGGCTTCAATTGTGACAAGTATCACTTTATTGCTTTTTTACTAAAACCGTCTTTTTTAGCATTCAGCCCTGCAGGTTAGAAATTGAAGCAAAACAATTGTTCAGACCCAGAAAATTCAGCTTATTAATTCAAAACATAATTTTGTGACTCAAGTAATTGATTTTATTGATGTTATGAGTTTTTGATAATTAAAAATTCAAATCCCAAAGTATTTGAATCTTCTTGAGAATTAAATGTACGTACTGTTAATCCAAAGATTATTCTGACATTAATCACTAAGCCTAATGACAGCTTTCAATTACCTGTGTTAGCACATAGTTTACATTCGCTATCCCTAGGGAAAATTTGAATCTAAACTCAAGAAAGCATGTACCGTTGCCGCGGGTTTGGAGGATTATGGCCATAATCCTTCAATCTCGTGGAACGATGCAAAACAATTTTTGCCATGAAGAACTTTGTAAAATTCCTAATCATGTTTTTAGTGCCAGTAATGGTACTGACCAATTGCAAAAAAGAAGATGAAGGACCCAAGGTTGATGAATTCGCTGTATTGACAAAATACATTGCTGATAACAATCTGGATATTCCTGCTATTCTTACCGGCTGGATAAGATCAGGTACCGCCCTCGGAGTAAATACAACTGATTACTCTCTTCCCAGCTATTACATCATTGACCTGAGAGCCAAAGTTGATTTTGACGCAGGTGCTATTAAAGGCGCAGTTAACTCTACATTAGTCAATGTCGTTACTGAGGCCAACAAAGCTGGCACGAAGCCTATCCTCGTTGTTTGCTATACCGGACAAACTTCAGCACGCGCTGTAGGTATGTTGCGTTTGTTGAAGAAAGAAGCATACAGTTTGAAGTGGGGTATGGCATGCTGGCACGATAATCTGGCTGGCAGGTGGAAATCAAATGCCGGTAATTTTACTTCTGCAAACTGGACAAACGATCCTCCAAAACCGAACGGAAGCTTCCCCCTTCCCAAACTGGCTACAGGTAAAACTGATGGAGAATCCATCCTTAAGGACCGTATTACTGCGGCTTTAGCAAAGACTGAGTGGGGTCTGACCAAAGATGTAATACTTGCCAACCCAGAGAACTATTTCATCAATAACAGGTGGCCGGATGCTGTCCGCAAAGAATTTGGTGGCGTGAAAGGTTCTTATCGCATCGATACTGAACTGAAACTGGACGGACTGCACCTGCTCGATCCTTCCAAGACAATTGTCACCTATTGCTACACAGGTCAAACTTCTGCCATCATCAATGCCTGGTTGGATGTATTAGGTTACAATACAAGGAGCATGCTTTACGGTGCAAACAGTATTATCCACACACAAATGTTGGCTGGTTCTCAGAAAGCCTCTACCTGGATGGGTACCGGTTCCGGTAGTGTTTGCAACTTCGGTTACTACGATTCTACCGGTAAATATTTTGGTCCTAAGTAATCAGGCACTTTAGCATTCATACAGTTTTTCGAAATTGAAAAGGAGTTAGTTGTACAGGCTGTTGACATTTTAAAACAGCTTGTACAACCGGCCCAATCAAAGTACCGCCGCGCAAAGCGGTGCACCATTGCCATCCTTATCAACACATTCCAAAACTAACGATCATGAAAAAGATTTTTCTAATCCTGTTAATGGCAACTTTCCTATTGCCGGGTTATATTCTTGCGCAAGGATGCATGGACTCGGGAGATGGGGAAGGCGTTAAAGTTATCGGATACCTTCAACCGGAATTCAGGTATGATTTCCTGGGTACGGACGTACTCGGAAAATCAAGAGATAAAAACTCATTCTATTTCAACCGTCTTCGTATTGGTGTAACAGGAAGTATCCCTTATGATTTCAGCTATTACGCTCTTGCAGAGTTGAGTCCAACACTAAACGGGCCTTACATTTGTGATGCCTTCATCAGCTACAACCGCTTTTCAAAATTTGCCAAGGTATCTGTTGGCCAATTCAAAAATCCATTTGGCCTTGAGGTAGGCGGCACTGCCTGCCATAAATTGTACACCATCAACAGGTCAAACGCTGCCAACGTGTTGGCAGCCCCGATCCGGGACTTTGGGTTTGTGGTATCAGGTGGTACTGATACGCTATCCCTGTTTGGTTCAAAGACTCAAAACCTGTTCGGCTATCAGTTTGCAGTACTCAATGGCACCGGACAAAACATCAGCGACAACAACCGTAAAAAGGATGTTGTCGGACGACTCACTTTTCACCCATTTGAATTCATCACTTTTGGAGCCAGCTACCGCTTTGGCAAGCATCCAGCCCTCGACCCAACTGCTGAAGAAGATGATGAGCGGAAGCGCCTCGCTTTTGACGTGGAATTAAAATACAAAGGCCTGGTGGTACAGGGTGAAGTAATCAGTGGCGCTGATAAAGGTTCCTATACAACCGGTGGAGGCTGCGGAGTTCCTGTGGAAACACATAAAGGCTCAGTTGATCGCCGCGGATTTATGGTTATGGGAGCATATATGACACCATGGAACATCCAACCAGTCATCAAATATGAAAACTACGACCCCAATCTTAAAACTGATGTGTTGGACGACCAAATAAACACCATCACCTATGGTCTGAATTATTTCTTTAACGAATGGACAAGAGTTCAACTTAACTATCTGTACAATGCGGAAGAAAGTAGCAAAGTGGAAGTGAAAAACGATGCCTTCCTGGTACAAGTGCAAATAGTATTCTAAACATAAACTTCCTCGTATCCTGATGACAAAGTTCATTATGAATACTGAGTAAGTCTTGTCTCTTTCAACAAACTTTAGAAAAAATGAAAACGTTCAAAATAGCAAGTTTTTTGACAGCATTTCTCCTCGTTGCTTTGATGGTCAACGCACAGGTTGACATCATTAGTGTAAAGGATTTTATAGCGATGAAAGATGTGGTTCTGGTAGATGCCAACAAGGCTAAAAACTACAATGTAAACCACATAAAAGGTGCCATCAACATTGACCCAAGTGATTTCTTTGTCGATAGCAAAACCAGTGGTACCATTAAGAGTGCCGATGTGCTGGCCGCATATTTCGGTGAAAAAGGTATTAACGAAAACAGTAAGGTCGTCGTGTATGACGATGGCTCACAGAAATATTCAACCAGGGTTTACTGGGTGCTCAAGTATCTGGGTGCAACCGATGTAAAACTGTTGCACAAAGATGCCAATGAATTTAGAGCAAACAGGGTTGTACTGACTGCGGCACCATCCAAATTAGCTGCCACAAAGTTCAACCATAGACTAAACCCCGGCATTTTTGTGGATTTTGATTATGTGAAAGCACATAAGGACCAGGCAGGATTTGTAATGGCTGACTTTAGAACTCCGGATGAATTCACAGGAGCTAAGAACGGCGAGGCTGGAATTCCTGGTGCCATCAATATCAATCACGAAGACCTTTTGACAGATTCCGGTGCTTTTAAATCAGTTGATGAACTGAAAGCACTTGCAGCAAAACACAACATCACAGCTGATACGGAACTAATTGTTTATTGTCGTACCGGCATCCGGGCAGCCGTTGGATTCGTTGCTTTCAAAAACCTTGTTGGAGTGGAGAAAGTAAAGTTATACGATGGTAGCTTGCTGGAGTGGATCAAAAAAGCACCTGCAAATTAAGGACTTAATCTTCGTGCCGGAATCGGGTGATTTTGGCACGATGCCACTTCAATAAATTCTTTAAACATGAAGAAAATTATTTTAGCCTTAACCGCATTTGCATTTTTATTAATCTGCAACAATCTTAACGCCCAGTCAACAACTCCCTGGCCGGAAAAAGACAATTTCCACAAAGTCATGTCCCAAACATTTCACCCAATGCAAACTGGTGATTTCAAGCCCATTCGCAAGCGTAGTGCTGAAATGTACGAAATGGCTTTGGCATGGCAGGAGTCTTCCATTCCAGTGGAACTTGCCAATAATTCTGAACTTCAGAAAAAGCTCAGGAATTTGACAAAGGCAGCCAAACAACTCGATTCGAAAATAAAGTCAGGCTGCACAAACCAATTTATTATTGAAAAGCTTACTGGCCTTCACGACATTTTCCACGATATCGTAGGAATTTGTTCCAGTGAAGAACATCATTGAAATTTTGCCTGACCAAATATTGTTTGGTTTGAAACCTTTAGCATTCGTCCAAATTTTTCGCTTTAACCCAATTAGCTGATTGGAATGACCGTTTTTAAGTTGATTAGGTCATGGCAAAATGTTCCGCGGGTATCCACCTGCGGAACTTTTATTTAACCAAATGCTTATTTGCCACAAAAACACTAAGGAACAAGGAAAAAGTAAAAAGTAAAAAGGCAAAAGGCAAAAGGAAATTGGAAATTGGAAATTGGAAATTGGACCCCGAGTACTCGGGGGAAATTGGAAAATAACCAAGCCCCAGCAACCAACTGCCAACTGCCAACTGCCAACCGCCAACCGCCAACAGCCAACCGGCAACAGCCAACCCCGAAGGGGCAAGCAGCCAAAAGCCAACTGATTTTCAATTGGTTAAGAAAACAAATTGGCTATTTTATTTTTAACTCATTACTAAGAACGGTGTGCGAAATAAGAAGTACTATTCTGGGGGGAAAGATTGGATTCTTATTTGGAAATGAAGAGCAGGATATTTAGCGCACATAACTTAGCTGACATGGAGTTTTTCCCGCTGATTTACGCAGATAGACACGCAGATTCCGCAGAACGAATCATCCGCGAAAATCTGCGGGAAAATCCGCGAAATCTGCGGGAAAGAATTACTAAGCTCAAATAGGCTCGATTAGAGAATTGGTGCCTTTGTGGCATACAGACTTGGCCAAAAGCAAACCACCCCCGGCCGGAATGACCTAATTCACCAGCGCGGAACGACGCATTTATCACTCACCGTTTTTAGCACTTTTTCAAAGTCTATTAAAGCATTTTGCATCACGAGGGAGTTGCCATCATGACAAGTAAGGCAGGCACCGGCTGCCAATATTTTCTTTTGCTCTTCCACGAAAAAAGGTCGGGCATTAGGCCTTGTGGTGGACACTCCTTTTGGAAATTGCAGAAAGCCAGTCCAGGAATCCTGCGGTAGGCCATCTTGCGGCAACGACTCATATTCCGGGTAAAATTTCCACTGACCGGTTTTGCCACTTCCTGAATAAATCAATTTTCCGCGTCCAAAACCCAATGCATTAGGATCATTATGACAGGAGGTACAACTGCGTCCTTTGGTGGTAGTTGTATGCGGAGAAACAGGAGCAAAAAGTCGCCTGAAAATTTCTGGTGTATTCTTCTCACCCGGGAACCCGGATTTGTCAATGGTCATTATCATACCCGGAATGAAAGGTTTGATGTGGCGGATTCCATTCTTTTCCACAACACCAAGAGTCGGGGCCTCTGCGAAAAAACCTCCCAGATATTCCTCCCATTTACCCTTAGTTGACTTCTTTGCAAGCAAATCGTACCCCTTTTTCTTCGAATCGTAAGAATTATGGCAACCGATACATTGGGGTGCCCAGGCTGTATGGCATGCAGAGCATGTTAGCGCGTCATGTGCTTTGCCTTTAGTACAGACCGGAGCAGGAGCCTTTAATTCATGAAGCTTCCCGGTATTTTTACCTACCATTTTTGGCTTTTGCTCTTTATCCAAAATCAGATTGTAGGACAAAATCCCGGAGCTTTTACTCTTTATGAAATCGGGATTGGACAAATTCAAATTCCTCTGCCGAAGGATTTTGGCAGATTCTTCATCAAGCCCTTTCAATTTTACAGTTTCAGGCTTTCCGGTGAAATGGCAGTCCTGGCATTGCACCTTTACCGCTTCATTTGAGTGCAGGTACCGGGTTCCATCACCCATAATTTCGTTGGAACTATGGCAGTCAATACAAGACAGTCCCGCAATGTGATGCACATCAGGACTAATGTATTGCATCACCCTTCTATCCTGCAGGATTCTGAAACCGGTTTTATTTTGATATACATCAGGGTCATGCAACGTCTCATGCCATCCTTCATAATTGGTTGAAATGCGACCTGACCTGCTATGGCATCCGAAGCAATGTTCATTGGTTACTTTTAAATCAATTGCAGGGTGAATCCTGATTTTGTTGGTCGTATCTCTGAGGTCATGCCCCATTGGAACATGGCTGTAGTTCAAGTGGCAGGCAATACAGCCCCCTCCCCTTGATTTCTCACTTATTCTGGCTGCCCTCTCCTTTTCAGCACCCAAATGGCAGGAAGCACAGAGATTGCGAAGGTGTACATCCGCAGCCTTATTGTCTTTGAGGTCTTTCACATGAGTCCAGAAAGAAAGCGTATTGGATTCTCCGAACGCAAACCTGTTCACAGTAATTACCCCCGCCATTGAAGTCATTAGAGAATTCTCAACACGGTGAGGTATGTCTGGATGGCATCCGGATATGCCACAGGTCCTGCGGGCATTGGATAAGTTGCCTGGCACCAGCACCATTCCTTCGTGCGACTTTTTCTCATCTTTTTCGAAAGGGTTCCCCAAATGACAGGAAGAACAACCAATGGAGTTGGGGTCATGTGCAGGCACAAATCCGGTGTAATTGGAATGACATTCCATGCAGGTTTCATCTTTACCCGGCAACTTTCTTGTCTCAACCCGTGCTGAGCCATCCCTTTCCGGAATACAACTGTTAGGAATTGCAAATAAGATTGATGCCACTGCCACACTTACAATAGTCGTCCTCATATTTTCATTGTTAAACTTCTGATGACAGAAATAAGACCGAAATATGGTAAAATGTCGTCACAATTGTCCTTCCTGTTGCGAATATTTCAGCCTTATTTATTCTGTAAAAAACAAAAAACTTATCGTGACAGAAATCACACTTTTGAGATTTAAAAAGTCTGATTATTCTCATGTTCTCAATTGACCAAGTTCATTATAAATCAGCGAATTAACTAAGTTCTTGCCCCCGTTTCGTGCTCCAGCTAAAACAAAATTATATTATGACAACGAGACGGGAATTTATCAAAATATCTGCCCTCGGATTGGGAGGAATGACATTTGGTGCAGGTGCATTGCATTTGTTGAGAGCCTCCAGCCCGGATGACCTTCTTGGCAGCCAATTTCCTGACCTGCCCACCTATTGTGAAGTATGTTTTTGGAAATGTGCCGGGTGGGTACAAAAAGATGAAAAGGGAAATATTGCCAAAGTAATCGGCAATAAAATAGATCCGCTTTGCAATGGACGACTTTGCCCTCGTGGCACCGGAGGTGTGGGTATGTACCACGATAAAGACAGGCTTCTTCATCCGCTCATACGCGTTACGGAAGGTGGCAAACAAACTTACAGACAGGCGAGTTGGGAGGAAGCACTCGACCTCATTGCCGTCAAAATGAAAGAGGTAGCAGCCAAGAATGGACCGGAAGCAGTGGCCGTTTTCAACCACGGTTCTTCGGGTAAATTTTTTGGGCACCTGCTTAAGTCTTACGGTTCTTCCAACATCGTCTCTCCCTCTTATGCGCAATGCCGCGGACCCCGCGATGCTGCATGGAAGGCAACCTATGGATTTGCACCCGGTTCACCTGAACCTATTGACATGAGGGATACCCGTTGTCTGGTGCTTATAGGTTCCCATCTCGGCGAAAATATGCACAACAGCCAGGTACAGGAAATGGCTGATGCCATTGACCGTCAGGCTGATATCATCACTGTTGACCCGAGATATTCGACTGTAGCATCCAAATCGAAGTATTGGCTGCCCATCAAGCCGGCAACCGACCTCGCACTACTGCTGGCCTGGATTCACGTCGTCATCAACGAAGAACTTTACGACAAAAAGTACGTCGAGAAATACACCTACGGTTTCGACCGGCTGAAGCACCATGTCCGCCGCTTCACCCCAGAATGGGCCTATGGCATCACGACTATAAAGCCAGATGTCATACGCAAAACGGCAAGGTTGATGGCCGACGCAGCGCCGGCAACCATTGTTCACCCGGGCAGGCACGTAACCTGGTACGGCGATGATACACAACGCAGTCGTGCAGTTGCGATTTTGAATGCACTGCTTGGTTCCGTCGGTCGCAGAGGTGGATTCTTTTTCGACACAAAGCCTTCCATACCAGACTTCCCAACCCCACCCTATCCGAAATCCAATTGGGGATGGAAGGACTTGCAGGATGGCAAGTACCCACTTGCCGGCATGGCCGTAACCAACTCATTCATTGATGCCTCCATCCCGGAAGAAGGCAAGGACAGCAAGCTGAAAATGTGGATTGTAACCGGCACGAACCTGCCGCTTACGCTGCCACAAAAGGATCGTTTTGAAAAGGCCGTACAGTCGTTGGATTTCATCGTCGTAGTGGATACCATGCCGATGGACATTACAGGATATGCCGATGTTGTATTGCCGGAATGCACCTATCTGGAACGCTACGATGAACTTCGTGATGCTCCTGCAAGAGAACCTTACATTGCTCTCCGGATGCCTGCTGTTGAGCCGCTCGGTGAATCAAAACCCGCATGGTGGATGGCAAAGGAACTTGGCGAGAGGCTTGGACTGAGTGAGTTCTTCCCCTACGAAGATTATTCGGAAGTACTTGACTGGCAATTGAAGCAAATCGGCAGTTCAATGGAAGAGATGAAGAAAATAGGTGTGAAGAAATTCGAACGTACCGGCAGAGCGCTGTATCTCGGTGACGATGAAGATTTTCACTTCGCTACTACTACGGGCAAAATTGAATTGTATTCCACAGAGTTTGAGCAGTATGGTTTTGACCCATTGCCCAACTATACAGCTCATCCGGAACCACCGGAAAACTACTACAGAATGAATTATGGCCGTGCTCCGATGCACACTTTCAGCCGCACAGCCAACAACCCTAATCTAGCTGACCTGATGGACACCAACAGCTTATGGGTAAATCCAAAAATTGCCAATATCTGGAACTTGCGCAGCGGCCAGGAAATCTGGTTGAAAAACCAGGACGGGGTTGTTTCGAGCTTCCCCATTCATGTGCGCGTCACGGAACGCATTCGTCACGACTCTGTATATATGGTACACGGCTTCGGGCACGACCGAAAGGAACTTTCCCTTGCTTATGGCCGTGGAATTAACGATTCCGAGTTGATAACCAACGTGCCAGTTGACCCGATTATGGGAGGTACTGGAATGCGTTCCAACTTCGTAACCTTTCTGACGGAGAAACCGGAAGCGGTGGAATCGTAAGAGCTGACAGATTTCCGAAATCTTCGGGACTTCGGAAATCTGCTTTCTCAGCAGAATGAATTTGAAAAGTAACTAAAGCAAATAAACTGCGAATCATGAGATACGCGATGGCCATAGACACCAAGAAATGTGTCGGTTGCAGCGACTGCGTCGTTGCCTGTCAGTTGGAAAACAAAGTGCCCATAGGCTATTGCCGTGATTGGGTAACCGAAAATACCCGTGGCACTTACCCCGAACTGACTCAGGAATTGCGCTCCGAGCGCTGCAATCATTGCGACAATGCACCCTGTGTGCGCTGCTGCCCTACCGGCTCCAGCCACATAGTTGATGGTGGAATTGTGATGGTAGACCATAAAAAATGCATCGGATGTGGAGCTTGTATCGTGTCCTGTCCTTACGATGCCAGGTATTTCCACCCCGACGGATATGTGGACAAATGCACCTTCTGTTTCCACCGCATCGAGAAGGGCCAGATGCCTGCCTGTGTGTCCGTTTGTCCGACCAAGTGTATGTATTTCGGCGACATTGACGACCCCGGAAGTACCATTTCACAAAAATTAAAAACCCGTAAATACAAAGTGCTGGCACCTGAAGCCGGAACTATACCACAGGTTTATTTCCTGATTTGATGGTACCGTATAAAACTGAAAAGGCATGAATGAAGAACTCTTTGTAAGCGGCCGCAACATTCCCAACATTGACCCGCACCTTCAAGTGTGGCACTGGCCCATAGCACTCGACCTGTTTGCGGGCGGACTTGCAGCAGGCATCCTTTTTTTTACGGCATGGTTTGTCATCGCCGGAAAGCCCATGTCGAAAGGTATGAAATGGGCGACTTTCGTCGCACCTGTGGGCATCGTAGTGGCATTGATTTGCCTGTTTTTCGACCTGCGTCATAAGCTGTATTTCTGGCAATTGTACACCACATTCAAAATTGAATCACCAATGTCATTCGGTTCATGGGTGTTGTTGTTCATCACACCGCTGTCTTTCCTTTGGTCTGGCAGTTTCATTAGTGAACTAGTGCCCGGCTGGGACTGGAAATTCGGCTTTTTGAAAAAACTGGAAGAACTGGCTATCCAATACCGCAAGGCAATTGCCTGGGCATTGATATTCCTGGCCATAAGCCTGGGGATTTACACCGGCATCCTGCTGTCGGCTTTCAACGCCCGGCCGCTGTGGAACACCTCCCTTCTCGGGCCCATGTTCCTTGCTTACGGCCTTACAACCGGCGCAGCAACCATCATGTGGATGGCGCAAAACGAAGCTGAAAAGACCTATTTCACCAAATGGACACTTGGCCTTTCGATACTTGTCCTGTTCCTCATCGTGCACATGTTTATGGGCTTCATGGCCGGACCGGCCGTTCAGGTGGAAGCTGCTGACATGTTTATGGGTGGTTCTTTCACCTTCTCTTTTTGGGGTCTTGTTGTGGTACTTGGTCTTTTGATACCGACCATTCTTGAAATCATGAAACTTCGCGGTTGGAATATCCCGCTGGCCTTACCGGCAATCCTGATACTCATCGGAGGCTTTCTCTTCCGTTACATTATGGTAGAAGCGGGGCAGATGACGAGATACTTGTATTAAGGAGTTGAAGATTTGAAGATTTGAAGAATTGAGGAATTGAGAATTGAGAATTGAGAATTGAGGAATTATAATTGAGAAGTGAAGAAAGCAGACTCTTACAAACAGCTAAAAGCCAACAGCCAAAAGCCAACAGCTAAACAGCCAACAGCCAACAGCCAACAGCTAAACAACTCAACAATAAAAAAATGAAGTACAGTTTGATTTTTGTAGCGTTGATTATCATTTCAAGCTGCAATATGGACAATGAGGGATCAAAATTGAGCCCGGCGCAACTCATGCTGGAGCTGAGCTCCAATCAACGATTTGCCAGTCCAGACCAGGTAGCGCATTGGCTGATCGACGGAGATCCTTCCTTAAGGTTGATAGACGTAAGAACAGCAGAAGAGTTTGGCAAATTCTCTTTACCGAAATCCGTTAATATCCCATTGGCTGATTTGCTAAAACCTGAATTCAAGGACATGCTGGATTGCGAAAAATACTTCCTCGTGTTCTTATCCAATGACGACATGAGTTCTGAGCAAGCATGGATATTGAACCGGCAAAATGGATGCAGCAACAGCTTTATCTTAAAAGGCGGCTTGAATGCATGGACAGAAACGATTATGAAGGTACAGGAACCGGGTGACCTTGCCAGTTCCGAGGAAATTGAATTATTTGAATTCCGCAAAGCTGCGCAACAGTATTTCATCGGTGGCAGCAAGGCAATGGAGGCTGAAGTATTTCAACCGGAAGTAGCTCCAATCACCGAAAAGAAAAAAATAGCAGTTCAGCCTAAGAAAAAGCCAGTTGTAGAAGAGGAAGAGGGTTGTTAAGAATCATGCACCATTAAAAGACAAAATGATGAAAAAAGTAATTTGGATTTTAAGCTTGTTGACCATTTCCGCATCCCTGCTCACTGGATGTAAATGCAAGTGCCTTTCTGATTTCAAAAAGTCAGACCAAAATATGCTGACCAGTGCACTGGAAAGCTCTCACTTTACCTCACCTGCTCAATTGAAAGAGATGAGTCAGGAGGATTTTATACTGGTTGATTTGCGCCCCCGTTCGGTTTTTGCCCAAGGTGCACTCGAAGGTGCAGTCAATATTCCATCCTCCGAACTTCTGGTCCATGATAATTTTGAAGTATTAAAACATAGTGAAAAACCAATAATCCTATATGGCAATGATGCCGCCGCTGCAAATGGCGCATGGTTCATGCTGACGCAATTAGACGTTAAAAACGTAACTGTTTTGTCATCTGGCTATGACCATTTCACTGAAGAAAATCCCAGAGTTATGGAAACAGCTCAATTCGATTATGCCGCTGTTTTCACCGAAGCAGTTGAGGCGCATAAGAAACTTTCAGAAGCCCCTAAACCGGTGGTAATCGCTAAACCAGTAACCCCTAAAAAAATCGTCCCCGTAAAAAAGAAAGAAGTGGAGGAAGAAGAGGGATGCTAAAATTCATTAATCCGAAAATTAAAATTGCTTTTCATAATGCATTGTCTGCTATGTCATCCGGCATAGCAGTTTTTTTTGAGCGCCCCTTAATTGAAAGATTCTTTCCATCTGATTTAACTTTAAGTGAAATCAGTACCTTTGGCCGCACTTCATAAACTTAAGACCGGTGGTTAATACCGTTCTCAGCTATTAATGACGACAATGAATCCAACAATTAAGAAACTCATTCCCCATTTCATTGCTTATCTTATTCTGTTGATAATTGCTTTTGTACGCTTTTACCCTGCAGTTTTTGAAGGAAAAGTGCTTCAGCAAAGCGATAACATGCAAGCAGCCGGCATGCAGGCGGAATCACATAAAATTGCCGCTGAAACCGGAACCTACCCACTTTGGACCAATTCTATGTTCTCTGGTATGCCCGCTTACCAAATCTTCCTGCCAAGTCCGACCATTATGGATGAAGTATTCTCCTTGAGTATGCTGGGCTCAAACATGACAGCCCCCCATACGGGGGTCTTACTCATGATGGCCGGACTTTACCTATTGCTGATCGTGTTAGGCGTTGACTGGAGAATTGCCATCATAGGCTCTATCGGATTCGGATTAGCGACCAACCATATGGCCCTGCTGGAGGCCGGACATTCGACCAAACTGATAGCCACAGCTTTTATGGCTCCGACTCTCGCTGGAATTATCCTTTCTTTTCGTGGTAAATACTGGTTAGGTGGCGGGCTTACGGCCCTTTTTATGGGTTTGCAATTGTACGCCAACCATGTTCAAATAACCTATTATTTCCTGCTTACACTACTCATATTCGGTGTAGTTTATTTCATAGAAGCCCTAAAGAATAAAACAGTACCCGCTTTTTTTAAAAGCACAGGTGTAACCGCAGTAGCATTATTGTTGGCGCTTCTGACTACCACTGCTACCATGTGGACTACCTGGGAATACCAGTCGGAAACCATTCGTGGTAAATCCGAACTTGCTCAAAAAGCCAGTAGTTCCGGCTCCACAGCTGAAGAAGGAGGTGGACTGTCAAAGGATTATGCTTTTAGCTGGAGCTATGGCAAGATGGAGCTCTTCAATCTGCTCATTCCCAACTTTTTGGGGGGCAGCAGCTCCAAAAGTTTCGCAAGCGACCCCGAAAGCAACACCATAGCCGCACTTCGGCAAATGCAGGATGTAAACACTGCAACTCAACTTGCCCAACAAACTTCCCACTATTGGGGCTCACAGCCCTTTACAGGTGGGGGTGTATATTTAGGCACTGTGTTTATCTTCCTGTTTTTCCTCGGAGCTTTTTTGGTGAAACATCCCATCAGGTGGTATGTCATTGGCTCTGTGGCACTGACCTTGTTGCTGGCACTTGGCAAGAACCTGGCATTTTTCAATTTTTTCCTTTTCGACTATATGCCATTGTACAGCAAGTTCCGTGCAGTGACTATGGTGCTCGGCGTGACGAACCTGCTCGTTGTGCTGTTGGGAGCGCTTGGCCTACAGGCCTTGTTCGACAAAAAACACACTTCGGAAAAAAAATGGCTATCCCTGCAATTTGCTGGTGGCTCTACTGCTGCGCTGCTGTTACTTGGCCTGCTCATCAGCTTTAGTCTCAGTTATGTCAAAGACGGTGAGAACTTCCCGGAAGTGCTCGCCAATGCACTGGCCGAAGACAGGGCAGCACTTTTGCGGACCGATTTGTTGCGCAGCACTCTGTTTTTTGTTCTATCATTCGGTTTGCTCTGGGCTTATACCAGCAATAAACTTAAATCGCTTTGGGTAATCATTGGCGTTGGCTTTCTGGCAACCATTGATATCTGGGGTATTGGCACACGTTTCATCGATAATGATGCATTTTTCTCCAAGACTCAAAAAATGAGTTTTGTGAAGCCTACACAGGCTGATGAACAAATTATGGCCGACCCGGACCCTTATTACCGTGTAGCTGATTTCAGAAGAAATCCATTCGCAAACGCGTTTACCAGTTATTTCCACAAGAGTATTGGTGGCTACCATGCTGCCAAACTTATGCGTTATCAGGAAATGGTTGAACGATACCTGAGCGACCCCACCACCAATGCGCACATCTACAATATGCTGAACACCAAATATTTTATCGGACAAGATGACCAGGTTTTCCCAAATGCCGAGGCGTTAGGAAATGCCTGGTTTGTCAGTTCTTTTGATGTGGTGGAAAATGGGGACCAGGAAATTGAATCACTTGCTTCATTGGAACCTTCTCAGAAAGCAGTTATCCAGAAATCATATTTAGGAAAACTCGAAGGCTTTGTCCCACAATTTGACTCTGCGGCCACCATAGCGCTGACTCATTACCATCCGGATACTTTAGTGTACAGCTATAGTGCATCTACTGACCAGTTGGCGGTTTTTTCTGAGATTTATTATCCACCAGCCAAAGGCTGGAAAATGTACATAGACGGCCAGCCCGCAGATGATTTTACTAAGGCCAACTTCTTGCTCAGGGCAGCAAAATTGCCTGCAGGTCAACATGAACTGAAAATGATATTTTCTCCACAATCTTACTATCTGGGAGGCAAAGTTTCACTTATCACCTCCATTTTGGTTGTGTTATTAGCTGCATGGGGTATATACTGGTACTTCAAAAAATACCAAATGCCAGAACCAGCCAATCTCGTAGAAGCAGAGGTGGTAAAAGTTCAGCAGAAGGCCATCAAAAAGAAAAAGCGCTAATTCGAATCGTCTAACACGGTAAGAAGCCACGTAAGTCAGTCTGATTTACGTGGTTTTCTTTATGCCGTTTGTAGAAGAAAGTAGTGATTTCATCCATTGCAACTCAAAATTTGCAACGTTGCTCTAATTGGTACCGTCCTTTCAAAGACAACCTTACAATGAAAACAAATTCTGTAATGCAGATTAAATTAACTTTTGCAGCCATTCTCCTGTTGCTTTGCTTCTCCCAGGCTTTTGCCCAAACAACTGACCCTCCTAAAAAACAATATAAAGCAACATCCATCAAATTGCCGCCTGCCATTGACGGAACTCTGGACGACGAGGCGTGGAACGCAGGAGAATGGGTGAATGATTTTGTTCAACATGAACCTTTCAACGGCGCTGAAGCCTCCCAAAGAACGGAATTTAAGATTCTGTTTGATGAAGACAACATCTACGTTGCATTCAAAGCTTTTGATACCAGCCCCGATAGCATAGTCCGCCGACTGACAAGGCGCGACAATACCGATGGTGATATCGTTGGTATTGCATTCGACAGCTATTTCGATAAACGCACAGCTTTTCTGTTTTCAGTCAGTGCAGGTGGTGTGAAGTTCGACCAGACGATGACAGAAAACGGAAACAATGAAGACCAAAGCTGGGACCCCAATTGGTGGGTCAAAGTGAGTCTAAATGAAGAAGGCTGGGTGGCTGAAATGAAAATTCCTTTCAGTCAGCTGCGCTTTTCAAAAAACGGTAGTGACACCTGGGGTGTTGAGGTTTTCCGAACCATTTACCGAAAAGACGAGACTGATCTTTGGCAACATGTGCCCAAAGACGCCCCAGGGCTTGTCCATCTTTTCGGTGAAATGACTGGCATGGGTTCCATACGACCCAAGAAAATATTTGACGTAACTCCTTATGGTGTTGCCAAATTGGAGCGATACCCGGCGCAAACCGGTAATCCCTTTGCAGATGGCAGCGATGTCAACGTCAATGCTGGTGTCGATGCAAAAATCGGTGTCACCAATAACTTAACCTTGGACCTTACCATTAACCCCGACTTCGGGCAGGTTGAAGCCGACCCTTCAGAGGTCAACCTGACTGCTTATGAAACTTTTTTTGAAGAGAAACGCCCCTTTTTCATCGAAGGCAGCAATATCACTAATTTTGGAATAGGTATTGGGGATGGCGGAATTGGCAACGACAACCTGTTTTATTCCAGGCGCATTGGCCGGAGGCCAACCATGTCGCCAGGCCTGCAGTCAGAGGAGTACAGCAATATACCCAAATTTACTTCCATTCTCGGGGCAGCCAAACTCACCGGTAAGACCAGCAACGGACTTTCACTTGGGTTCATAGAAAGTGTTACACTTGAAGAAAAAGCGGAAATAGACCATGAAGGGCAAAGAAGAAAGGAAACAGTGGAGCCAATGACAAACTATTTTGTCGGACGAGTTCAAAAGGACCTCGACAAGGGCAACACCATTTTTGGGGCCATGCTCACCGGTACCAACCGTTTTCTCGATGACAATACCAGGGACTATTTTCATAAATCGGCCTATACATCAGGCATTGATTTCACGAAGTATTTCAACAACAAGGTTTGGATGTTTAATGTCAATGCAGCTTTCAGCCAGGTTAACGGAACGGAGAAAGCCATTGATGCAACCCAACGAGCCTCCGCACGCTATTATCATCGGACCGACAACGACTATGTGGATTACGACCCAACCCGGACTTCTCTTTTCGGTTCTGGTGGCCGCATGCAGGTGTTGCGCCAAAAAGGCCATTGGACTGGTTTGGCAGTGTTGCTTTGGAAATCACCAGGATTTGAGCTGAACGACGTCGGATTTTTGAGAGAGGCAGACCAATTATTCGGATTGTTGTGGGGGCAATACCGTGTGTGGGAGCCTAAAGGGATCTACCGCAGTTTCAGCTTCAGCGCTGATTACTGGACTATGAATGATTTTGGTGGCAATGCGCTGCGCAAAGGTCTTGAATCGAATTTCAATATGAACTTCAAGAACTTCTGGAACATGTTCACCGGTTTTAATCTGAGTTTTGATGGCGTGTCAAACGGCATGCTCAGGGGTGGACCTCGCATGAAAACACCTGGGAATTTTAACGCCAGAATACGGGTTGGCACTGATTCAAGAAAGAAAGTGCGTTTTAATGTATTTACCTCTATAAACAAGGGTTTCGAAAACAACTCTGATGACTGGAACATCAATGGTGGTATCACATACAAACCACTTAATACCCTTACTATTAACTTTAACCCGGGATACAGTCAATCCTTCTCCCAACTCCAGTACATTACTACCAAAACCTATAGTAACGAAAAAAGGTATTTGTTCGGAAGCATCGACCGTGCGACCATTATGGCTCCCATTCGAATAAGCTTCAATCTGACTCCTGACTTGACCCTGCAATATTGGGGGCAGCCTTTTGTTGCCAGCGGCAAATACAGGGACATTAAACACATCACCAATCCTCTGGCTGATAAATACGGGGACAGGTTCCATATCTTCGATTCAAAGCAGGTGAAGTACGAAAATGAAACCTATAAATTTGATGAAAACAGGGATGGCATAACTGACTACTCATTTGGCAACCGCGATTTCAACTTCCAGGAATTCCTCTCCAACCTGGTGTTGCGCTGGGAATACAGCCCGGGTTCCACTGTTTTTCTGGTGTGGAACCAGAGCAGGAGTGGGTTTAATTCCACAGGTGAAATGGATTACGTCAACAACCTGGATGAGCTGTTTTCTGAAAAGCCCTACAATATTTTCTTAGTGAAATTCTCTTACAGGATTGGTATTTAAAAGGACTGAAGGACTGACAACGAGTGACCGGGGTCAATCCTTAAATCTTTTTTACCACGAAGGTTCACGGAGAGAATCGGAATCAATCCACGACTCTCCAATTCAATCCTTTTATCCTTCTATCTTCAGCCCTGATTCAGTCCTTCAATCATTCAGTCCTTCAGTCCTTCAGAGAGAATCTGTAAACCGTAACCGTCCTGTACATCTGTCCGGGTTCAAGGATAGTAGAAGGGAAATTAGGCTTGTTCGGGGAGTCAGGGAAGTGCTGGGTTTCTAAGCAAAAACCGTAACGGTGTTGATACGGCATTCCGTTTTTCCCAATGTTCGTACCGTCGAGGAAATTCCCGGAATAGAATTGCAGGCCAGGTTCAGTCGTCAGAACTTCCATAAACCTGCCGCTCACTGGTTCAAAAACCGTAGCAGCCAATTGCAGTTCTTCTCCACTTTTTTCCTTTTCGGTTTTGGTTCTGGATTTTTCAAAGAGGACAAAATTGTGGTCATAGCCCTTTCCGAATTCCAGTTGCTCTGAGGAACTGCCAATATCCTTCCCGATAGCCTTTGCCACCCTGAAGTCAAATGCCGTTCCTGCAACTTGCCTGATTTCACCCGTGGGAATCAGCGTATTGTCAACAGGCGTGAAGCCATCAGCTGCAATCATCAACTCATGTCCGAGTATATCTGATTTCGCGTTACCGCTCAGATTGAAATAGGAATGATGCGTCAGATTGACCGGAGTTCTTTTATCAGTTGTAGCGGTGTATTCTATTCTGAGTTCATTACCATTAGTCAGTACATAATCAACCTGCACAGACAAATTTCCGGGATAACCTTCTTCCCCATCGAGACTGTGATAAATTAAACGCAGCCCTACCCCATTTTCAACGCTGATGGGTTTGGCATCCCAAACCACCTTGTCGAAGCCCTTCAGTCCGCCGTGCAAATGATTAGAGTTATTGTTGGTAGCCAATTTGTATTTATTACCATCCAACTGGAAAGTGCCCTTTCCAATTCGGTTACCGTATCTTCCAATCAGTGCGCCGAAATAAGGATTATTGGCAACGTATTGCTCCAGTGAATCGTAACCTAAGACCACATCTTCCATCAACCCATTGCGGTCGGGTACCTTCAACGAAACCACTATCCCGCCGTAATTAGTGATGTTGGCCTCCATACCCTGGCTGTTTTTCAAAGTGTATAAATCGACAAACTGTTCATTGGGTAATACCCCAAAGGTAGTTGAGCTGATAGTAGAATCCATGTTTACATTGGTAGTTGAATCGGTAGTCTCTGGTTCCGTATTCGGTTTACAGTTGGATAATGCCAAACTGATCAAAGCCAGTACAACCAGAAAAAAGAGTTGTTTTGATGTATTCGCCATGTTAGGAATGTGCAAAAGTAAATGTCAGGAATGGAAGGCATTCCTGTACAAACTTCCAAACTCAAAAATACATTTCGCTAAAAGTTTTTATGCATCGTTTACGGCAATTTCAAAATTAGGTCTTAAGTTAGCAGCCTTGTCGAAACAGGAAATGAGGTAGGAAAACTTTATTAAAGAAATACCTGGTTTTGGCTCTTTCCGGATAAAATCCAATTTTTTCTGATGATAAATTCTAAAAACCCTGCATCGCTATTGTCTTTTGATCAGATAGCCAAACGAAGCATTATGAAATTATACAAGAGTCAAAAAAAATAACAGAAGAAAAAACCACTTTGTCAATACATAAAACAATAACCATGAAGAAAAACGTAAATAACGCAAAGGAATTCTTTGAATTTGCAAAGGCGAACGGTGCTGAAATGGTGGACCTCAAGTTCACTGACATGCTCGGTTCGTGGCAACACTGTAGTTTCCCCATCGACACCTGGGATGAGGATACTTTTACTGAAGGAGTCGGATTTGATGGTTCATCCATCAGGGGCTGGCAGGATATTCATGTAAGTGACATGCTCGCCATTCCCGATCCTACCACAGCCCAGTTGGATCCATTTTTTGCAAGGCCGACGGTCAGTGTTATTGCCAATGTGGCCGAACCGGAAACTCATGAGCCCTACACCCGCGATCCAAGATACATTACCCGCAAGGCCACTACTTTTTTGAAAGAAACCGGAATTGCCGATACCTGCTTTATTGGTCCCGAACCGGAGTTTTTCATCTTTGATGAAGTGCGGTATGACCAAAAGCAAAATATGGGCTTTTATCAGATAGACTCCATTGAGGGAGCCTGGAACACGAACAGGATAGAAGAACCCAACCTCGGCTACAAACCCAGCTTTAAAGGCGGTTATTTCCCGGTTAGTCCTTCCGATACCTATCACGACCTTCGGGGTGAAATGACCTACATTATGCGCGATATGGGCATCGTGGTCGAAGCTCACCATCACGAAGTCGCCACAGCCGGTCAAAGTGAAATTGATATGAAATATGAGGAGATGCTGGCCATGGCCGACCAGATGATGTGGTTCAAATACATCATTAAGAACGTCGCAAAACGCCACGGCAAAACGGTAACTTTTATGCCAAAGCCCATTTTCGAAGACAACGGAAGCGGCATGCACACCCATTTGTCACTTTGGAAAAACGGAAAGCCATTATTCGCAGGTGACGGATATGCTGGTATGTCGCAAATGGCACTTTATGGTATCGGCGGAGTTTTGAAACACGCCGCCGCCATTCTGGCTTTTGCAGCGCCAACCACCAACTCTTACCGCCGATTGGTTCCTGGTTTTGAAGCACCTGTTAATCTCGCGTATTCAAAAGCAAACAGGTCAGCTGCTGTGCGTATCCCAATGTATTCAAAAAGCCCAAAGGCCAAGCGCTTTGAATTCCGTTGCCCAGACCCAAGTTCAAATGGCTACTTACTGTTTAGCGCCCTGTTAATGGCAGTCATCGATGGCATTAACAATAAGATTGACCCGGGCAAACCGCTCGACCGCAATATTTACCACATGAATAAGTCTGAATTGAACAGTGTGCCGAAGGTGCCGGGCTCTCTTGCCGAAGCGCTGAATGCACTTGAAATTGACCACAAATTCCTGACAGAAGGTGGCGTTTTCACTGACGACTTAATAGAGACTTATATCAGCTATAAACAAGACAATGAATTGGATGCCATGGCATTGAGGCCTCATCCATTTGAGTTTTTCCTTTATTACGATAGCTAAGTAATAAGGCAAAATTAAAAAGGCAAAAGGCAAAAGGCAAAAGGCAAAAGGAAATTGGAAATTGGACCCCGAGTACTCGGGGGAAATTGGAAAATAACCAACAGCCAACCCCGAAGGGGCAAGCAGCCAAGAGCCAACCGCCAACCGCCAACCCCCAACATCCAACTGATTTTTAAGTGGTCAAGAAAACAATTTGGCAACTTTATTTTTGACTCATTACTAAATTAAAGTGTAAGCGATACGATTGTTTTAAGCAGTCGTATCGCTTTAAAAAAATTCCTACCTTGATTCCAGTTTAAAACCGGAATCATGAAAAAGCATTTCCTTTCTTTTATTACTTGTTTGGTACTGTTTCAATTGGTTGGTCAAACCAATTATTCCATACAGTCCGTACCCTTTACGCAGGTCAGTATCAACGACCATTTTTGGCTGCCCAGGATTAATAAAGTTCGGGAAGTAACCATTCCCTACACCTTCCAGCAATGTGAAGAAACCGGGCGCGTCAGTAACTTTGAAATTGCCGCAGGCAGCAAAGAAGGCTCCTTTTGTACCGTTTACCCTTTTGATGATACCGATGTTTATAAAATCATCGAGGGTGCTGCCTATTCGCTGCATGTGCATCCCGACCCAAAACTGGAAGCCTATGTGGACGGCTTGATCGTAAAAATTGGAGCAGCACAGGAGCCTGACGGATACCTATACACCTGGCGTACGATTTACGACAAAGGAGGGGCTGCACGTCAAAACGATGCATCCAAAGGTCGCGGACTAAACATGGCGGGCGAGGTGCGTTGGCTGAAGACCGACCAGCACAGCCACGAACTTTACAATGCCGGCCACATGTATGAAGCTGCAGTGGCTTATTTCCTGGCAACCGGCAAACGGCAGCTATTGGACATAGCACTCAAAAACGCCGACCTGGTAGCCGACGTATTTGGACCGGGAAAGCTTGAAAAATCTCCGGGACATCAGGAAATTGAAATTGGTCTGGTAAAATTGTACCGGCTGACTGGAAACAAAAAGTACCTCGACCTCGCCAAATTCTTCCTCGATGTCCGGGGCTATGGCGACCCTTATCAGCAAAACCATCAAAAAGTAACCGAACAGCGCGAGGTAGTAGGACACGCGGTGAGGGCCTGCTATATGTATTCAGGCATGGCCGATGTGGTAGCAGCCACTGGCGACAACACATATATGCCTGCTCTCCATGCCTTATGGGACGATCTGGTTGGAAAGAAAATGTATGTCACTGGAGGTATCGGCTCTGCCGGAAGTAATGAGGGTTTCACCCAAGCTTATGACCTGCCCAACTTCAGCGCCTACTGTGAAACATGCTCATCCATTGCTTTTGTCTATTGGAACCAACGCATGTTTCAACTTACGGGAGAATCCAAATACATCGATATACTGGAGCGAACACTTTATAATGCATTGAATGCTGGATTATCGCTAAGTGGTGACCGCTTTTTTTACCCTAATCCATTGGAAAGCAGGAAAAATTATGAACGCAGTCCGTGGTTTGCCTGTGCCTGCTGCCCTTCAAATGTCACACGTTTTTTCCCATCCATACCCGGTTACGTGTATGCCCTGTCGGGCAATAATGTCTATATAAACCTATATACGACCAGCGAAACCAATGTGAAATTGGGAGATGGAACGAATTTGAAATTAAGTCAGGAAACCAATTACCCCTGGGATGGAAAAATTGTCTTTCATGTTCATCCTAAAAAAGCCCGCGAATTCTCCATTCTGTTGCGCATACCGGGATGGGCAGAAGGAAAAGCGGTAAGCGGAGATTTGTACCGTTTCATGGAGCAACGCAAGGAGCAGTTTGTGGTTATGGTAAATGGACAAATTCAAAAACCGGAAATGGTCAAAGGTTATGTGATACTGAAAAGGAAATGGCGAAAGGGTGACCGCATAGAATTATATCTGCCAATGGTCGTTCAAAAATTGTTGGCCAACGAACAGGTAGAAGCTGCAGTGGGAAGGATAGCATTGCAACGCGGCCCAATCGTTTTCACCCTGGAGGGAAAAGACCAGCCTGATGACAGGGTTTTAAATTTGCTGGTGCCGGAATTCACCATGATCCACCATAAGTTCAACCCAGGCTTGCTTGGTGGTGTTGGAACACTTGATTTCACTGGATTTTTGGTCCTTGGAAAAGAATCTGGTGCCGATGGTGGCCTCCAGAATATCAACCTTAAAGCCATTCCTTATTACTCCTGGGCCAACCGGGGAAAGGATAACATGGTGGTCTGGATGCCTTATGACATCAAAGTAGCACGCCCTATCAACTTGCCTACTCTTTCATCGGTCAGTAAAGTGACGGCCTCTGAAGGTTTTAAAGGTCAGTTGGCTGCTGTAGCAGATCAATATCTTCCCAGGAACTCGGCCGACAAAGAAAATCCGTTTATGCATTGGTGGCCAAAATTCGGCACATCGGAATGGCTTCAATACGATTTTGAAAAGGAAGAACAGGTAGGGACGGTCAGAGTTTATTGGTTGGATGACGAGGACACCGGCGGCGGTTGCCGCATTCCGAAGTCATGGCGCATAGTTTATTTTGAAAATGGCGCCTGGCGGCCTGTTTACAGTCCGGATAAATATACCATCACTAAAGACGGATGGGATGAATTACAGTTTGAACCGGTAAAGACCAAATCGCTCAGATTGGAAATTGTAGCAAAAGAGGGTGTTTCGATGGGGGTTCATGAGTGGGAGGTGAAGTAGTTTAAAATGGTTAGAGTGGTTTGAAGTGTTTGAAAGTTGATTACCCCATAGTTAACAGGCTATATATCGTCCAAACATTCCAGCAGAAGCAATTACATGCATTTTTACATTAGCAATGTCCAGGAACAAATAATCATAAAAGTGACCGATAAGAATACGACCATAAACCTGACCCAAAAACATCTGAAGATTAACGGCCTTGATGCCAGCTACATGGAACTGAACGACAGCGGGATTCCTGCAGTGTTTTACCATGCCAATGGATTCACCATTGGCACTTATTCTGAGTTTTTAAAACGCTTAACCCGGAAATTCAAAATCTACGGGTTACCCCTCCGTGCCTGTTATACTGACCCACCTCCAGCCCCGAAAGAATTCGAATGGGAAGACTATGCTGATGACTTGATCAGTTTTGTGGAGCAAAAATTTGATACTCCTGCCATTGTGATTGGCCATTCACAGGGTGCAACGGCATCGCTCATGGCTGCTTCCAAAAGGCCGGAATTGTTCAGACAACTGATTGTGATTGAACCAGCTTCAGTTTCTCCTTTTGCTTTCGTGCTTCTCCGGATTTTTCCCTATTCATTGAAGTCACTCGTTGAACCCATGAAAGGTGCGCTGGCCAAAAAGGAATATTGGGACACCAAAGAGGAATTCTTCCAATACTATCGCAGCAGAAACGCATACCGGAGAATAAGCGACAAGGTGTTGCGCGATTTTGCCGATCATGGATTATTACCGACTAATAATGGTCGATTCAGGATGACATTCTCTCCACAGTGGGAAGCAGCAAACTATGCCAGAGCGCTTTCACCACTGAAATACGTGAGGCAGGTAAAAATCCCCATTCATCTCATTGCAGGTAAGCCATCCCTCTTTTTCTCAGAGGGTTCGAGGACGAAATGGAGAAAAATATCCCCGAATTCTCAAATCACAGAAAACCATTCTTTCGGACATTTGATTCCTTTGGAAGCTCCGGAATTTTGTGTTGAAACCATTCTAAACGCAATTCAGGGTGATTGACATTACAACATCGAAATCCAAACAAGAACTGGAGGGAATTCTTCTGCTGCAGAAGGCCAATCTTGCGCGTACTCTGAGTCATGAGCTAATCCAATCACAAGGTTTCGTCACAGTCGACCACAGCTTTGAACAACTCGAATCGCTCAATAACTTTGAACAGCATGTCATTGCAAAGGATGGCGACCGCGTCATAGCCTATCTGTTGGCCATGACAGAACATTCCAGAAACGACATTCCGGTCCTGATTCCCATGTTTGATTCTTTCACTTCCGTAAAGTACAAAGGGAAACCTGTCTGCGAATATAACTACATAGTTGTTGGCCAGGTCTGTGTGGCAACCGGATACCGGGGAATGGGCATCCTGGATGAGTGTTATACCACATACCGCCGATTGTTCAGTGGCAGATACGATTTTGCGATAACGGAAATAGTCCATTCCAACCTGCGCTCTTTAAGAGCCCATAAAAGAGTTGGTTTTGAGGTAATTCACAGCTACCGTGATGCTGATGACACAGAATGGAGTATTGTGGTGTGGGATTGGAACTGACGGCTAACCATCTTGCAAAGTGTCCAAAATAGAATTTCAGGATAGATGACCAAGATATTAGAAACCCAAAGGCTACTGTTGAGAACATTTGAGCTGAATGACGCTTTTCATCTCCTACAACTCAACTCTGACCCTTATGTCATCAAACATACTGGCGATGTACCGTTTACTGACCTGTCAGCGGCTGAACAGTTCATTAGGGGGTACGACCAATACAATAGTTTTAACATGGGCAGGTGGGTAGTTGAATTGAAGTTAGATGGCCAGTTCCTGGGTTGGTGCGGATTGAAATACACTCCGGAATCCAATGAAGTGGACTTGGGATTCCGTTTTTTTCGGAAGTTTTGGAATCGGGGTTTTGCCAGCGAATCTGCCAAAGCGTGTCTTGATTATGGATTTTTTAAATTAGGTATCCAAAACATAGTGGCCAGAGCAAGGAAAAGCAACCAGGCATCAATAAGGGTTTTAGAAAAAATCGGAATGCGATTCCTTGAGGACTTTGATTTTGAAGGATTTGAAGGCAAGAAATACTTTTTGACAAAAATTGAAAGGTTTCAGCATCTTGGTTTTCATTTCAGGGAAGCCCAAGCTGATGACATTCGACAGATGCAGATAGTCAGGAACGCTGTGCGCCAAAACCGATTATCAGACCCCTCCAAAGTTACAGACCTCGATGTTCTTAATCACATTGCAGACAAAGGAAAAGGTTGGCTATGCCTTTGGCAGGAGAAAGTGGTCGGGTTTGCAATCGCCAATTTAATGGATAATAACATCTGGGCTTTGTTTGTCCATCCGGATTTCGAAGGAAAAGGCATTGGTCGCCATCTTCACGATTCCATGATGAACTGGTATTTCAGCCAAACCAAAACAAGAGTCTGGTTGAGTACAGATGCCAATACCAGAGCAGAGCGCTTTTATCGAAAATTGGGGTGGGAGCAATCCGGCAATCTGACCAATGGCGAGCTTAGGTTTGAACTGAATCATGAGAATTGGAAGGGCCGCTTTAAGTGACTTTGGACCTGGATTGGTAAGCTATTGTACAGAATGGCTTTTATGAAAAACCCTATTTTGCACAATTAATAATTCCGGCACTTTTAGCTAACATATACTTAATAATTGATGTTCAAAACCAGTTACACCCATAGTAGTTTGCAGTTCAGGAAGGTTACAGGTGTCGCTCCTTTGCTGCTCTTTTTACTTCTTTTTTCCTGCAAAACCAGCCAAAAACTTAGCACTGAGTCACCCCTTAATTTGACTCAAATCAAAACGGAAACCCTTTTCAACAGCCCCCAAATCATCAGCCTGCTTTACCTGTCGAAAAAGGATTTAGGTAAATACCAACTCGATGTGGCATACAGCGAAGCTGAATTGGTAAAAACCAGCGATTTCGCTGAAAAAAACAAGGCTGAAGCAGCCATTAATGCAGGGTTTTTCAATGTAACAAAAGGTGGAAGTGTCACTTTTCTTGAATTCAGGGATTCCATGGTGAATAAGCTGTCAACAGCTGATGGAAGATGGTCGAAGCCGGATAGCGTGTTGAACGGTGCAGTTGTTATTGACAAGAAAGGAAGATTGATAATTGAAAGCGCAAAATCTACGCAACAGTATCTGTCATCCAAAAATGAAGCTGCCGTGCTTGTCGCAGGCCCCTTGTTGATATCTGATTCGAAATCTGTGCATTTGCCTGCCACAAGTCTCATCAATTTACGGCACCCCCGAAGCTGCATTTGCACTACGGATTCTGAAGTGGTTTTCATCGTTATCGACGGCAGGTCAGAGCAGGCTGCGGGAATGAATCTTTATGAGGTTCAGCAGTATTTGCTTAGGCTGGGTTGCAGGTTTGCCATCAACCTCGACGGTGGTGGTTCCTCTACACTTTGGACCAAAACCAGGGGCATTGTCAACCATCCGAGCGACAAAACCGGCGAACGGCCTGTGGCTAACGCCCTGCTGATTTTGAAAACTAAAGTGAATCATCGACATTAATTCTTTACTTTTTTTTCACCACGGAGGCACGGAGAACACTAAGGAACACAGAGTGTAGCCCAGCTACTATCCTTGATTCAATCCTTCCCCCGAGTACTTGGGGTCAGTCTCCAGTCTCCAGTCTTCAGTCTCCAGTTTTCATCCCTCACCCCTCAGTCCTTCAATACCTCAATCCTTCAGTCCTTGTTTACCATGGAGGCACCGAGAGCACTAAGGTTCACGGAGAGGAAGCTGTTCCATTCATTCTGTCCCTCATCCCTCATCCCTCATCCCTCATCCCTCAGTCCTTCAATCCTTCTATCCTTCAGTCCTTGATAATCAGAACATCACCAAAAAGGGATTCTTGAGATAAAACATCACATTCATCCCTATGCCGATTATTGGCAGAATCAGGTTCATCAGGTTTTTGACTGTTGGCCCTTTCAAATAACCTTCATCGGAAATGCGCGGCATATTGGGGTACGCATCAAAAACGATGCTGTCCTCCGGATTGAAGCAGTCGAATAGTATGATTTCCCTATCTTCATCTTCCACCAGCCAGCTTTGATGAGTCTTACAAGCGACCGTATGTTTCCTGCCGCCCGTTTCAAATTCAAAACCATATTTACATACCGGATAGCGGGCGCCGTTGATGGTAACCGAAGCATTGGTATTTTCTTTAGAAATGAGTTTGCCCCTGGTGAAATTTCCAATTTCCAATAAGCGCATTGCTTTCCAATTGCTAATCAGTGATTTAATAATGAACACCAGTCCGACAAAAGGAAAAATAAGTACAAAAGCAACAAAACCCGGAAAGATTGACCTGTTGGCACCGACTATGAAAGATTCTTCTGGATTATTGGCATTGTAACGGATGGTTACAATCTGTCCTCCTTCGAAAGTTGGCCCATCGGTAAAACACTTGCCAGTGTAGCGAACACCCTCCAGTTCAAAGGAGTGAAAATAGCTCCATACTGTTTGCCCGTTGGTTTCGGCATTGGTCTGACCGGCATCCAATATGCGACCCTCCACTTCCTGCCAGTCTTTGCCGAACTCAAACCAGTGAACCACCGAAGATGGAGGAATAAATATCCAGCAAAAAAGGCTGCCAAAAACAAAAAACATCCAGCCAAATTGTTGAAAGAAGCCACCAAAGAGAAGTGTTGCTCTGTTGAAAAGTCCAATGCGACGCGGTGGAAGTTCACGGAGTTGTCGGTTTGCTGCTAAGTTTTCCATGATAATTGTATGGTAAAAGAGAACAAGAAATTTTGCCTTTCATTCAACCCCGAAAATCCATATTCGCTATTTTTCTCAAAAATAAAACATCACACTTATCTTTGGTCACCCTTGCCAATCTTTAATTAATCTTGAAACATGTCGGAACCAACATTGAAAGCTATAGCTGAGGACTTTTTGATACTCTGCGCCAAAGGTGATTCCAGAGAGGCGTTCAGTTTGTATGCCAGCCCGAAATTAATTCACCACAATGCCTATTTTGCTGGTGACCCGGCTACTTTGATGATTGCGATGGAGGAAGCTAATAAGGCCAATCCGGATATGGTGTTCCAGATTCAGCGGGCACTTGAAGATGGTGAACTTGTAGCTGTGCATTCGCACTATCGCCAAAACCCCGATGATTTGGGTTATGTGGTTGCCCATATCATGAAGTTCGATGAGAATAAAAAGATTGTGGAATTTTGGGACTTTGGTCAGCAGATACAGAAAGATTGTCCCAATGAAAATGGGGTGCTCTGAAACAAGTCACCGGATCACTAAATATCCAATACTGTCAAACAATAACTTAACTTATGAATCCAATTGTAAGAAACATCCTCGCTGCCATTGCCGGAATCGTTATTGGTTCGGTTGTCAACATTTTTTTAGTTAATCTCGGACCTACAGTCATCCCAGCTCCCGAAGGAGCAGATATCACGACCATGGAAGGACTAAAGGCTACCATGCACTTATTTAAACCTGAAAACTTTCTTTTTCCATTTCTTGGGCATGCACTCGGAACACTTGCAGGAGCTATAGTAGCCGCGCTTATTGCGGCAACTCATAAAATGAAATTCGCTTTGGGTATAGGAGCCTTTTTCCTCATCGGAGGTATTGCCAATATTTTCATGCTTCCATCGCCAGTTTGGTTTGCTGTGGTTGACCTGGTGTTAGCCTATATTCCAATGGGTTGGATAGGTGGAAGATTGGTAGCCAGGAATAATTGACTGGGCTTAAAAGCCCTTGGGTAGCGGTCGGCATCCCCCTGGATGAATCCAGGGGTTACTAAACCATGGGCTGAATACTATCCTAAGCCCTTGAGTTAAGCAGCCTGGCTCACTAACCTCCGCATTCATGCGGAGGAACAAAGTACAATTCCCGAGACTGGGTTTTAACCCGCACAGGTAAGTGTAATTGACAACTTTTCGAACAGTTGTCCTCTCTAATCAGGAATTTATTCATCAATGCCCCTCGTCATCATCTGTGTCGCAGTGGTAGTCACGCGGAACACGTAATGCCGGACGCTGGGTTGCACCGCCTTCGCGTTTTACAGCGAGCATTTTTTGTATTAAGCGGTTGCGCTCTGAATTTACTGACTCACGCATTTTGGCGTCTTCTGCACGGTCGAAGAATTTGATACCATCCACAAAAGTCATTTCAGCCACTGCATAAACAGATAATGGATTATCGCTCCAGATGACCACGTCGGCATCTTTGCCGGTTTTCAAACTACCGGTTCGGTGGTCAACCTGCAATAATTTGGCGGGATTCAGGGTGACGAACTTCAGCGCATCCTCTTCACTGACTCCACCGAAGCGCACGGCTTTCGCAGCTTCCTGATTCAGGCGACGTGCCATCTCAGCGTCATCAGAGTTGAAAGCCACCGTAACTCCCTGTTCGTGCATAATGGCTCCATTGTGGGGAATGGCTGAATACACTTCGTACTTATAAGCCCACCAATCGGCAAAGGCGCTTCCTCCGGCACCGTGTTTGGCCATGCGGTCAGCGACCTTATATCCTTCAAGTATGTGGGTAAACGTATTGACTTTGAATCCAAAACGTTCAGCTACACCCATGAGCATGCTGATTTCGCTTTGTACGTAGCTGTGGCAGGTAATAAAACGCTTACTTTCTATAATCTCCAGCAAAGTCTCAAGTTCAATATCCTTGCGGTATGGCTTACCGGATTTCTTCAATTCACCATAGCGGCGAGCTTCAGTAAAATGGTCTTCAAATACCTGCTCTACACCCATTCTGGTTTGCGGGAAGCGGTCGCCCCCTGTCGGCCGGTTCGACTGCTTGACGTTTTCACCGAGTGCGAATTTGATAAATGGTTTTGCAGCATCGAATTTCATATCCTCGGGTGCAAAACCCCAGCGCAATTTTATAATCGCACTTTGCCCACCAATTGGATTGGCTGAGCCATGAAGAATCTGCGCCATGGTGACACCACCTGACAGCTGACGGTAAATGTTGATGTCGTCGCAGTTGACAATATCACCAATCCTGACTTCTGCGCTGCTGGCCTGAGCACCTTCGTTAATACCGCGGCTGGCGGCAATGTGGGTATGTTCGTCAATGACCCCGGGGGTCACATGTTTACCAGTTGCGTCAACAACTGTGGCTCCGGTTGCACTCAGGTTTTTACCAACATTGGCAATTTTCCCATTCTGAATCAGCACGTCGGCATTATGGAGGATTCCTTCTTTTTCATTGGTCCAGACTGTGGCATTCTTCAACAGGTAAGTTCCTGCTTTGGGTTTTTCAGTCCAGCCAAAAGGCAGGAAAGGATAAGTCACATCACCCAGTTTTGAATCTTCTTTTGGAGTTTCACGCTGCCCATTACGTCTTTGAGGGGTTTGACTTTCCGCATTTGCTGATCGGTTGGCTGTCCATTTCAACCACGAACCGCTGCCATCCTGCCCTGTTCCAAGCCATTTTTCTTTTGAAGCCGTACCGGAAAGCCTGACAAGGTCATTTCCACTTGTAGGCTTAAAGGACATGGTAACCCTGTTGTTACTGACTTTGGAATTGACTTTTACATCAGCTGTATCAATAGATGAACGGACGGTTATCTGGAAGGCTTCATTCTCTTCCTTAACGGACATCTTAAAGGTTTCGTCACCGATAATCAGGTCATAGTTGCCCGCGATGTCCGGCACATCCAGGTCCTTTAGGATATAGGGCATGCCTTTTATCCAGTTATGATATATTTTGGTTTTTTCATCGAAAACATTGCCATTGGTGATGATGAAGTTGGCTAATTTCCCTTTGTCCAAAGTACCCAACTGGTCAGTAGCATTACACAGGACCGCAGGAGTCCAGGTAAGAGATTTCAAAGCATCAGCTTCTGACAAACCTGCCTGTATTACCTTGCGAACGTTGGCCATGAAGTCATCTTTGCGGCGCATTCCATTTGTCGTCAGTGCAAATGGAATTCCGGCCCCAGCCACTCTTCCCGGATTGGTGGGAGCTAACTCCCAATGTTTCATATCGGCTAACTGGATATTCAAGGCATCAAATGGATCTTCCACATCATAAGCTTCCGGAAACTCCAAAGGCAATATCAGCGGGCTACCTGTGGCTTTTAGTTCTGATAAGCGCTGGTATTCATCACCCGTTCCTTTAATGATGTACACCTGGTTGAATTCTTTAGCAATTTTCGCAGCCCGAAGTGCTTCCAACTTATCACTCACCTCAAAAACCTGTTTCAGGTCCATGCTTTTATTCCAGGCTTCCAAGGATAAATTCACTTCCTGCTGCCTGCCAACTGTTTTGTACCAATCGGCATCGAGATAGGTTTGCCTTAATAAAGCGATGGCTCCCATCAAAGAAGTGGGGTAACTCTGAGAAGAAGTTCCCTTGCGGAACGACATGTGATGAGCCACGCGCTCCTTAATGATAACTTCGTGTTCTTTGCCGATGTTCAGATTCACTAAGGCAGAACTTCCGCGTGAAATACCGTCCATCTTGTGCGTCAGCACAGAACCAAATCCGAGTTTGCGATATTCCGCTGCTGTTTTGTCGTTCACACTGAACACGTCGACAGCCTGAAATTCCGGCTTCAATGCTTCATTCCAGGCATAAGCTCCTGGTTTGTCGCTCAGGTGTTGTTGACCAAAAAAGCCGCCAAAACCTGCACCACCACCTTGGGCCTGCCTTTCTTGTGGCATTCCGTAATCGCTGTACACGTCAATAAAGGATGGATAAATGGTTTTCCCTGCTAAATCGATTACCACTGCTCCTTTTGGAACTGCTATACCAGTGCCAACCGCCTCAACACGGCCTTTCCGGATGACCAGTGTAGCTTTTTCGATTTTTTCATTCCAGGTCTTGTATATGGTGGCATTGGTAAATGCATAGAGCCCATCCCTGTGGTCAGCAACGCCATTTCGGGGGAAAGTCTCCTGTGCTTTTAGGGAGATAATTATGAAAAGAGAAAAGAATAGGGAAAGAGAAAAAGTTTTCTTCATACCAGGATTATTTTTGGTGACATGAGCAAAGATAGAAATTTGATAATGCCACGAGCTGCTAACTGAACTTACAGTGTCTTTTAGATTGCCGTTCGACAAAATTTTACTTTTGAGGATTCATTAAGTATTGATTACAAAATGACTTCACAGTTTAGATTCCCAAAATCCTGGTTAGCTATTGAGCACAATCAAAGCCCTTGTGTTTGGCCTATATGGCCTTTTACACTAAATTTGGTGACAAGATGTGGACTCTTTTTTTTCATTAACCCACTAAATTACACAAGTTGGTATCAATCGCTTAGGAACAAGTAAAAAGTAAAAAGTAAAAAGTAAAAAGGCAAAAGGCAAAAGGAAAAAGGAAAAAGGACCCCGAGTGCTCGGGGGGAAAATAACCAAGCCCCAGCAACCAACTGCCAACCCCGAAGGGGCAAGCAGCCAAGAGCCAACTGATTTTCAAGTGGTTAAGAAAACAATTTGGCATCTTTATTTTTGACTCATTACTTATTTTCCTCTCACAAAAAGTTTTACTAATGAAAATGAACATCGCTCTTTTATGCACCCTATCCATCGGATTTTTCTCCTGTTATTCTCCTCCTTCACCGCCCGATACTGAGGAAACCATTTCCCTGCAAGATTATTTCGCACCGCATGAGGAAGGTATGCAAACAGGAGGGGTAAAAATGATACCCATCAGCACACCTGCTGGTGATTTCAGGGTATGGACGAAACGCATCGGCAACAATCCAAGAATAAAGGTGCTTCTCTTACATGGCGGCCCGGGTGCTACACACGAGTACTTCGAAAGTGTGGAAAGCTTTTTCCCGCGTGAAGGAATTGAGTTTATCTACTACGACCAATTGGGTTCCGGAAATTCCGACCGGCCGGAAGGTAAAGGCGATGTTCTTTGGGAAACTTCCCGCTTTGTGGAAGAAGTGGAACAGGTACGGCAGGCACTCGGACTAAATAAGGATAACTTTTACGTCATTGGCAGTTCCTGGGGTGGCATACTCGGTATGGAATACGCACTCAAGTACCAGGAAAATATGAAAGGGCTCATCATCACCAACATGATGTCCAGCGCACCATTGTACGACAAATATGCCGAAGAAGTGCTCGGGCTCCAGATGGACCCTGCCGTTTTGAAGGAAATAAAGGAAATAGAGGCAAAGGGTGATTTTGATAACCCCAGATACATGGAGCTGCTCTATCCAAATTTTTACACCAAACACCTTTTGAGGCTACCACTCGAAGAATGGCCAGAGCCCGTGAACCGCTCTTTCAGCAAACTGAACAGCGAAGTATATGTGAGCATGCAAGGTCCAAGTGAATTTGGCATTTCCGGAAAACTGGAAAAATGGGATGTCTCCAACAGACTTTCAGAAATTACTGTTCCTACGCTTTGTGTTGGCGCTACACACGACACAATGGACCCCAAACATATAGAATGGATGAGCACCCAGGTGAAAAACGGGAAGTTCCTGCTTTGCCCCAATGGGAGCCACCTCGCCATGTGGGACGACCAGGAAATCTGGATGAATGGTGTGTTAGCTTTTATTAAGGAAGTTGATAAATCAAAATAAATCGCTGAAACAACTGTTGTCAACTATCACACAGCACACTGAAAGGAGTTTAAAATTCAAGCCTTTCTTCCTACTTAAATATGGTGATAAGCCGCATTTGCGTAACAGATGTTGGCTTTATTGTGCAATGGGAGAATTATTCTTACTACTTTTGATGCGACAGAAAGTCGTCTCCCACCAGATACAATCAATTATTAGCACCTCTCACATTTCTTAATTCTAAATTTCATCAAATGAAACATCTTTTTGTCTTTGCCATATTGGCAATTTCACTTTATGCATGTAACAATTCTTCGGCACCAGAACAGTCAACAGATGCAGCGGCAGAAGAAGCGTCCACCCCTGCTCCTGCAGAATTCGCAGATGCGAAATATATTGAGGTAGGAAAAAATGGCTTGGCCAGTCTTGCAAGTAAAGATATCGCTACCTGGATGAACAACTTTTCTGATAATGCGGTGTACGTTTGGAACAACGGCGACAGCCTGGTTGGAAAGCCTGCTATTCAGGATTATTGGACAAAACGCATGGCTGATGTGATCACGGAAATATCTTTTGCAAATGACCTTTGGCTCCCAGTAAAAATCAACCAACCACAAAGCGTAGAGGCTCCTGGAGTATGGTTATTGGGATGGTACCAGGTAACAGCAAAATATTCCACTGGTAAGACGATGACACAATGGATTCATACCGCCCAGCATTTTGACGCAAATGACAAAATCGACCGCGTAATTCAGTATTTGGATAGAGCGTCTATAAATGCAGCCATGACAAAATAACACGGAAAAGGGCCAAGCCTATTGGAATTAAGCCCTTTTCAATACATGACGACTTCCTGTTTAATAAAAGCGAAGTGCCTTCATCAAATTTATTTACTCCTGATAAGGCACTTTGCTTTTATGAATCCTGCCTCAGTATGTAAGAATGATTTTTGAACGAAAAGCGTTTTTTTTCTAAATTACCCGCCTAAACGGTTTTATCATGCAACAACTTAATCGCCGCCAATGGCTCAGGACTGCCGGAATCGTGGCAGGTTCTGTCCCTTTCCTGGGAACTAAAAGTTTCGCCGAAATACCTTCATTCAGCTCTTGTCTGGAAAAACTGGAACACCTGCCCCCGGGCATCACCATCAAATTGAGCTCCAACGAAAATCCCTACGGCCCTTCCGGCAAAGTGAGAGCAGCTATGAGCGCTGCTTTCGACGAGGTATGCCGCTATCCGTTTGCTGAGCGCGATGGCATCACGAAAAAAATCGCGGAAAAAGAAGGTGTTAGCCCCGAACATGTTCTGGTAACCGTGGGCTCAACGGAAGGTTTGAAAATTACGGCGATTGCCTATCTTCAAAAAGGTGGCGAGGTGGTAGCTGCAGATCCGACTTTTGAGGCCATGCTTTATTACGCCAATTACCTTGGAGCAAAAGTGAATACGGCTCCGGTGGATAGCAAATTAGTCTGCGACCTGGATATGATGGAACGCATGGTTATCCACGACACCAAACTGGTTTTTCTCTGTAACCCGAATAACCCCACAGGCACCATTGTTTCCGCTGCCAAACTGGAAGACTTCTGTCGCAGTATTGCCAAAAGAACCATCTTGTTCAGCGATGAAGCTTATTATGACTACATCACTGAACCGAATTACCCCTCCATGGTGAAACTCGTCAAAGAAGGTCAAAACGTCATCGTATCCAGGACTTTCTCAAAAGTATATGGCTTAGCTGGCATTCGCCTGGGATACCTCATTGCTCGTCCCGACATCATCAATCATATTGCAAAGTTTCAGGTTGACAGGCCCAACATGCTGGCCATTCATGCCGGCAATACTGCATTGGCAGAAGAGGATTTCAGAATTTACAGCCTGAAGATGAATGCACAGGCAAGGGAAATGATGTACAGCACGCTGAATACCTTAAAGCTTCCCTATGTGCAAAGTCACGCCAACTTTGTCTTTTTCGATACCGGTCGCAACATCAATAAAGTACAGGCAGACTTCGAAGCCCAGGGAATCCGTGTTGGCAGACCTTTCCCACCATTGAATACCTGGTGCCGTGTTAGTACTGGTAAGATTAAAGAAATGCAAACTCTGCAAAAGGCGATGATGAATGTGTTTGGTTGAGGAAGTTGAAAAGGTTAAAGAGGTTGAGCGAGGGTCTGACTCCAAAGTCAGGCCCTCGCTTAATTTTTCCGGAAATTATTTTCTTTGTAAAAAAACTGCATGGAACTATCACCAACCATACAACAATGGTTTGTTGCGGGAGTAATCATATTGCTCGTCGCAGGTCTTGTTAGGGACCTTTGGCGGCCATCCATGCTCTTTTTCATCGCTCTTACCCTTTTCACGGCATTTGGAATTCTAACCCCGGAAGAAATGATGAGTGGATTTGCCAATTCTCAAATTGCTACCATCGTTCTTCTGCTTATTATTGGGAACGTTATCAACCAAACAACAATTATCCCATCCCTGTTTGACCGGCTTTTCAAATATGCAAAGAGTTACAAAGCCTTTCTCGCACAAATGATGCTCACAACCGGCGCCAGTTCGGCATTCATGAACAATACCCCCTTGGTGGCCATGTTGATACCTTATGTTTACAATTGGGGTAAAAAAAACAACATTGCACCTTCCAAAATTCTCATACCCCTGTCCTATGCAGCCATTGTTGGCGGTATGATTACTATAATAGGCACTTCCACCAACCTCATCGTCAATGGACTTTTGGAAAGTGATGGTCTCACTCCTTTCAGACTGTTCGATTTTGCGCCAATAGGTATCGTGGTGATGGTGGTTGTATTTGCCTACATGATGCTATTTGGCACCCGCCTTTTACCCGATAACCGGGATACACTTCAGACCCTGATTGAGGAAAGCAAACCTTTCATTTTTGAAGTGGAGATTAAAAAAGAAAGCCCACTACATGGTTCGAGTTTGGAAGCAGCCGGTGGGGCCTGGTTGAATGGGGTTTTTGTGATGGCTGTTTTCAATGAAAGGTTAATCAGCCCTGTCGATCCAAAATATGTGTTCAGAAGTGGCGACAGGTTGATATTAAAAGGAAGCACGGAGATTATCGGAGAGCTGATTGCTAGCAATGTCGGAGTCAAAGTGCCGCACCTCAAGAAGTATAATACTGAGGAGAGCATGGATTTGGTGGAAATCGTGGTGTCATATAATTCTTCAATTGCCAATAAAAGCATCAAAGAATCAAATTTTAGAAATATTTACGGTGTGCCGGTTGTTGCTATTCACCGGGAAGATGGAATCATCCTGAACTCTATTGGCAACGAGGTCATAAGACATGGGGATGTTCTCGTTGTGCATGCTGATAAAAATGCCCTTGCCAGGCTACAGGAAACTACTGACTTTTACATCATCTCCAATATCCCAACAGAGCGCCGAATTGGTGGGTGGAAATCTATGGTGGTCGGAATAAGTTTTCTTGTGGCCATCCTGTTGAACTCATTGGAGTTGCTGAATCTCTTCACATTGTGCATCCTTTTGGCACTGCTATATTTCTCCCTTGGTGTGGCTCATTTTCAGGAAATTCAGCGCACTTTGGACTTCGACCTGGTCATTGTGTTGGCGCTCTCCATCGGCTTGGGTAAGGCATTGACCAATTCAGGCCTTGCCGACAAAATGGCCTTTTTCCTCACCGAGTTTTTTGGTTCAACAGGTGTAATAGGTGCTCTTGTGGGTGTTTATCTCTTGGCAAATGTGCTCACACAACTCATTTCCAATGCAGCCTCTGCTACCATAGCCTATCCGGTGGGTATTGCTGCGGCTCATATTTTCAATACTGACCCCTTGGCATTTGCCATGACCGTAGCATTTGCCTCCAGTCTCGACTTTTCAACTCCGATCGGTTATCAAACCAATCTGATGGTTTATGGCCCGGGTGGTTACAAATTCACCGATTATATGAAAGTAGGTATTCCACTCAATTTGGGTTTGCTGGTCATTGTCGTGACAATGATTTGTTGGATTTATAACATCGGTGGCTGATCCTGGTGCACTTAGTAATGAGTCAAAAATAAAGATGCCAAATTGTTTTCTTAACCACTTGAAAATCAGTTGGCGGTTGGCTTTTGGCGGTTGGCTCTTGGCTCTTGGCTGCTTGCCCCTTCGGGGTTGGCAGTTGGCAGTTGGTTGCTGGGGCTTGGTTATTTTCCAATTTCCCCCGAGTACTCGGAGTCCAATTTCCTTTTTCCTCTTTCCTTTTGCCTTTTTACTTTTTTGAACATCTTTCTGCACTTTTGCCAGCATATTCTTTAAGGAAAAAAAATTCTCATGCCCAGTCTGCTCCTCACCAATATCAAAGTACTCCTGCTCACAGAAGATACTCCAATTACCAAACCTGTTTCGGGCACCCAACTTTCATCACTTCCCCGGGTCGAATATGCATTTCTGCTGATGGAAGCTGGGTTGATTAAAGACTTTGGAAGCATGAACCATTGCCCGCAACGGGCAGATAAAATCACAGATGCCTCAGGAAGGATGGTATTGCCCTGCTGGTGTGATTCACATACCCATCTTGTCTTTGCTAAAAGCCGGGAAGTGGAATGGGTGGACCGCATCAAAGGACTCAGTTATGAAGAAATTGCCCAGCGAGGAGGTGGAATACTCAACTCCGCCCGCAGACTTCAGGAAACTCCGGAAGAGGTGCTGTATGAACAAGCCTATGAAAGATTGGAGGAGGTGATCAAAAGCGGAACCGGTTTGATAGAAATCAAAAGTGGTTACGGGCTAACGGTGGAAAGTGAACTCAAAATGCTGCGCGTCATCCGAAGGTTAAAAGAAACTTCACCTATTGGTATTAAATCCACTTTCCTGGGTGCCCATTCCGTACCCATGGAATTCAGACCGCACAATCGAAAGGCCTACATCGACCTCATCATCAAGGAAATGCTACCCAGGATTTCAGGTGAAGGCCTTGCAGACTACATTGATGTTTTCTGTGAAAAGGTGGCCTTTACAGTAGCTGAAACGGAACAAATCATGGAAGCCGGGGCAAAGTTTGGCCTTAAAGCTAAAATTCACGTCAACCAGTTTTACAGCCTTGGCGGTATAACAGCAGCAGTCAAACATGGCGCCGTTTCTGTTGACCACCTCGAAGTCGTGAGTGATGAAGATGTCGAAGCGCTGAAAACCGGCACCACCATCCCCACCCTTTTGCCCTCTGCTGCCTTTTTCCTCAACGATCCTGTTCCTCCCGCACGAAAGCTGATAGAAGCCGGACTGCCAGTCACCTTAGCAACGGATTTCAACCCCGGAACTTCCCCATCGGGGCGGATGCCTTTTATCCTGTCACTCGCCTGCATACAAATGAAAATGCTGCCGGAAGAAGCCATTCAGGCAGCCACCATCAATGGTGCCTTTGCATTGGAGTCGGATAAAGAATACGGCAGTATCGCACGAGGTAAGGCCGCCAATTTTATTCTTACCAAACCTATACCCTCAGTTGCCTATATGCCTTATGCCTTTGGTTCAGATTGGATTGAGAAAGTCTTAGTCAGGGGAGTTTGAAGTTTGAAGTTCGAAGTTCGAAGTTTGAAGTTTGAAGTTCGGAGTTTGAAGTTTGAAGTTAGGAGTTTGAAGTTTGAAGGCTGCAGATTTGACAATTCTTCGGGATTTGTCAAATCTTAATCGATTCAAGAACCATCGCAGTAAACATCTAAAAACTACCGTATTTCCAAAAATCAAAACGGGAGCGCATCGCTGCACTCCCGCCGTCATTTCATCGGTCAGAATTATAATGAGGTGTAAATCTTCCTATCCTCTTATCCTCACACGATCAGAAATTATACCGCAATCCCAACTGAGCCTGCCATCTGGAGTTCAAGGAGAAATCGTTCTGGAAGGTGAAGTTTTGGGCATTGTCGAAGCTGTATGTTGGTACGCCATTGGCAACTGAAACACCGATTGGCTGTGCCAAACCGGTATAAGTCGCTACCTGACGAACGCCCCACTCTGAGCTGATGAGATTCCCAAAGTTCAGGAGGTCGAGACTGAGCTGAATGCTGTGGCCATTGGCCAATCCCATTTCCTGCATCACGCGCAGATCCCATCTGCCGTACCACGGGCTTACAGAACCATATTTTTCAGCATACAAACCACGGCGGCTGCTAAGGTACTCATCCTGTGCGATGAAGTATTTCAAACCAATGCGCTGCAAAGACTGCTGAGTGGCGTTACCACTGAACTGCATCTGGTCGATCTGCACATCCGTCGGGATGTAAATCAGGTCGTTCAGAGGAGAGCCGTCGTTGTTGATGTCACCGGAATAAGTGTAGCTGTATCTGCCACCCTGAACGTGTTCAGCAAAGAAGGCCAGGTGAGTAGCCCATTTCTCGCCATAAGTGAATTTCTTGTACAGTGAACCTACGAAGCGGTGTTTGTTGCCATACAGAGATGGAGCCAATTCTGCTCTGTTGCTATGTACGATGTTAGCTGGATTCCTGTCATAAGCATCTGATGAAATCTCTGCATCGATGGAAGCAGCATCCTGAGCATCGAGGTAGTTGTAACCCAAAGTCACCTTCATTCCACTGGCAAAAGTTTTCTCCAATTGCAGCGTAGTGTTCCAAATGCGACCAAGACCCGTGTTGGTAAAAACATAGGCATTGGTAGCAGCACCGAATACCTGGGCACGATCTTTTGCTGTGTAAATTGGTCGCTTGTCGATACCCGTCAACTTGCCCGTTGGGAGTTTCAAGCCATAGTTTCTCACCATCATGGCATTGATGTCTTTCGTGTAAATCAAATCCCAGGTAATGGTCCAGCCATTGCCCATTTTGCGGTCATATCCGAGATTGGAACGCCAAACCTGTGGGAATTTGAAGTCAGGAGCAGTGGTGACATAAAAGAAGAAGTTCGGGTTGGCCACCTGGTTGCCTATCCATACAAATGGGAAACGGCCGGTGAACAAACCGGTACCACCGCGCAATTGAGCGGTTTGGTCGCCATGCAGGTCGTAGTTAAAGCCAAGTCGGGGAGAAATCAGCGGTTTTTGTTCTGGCAGCACGGTGTGGTCAAACTTGGTCTCTACGCCATTCTCATCATAATAGGTTATTTTTGGATCATAGCAGCAGTTGCGTGCAATGTTTTCCTGTATCTTATCTTTTGTATCGAAATAGAGCGGCTTGTCAGCCCTCAGACCAAGCGTCACAGTCAGGTTATCGCTCACACTCCATTCGTCCTGTACGTAGAAAGCCCATTGACCAAGATTAGTTTCAGCCAATGCCCAGGTATTGTTCTTGTTATTGTCTTCAAACGCTTTGCGGGCATCAGCAACTTCCTTAGCAAAATCAGCAGATTTGATCACCGTTTCTATATTGGCAATGTCCACATCAGGGAAGAACACCCTTGCACCATAACCTGTCAGGTTAAAGGAGTTATCGAAATCAAAGCGCTCAAGACTGGTTCCGAGTGTGAGGGTATGGCCTTTCAGGTAAATGTTGAAGTTATCGGTTATCTGATAAACAAACTGGTCGAGGCGGTTGTGAATAGAGAAAGGCTCATGCCCTGCCACTATGTAACGGACGCCGTCTTTACCGATATTTAGAACCGGGAATGGTGCTGAGAATGGATCGCGTGAATCGCGGAACTCAGTGTAACCAACCTGCAGTTTATTGGCAAACTTGTTCGTGAAAATAGACTTTAATTCCGCGATACCAGAGAACAGTTTGTTATTGATTCTGTAACCGGAATTTTCAAACTGCAGGGTCTGGAAGTCCGGACCACGACGACCAATGGCCGACGGGTGGGCAGGTTTTTCCTTGAAAGCATCGAGGAAGTTGAAAGTTGTTGTCAGTTTATGAGCATCGCTCAGGTTCACGTCGAACTTGAGAATACCCTTCATGTTGTTGGTTTGGTGCTTGAAGTCTTCAAAAGCACCTGTTTCATATCCAAAAGTACTCTTCAAAAGAGTTGACACCTTCTGCATATCGGAAGCGAGAACCCTGGAAACATCGGAGCCAGCCTGGCCTCTGTTGGCTTTAAAGAAGGAACCGAGGTCGGAACGACGCTCCAATTCAAAGTTGGCAAAGAAGAAGGCTTTGTTTTTTACAATGGGACCTCCGATGCTGAAACCACTTTGGAGTTGGCTCAGGTCACCGCGTGTCACTTCTGCATCTTTGACTTTTACACCAAGCATGTCCTTGTTTCGGTAGTAGCTGAATACTGAACCGGTGAAATTATTGGTACCAGACTTCGTAACCGCATCTACAGAGGCGCCGGTAAATCCTGCCTGTGTAATATCGTAAGGAGCAATATTTACTATAAGCTGGTCAATGGCATCCAGAGAAACCGGTTGTGCATCGGTTTGTCCACCCGGAGTAGCTGCATCCAAACCAAAGGGGTTGTTGAAGATGCTTCCATCGAGGGAATAATTGTTGAACTGGTCGTTGCGGCCGGCAAAAGACCCTCCTTCTGCAGCCATTGGGTTCAACCTTGTAAGGTCGGCAGTCGAACGGGTAATAGTAGGAAGCGTGCGAAGTTGTTCGTTGTTGATAAACGAAGAAGCACCTGTCCTGTCTTTGTTTATGGCAGCGCCACGGCCACCAGTGATGACTACCTCCTGCAGTTCAACTCCAGTACGAAGCAACATTTCCAATGTCTTCTTTTCACCCAATTTCAGAAAAATGTCTTCAATAACTTTGGGAGAGAATCCGGTAAACGACGCTTCTACTTTGTAAGGGCCTCCTACCCTCACGTTTGGAATGGTAAAACTTCCATCTTCACGGGAAATAACCCCATAGGTTGTTCCCGATGGAAGGTGTGTAGCAATCACAGTTGCTCCGGGCAATGTTTGTCCGGATTCATCCACAACAGTACCGGTCATAGATGAGGTGGTCACCTGTGAAAATCCGGAAAGTGTTGCAGTGAACAAAAATGCCAAGGCGAGAAAAAGTCGATTCATAGTTTTGTTTGTTGGTGAAAGTAAAAATGAAGGTCTGCAAATTTAGAAAAGAAGCTCAATGACCAAACTTATTTTGTGCTTGAAATTAAAAACCTATTATCGGCTTTTCTAATTTTGTTGAAACAAAAAACAAAAAACGATGAACCACCTTCTTTATCTTCTTCTTTTGATTTTCACTGCAACAACCGCATTCAGCCAATCTGGTATTAAAGCGCTGGTTGGAGGCACTTTAATTGACGGTTATGGTGGAAAGCCTATCCATAACAGTGTCATCCTCATCCAGGGTGAGCGCATCATTGCTGTAGGTCATCAGGGCAATCTCAGAGTACCAGAGGGTGCAGAAGTAATTTCCACGGAAGGCATGAGTGTATTGCCAGGACTCTGGGACATGCACGTGCATTTGATGATTAACGGACACAGCGACTATCCGTATTGGGATGCCAAATACCCACCCTTATTCCGCAGTGTCATCATGCCGGCTTCCGCCAAACAACTCTTGTACGCAGGTGTGACCAGTGCTCGTGACCTCGGAGGGCCGCTGGAAGATTGTATTGCTGTGCGAGATGCCATCAACAAGGGAGAAATTGAAGGGCCAACGCTTTATGTTTCGGGACCCTTTATCCAGCATGAACCTTATCCGGGTACTGAGCAATTTCGCTGGGGAGTAAAAGGAGCCGAAGATGCGAGGGCAAAGGTGCGTAAACTTGCCAAAGCAGGTGTGGATTGCATCAAACTCATTGACCAGGACCTGATGACTATGGATGAGGTGTATGCCGTTGTTGATGAAGCCCATAAACACAAATTAACAGTGGTGGCGCACTCGCATCGGCCTGAAGAAATACGTCGCGGTTTGCTTGCTGGTGTCGACTTCTTTGAACATACAGGACAGGCTACTGCTCCAGAATTTGCTCCCGACATCATGCTGATGATAAAAGAACGAACAGGCTCCGGAAAAAAACTATTCTGGACGCCCACTATAGAAGGACTATGGAACTACGAATACGTGCGCGATAATCCAGAGCATCTCGACAATACCTCCTGGCATCTTGGCCTACCTGATAGCATCATTCAGGACATCAAAGAAAGTATCCGCTTTCCTCAAAGACTTTCCTACTTCCAGATAACACCATATCGCAAACCGACTCTTAAGCGGAAATTTGAGCAGTTGAAAGAATCAGGCGTTGTAATGCTCATAGGCACTGATTCCGGCATTCCTATGAAATTCCACAGCCAGAGCACATGGAATGAGTTGGATGTTTGGGTGAACCATCTGGGTTACGACCCGATGTTGGCCATCAAATCAGCTACTTACTGGCCTGCTGTTGCTCAGGGTGTTGACAAAAATTATGGAACCATTGAGCCGGGAAAATACGCCGATATCATTGCAGTAAAAGGTGATGTACTCCGTCATATAGCACTGCTGCAAAGGGTTGATATGATTATCAAACACGGGCGAAGGGTAAAGTGATAAGGATTGAAGGACAGAGAGTGAGGGATGAGTTATGAACTATGAGTTATGAGTTATGAGTTATGAGTTATGAACTATGAACTTATGTGTGTCGTCCTGAAAAAACTTTACAGGTTAAAGATAGTCCGGCTGGAATTCTACAGTCACAAAAATAGTCCTGAAAAAACATTACAGCTGGAAATTAAATCCTGAAATTCCATTACAGTCAAAAATCCCTGGCGGCTCTTTTCGGGGCCATTGACATACCCAGCCAGTTGACCGCTTAGGCAATTTTGGGTTGCTGCCCAAATGCCAATTTTGCCTGAGCGGTTAACTGGCGATTCACCCATTTGGGGCGGCGCTGTTTACTTCCGCCTCTTTTTGAACTTTGGACAAGGCTTTTTCTGCAAAGCTCTTCCAATTCTTTTTCAACTCCCCTGTGCGGGTGTGCGCCTCTTTTGGCGTCAGGTTGTCGCACGAGGAGTGGGGGCGGCGCTCATTGTAGTACTGAATAGCTTCAAGGATGAACTGCCGGGCTTCTTCAAAGGAAGAAAAAGTGCGGTCTATCTCAAAGTTGTCTTTCAATATGCCATTCATCCGTTCGGCGATGGCATTCTCCAGTGGGTCACCATTTTCAGTCATACTAATGAGTATGTGGTTCGTTTTGAGCAGGTCTGTGTACAACCTGGAGCAGTATTGCAGCCCCCGGTCAGAGTGATGCATCAGTTTACGCTCCGGATACTGTCGGGAGGCAAGTGCCATTTTCAAGGCTTCAACACAGAAAGCTGCGTCCATGACCAGCCCAAAATTCCAGCCCACGACCTGGTGTGAGTAGGCATCCATTACCAGAATCAGGTAACAGAAACCTTCGCCCACCCGAATGTAGGTGATGTCGCTGACCCAGAGCTGCTCTGCATGTACCACCTGCAGTTCTTTGGCCAGGTTGGGCCACAGCGGCAGGTTGTGCCGGCTCAGAGTCGTTATCGTCCGGCGGCGCCGGCGCTTGACCAGCAGGCCGTTCTGACGCAACACGTCGAAGAAGCGGTCCCGCCCGATGAAGATTTGCCGGGCCTCCAGTGCAGGCTTTAGTATCCGGTACAGGTTGCGGCCGCCTACCCGGCGGGCCACCTGGCGCTCGTGTCTGACAAGGTCAACTATGACGGCAGCCTCAAAAAGTTCTTTCTCTTCGTGCCACACTTGTTCGTAATAGGCCTGGCGACTTTTGCCAAACAGTCCACACAAGACGGATAGGCCAACCGCCTTGTAGAATGATTTCATTTTTTCAACTGTTTGGCGCCAGACTTTTTTCGAATATCGATTTGATATTCTTTTTCGGCTATGTCAATCATCGTCTCCAGCGCCTCCACTTTCAATTGGGAAAGTTCCAATTGCCGCTTCAATTGTTTGACCTGTTCCCTGGCTGATTGCTCATCGGCTTTGTCTGTAGAACCTTTCTTGTCTGTCATGCTATCCGCATTTTGAACACAAAGTTCGTCCTTACGACGGTACCATTTGACAAATTCTTTGACAACACCCTTGTTTTTCAGCCCGTGTTCGTCGGCTAAATAACCTGCACTGGCCCTGCCGCCAAGATACTCCTTCGCAATTTTGCGTTTGAGTTCTTCCGGATAGCGCCCTTGAGGTTTAACTTTTTTAATTTGTCCTGTCACAACTTTACTTGTTTTTGTGTAAAGCTATTTCAGGACGAGTCAATGTGGTTTGAAGGTGGTTTGAGTGGTTTGAAGGTGGTTTGAGTGGTTTGAAGGTGGTTTGAGTGGTTTGAAGGTGGTTAAGCTCTGTTTTTCCAAAAACTACTCGTATCATCGATGCTAGGCTGAAAGATGAGTTCACGGTTTGTTATGTCGAATGCACAGAGGTAACCCTTTCCGGGAAGGTGGTTTGCAAAACAGCCACAGTCGATATTTATTACCATTCTGAAGGTCAAATGTTCCAGCATGTCCTCAATCTCTGATTTTGCGACCGGAGTATGTCCATGAACAACCACCCTGTCATTGAGCCAGTCATAATCCATTTTATTGTACCAATAACGAGAGTATAACATGCTTTCATTTGGTATCAGAGGATTGGTAGTTTGAAAATTTAATCCTGCATGCACCAAAATGAATTCGTCCACTTCGATATAATAAAGCAACTGATTGAGAAATTCAAAATAGGGCGGTGGTAGTTCAGTTATCGAAAATGCGCCAAAGCTTGCAAGTGTTTCCTTGCCACCCCAGGACTTTCTCCATTCATGATACGATTCATTATCATTGATTGCTTTCAGCATCATATCTTCATGGTTGCCTTTCAGGCAAATTACTTTTTGCCCCCTGCTCCGCAACTCCAGAATAATGTCGATAACACCTTTTGAATCCGGGCCCCTGTCCACATAATCACCTAAAAGGTATAGCTCGTCGGTAGTCGACAATGCGATTTTGTCCAGCAAGGCATCAAAAGTCAGCGCACAACCGTGGATATCTGAAACGGCGATTTTTCTCATTGAGCAAAAGTAAACAGGAAAAAGGCAAAAGGCTATGCCCGAAAAATGGATAACTTTGCCACCATTTTCAAATCGACCTTCCTGGTCGGATTTACCAGAATCAGCATTTTATGACTATCACGGACATCATACAAGAGGGAGTAATCAAGGGGGTAAAGCACCTTTACGGGGAAGACATTGGACCAGAGCAGGTTACCATGAACCTGACTCGGAAAGAGTTTGAAGGAGATTACACTGTGGTAACTTTCCCATTTACCCGAATTGCCAAAAAGAAACCAGATGCCATTGCGCAGGAGTTGGGTGAATACCTGGTTTCCCATGTTGCGGAGCTCGAAAAATTCAATGTCATACAGGGTTTTCTCAACCTCGTCATCAGCGATACATTCTGGAAGTCCTTTTTGCTCAATATTTCCGGCAATGTGGATTATGGACGCCAAGCATCCAATGGAAGGCGGGTTATGATTGAGTATTGCTCACCCAATACCAACAAGCCTTTACACCTTGGCCACATCCGCAATATTCTGCTGGGCTGGTCCTGCTCCAAATTGTATGAAGCTACAGGATTTGATGTAGTCAAGGTTCAAATCATTAACGACCGTGGGATTGCGATTTGCAAGAGTATGCTGGCTTGGCAGAAATGGGGAAATAGCTCAACACCTGCCAGTACAGGATTTAAAAGCGACCACTTTGTTGGCGATTATTATGTGATGTTCGAGCAGAAGTTCAGAGAGGAATATAAAGCCTGGCAAACGAGTGCTGAAGGGCAGTCGCTGTTTGCTGAAAAGGGAAATGGGGAAAGTGAAGAGTCATTTTACTCCGAATACAAGAACACCTATTTCAACGATAAAAGCACTTTAGGCCGGGAAGCACGGGAAATGCTGCAGCGTTGGGAAAACCACGACGCGGAAACCATCGCTCTGTGGAAAAAAATGAACGGTTGGGTGTATGATGGTTTCGAAGAAACTTACTACAAATTGGGTGTGTCTTTCGATAAGTACTACTACGAAAGTGAAACCTACCTGTTAGGAAAGGATACCGTTGAAAAAGGTCTGGCCAGCGGTGCATTTTACAAAAAAGGAGACGGCAGTGTGTGGGTGGATTTGAGCGAAGCCAAACTCGATCACAAGGTTCTCTTGCGCAGTGATGGCACTTCTGTCTATATCACGCAGGACCTGGGCACAGCCCAGATGCGCTATAAAGATTTTGGCGCGGAAAAAATGGTGTATGTTGTTGCAGATGAGCAGAACTACCATTTTGAAGTTCTGTTTGAAATTCTCAAAAGACTGGGCGAGCCTTATGCTGATGGCCTCTATCATCTCAATTACGGCATGGTGGACCTGCCAACCGGGAAGATGAAGAGCCGTGAAGGAACGGTGGTGGACGCAGATGACCTGGTTGCCGAGGTGATACAGGAAGCCAGGAATGCTGCCAAAGAAAGAGGAGAAATTGCCAGTTTGCCAGCTGAAGAGCAGGATGAAACCATCCGTAAAATTGCCATGGCGGCGCTGAAATTTCACATCATCAAAGTGCACCCGAAAAAGCGAATGGTTTTCGACCCGAAAGAAAGCGTGGACTTGCAGGGCCAGACCGGACCCTATGTCCAGAATGCATACGTGCGCATCCGCTCTGTATTGCGCAAAGCTTCTGCTTTGGGACTCGACACATCGGATGTCACACTTGCTGGTAACTACCCTCAACTGGAAACTCAGGAAAAGGCTTTGGTTCAGCAAACTTATGGCTACCCTGCCCTGCTGATACAGGCTGCCAATGATTACGACCCCTCAGTCGTGGCCAACTACTGTTACGACCTGGCAAAAGCATTTCACAAGTTTTACACTGATTATTCCATTTTGAAAGCGGACAGCAAAGAGGCCATTGCCTTCAGGCTTCAACTGTGTAAGGCCATATCCAACACATTGCGCTCAGGTATGTATATGCTGGGTATTGAGATGCCGGAGAGGATGTAGGAGGAATTTGTTTGAAGGTGGTTTGAATTGTTTGAGGAGTTTGAAGGTGGTTTGACCCGGAATATTAACATCTAAAGCTTTAGCGGCTTCGCGTACTTCGCGGTTAATAATGATCTTTTTGTCTGGAGAGAAAGAACGCCAACAGCCAACAGCCAACAGCCAACAGCTAATAGCCAATAGCCAGCCCAATGCTGAACATTATTTACGAAGACAATTACCTTCTTGTACTGAATAAGCCTGCCGGACTTCAGGTAGAAGCCGACAAATTCGGAAATCCGAGTTTGGAAAATCAGGTGCGTTCCTATCTCGATAAGGCCTATCCCTGGAAAAAACAACTCATCACCGGAATCGTCCATCGGCTTGACAGACCGGTAAGTGGAGTCATAATTTTTGCACTGACCCCGATGGCATTAAAAAAGGTTCGTGGATCATTTGAGTTGGGTATGGTTCGGAAAAATTATCTGGCAATTCTGGAAAAATGCCCCACAGAGAAGAAGGGAGAATTAGTTCATTGGTTGCGAAAAGACAATGCGGAAAAGAAAGCAATTGTTGAGAATCCGCATTCCAAAGGAGCAAAGCTGGCCAAACTCAAATATTCAGTCTTAATGACCAATAGTATAGGCACCTTAGCAGACATTGAATTGGGAACAGGCCGTTACCATCAAATCAGAGCGCAATTTGGAGCCTTAGGTTGCCCGGTGTATGGAGATAAAAAGTATGGGGCCATTCATGATTCCGGAAATCATGGAATCTGGTTGCATTCACACAAAATGGCGATAGAACATCCAAAAGATGGAAAAATGATGACCTTCCTTTCTCCGCCCCCACCCACCGAAGAGTGGGCTTCTTTCTCAGATTATACCCAGTGACAAAGCCATTCAGACCAGTTCAAAGGCCAGTTGCTCAAACTCATGCCTTTTTTCACTGGCTGCATTATAACCGATTTTGTAAATCTTCTCCGTATCGCTCCAATCGAAAATTCCAAATTCAGAAAGTTCATCCATCGGTGAAATGACCAAATTGCACAGGTGGTATTTCTGAAGGCTGTGATAGTGAATCGTCAGATGGAACAACCGCTCCATGACACCCAGACTGGTTCTGATCTCACCTATGTGAACCGGCTTGAATGGATGCACATTGCTGCCGACTATGACTGAACAGCGCCCAACTAATGGTTCAACAGGAAAGTTATTCAGGGCGCCGCCATCAGTGTACAGTTTTTTGCCAATCTTAACCGGAGTAAAGACTACCGGAACTGCCGCAGAGGCTAATATAGGCTTGATAAGAGAACCTTCAGAAAAGGTCTTACTTCTGCCAATCAGAATGTCAGTGGCTGTGACATACAGTTTCTTTTTTAAGGCCCCGAAATCATCATCCGGCAGGTACTCTTTCAGGATGTCATAGAATTTATCGCTGTCAATAAGTCCCGGCTTTTTGCGGGAGAGATTGCTTATTTTAAAAATGGAAGTATTGGCAAAGATGCCTTTAATGGTATCGATGGAGTGCCCCGCAGCATATAGTGCACCTGCAATGGCTCCTGCACTTGTCCCGGAAATCACGGTAGGTTCTAAGCCACATTCCTGCATCACTTGGATTACCCCTAAATGGGCAATGCCCCTGATTCCACCTCCTGAAAGAACTAAACCAATATTTTGCATGGCAGTTTGATGATTAAAACTTGTGTTTTTCTAATGAAAAACATTTACTGTATCGCCCTGTATGTTGAATTTGAGACTTTGTGAACGACAAATTCCAGCCATGGCGTCGGTCAGACTTTTGTGGCTGAATTTGCCCTTATAGCTTTTATTCTCAATGCTATCCGCAAAAACCCGGACACCGTATTGCCGTTCAACCTCATCAAGTACTCTTTCCAAAGGCACTTCGCGAAAGCGGCTTTCTCCTTTATCCCAGGCCGGATAAAAACTCAATTTCTGCCTTTTCCCCATCCATCCTCCTTCCACGTTCACTTCTTCTCCCTTCTTGAGCAATACTTTTTGTTTGCCCTCCGTATTGTTCACCTGAACTTTGCCTTCCAGGCATTTCACTTCCAGAACATCTTTGCGGGCATAAACATTGAAAGTTGTTCCCATTACTTCCACCGTGCCCAACTCTGTTTTTACGATGAATTTTTTGCCCTTCTTCGTTTTGAAATTGGCCTCACCATCCAATGTTACATGGCGGCTTTTTGTCCACTTTCCTGGTGACCAGCCTAACTCTGTTTTTGCATTTAACAAGACCATGGACCCATCGGGCAACTTTATTTCCTTTTGTTCTCCAGGACCAGTTTCAGAGTACATTTCTTCTGTTTTAAAAATGCATGAGCCCTGTGACATGAGTAGCGCAAAAAGTAGAACGGACAGAAAAAGCGGCTGGCAGGATTTTGCTATCGAATTGCTGATGTGCATGGCTGTTAATTATTCTGGCAAAAATATAATACTAAAACGTAAAGAGGTGACACCTATTCGAAAAGGTGACACCTCAAGTGTCTTTTTATTTCACCAAGCTGTTTTTACAGGCTTTTTAAAATGCGTATATAGTTGGCTCTTTCCCATGACCCGGTCCCCGACCCTCTGATCCTGCTCATAATACCTCTCATGTCTTCGATATGAGCGAACTCATTTTCATCCATCCATTGGACGAGTTTCACATGCATGGTTTGCAGGTGTTGAATTCCTTTACGCATCAAAGCAGAAGCAGTCATAACTACATCAGCACCTGCCAGGAGGTATTTTACCACTTCAATATGTCCTTCTACACCAGAAGAGGCAGCCAGGGAAGCCTTGACATTGCCATGTAAGATTCCCAACCAGAGCAAGGATAGGCGGATTTCCGGAGCTGAACTCAACTCGATTGTGTTGCGCACTTCAAAAGTTTCGATATCAAAATCTGGCTCGTAAAACCTGTTGAACAGGACCAGTCCGTTTGCACCATTATCAGCAAGGCGGCGGGCCATGTTGCCGATGGAACTGAAATATGGGTGTAACTTGACGGCAACCGGTATGTCCACCTTCGCTTTGACCGACTCCAACACCGCCCGGTATTGCAGTTCAATGTCGATGCTGTCCTGCGTAATATCAGCGGGGATGAAGAAAATATTCAATTCTATAGCATCAGCACCTGCACCTTCCATTTCTTTGGCCGATTCAGTCCATCCACCTGCAGTTACACCATTCAAGCTGCCAATAATCGGAATATCAGTAACAGTCTTTGCTTTTTGAATCAACTCCAGATAGCTGCTTTTATCGAATTGATAATCATTGTGATTGGGAAAGAAATCCAGTGAATCTGCATGAAGGTCAGGGGCCCGTAGAGAAAGATTTTCGAACGATGGAGTTTGCTGCCGCAATTGTTCTTCAAATATGGAAAACAGGACTATCGCTCCGGCACCTGAGTCTTCCATTTTTTTGATGTTATCCAATTTTTCAGATAGTGGACAGGCAGAAACGATTATTGGACTTCTTAATTCAAGTCCCATGTAATTAGTGTTCAGTCTCATAGTTTTGAGCAATGTTTAACTTGGGAGAACATACAAAAAAAGTGTTTTAAACGATGTAACGCAACTTCCGTGGTCCTTTAAAATGCGAGAAGTGACACCTTCTTGTAAGGAGCCACCTCTATTGGAAAGAATATTTCTCAAAATGCTTTGATATCATCAGGAATACCCCTCCTGCCTCTGTCCCTTGCGGATAATCTTTTTGCTGTCCCTGCCTTTGATGATACCCTCTTTATCGTCGAGCCAGACTATGGCACCGGTCGGGCAGCGCTGAATGGGTACCAGTGTGTTGTGGTTTTCAGAATAATTCACCACCGGCAGGTTATTGACCATGGTGATGAGGTTTGCGGGCGCATCCATGGCACAACGGCCACAAGCGGTACAGGCTACCTGACATTCTTCCAGGATGTCATCACCGTGTTCGAGGTTTTTGCAATTCACCCACAAGCGGTTGCTGATGGGCTGTAGAGAGAACAGGTCTTTAGGGCAAACTTCCACGCAGTCGCCGCATGCCGTACATTTATTGACGTCAACAACCGGCAGCCCGAATTCATTCATGGTAATGGCGTCGAAATCGCAGACGACTTCACAATCACCCAAACCAAGGCAACCCCAGAAACAACCTTTTCCCCCACCAGAAACCAGCGATGCTGCCTGGCAGGATTGAATGCCTTCGTATTTCGCACGGTTGATGGCTACGTTGAGACCACCACCACAAGCCAGGCGGGCCACCCTCTTTTCCTCTGCACCGGCATCCACTCCCAAAAAACTGGCAATAGCCTGTCTTCCGGCATCCGAACTCACCGTACATTTTCCCGGCAATACTTTTCCGCCAACCAAAGCTTCGGCAAAAGGCCGGCAACCAGGATGACCACAGGCACCACAATTGGCCTTTGGCAACATGTCCTCAACTATGTCGATCCGGGGATCTTCATACACGTACAGCTTCTTATTGGCCAAAATCAGCATTATGGCTAACAGAAGCGTCAGACTTCCCAGTGCTATCAGTGCGGTTACGATGGTCATTCTTTTGCTATTGGTTGCTTGCCCCTTCGGGGTTGGTTGTTGGCTGTTGGCTGCTTGCCCCTATGGGGTTGGCTATTGGCTATTGGCTATTGGCTGTTGGGTGTTGGCTATTGGCTGTTGGTCTTTAGCTATTGGCTTTTGAAAGAAACTGAAAAATATTCTGTGCTAAGCCAACCGCTAAATGCTAAATGCTAACCGCTAAATGCCAAAGGCCAAAGGCCAAAAGCCAAATGCTAAATACCAAAGGCCAATCACCAACGGCCTATCAATAAATAATCTCCACCCACTTATTGCCGGCAATCAACTCAGCTTTGCGGGTTTTCCATTTTTCCTCTGAACCAAGGATGTTGATGAAGGCTTTATCCAGTACGTCACGGATTTTTTCATAACCGGCAACGTAGATGTAGGTATTCACCTTGTTCAGCATTTCCACGATTTCGGAAGCCCTGTTTTCAATAGCTGTATCCAATGCAATCGGGTCAGCCATGTGTGGGCGCGGGCTTACGGCAGAGAAAGCTTCGAAAGTAGCTTCATCGTAATAGTTGGTCAGGTCGCCGTCCTTGTCGTTCAGGTACAACAATTCCAAACCACTGCGGGCTCCGTAAAACAGTCGGACATTGCCTTTCCAGTCCTTCACATTTTTGTAGAGGTTCTTGATAAATGCACGGAAAGGGGCAATGCCTGTGCCCATACCAATCAAAATGAGATTGGATGTTTTGTCTTCCGGAACTATGAACGGAAGCGAATGAGGACCGGTCAGTGTGATTTCATCACCCACATTTCTGTCGCAAAGGAAATTGGAAGCCACGCCTTTGTACAGTTCACCATTGAAATCGTCAACGTAATCACAGCGCTTTACCAGCATGGTAATGAGCGGATTACCATTCGTTTTGCCGGGAAGGTCGGCTACGCTGTACAGCCTGTGGTGGTGGGTGTTTCCGAATTCACCTTTGGCCTCAACCAATACGCCGAAGCTTTGGTCAACCTTCCAGTCGTGGCCCGGGCGGTTTACTTCCAGCACTATTTCCCTGACTTCTTCGGTTTCTGCCGGAGTGAGGCGGGCCGTTTTTTTGACGACAGCCTTGAACTTGTTATCGACATTGAGATCTGCTAAATGTGCCATATCCGATGGTTATTTTTTGATTGAATTATTTCTAAACTTTGGTTTTGCCACCAAAACACAAAAGCACCAGGAATCTTTGTGCGTTTGTGTTTTTGTGGCAAACCTAATGTGTTTCAGCCGTTTTATTCTCACAAGCCGTTGTACAGCCACAGTTTCCGCAACCACCCCTGCCTGCCAGCACGTCGTCGTCGGCAATGTAATCAGAGAAAGTATTTCCCCAGAATTTCTGAACCAAGGCCCAAATCAGCATCATGCCGATTATTGCGCCTGCGCCGATTAAAAATGACTTTACCATTTTATTAATTGAAAGTGGAGAATTGAGAATGGAGAATTACCGCCATTGCCAATTCGCCTGTTTTTTAATTAGTTCCTAATCCTGCAAAGCCCATGAAAGACAGCGACAAAATGCCGGCAATCAAAAGGGTCAGAACCGTTCCTTTAACTACGCTGGGTACTTCTGCAAAGTTGAGCTGCTCCCTCAGTCCCGCCATCAATACCAAAGCCAGCGTAAAACCGGCACCGGCACCAAATGCGTAAACAAAACTCTCTACAAAACCGTATCCTTTATTGGTCTGAAAAAGTGCCAGGCCCAATATGGCGCAGTTTGTCGTAATCAGGGGTAAAAATATACCCAAGGCACGGAACAGCGCAGGGCTTATTTTTTTCACAAACATCTCCACCAATTGCACCGTCGATGCGATGACCACAATATAACTGATGAGCTGTAAAAACGGAGCGTCTATAGCTACCAGTAAAGAGTGAATACCAAAGGCGCACATCGAAGCTACTATCATAACAAAGGTCACAGCTCCGCCCATTTTCGAAGCGGTGTCTATCTTGCCGGAAACGCCAAGGAAAGGACATATACCGAGGAAGTAGGCCAACACGAAGTTGTTGATCAAACTGGCATTCAGAAATATGTACCAAAGTGTTTCCTCTTTCATGTCGTTGCTTTTTTGGCTTTAGCCACGTTGAAGATGAATAACCATAAGGCCAGTGTGAAAAATCCGCCAGCCGGAAGAATCATGACTACCCATTCCTGAAAACTATCGGGTAATACGGGAATACCGAAGAAACTTCCACTTCCTATCACCTCTCTTACTGCACCGAGGCACAGAAGTGCGAAGGTGAACCCGAAGCCCATTCCGAGGGCATCCATGATGGACTTTCCAATGGTGTTCTTTGATGCAAAAGCTTCCGCTCTTCCCAATATAAGGCAGTTCACAACGATAAGCGATATAAATGCGCCAAGTGCTTTATGCAGTTCAACACTGATGGCCTGAATCGCGTAATCCACCATCGTCACGAAGGTGGCAATAATCAGAATGTAAGATGCAATACGCACCTGTTTCGGGATAAAATCCCTGAGCGACGACACCAGTATATTGGACATCAGCAAAACGAAAGCTGAAGCCAGGCCCATCGCAAGGCCATTTAAGGCGGTATTGGTTACTGCCAGCACAGGGCACATACCCAATACCTGTACAAATACCGGGTTCTCACGCCAGAGTCCCTTGATGAACTCATCAGTGGACGGGCTGCTCGCCAGTTTGGCAAAGAAACCTGTATCGTTGGTATTTCTTGTTTGAAGACTCATTGTTGAGCTTTTTCCTTATTACCAGACTCGAACAAGTCAATATTTTTATAAAGGAGTGGCACCCATTGTTGGGTACTCTCACCCAGGATGTTTCCTATTGCCCTTGCTGAAATGGTAGCACCAGTTATGCCGTCCACTTCCCAGGGGTTTTGTTTGGTGCCGAATTTTACAGGAACTACCACATTTTTCAAAGTGCTTTTATCTTCATTCAGAGAGACATCAAGGGCTTTGAAATTGGCCAGGAAGTTTTCGTCTTTTTCAATTTTGTCGCCAAGTCCGGGAGTTTCTTTTGTTTCCAAAACATAATAACCCACTACCGCTTCTTTTTTTGGATCGTACCCGTAGAGTATGCGCAGGACATCAGCGAAACCCATTCCACTGGCTCCTACTGCAATTCCTACCAGGTTGCCTTCGGCATCGTAACCGGCATAAACCACTTTTGCATCTTTATCGGGCTTGTCCACCTCAGACAGACTATTGTCTGCACCGAGTTGGAAAGTGCGTTTTGAAACCATGCCAGGCACCACTTTAAATATGGCTTTTTCCAGTGCTTCGGCTTTAAGTTTTTCAATTCTCGGCAGCGTTCCCTGGAAAGTCACGACAATCATCAAGGCACAAAACAACCCGATTCCAACCATGGCCTGAAGCATCTTGAAGCTGCTTGCCTGAGGGGCAGTTTGTATGGGTGAATTTTCCTTCATGATTGTTTTACACTTTTAGCCGTTCCGTAAACTCTGGGTCTTATCATACTATCGATGTGCGGTGAAATGGCATTCGCCAGAAGGATGGCATACATCACACCTTCCGGCAAACCGCCCCAAATCCTTATCACCACTACCAGTATTCCTATCAAAGCACCATATACCCAAACGCCAAGTGGAGTGATGGGTGAAGCGACCATATCCGTAGCCATGAACACAGCGCCCAGCATCAATCCTCCCGAGAATAACATAAACATCGGCGATGGATAAACCTCCGGATTGGCCAGATACAATAGTCCGCTGAACGCAAACACCGTTAATAAAATGGAAGCCGGTATGCGCCAGTTCATCATGTTTCGGGCAATCAGATAAAGGCCGCCCAGTATAATCAGCACAGCGCAGGTTTCACCGGTGGAGCCGGTAACGATACCAAATGCAAGGTCTGAAGTCTGTGCAACAACATGGTCAAATTTAAAAGCTGAAAGTGGAGTGGCACCCGTAAAGCCATCTGTTGCCGGCTCCGCAAACGGAAAGGTGAATGTCGCCACTGAAAAGCTGGAAAATCTTTCGGGTAAAAAAGCGGGAAACCAGGTGGTGATTGCCACAGGAAATGCAGCCTGCAATACAGCTCTTCCCACCAGTGCCGGGTTAAATACATTGTAGCCTAAGCCACCAAATACAAATTTACCCAGAGCTATGGCGATGACGCCACCAATGAATGCCATCCAAAGCGGAAAGTTTGGTGGCAATGTGAGGCCCAGTAGTAAACCGGTTATGACTGCCGACCAATCAGAGATGGTGCTTTCTTTTTTGGAAATCCTGCACAGATAGTGTTCTGTCAGCACAGCCGATGCAGTAGTGGTCACCAAAACCATGAGTGCGCTCAGTCCAAAAGAATATACGGCAAAGGCAGCAACCGGAAGCAATGCCCACACGACATTCCGCATGATGTCCTCTGTGCTTGTACCCTTTACAATGTGGGGCGATGTGCTGATATTGAGGGTTTTTTTTAGCATGTTATGCAGTCTGTTTTGCGGCTTTGCGCTTTCTTACTATGCTTTTCGACAACCTGAAGTATTGCACCAGCGGAATGTGGGATGGGCAAACATAGGAACAGGAACCACATTCAAAGCAGTCCAGCAAATTGAAGTTGTCAGCCATTTCATCATAAGCTTCAAACTTGGCCAAAATGCCCAGTTTTGAAGGGTTTAAAGAAATAGGACAGGCATCCACGCAGGCACCACACTTAATGCAGGGATATACTTTTTCAGGTCTTTTGACATCCTGTTCATTGAAAACGAGAACCCCTGATGTTCCTTTTGTGATGGAAATATCGAGATTGGAAACCGCAACTCCCATCATTGGGCCACCCATATACACTTCACTGATGTTTTCATCGGCGCCCACATGCTCCAGTACAAATCGAAGCGGTGTGCCAATAGGGATAAGGTAGTTGCCCTTCTTTTTTACACCGGGACCGGTAATGGTAATCACTCTTTCCTGAATACCGCGGCCATGCGGCAGCAACCTGCCGATTTCGGCAGTGGTGGCCACATTTACTACTACGGTATTTACTTCAATAGGAAATCCTCCGGATGGTACTTCCCTGCCAAGCAGTGCGGTAATGAGCATTTTCTCAGCTCCCTGAGGATATTTCACCGGTACCACATGAACTGAAACGGGGACATCCTTTGGCAGGCGGCTTTTCAGAAAGTCGGCAGCATCCTGCTTATTGGCTTCTATGCCTATCATACATTTTTTCGCACCTGCAGCTTTCAACAGGTAACGGATTCCCATGAACAGGTCATCAGACTGTTCGAGCATGACCCTATGGTCGGTTGTCAGATAGGGCTCGCATTCAATGCCGTTAATCAGTAGCGTATCACAGGTTTTTCCTTCGGGTATTTTCAATTTCACATGGGTAGGAAAAGCTGCGCCACCCAATCCAACAATGCCGGCATCCTGTATGCCCTGTAATATCTCAGCAGGGGTTGAGGTTTCCAGATTAATTGGAGTGCCTTCCACTACTTCCTGGGTGGAAGATGGGAAAGTCTCAATGTAAATTCCGGTGGCCATCTTGCCCGACAGGGTGGGTACATTGCCAATTTTCCTGATTCTGCCGGAAACAGGTGCATGCATGGGCACGGACACATAGCCACCGGATTTCGCCAGCACCTGTCCTCTCACAACCTCCTGGCCTTCCCTCACAACTAATTGCGAAGGGGCGCCGAGGTGCTGCAACATGGGCAAGATAATCACCGGAGAAAAGGGAAACTGCCGAATGGCTAATCCTTTCGTTTCGTCTTTATGCTCCGGAGGGTGCACCCCGTGCTTAAAAGTATTCTTATGGAAATTGAAGAAACCCATTTTGTTGGCTATTGGCTGTTGGCTGTTGGCTGTTGGCTGTTAGCTGTTGGCTGTTGGCTGTTAGCTGTTGGCTATTGGCTGTTGGCTGTTGGCTGTAAGCTATTAGCTATTGGCTGCTTGCCCCTTTGGGTTGGCTATTGGCCTTTAGCTCTTACTAATCAAACCTTCTTATTCTGCTAAGCATTTAACAGGGGGTGTTTCTGACAATGAAAAGAATAACCGTGACACTTCATCCTTCATCCCTCATCCCTCATCCCTCATCCCTCATCCCTCATCCCTCATCCCTCAAAAACACCCCTGGATACTATCAATTAAATTTCTCGCCTCTCTTAACCCACTTGTCGGCATCCTTGAAAGACTTTTCTTTCGGTAAGCCCGGGTGAATCACCCTTGCCGTGCATTTTTCAGCAGCTTTTACCAGGTCTTCATAAGGTCCGCCGTTCGGATTTTTGATGTATGCTTTCTTATTGCTGTTGTAAGCGAAAATGTTGGAATTCAGCTTGGTGCATTCATCGCAGGCAGTACACTCATCAGTGTCCAGCCATGGAGCCATGTATTCACCGTTGCCGGTGGCAGTAGCAGTGGCAGTGGCAGTGGCTGCGGGGTTACCCATAGCCAGATTAACGATGCCTTCTCCGTCACCACCTGCCAGTTTCATAAGGCCTGAAGCAATTTTACCAACCACCTCTGCACGGATCTTGCTTTCAACATCCACTACTTCTACTTTCTCAGCTTTGTAGCCAGACAGCGCACGCAGCATAATCCAGAAGTCACGTCTTTCTTCGCAGGATTCCACCATTGGTTTGGCTATCAATACCCTGTTCAGGTGCTGCTTGCGGTCAACAGCCCATATAAACGGGAATTTACCTTCTCTTTCGTCAGCACTCATTTCCAGGAACTCAGGCAGATGTACCATGTTTTCGTTCCATGCATCGCGTGGCACCTTGCGGAAGTGCTTTCTGAACCTTGCCTCTGTTAATGCAAAGTCAGCAAAGGTCATCGGCAGTTCCATGGATTTTTCGCGGCCATTTTCCATGTACTTCAAGGTGTATGTCGGCCAGATTTTATCCATATCCGGGTTACCGCCAAGGTCGAAGCATTCTTCTACTTTCGCTCCGTTGGAAGGATTGTATTTGAAAATCGGGTAAGCACGAGATTCCACGGCCAGTTTCGCCTGGTGTGTACCCATATCGTCGCCTACACCGTGTTCCGGTTGGCAGGTGGTATATAGGTTAAACAGAGCAGGACGTTTTTCCATCAAACCATCGATGAAACCTTCAATCATCTGACTGGTATTGGCCAAAGCACCCTGCAGCACGTAAGTATTGCGGTGCGCCATGGCAATGAGACCAATCTCTTTCCGAGGTTCTGATTTACCTTTCCAGACTTTGCCGTATTGAGCCATGTCTGATATCTGCCCAATAAAGCCGGAGGTACATGCCTGACCGCCGGTATTGGAATAAACCTGAGTGTCAACTACAATCACTTTGATTGGCTTACCGGAGGCCATCATTCTCGACAGGTTCTGGAATCCGATGTCGTACATGGAACCGTCACCACCCACAGCTACAACAGGAGGACATAGCAACCACTCGTCATTGGTAAATTGTTGCCAGGTGAAATAGGTGAAGAACTCATCGTGTTCGGCTGGTTTGTATTGGCCGGACAGTTCCAATTCAGCTTTGCGGATGGTCTTGAATCCTTCCGCCATTTTAGCCATGTGGCCTTCAAAGAGACCCATTGCCATGGATGTCGAATCCTGGAACAGGTGGTTAGCCCATGGGAAAGGATATGGGTTGAAGGGCCAGGTACTACCCCAAACTGAAGTACAACCTGTAGAGTTGCAAATACCCATGCTGGAACGGCCCTTACCGGTGGTTCCGTTTGTGTATTTCCACTTCAGTTGCTTCAGCTTCGCCAGCAGTTGCGTAACATCCCTCAACCACTCCTGGTCGATTGGTTCGCTGGCTTTGGCAGCTTCCAATTTCTTGGTGATGCCTGCCATGGTCAGATCCGATTTGCTGGATTCAGCAATGATTTTGGCCATCATTTCGGCATCACTGACGTTAACGGTCTCGATGAGTTTGGTTTGTATGTGCTTTTCGAGTTTCTCAATCAGTTCGTCCAGTTTGGCTACATGCTTCTTGATGCGTGGCTGCATCAATGATTCCACAGTTGCAACAAATAGGTGAACCACAGATTTTTCAGAACAACCCATACAGGCACCGTCGCCACTTGCAAAGTGCATGTAAGCTTCTTTGTTCAGGAGAATAGTCTCGAGAGGGCCAATTTTCTCTTCCAGGTCGTCTATGCGATTGAACTTCTGAGGAGTAGTAGGAAGATCTGTCCAGAAATCCCATTCCTTCCTCAATCTTGCGATAGAGTCTTCTGTCTGAGTGATTGGCTTCAGAGCATCATCGTTACAGACTTCTATACATTCCATACAGCCTTTGCAGGTGTAAGGATTAATGGTAATACTGAATAAACCACCACTATTAGGCTGGCTCTTTTCATGTACATCAAAATATGGCTTGGTCAGTGCGAATTTGAAATCACCCAGTTCCGACTGGAACCACTCCAATTCTGATGCAATGCCATTTTCGCTGGCACGTATCGTTTCATCAATTACCTTGTGAATGACGTCATTAACCGTAGTGCCGTTTTTCGACTCTTTAAACTCAGACCTGATTTTACCTTCCATCTGGCGCACCAGTTTTGGCAGGTGTTCCACTTTGCCGTGATTGGCTTTCACCCTCTTCACAACCGTCTCCAACACATCGGATAATTCACTCACCAAGCCCGGAATGGCGGTGTCAGGGCAAGCGGTATAACAGTTACCGCAAGCAGTACAGTTATTTGGAATCCATTCCGGATGCTCGAATCGAATGCCCGTCATATCCCTGAAAACAGAAGTTACAGCAGGCATCACACTCAATCCTATAAACGGATCGGTGAGGTTGTCATTACCCATACCTCTTGCATAGAAATTACCGGTTTGTTCCCAGAAACGGTGAATATCGCTCAGGTTGGATTCACTCTTAGGCATATCCTTCAGCATGGCAGGTAGCGGAAGCTCGCCATTGGTTTTGGCCGCCTGTGAAGTGTCCAATACTTTGTTCTTAATCTCATATACTTCGTCAAAGCCACGTTTCACAACCCTCATGTTATCATCAATCACGCGCTGGCCTTTTGAGCCGAACTTGTGTTGCAATTGCTCTTCAATAGCTTTCAGCAATGTTTCATCAGAAAGCCCTGCTTTTTCTTTCAAAGGTGAGCAAGCAAAGAAAGCACCCTGGAAAGCGATACCCTGCATCCTCAACTGAAGTTCAGGATCGGTAGCTTCTTCCCTGGCGATTTTGAAACCATCGATAAAGAATACCTTGATTTCATTGTCGATGATGACTTTCTGATATGCCTTTGGAATGTCAGACCATACATCTTCAGCTTTAACCTTGTCGCTTTGAATGATAAATACGCCACCTTTCTTCAAGCCCGCCAATGCGTTGGTGTGTTTGAACACGTTGGGGTCCGGAGAAAGCACCACGTCCACAAAGAAATATTCACAGTTGATGCGGATGGGTTCCGGTGCAGCGGAGAGATAATAAGTGGTCGGCTGTCCTTTCTTTTCTGAACCATACTTTGGATTTGCTTTGATATCGTAGCCCAGCAAATCATACAAGGTCATGGCCAGGTTTTTACCTGTTGTCACAGCACCCCATCCACCAACGGAGTGGAAGCGGACTGTAATGGCTTTTTCAGGCATCAGGTTCGGGTTTTCGGAACCATGAATGGCGAGGTCTTTCACATGAGGATAAGACTCCATGATGGTTTCCTGATATTCCCGCTGTTTTGGAGAGACGGCTGTATCGCGGATGAAGTCGATGGAAAGGTAGAACTGCTTTTTCTTCTTTCCATCGGGGAGCATATTTTCAATGGTGCCAATAAGGCCTTCTGGCTGAAGGTCGCGGCTGCCCATACCGAATGAACCTGAATAAAGAGCTGGCAGATCGGATGCCTGGTAGCTTTCCAGTTCCGGGTATGGCTTGTCTTTTTTACTGGACCCATTTTCCATACACTTATTCAGTGTTGCACGGATTTCACGTGCTAATGGAAGGTCCGCAGCCAGAGGTTGATCCAATCTTTCGAGGATGGCAACACCTTTCTTTCCTTTCAATACTTTGCCAATGAGGTCAGAAGGGAATGGCCTCCACATCACCAGATCCACAACACCTACTTTAATGCCCCTGGTCTCACGAATATAGTCCACAACTGCCTCAGCACTGGAAACCACACTACCCTGTCCAAGAATGAGGTAGTCGGCATCTTCGACACGATAAGTCATTACCCTGGTGTATTTTCGGCCAGTGAGCTCATAGTACTCATCAAAAGCTTTGTCCGCAATTTCTTTGATATGGTCAAAGAAGAATGGCCGTTGTGCTGCAACGCTCTGCATGTAAGCATCCTGATTCTGAATGGTACCGGCCATCATGGGGTTATCAACGTCCCATACTTCGGGAATACGGCGCCGTGTTGGCCCATAAATTACCTTTTGGGCTGGAGTCGGCGTATCGATAATATCATCGGGGCGGCCGAGGAATTCCTTAATCAGCTCACGCTCGGGCAGCAACAGCGTTTCAATCAGGTGAGTGGTCAAAAATCCGTCCTGTGCCAAAGCACCGGGAGTCAATGCCATCTCGGCTATTTTGTGTGCGATAATGTTCAAATCCGCAACACTCTGTGCTTTCTTGGCAAAAAGTTGGAAAAAGCCAGTGTCATCTATGGCGTGGTAGTCGTCATGACCAGCGTGCACATTCAATGTGGCTTTGGTTATTGCTCTTGCACCGATATTCAAAATATATGTCAGCCTCTTACCAACTGCCGCGTAAAGTGATTCGTGCATATAGGCAATCCCCTGCCCGGAGGAGAAATTGGCAGCCCTGAGGCCGGTCATCGATAAGCCGGCTGTAACTGCCGCTGCTGCGTGCTCACCTTCCGGCTCGATGAAAATCAATGGCCTGTCGGAAATGTTGAGGTGGCCGGCGGCAGCTTCTTCAGCCCAATACTCGCCCATCTGAGTTGATGGAGTTATCGGGTAAGCACCAGCGGCGTCCGTAGATTCCCGTTCGCACATGATGGCAGCGGTATTACCATCCATGGCTACCCGAACACCCGGGTATTTGAATTCTTTTTTTTCTTTCTTGTTAAACATGATCGAACATTTTATTGACCATCAGGCACCTATGTAACTATGAATCCGGTGCGCTGACTGGACAGCTTATTTCAAGGAAAGTGCGAATGTAGTTTGGGGATGGGTAGTGTAAAAATGACAATAATCAATCGGGTACTGATTTTTATCACCATTTTTAGCTTGGAAAAATCTAAACCCACCGGGGCTGCAATATTACCGAAATCCAGAACATGAATTAGTCAAGTCTGAAACTAAAAAACCCGGTGTTTGTAAGCTGGATTTCAATTTGCACAGAATGGATTTCAACAATCATGCAAGCTATAAAATGCAATGGTATGGCCATTCAAAACACCATTTTATACCACCTTTCAATTGGTCCGCATAGTTACTGTGGAAAAAGTAAAAAGTAAAAAGGAAAAAGGCAAAAGTTTGCCAACTGATTTTCAAGTGATTAAGAAAATGATTTGGCTACTTTATTTTTAACTCTTTACTAAATGTTCCCGTGGGATTAAAAAAATAGCTCTGTGAATGTGCTGGTTTAACCTTTGGCTACTTCCTTTTTTCACTAAAACTAAGATCAAGTTCATCCATTCGGACACCACCAGAAATGCCAAAGTCCAGCGTTCGAATCGGGAAAGGAATGACTATGCCATTTTGGTCAAATGCCTTCTTTAAGGCAATGAAACCCTTGTCTTTAGCTGCATTAAAATCCCGCTGTGAGCTGGCAAATTGCCAATAACGAAGGGTGAAATTGATGGAACTATCACCGAAGGAATTGAAAAATACTTCGACTGGTTTGATTTCCTCCTTATCAAAGCCACATTTTTCAATGGCTTCAACAGCCACCTTTTTTACTTTTTCGAGGTCCTCCTTGTAGGAAATGCCACAGTTGATATCCACTCTTCATCTTCCTGAACTCGTGAAATTTACCATAGGTTTTTGGATGATATCCTTGTTTGGAATGGAAACCTCCTGCCCTGTTGGAGTCAGTAAAACCGTGTAGCGCAGGGCTATTTTTTTACTTTTCCGAAATAACCGTTTGTTTCAACCCAATCGTCAATGCCAACCGAATCGGGCATACTCATCATCATACCGGAAAAAATATTGACGAGCGGGTCCTGTAGTGCCAAACCTACAGCAAGTCCTGCTATGCCTGCAGTACCGAGAAGTGCTTTCACAGCTCCGTCCAAATCCAATATTCCCAACACAATGAATAACACCACCAACATAAAGAGAGTGACTACAACATTGCTTAGAATACCTATAACTGTTTCGTTGGAAAGAATCTTTCGCAGGGATTTCCGGAAAGCACGTTTTAGCCATCTGGCCAGAAAGAACGAAATCCCCAGCACCAAAAGCGCCAAAATGATGTTTGGAAGTGACAGAATAATGACATCAAGCCAACCCGCAAGTTTCACCCACAGGTTTTTGAAAGAAGTTTGGAATTGGTCAAACATCAATTTTAAACTTTGACAAATTAGCTGTGTTGACAAACAGAACTATCTTTGGAGCAATGGATAAAACACACTTGTCGAGTTCCATTTGATATCAAAAGCGAAAGTAACAAACTAGAATCACTGGTCAAAAAAGGCTAAGCAATCCAAATATGTCAAACATAAATCCACAGGGAAGTGAAAATCAGGGCAAAGATCCCGGCAAATCACCGTTCGGAGGCAGGAACATGACCTGGCTCTACTTTTTCATCATTGCGCTCATCGTTTGGCAAATTTCTTATTCGCTGTTCCAGGCAAAACCTGAAGATATTTCATGGACCAAATTCAAACAGGAAATACTGGAACGTAAAGACGTTGAAAAAATAACCGTTGTCAACAAAGAAAAAGCTGAGGTATTCATTAAAAAGGAAAAACTGGGTTCAGGGCCTTATGAAAAAATTGGTTCAAATAACCCCGGTCCTCACTTTGTAGTCAGCATTGGTTCGTTGGAAAAATTCGAGGACACACTGGAAGAAGCTCAAAAAGACGCACAGGTTTCCGACCGTGTTGAAGTGGATTATGTTCAGCGCACCGACTGGATGTCTGGAATCCTTTCGTGGGTGTTGCCCTTCCTGATTATCATTGGTCTCTGGATTTTTATTCTAAACCGCATGCGTCCCGGCGGGGTCGGCGGTGCCAACCCTTTTGACTTTGGTAAATCTTCCGCTACAGCCTATAAGAAAGATATCAGCAGTGTCAACTTTGACGACATCGCCGGTCTTGATGAAGTAAAAGTGGAAGTCAGGGAAGTCGTTGATTTTCTTAAGAATCCCGGCAAGTACACCCGACTTGGAGCTAAGATCCCAAAAGGAGTTTTGCTGGTTGGCCCGCCGGGTACCGGAAAAACTTTGTTGGCCAGAGCCGTTGCGGGAGAAGCAGGTGTTCCTTTCTTTTCCATGTCGGGTTCCGAGTTTGTGGAAATGTTTGTGGGGGTAGGTGCTTCACGTGTGCGCGATCTTTTTAAAAAGGCAAAACAAACTGCTCCCAGTATCATTTTTATCGATGAGATTGACGCCATTGGCCGAAGCCGCGGTAAAGCCGCTGCTTTTCAAAGCAACGACGAGCGTGAGAACACCTTAAATCAACTCCTGACTGAAATGGACGGCTTTGGTGCAAACACCGGGGTCATCGTAATGGCAGCTACTAACCGGGGTGAAATTCTGGACCGTGCCCTGCTCCGTCCCGGCCGATTTGACCGTCAAATCTATCTCGACCTGCCGACATTGACGGAAAGAAAAGCCATTTTTGAGGTGCACACCAAACCGATAAAGCTTGAAGAAGGCATCAACCTGGATACGTTGGCAGCCCAAACTCCCGGCTTTTCGGGAGCTGACATTGCCAATATTTGCAACGAGGCTGCCCTCATAGCAGCCCGGTCGGAAAAAGATGCGGTTGACATTCACGATTTCTACGACGCAACCGACAGGGTGATAGCTGGTCTGGAAAAGAAAAGCAAGATTATTTCAGATAAAGAAAAGAAAATCATTGCCTACCACGAAGCAGGGCACGCCACTGCCAGTTGGCACCTGCCAAATGCAGATACATTGCTGAAAGTATCCATTGTGCCACGGGGCCGTTCGCTGGGCGCCGCCTGGTATCTTCCACAGGAACAGCAGCTCTACACCAAAAGTCAATTCGAAGACCGGATTTGTGCTACTCTGGCAGGCCGGGCAGCCGAGGATGTTGTATTTGGCGAAATATCTTCCGGTGCACTCGACGACCTGGAAAAAGTAACCAAACAAGCCTACATGATGGTGTCTTATTACGGACTGAATGAGGAAATTGGCAATATCAGTTTCTACGACAGTTCCGGCAGGTACGAACAGATGCTGCAAAAACCTTACAGTGAAGCAACCGGACAGAAAATTGACGAGCAAGTGAGCAAACTGGTGGATAATGCCTACGAAAAAACAAAAAAGCTGCTCATCCAGCACCGGAAAGAATTAGATAAACTGGCAACAATGCTTCTGGACAAAGAGGTTGTTTTTCAAAAAGACCTGGAAGTCATATTTGGAAAACGGCAGGAAAAGGATATTGAGCAATAGGAACTTTAGGCTAAACAAGGACCTACCGAACACCTAAGGCGATATCAACATCTTCCCTTAATCTGGACATGATTTCTGTTTTATTTACCGGAGTCCTTATAATCATTTGGATATAATAACTCCTGAAAATATAACTCCTGATGAAGTAGTTTTCGATATCCCAAACGAGAAAAGCTTCGAAATAATCATCACCAAATACAGTCGTTACGAAAGTGGGCTTCTTTTCCGAGCCCGTAATCCGCAGCAATGTGCGGTCATACAATTGCCGTGGTTCCAGCAATTCATATGTAGTTTTCACTTCGACAGTAACTGAGCTGAGCCCATCAAATGTGTTCAGGTAAATATCTTCAAGGTCAGATTGAATGTTCTGATGGTTAAGCAGTGAAGGAGGATATTTTACACAAAACCTAAAAGTCTCGTTGCATAAAAACCCTGGATTTTGTGCTTTCACAGTTCCGGCGAACACCAAAAACCCAAGCAGGGTAAGTGTGAAAAAAGAGGAGAAAACACCTTTCATATTCATGGGACTTGGTTTAGTAGAAAGTTTCATTTCCATGAGGTGCCTTGTGTATTCGCTGAGTTGCTTACAATATTAAGTCTTTTCTCTGTTAATTGTTTATAAGTCAGTGAATTAATCTTGCCGTGCAGCTTCCCAAATACCTGAAACTTTTCAAAACAATCTCAATGCTCTGGCTAAAGAAGCAAAATGAAGGTTTCTTCCACACCAGTTTCATGAGCACCTAAAATATACCGGGGTATGGCTCCGCTGTCAAAGGCCCATAGGATTCCCATTGATAAGAAGCATTGACCCGGCGGGCTGCGTACATGTTTTTTCCATCGCTACGTACGTTAATCATTCCATGCAATTTTGCTTTAAATAAGTTGCGGCGCTGAAAAGCCTCTGCATCCAAATTGCGTTTCCCTAAAAAAGCCATAACATCGGCTTCATTAGCATCAACAAAAGTCTTGGCTATTTCAGTTGAAAAGAGCAGGGGTTGTTTGGAACGTGCCGCAAGACCGACAGCCGCCAAAAAGTTGGCGCGGGGATGCCCGTGGTCTGGGCTGTCGCCTGAAGATACCACAGATATTTGTGGCCTGACCGCTTCGAAGAATGGCGGATAAAACTCATGACTGCCATGGTGCGGGGTTTTGAAAATATGGGAGGACATTTTGTGAACGGTCCTTGGGTCAGTCATCAGGTACTCTGCTCCCTCGATGTTCAAATCGCCGGAAAGCATGAGACTTACATCTTTATAGTTCAAACGCAATAGAACAGAATGGCCGTTAATGGTGTGTGATTTATTCCCGAACCAGGCAAAAACCTTCTTTCCATTATGTTCGCTCAATCTTGGGCCGAGTACATCAATTGAAATGTCTTTTTCTCCAAAGTCGAGCTTCATGGTATCATCCATGGCAACATAGTCTACATTTTCATCCTGAAGCACCTTGGTCCAATTGCTGAAATTGCGTGAAAGGGGCTGTCCCTTGAGGTCATCCAGTTTTTCGTGCCTCGTCAGCAATAACTTTTTCTTTGCATCGAAATCACCCAATTCAGTTTTGAAGCTGCCTTTTGTGTAAGTGGCAATACCGTTGTGAATTACTTTTTTGACATTAATTTTCGGATGCCTGACCAATGGAATAAGGCCGCCCAGATGGTCGTGGTCGCCATGCGAAAGCACCAGCAAATCGATTTCCAAGGGTGGTGATAGAATATTTTCCAACTGAAACTTCCAGGCCAGGAAGTTCATAGCCTGCTCATTGTAACCGCCATCAACGAGTATTTTCCTGCGCCCCGGAGTAATGATAAAAGTGGCATCTCCCTGCCCCACGTCGATAAAGTAAATTTCAAGGGAAGCGTTTTTACCCAGGTCCTTTTCTTTGACCCAGCCAAAATACTTTTCCCGGTAGCGCACTTTCACCCTGCCGTTTTCCTTTTCTTTCATCAGTTCCACTTCTTCTCCGAAAATCAGGATGTATATGTATTTAGTACCTGAGGGGGCATCAAACAGCCGGGTAGTTTTGCTTTGAACGTATTGTATGGACATCAGTAGGAAATAGTTTGATAAGGTTTGAAATAGTAAGAGTTGTACGAAGGTAGGATTTACACTTGGCAAATCAGTGTAATTTGTATTCTGAAAGAGCTGGAATTCAAACAATTCTCTTCCGATAAGTCCAAACAGCAAGACTGTTGAATACAATGCCCATCACAATCATCACAGTGAAATTGTAGCGGATATCGCCCCATGAACTGCCTTTTAACAGAACCAATCGCATCACTTCGACAAAGTGAGCTATGGGATTAGGAATGGTCATAGCCTGCGCCCATTGTGGCATACTTTGAATGGGCGTGAATAGTCCGGACATCAGAATGAAAATGACCATAAAAAACCAGGAAATGAACATGGCCTGCTGCTGGGTGTCGGAGAAATTAGAAATGAAAAAACCGATGCCCAACATGCAAAATATATTGGCCACGCTAAAGGCAAATACAACCCACAGGTTTCCAACAATTGGAATATCAAAGATTAGTTTCCCGGCAGTAAGGCCTATGGTGAGTATCAACAAACCAATGATTAGAAAAGGCAGCAATTTTCCAAGAATGAACTGCCATTTGCGGATGGGCGTGACGTTGATTTGTTCAATGGTGCCTATCTCTTTTTCCCTGACCACGTTCATTGCTGAAAGCACGAGTACAAGCATGGACACCATGACGCCAAGTATCCCCGGCACCATGAAGGTTTTATAGTCAAGTGTGGGATTGTACCAATTCGACCAGGTGATGTTCAATGAACCAACAGAAGCTGGTCTTGCCGGAATATTCGTCCCTGAGACCGCCCTGATAGCCTGAATTTTGGTCAAATCCACACCGATTTCCCGACCAAAATCCTGAATGACAGTAGCTGCATAACTGACTGCCAAACCGGCCTTTTGGCCATTTACGGCGTTGGCCAACAGCTGCAAATCTGCCGGCTTTTCCAGTCGAATTAAATCTCTTTCAAATCCAGCGGGAATAGTCAGGACAATATCGGCGCTGTTGTCCAGAAGGGCATAATTGACGGCCTTATCGTTCACTGGTGTAGTGGTCAATCTGAAATAACCGGATGCCGTCATTTTTTGAACCAACAACCTGGAATAAGCGCTTTGGTCGTGGTCACTGACACCCAGGTAGATATTTTTAATGTCGTGTGTAGCTGCATAAGACAGGATAATCAACTGAATGATGGGCATGACAAACAGAATAGGCAGCATGGCCCGATTCCTGAAAATCTGGGTCAGTTCCTTCCTGATGAGTAATAAGATAATGCGCATGCTTTCAGTCAATTATCGTGGAATAATGAAAAATAAAATGGTCAAATTAAGCTGGTTCCCTGCACTTTTACATTTTACATTTATCATTTTACATTTATCATTTTACATTTATCATTTTACATTTATCATTTTACATTTA
>CAYRDX010000006.1:0-8551 GCA_964423205.1 uncultured Saprospiraceae bacterium | reverse complement strand
CATTTTACATTTATCATTTTACATTTATCATTTTACATTTATCATTTTACATTTATCATTTTACATTCCCCTAAGTCAGCCGGTGTTTAAAACTTTTCATGGCCATGAGCAGGAAAAACATAGTCATACCGCCTAATACCAACATTTCCTGCCAGACAAAGTCAATTCCCGTCCCTTTTATCATTACATCCCTGGCTATGGACACAAACCACCGCGCCGGAATGGCGTTTCCAATCACCTGTAACACTACCGGCATACTTTGCAATGGAAAAATAAAATCGGACAGCAGCACAGTCGGTAACATAAGCCCAACCAGCGAAATCATCAGGGCAGTTTGCTGTGTGTTGGTTCGGGTGGAAATAAAAACCCCCAGTGACAGGGCCGTCAACACATACAGCACACTGGCTCCAAGTAACAACAATAGGCTTCCATTGATGGGCACACCAAATACAAATACGCCCAGCGACAAAATGATGATGCCGTCGAGAAAGGCCAAAAACACATAAGGCACCACTTTACCTACCACTATCATCAGTGGATGCAGCGGCGAAACCAGCAGCAGTTCCATGGTGCCCATTTCCTTTTCCCTGGCGATGGTGAGTGAGGTCATCATAGCTGAAATAAGCATCAGCAATACTGCCATCACACCCGGCACAAAGAGAAAAGTGCTTTTCAAAAGCGGATTAAACAACATCCTTGTCTCCACTTTGATGGGCTGCACTGGTTTTACAGCCTCACTTTGTTCAGCAGTAAAACCGGCAATCATCTGACAGGCATAAGCTATGAGCGTGCTGGCGTAATTGGGTTCTGTACCATCGGCGATAAACTGCACCTGTGCGCTGTATTCACTCAGAGCTATTTGTGGCGACAACCTCTTCCGTTCGTAATTCTTCTCAAAATCAGGAGGAATGACAACGGCCAATTTGACTGTACCCTTTTTGAAATAAGAGTCAATATCCTCATAGCTTTCCGCATGTCCTACCAACTTCAAATGTCCGGATGCCAGCAGTTTATGGGTCAGCTCCTGGCTCATCTTGTCCTTCGCCTGGTCGAGTATCACTATTGAGGCATCCCTGAATTCATTGGTGATGGCATAGCCAAAAATGAGCACCTGGGCCAAAGGCATACCTATGAGGATAAGCAGTGTGCGCTTATCCCGCAGGATGTGCCAGAATTCTTTTTTTACAAATGCCAGGAATTTATTCATAGTTTCAACTGTACATCAGCAACTATAGCCAGTAAGGCTTATTTTTGTTGAAAATCAATCAAATGAATCTCGTCATAACCATTCTGGAATCTGATTTCATGAGTCTTGGACTCTCAGAAGAACAAGCAAGATTAGACCTTGCCGTTTTCTTCTATACCGAGTGGCAAATGCCTCCCGGCAAATGTGCCGAATTTGCCAATATACCAAAAGTGGTTTTTCTCGATGAATTGGGCAAGCGAAAAATCCCAATCCATTACGACATATCTGCGCTAAATCAGGATGTCCAAAACTGGAAAAACTTCACTCTAAACGATGAAAGTCATTAGCGATACTGCTTGCATCAGTGCTTTGGCCCGCATTGGGGAGTTAAGAGCTTGTTTGGAATTTGGTCACTTGGCTCAAAACGACCCTTTTTCGCCACTTTTTCAGCTTTTTTCAGTCAAGTAGTCCCGCTATTCTCCTTCAAAAAGCCAAAAAATTGACGAAAAATTTCTCGTTTTTAACTCAAGCACTAAATCCCAAACAAGCTCTAAATATTCTTCATCGACTTTTCGGTGAAGTTTTTTTCCCAAAAGCGGTTCTTCGGGAGTTACTTGAATTAGAAACACTTGGCATCGACACTTCCTGTTTTACAGCTGTTGACTGGTTAAAGACTGAAGAACCAAATAAGTCAAAGCTCCTAACTGAACTCTTAAACACCCAGAAAATTGACTTAGGTGAAGCCTACGCAATTGCCCTTGCTGTTGAGAAAAAGGCTGATTGGCTGATACTGGATGACCTCAATGCAAGGCAAATAGCTACCGAACTCCATCTTAACATAACCGGTCTTGGCGGCATCCTAATTCAAGCAAAGAAATCAGGGTTAATCAAAAACATTAAGCCATTGCTTGACCGCTGTATAACCGAATCAAATTTCAGACTGTCCTCCCCAGTTTATGACAAAATTCTCCAACTTGCTGAAGAATAGTTTTTACCCGCGAGCAAGTTTTAAAAATACCCCTTCCATGCTATCGGCCTTATAGGTCTTTTTCAACCCATCTGGAGAATCAAGCGCATCGATGCGGCCGTCCACCATAATGCTCACCCTGTCACAATATTCAGCTTCGTCCATGTAGTGGGTGGTCACGAAAACAGTTACCCCTTCATGTGCGGCTTTGTAAATCATCTCCCAGAACTGCCGCCTTGTAATGGGGTCAACACCACCAGTCGGTTCATCGAGAAAAACGATTTTAGGCTCATGAAAAAGGGCAACAGAAAAGGCCAGCCTTTGTTTCCAGCCCAAAGGCAGGTCATGAACCAGCTTCGCCTCCATTGATATTAAGCCCAACTCGTCCATCAGTTTTTCGTACTTCGATTTCATCTGTTTCCGTCCGACACCATATACTCCCCCGAAAAAGCGGATGTTTTCCCAGACCGTCAGGTCTTCGTAGAGCGAAAACTTCTGGCTCATATAGCCGATGTGTCGTTTGATTTTTTCTGCATCCCGATACACGTCGAAACCCGCTACCCTACCCTCTCCGGAAGTGGGTATCAGCAAGCCGGTAAGCATGCGCATGGCTGTGGATTTGCCAGCACCATTTGCCCCCAAAAAGCCAAAAATCTCCCCTTCCTCCACCTCGAAGGTGATGGCATCGACGGCAGTGAAGTCGCCGAATTTCTTGGTTAGATTTTTTACTTCAATTACTGTGGGCATAGATTCAATTCTGACTCAAGTGAGGCTCTGACTCGAAGTCAGGGCCTCACTAAGATAGTTTCAAAGATGACTCAAGTGAGGCTCTGACTCGAAGTCAGGGCCTCACTAAGATAGTTTCAAAGATGACTCAAGTGAGGCTCTGACTCGAAGTCAGGGCCTCACTAAGACTGAATATCAATTCCTCATCAGCGCCATAAAACAATCCTCCACGGTCGGCTCAATGGGCATAATTTCTACCTGCCTATGGTTCTTTCCGCTCAAATAATTTTCCAGTTCCCGGACTTCCACGGGTTTTGTCGTGGTCAAATGCACATAAGCTCCAAACGGGAATGCTGTGTCCGTTCCCTCAAAATCCCTCAAATCGTTAATCAGTGCGAACATATCGGCTGAGCGCACCGCAAACAGCGGTTTTGAAAACTCCCCGATAAGACCCTTCGGGGTATTTATCGACAAAATCTTTCCCTTCTGAATCAATGCGATACGGTCACAAAGCCCCGCCTCATCCATGTATGGTGTACTGACCAGAATGGTGATACTCCGCTCTTTCAGTCGTGCCAGCATTTCCCAAAACTCCTTCCGGCTGACGGCATCCACACCGGTAGTCGGTTCGTCGAGCAGCAGGAACTCCGGCTCATGGATGAGCGCGCAACTCAGTGCGAGCTTTTGTTTCATACCCCCGGAAAGTTTACCGGCCCGGCGGTTTTTGAAAGGCTCCAACTGCGAGTAAATTTCTTTCACCAAATGGTAATTCTCCTGAATGGTGGTGCCGAAAATGGACGCAAAAAACTCCAGGTTTTCCTGCACCGACAAGTCCTGATACAGGCTAAACCTTCCGGGCATGTAACCGATGCGCTGCCGCACTTCTTTGTACTGTTTCACAGGGTCGAAACCCTGAACTGACACATTCCCGAAATCGGGTACAAGCAGGGTCGCCAGTATCCGGAACAAAGTAGTTTTTCCTGCCCCGTCAGGACCAATCAGTCCGAACAACTCTCCGTCCTGCACATCGAAACAAACCTGGTCCAGGGCTGTCACTGCTCCGTAAGTTTTCGTGATATTTTGGATGGAAATTGAAGGCACTGAGATTGGAAATTGGAAATTGGACCCCGAGTACTCGGGGGAAATTGGAAATTGGAAATTGGAAATTAACTGCTGCTATGAATCTAAAGAACAATGAGAAACTCATTTGCTCTATTGTGCAACAACCCCTTTCAAAAAAAACACCTCCCCAGGCATACCCATTTTCAGACTGCCATCATTAGCTACCCGCACTTTAAAAGCATAAACGAGGTTCACCCGCTCTTCTTTCGTCTGAATTGTTTTTGGTGTAAACTCCGCTTTTCCCGATATCCAACTCACTGTTCCGGGGAAACTTTGCACATCCGTCTCCGAGTCTATCTCCACATTCACCGTTTGCCCCAATTTCAGTGAAGAAAGCTGTGCACCACTGACAAAAGCCCGCAATTCGAGCGTATCAAGGGTAGCGATTCTGTACAGTGGCGAGCCCATACCCACCATTTCTGCAACCTCGGCGATTTTGGTCAGCACGGTGCCTTTCAGCGGATTGTAAATGTAACAGCGTTTGATTTGCTCTTCCAATACGCGCACCTGAGCGAGAACGGGTTCTTTTTCACCCAGGATTCCGGTATTCACCGTGCCAGCCTGTTTTTTTGCTGCCGCAATTTGTTTGTCCACGACGGCAATCTGTCCGTTTAAATCGTCGAGTTGTTTGGGTGTGGCGGCTTTGTCAGTCAACAACCGGGCTACGCGGTCGCGCTCCCGAATGAGGTTGGCCTTCTGACTTTCATACACCGAAATCTGCGGATTGGGGTCCTGTGTCTTTTTACCGATTGTACTGAGAGTTGCCAGCAATTGCTGCTTCTGGAGGTGCAGCAGGGTCGTGTCAATCAGTGCAACCAAGGTTCCCGCTTCGAGGGTCATACCTTCTTCCACCTGCAGCAGCAACAATTTGCCGTTCGCCTCTGCTGACACAGTGGTTTCCGTGGTTTCAAAATTGCCGTAGGCATCTGCCGTTTTTTCTTCTTTGCTGCAGGCGGCAACTAACAAAACAATTGCAATGAATAGGATAATCTGTTTTTTCATGCCGAATCTGGCTATTTATTAACTATGATTTTATGTTACACAGAGTTTCGCAGAGAAGGCGCAGAGATTAAGAGACCTCACTGCATCCTGTACCGTAACACCGTAACACCGCTGCACCCCCGAGGATTCGGGGCAAGCCGTTACACCGCTACACCGCTACACCGCTACACCGCTGCACCGTTGCACCGTTACACCGCTACACCGTCAAAACCATCCCTTCCAAGTCCAGTACAAAGTCTGCACCTGAATCAGTTGCACCCGGTGCGTTTCCATGTTCAGCCTTGCCTGCAACTCAGCATTTGACTGCAGCAGGTAATCGGTGGTGGTAATTACGCCGTGGTCGAGCTGTGAGGATAGTTGTTTCAGGATTTCGGATTGCAACCTGGCAATTTCGCGATCCTGCACCAACTGTTCCTGTACCTTGCTGATGTTCACCAGAAAGCGGGCTTCCTGGTGTCGTATATTCTCTTCAAAATTCTTTTTTTGATTGTCGATAATCTGTGCCTGCAGGGCCAGTTGCTGCCGTTCCCTATCGCTGTGTTTCCAATCCCAGAATTTCCAACTGAATTGCACACCGACAATTCCGTAAGGGCTGATTTCCTCGTCAAAAAAATTCAGCGGGTCGGGATAACCCAAACCAGCCTGTACAAATGCACCGACTTTTGGTTTATCGTTGGCTTCGAGCAGGCTGAGGGAACTGAGCAGTTGCTGTTTCTGCAATTCGAAGAGCTGCATTTCCGGTCGTTTGAGGGTGCCATCGGGCCGTAGCGTTTCAAAATCCGGAGTCCGTAGTTCAGCATCCTCAGCTATTTCCATTCCGCATAAACTGGACAATACCCTGATGGCTGCCTTTTTATCGCTGAGTAGTCCGGAAATGACCGACTTCAGTTTCAGGTGTTCTACCTGCACTTTTTTCATGTCGCTTTCTAACACAACGCCGTGTTTCAATCCGGCTTCCATCTGAGCCATCCGGGCCTCTAAATCGAGGGCAGTCACTTCCAGTAATTTCACCTGCTCCTGCAGCATCATAGCTCCGAAGAAATACTGGTTCACATGGTCTTTGAGTTTATTCAACTCTACTGCCACCGATTGCTGTTCGGTGCTGAGTTTCGCCTGTTCCACACTTTTCTGGGCCTTCGATAGTCTGCCGTCATATAACAGGTAAGAACCTTCTAACCAAGTTTGGAGGTTATAATGGGGAATACTTAAATCAATGCCTCCGGGTGGGGGGAAAGGAAGCCCGAACACCTCATTTTGCCAGGTAGCTTTGGCGTTCCATTTCACCTGTGGCAGGCGGCCGGCATCGATGTTTTCCAAACGCAGGCTGCTAATCTGCGACATGAGGTCGGGATTCCGGACGAGGCTACTGTTAAGCTGTGCCTGACTGTAACATTCCTGCAGGGAAACGGAAGGGCTTTGTGCATTGACAGAAACTGTCAAAATCAACAGGAAAACGAGCTTGGGAATTAAGACCCGTGAAAGGACGTTCATAGTCAAAGTCTTTGCGGGCGGCAAGTTCGCAAACATTGGTTTGTTTTCATAAGGCTAAAGGCAAAAGCCTGTCGATGATGAGGGTGAAGTTTGTCAGGTCGGTGGCTGGCGTTTGGGAAGGTGTAGATGTTGGAGCAGAGTAAGGCAACGACGAAAGCCTCTTTGCCAATCCAAAATTGATTATTACCCATCTTCCGGATTCTTCCAGTTTTGCGGAATTAGTTCATTTTTTCATGCTGCCGCCTGTCGGCGGAAATACTGCTTGCGACGCCGGATGCTGCCCAGGGATACGCCTTCCAGTATCATAATGTTAATAGTCAGTAAGTGGGTGTAGGCAGTTGGCCCCTTTCAGGGTGACAAGGGGCAGTTGGCCCCTTTCAGGGTACAATGGGCAGTGGGCCCCTTTCAGGGTAACAAGGGGCATGGGGCCCCTTTCAGGGTGACAAGGGGCATGGGGCCCCTTTCAGGGTGACAAGTGCTTTAACTCTACTCATCTTGCTCAAAATGCAGGTTTGATTTTAATTCAGCAGGGCTGGGAAGTTGTCCGCTGAGTTCTTTGGGTAAATCATTGCTGAGTTGGTACTCGGCCACACCCATGGGTTTTGTCGTTGTACGAAGTGCGTATTCTACTTCCAGATTGTCCTTTTCGGCGCAAAGGATGATACCAATGGACGGATGTTCCTGTGCCAGTCTGACCTGTTCATCGAGCAACTCGAGGTGAAAGTTCATCTTACCGGCATACTCGGGTTTGAACGCTCCGATTTTGAGGGCTATGGCGATGAGGCATTGCAAATTGCGGTGGAAGAAAAGCAAATCCACACGGTAGGTTTTATCGCTCAGTTTCAGCGGATATTGGCTGCCGATAAAAGAGAAACCATAACCGAGCTCCAACAGGAAATCCTTCAGTTTCTCCAACAGGCGGCGTTCTAATTCCAACTCAAGTACCGGTTCGTGTATGCCGAGGAATTCAAGGCTGTAACTGCTTTTCATGACTTCATTGGCCTGTTCGGCAAAGTGCCCGGGCAGCGTCAGCTTGAAATTCGTCTGCTTCGGTTGTTGTTGTTGGCGTTCGTAGGACTGTGCTTTAATTTGGTTCAACAGCACTTCGCGGCTCCAGGCAAAATCAGAGGTTGCTTTCAGGTAATAAACCCGCTCGTCATGGCTTTTTGCCTTCTGCATGATGAGTATATGCTGCCCCCAGGGAATTTCTGAAACAAGCTGTTTCAGATTTGGACTTGCCTGATATGTTTCATAAAACTGCCGCATAAACCACAGGTTTCTGGCAGAAAATCCATTCTGACCTTCGAATTCCATTGCCAGGTCTTTTGACAGTTGCTCTACGACGCCTTTTCCCCATCCATGCTGTTGCTGGCTTTTGACAATTTGCCTACCAATTTCCCAGTACACTGAAATGAGTGAGCGGTTGAGTTGGCGGATGGCTTTGTGCCGCTCATTTCGTATAGTGGCTTTGATGACGGAAAGGAGTTGGTGGTAGCCTTTATCCATAGTCTTATTTTTGACCAAAATAGGTGTTTTTACTTTTTATCCACCAACTAAATAGTGGTACAGATGTGCAATGCAACACCTGTGCTATCAATTGGCAAAATAGTCCTGTTCAGACAGTCTTTCTAATCTCTCTATCGTCAGCTTGGTCTTGCCACGTTCTATTTTGCTGTAAGCACTTTGGGAGAGGCCAAGTTTTGCGGCCATATATTCCTGAGAATAGCCTTTTTCTATCCGGAGTTTGCGGAGTTTTTCGGAAGCGTTCATTTTGAAAAGGTTTGAGGTTTGGTCTTTTTATTCCTAAAAGTTCTGATTTAGAAACAGAGGTTCTGATTTAGAAACAAAAGTTGTTGCGCTAACTTTCTCCTTCTCCTAATTTTGAAAGGTAAGAACCAAGAAATCATCCGATCGGCATTCTTCAAAAGCGTCTAAATTCATCCAAAGACAGGATATCCAATTGATTGTACAAGCGGCTGTAACTGATTTCAGTTTTTAAAAATCTAAAAAATCACAAGTCAGGTTGTGCCAACGGAAAACTTCTATTGACTCAAGCT